>JAIBBU010000015.1 GCA_019694515.1 Oligoflexia bacterium | reverse complement strand
GTCTGGCTCCGCATTCAAGCAACAAAAATTCTCTGCCGAAAACGCCGCGCTGGTCTAAGAGCGCGAAGAGACGGCTTAAACAGTGCTCTCGCCCGGAGAGCAGATCAAACGGGTCCATTGCGGCCAGCGTTGTTTTCCAGGCCGCGACCAAATCCGGATCTAATTCTAGCGCAGCATGGTGCGGGACGGGTGGGCAGGATGGTGCCTGAAGATGCGGATCGTTGGTAGAGCTGGGGGAAAACATCCGTGTCAGCAGATTAAAAAATCCAGCATACCAGACCTGGACCGCTATTCAATTAAGAAGCCGCTGACTGGGCGGGGGACTCTATCGGCAGTAATATTTATCCCGGTACCCTTTCAGGGCGGCTGCCGCCAGTTCCTGAGTATGTTGATCGACCGCGATCGAATGATTGTGGCGATCTTTGAACCTCAGAAATCCGTTGGTCAGCAGGCCGCTTAATGTCCCTGCCAACATGGTGGTTATACAATAGAGCGGTTGTTGAGTCGCTGCCCCGATACTCATCCCAGCTACGAGTCCGGCCATCGCACCAATACCGCCGCAAACGAACCCACACGAACGCCCCACCCCACAACCGCAGCGAAACATCTCTTCGAAGAAGTTGAATCGCACCATTCTTTCTCCCATAGCCAGCGCCTTGAGCTGCTCCGTCGCTTCCCGTGCATTGCTAACTCCGAGCGCACGAATTGGCCCGTCGAGCGTCAAAGGGGAAACGTGCTGATCTAGACCTGCGCTAATGGCCTTTAAAAGTCTTTGTACCAGCTTTGGCGAAGCGGACCGGCTGAATTTTGGAGAGAGATTGGCAAGGCGCAGCGCTGGATTTGAGCAATCGATCTGAGCCACCAGTAGACACAGCCGATCGATCAATCCCTGATCTCCGATTTCCGGAGCTGCGTTCAGGGCTTCGATGGCGATCGATTGACACTGTTGGGCAGCAGGGTCGCGTTCTAGCTCCCTTACATACAACTCCTGCACGTCAGGTAGCTCAGAGTAGGCCCGTAACTCTTCTAGTGCTCTGCAGCGCACCTCCGGGATCTCGAAGACGCAAAGCTGTGATGCTGAGAGCGCGCTAATTAGCCAGTCCCTAGCCTCTGTCTGGTCGAGAGCTCCGAGCAGGATCTCTAAGGCCGGGAATGGGTCTGTAGGTTCGGTCTTAAGACGCTCAGCTTCGACCACCCAGCTGGGCGCAGCTCTCAGCTGTTCAAACGCCTCGCCTTCGGCACGCCCAACGCTGATAAAAGGTGTCGCGGCAGCTGCGGGTGCAGGCTGACGTGATGACTCTGGGTTCATCGAGCTTATCTCCCTTAGTCGATAATGCCGTGTCCTTTAGAAGGTGTAAGGCCCGAAGGGCGATCCGCTTGCGGCGGTATTGCGGGGTTCTGAAATCAGCATCAGCGGAATTTTTACGCGATTTTTATGGCAGTGCACACCGCTCTTACAACTTCTTTATGCGTGGCAATGCGATACTGAATGCATGAACTTTGTCAGATTGAGAGCGAACTATGGACCTCTTCTACCTTGTAATTATGGCGGGCTTCTTTGTGCTAGCCCTGCTCTACATAGCGGGGCTGGTTTCACTTCAGCGAGGCGACGATGAATGACTATTTTTGGTGTGGGCTGATTGTAATCGGCCTCCTGGTGTATCTGTTTTGGGGACTGCTTTATCCGGAAAAATTTTGACATGAACATTCACGGTCTTTCAGAGATCTTGCTCTACTTCATGGCGATCTTACTGCTCACTGCTCCGATGGGGATCTTGTTGTTTAATGTTTTCGAAGGACGCATACCGTTCGGATTGCGCATTCTGCGTCCATTGGAACTGTTGATATACCGAGTCTGTCGAGTCGATCCTAGAGCTACCATGCGCTGGCAGGAATATTCCGCAGCGCTTTTGATTTTCAGCCTAGCGGGAGCGCTGCTGAGCTATGCGCTCTTGCGGCTGCAGGGTTGGTTGCCGCTAAATCCGCAAGCTTTCGGTGCAGCCGAAGTGACACCCGATCTGGCTTTCAATACGGCGGTGTCATTTACCACCAACACCAATTGGCAATCATATGTTCCGGAAGCGACGGTATCCATGTTCTCGAATATGCTGGCGCTGGCTATGCATAATTGGATGTCGGCGGCTGCCGGCATGGCGGTGGCGGTTGCGCTTAGCCGGGGCTTCTCTCGCGCCGACACCGACGACCTTGGAAATTTTTGGGTCGATTTAGTGCGGGGCTCGTTGTATGTGCTATTCCCGATCGCGCTGCTTGCAGCTCTAGCCTTTGTGCATAGCGGTGCCCCTCAAAATTTTTCCGCACCCCAAACGATACGGACTTTGGAAGGAGCGCAACAGATCGTTCCTCAAGGGCCGGTAGCTTCTCAGGAGGCCATTAAACAACTTGGCACAAACGGCGGCGGCTATTTCAACGCCAACTCAGCCCATCCCTATGAAAATCCCACCGCGGCCTCAGATCTTCTTACTAAGATTTTGATTTTTCTAATTCCCGCGGGACTAACCTACATGTTCGGTAAAATGGTCGGTAACCAGGGCCAAGGCTGGGCGTTATTCGGAGCCATGGGAGCTCTCTTTATCGCTGGGGCGCTAGTCTGCTACGGGTTCGAGCAAGCGGGCAATCCGCACCTCGCGCAGCTCGGCATAGCAATGAGCGCAGACGAGTCGCAGCCGGGTGGCAACATGGAGGGAAAGGAGACGCGCTTCGGCATCGCCGCTTCTGCCCTGTTTGCCTCGGTTACCACCGCTGCTTCTTGCGGTGCCGTTAACTCGATGCACGATTCCTTCACGCCGATCGGCGGATTGGTACCGCTCTTTAACATTCTTTCGGGAGAAGCGATCTTTGGGGGTGTAGGAGCCGGACTCTACGGCATGTTGATGTTCGTCGTGCTGGCGATCTTCATTGCCGGGTTAATGGTTGGACGAACCCCTGAATACGTAGGAAAAAAGATCGGACGCTATGAGGTACAGATGGCGATGCTGGCGCTGTTAGTATGCGCGTTTAGCATCCTGGGTTTCTCGGCACTCTCCTCCACCTACGATCTGCCGCAGGACAGCGCATGGAATCGCGTCGGTAGCAGTGCAGCATATTACGGAGCGCCTCGTAACAACGTCAATAATGCGGGCTCGCACGGTCTCTCCGAGATGATCTATGCCTTCGCCTCCGCCACCGGCAATAACGGCTCGGCGTTTGCTGGAATAACCGCCAACACCCCTTTTTACAATCTGACGCTCGGAGTTGCGATGCTGGCGGGGCGGTTTCTGATGATTCTGCCGTTGTTGGCTATGGCTGGAAGCTTGGTGCGTAAGAAGCGCATACCGGAATCTGCGGGAACGTTTCCTACGGATTCGATAACCTTCGCAGCGTTGCTGGTGGGAACCATTTTAATCGTAGGAGCCCTGACCTTCTTTCCGGGTCTCGCGCTTGGGCCAATCGTCGAACATTTTCAGCTGCACCAGCTGACTTTGCAGTAAGGAGAAAAATATGGACACCCCCACGGTAATTAATACCCGCAAGAATTTGCCACCTAAACTATTTGACCCCCCTACCATACTGCGCTCCCTCAAAGAGGCGCTGCTTAAATTAAACCCTAAACACACCATCAAAAATCCAGTGATCTTTGTGGTCGAAGTCGGATCGATAATCAGCAGCTACTACTTCGTTGCGGCCCTTTCTGACCCTGGGGCGGACCATCTTTTCGTGGGGCAGATCTGTCTGTGGCTCTGGTTCACTGTACTTTTTGCCAATTTTGCCGAAGCCATGGCGGAGAGCCGTGGGAGAGCGCAGGCCAAAACACTGCGTGCGGCTAAGACCGAAACCATAGCTAAGCGTCTAAAAAACAAAGAAATCGAGTTGATGCCCGCTGCCGCTTTGAGAAAAGGCGATCTGTTTGAGTGTAGCGCCGGCGATCTGATTCCTGCTGACGGCGAGATTGTCGAAGGCATTGCGAGCGTTGATGAATCCGCAATCACGGGCGAATCAGCTCCGGTGCTCAGGGAAAGTGGCGGCGATCGTTCCGCGGTCACGGGAGGCACCAAGGTGATCTCGGATCGCATCGTCGTACGTGTCACCAGCAACCCCGGCGAATCGTTTATCGACCGCATGATCGCTTTGGTTGAAGGAGCAAAGCGCCAGAAGACACCTAATGAAATCGCGCTTAACATTTTGCTCTCGGGCCTCACCATTGTCTTTTTGATCGCGACCGTAACGTTGCTGCCATATTCATATTACAGCGCGGGTGCAGGCGGCGCTGTCCCAACCGTTACCGTTATGATTGCGCTATTGGTGTGCTTAATCCCGACTACGATCGGAGGATTATTGAGCGCCATCGGAATTGCGGGGATGGATCGCGTGATGCAGCATAATGTTCTGGCCATGAGCGGACGCGCCATTGAAGCGGCCGGAGATGTTAACACACTCCTGCTCGATAAAACCGGCACCATTACTCTGGGCAACCGGCAAGCCGCGGCTTTTTTGCCGGCTCCTGGAGTGTCGGAAAAGGAGTTGGCAGACGTGGCTCAGCTGGCATCGTTGGCCGATGAAACCCCCGAGGGGCGCAGCATTATCATACTAGCGAAACAGCGCCATGGTATCCGGGAGCGTGAAATCGAGGCCTTGGGTGCCGAGTTCGTGCCATTCTCGGCCCAGACACGCATGAGCGGCGTTAATTTCGCTGGCAAGCAGATTAGAAAGGGTGCAGCCGATGCAATTGCCGCCTTCGTCGCTGCTTGGGGGGAAAAAATTCCACAGTCGATTCTTGCTTTGGTAGAGGAGGTCGCCAAGCAGGGCGCAACGCCGTTAGTTGTGGCAGAAGATCGCCGTGTCCTGGGAGTCATACAGCTCAAAGATGTCGTGAAAGGGGGAATGAAGAGCCGCTTTGAGCAGCTGCGCCGCTTGGGAATAAAGACCGTGATGATTACAGGAGACAACCCACTCACAGCCGCGGCCATCGCAGCTGAGGCGGGCGTTGATGATTTTCTGGCTGAAGCGACTCCTGAAATGAAGCTTAAGCTAATTCGGCGCGAACAGGCCGGGGGGCGTTTGGTGGCGATGACCGGTGACGGCACGAATGATGCGCCGGCCTTGGCGCAGGCGGATGTCGGTGTCGCTATGAATAGCGGAACTCAGGCAGCCAAAGAGGCCGGAAATATGGTGGACTTGGATTCAAATCCCACCAAACTGATCGAGATCGTCGAGATCGGGAAGCAGATGCTCATTACACGCGGCTCTCTTACCACCTTTAGTATCGCAAATGATGTGGCAAAATACTTTGCGATTGTACCGGCCATGTTTGTGTCTTTTTATCCACAGCTGGCGGCGCTCAACATCATGCGTCTCTCGAACGCGAACTCCGCTGTGCTGGCAGCGGTAATTTTTAATGCGCTGATCATTGTAGCATTGGTTCCGCTAGCTCTGCGTGGAGTTGCGTACCGGCCCATTAGCGCCGCCGCTACTCTGCGGCGCAATCTGTTAATTTACGGAGTGGGTGGGTTAATCGCCCCCTTTCCCGGGATATGGTTGCTCGATCGGTTGTTAGTTTCGCTGCATCTGGCATAGGAGGATTCATGATCAAAGCTCAACTCATCCCTGCTTTCCTGGTTACCATAGTGCTGACGGTGCTCTGCGGCTTGGGTTTTCCTATCTTAGTTGGGATGCTCGGCCAGGCATTCTTCCCGTATCAAGCTAACGGAAGTTTAATTGTGCGGGATGGAAGGGTTGTCGGATCAGAGTTAATTGGACAGGCATTCCATTCAGAGCAGTATTTTCATGGCCGTCCGTCTGCAGCTGGTGCGGGATATGACGCTCTGGCATCGGGGGGCACCAACCTGGGGCCAACCAGTAGAAAGCTGATCCTAGGAAATGCCGACGATCCTGCAACTCCGGATACGGATGAAAGCTACAATGGAATAACCGATCTGGCTTTGGAGTACCGACGGGAGAACGGGCTTGATCCGGAGGTCCCCCTGCCAGCTGATGCGGTTACCCACTCCGGGAGCGGGCTGGATCCCCATATTTCGCCCCGTAACGCGGAGCTTCAGCTCTTGCGCGTAGCGCGGGCGCGAAAGCTTGCGCCGGAGGAGGTCCGCCGGATAGTCAGAGACCATACCGTCAACCGCTTTTTGGGAATTTTTGGCGATCCCGGTGTGAACGTGTTGGCAGTCAATTTGGAGCTGGATCGGCTTGCTCAAAGGTAAAATTGTGAGTTCTCTCACCGATCTCTTCTTATTAGCGATAGTGCTTGGAGCCTGTCCTTTATTGGCGTTAAAGTGTTTTAGAATTGGCGCGCAGGGTGAACCGTTGGGTTACCTGTTGGGAGTGCTGTTAACGCTGACTGTTGTCGTAGGGATCTTGTCGATCGCCGGCACAGTGTCGATCTACGGAACAGTGTCGGGAGCTAGCAGCCACCCCTCCAGTCAAGTTAGGCGCCGAAACTAGAGACCAAATTTTGAACGATCTTCGCCCAAATCCCGATGACCTGCTCCGTCATGCCGAGACCGAGGAGCGCAGTTCTGGTCGAGGTCGGCTTAAACTATATTTGGGAATGGCCGCGGGTGCCGGAAAGACATTCGCGATGCTGAGCGATGCTCTGGTAGAACAGAAACGGGGCCGCAAGATCGTGGCTGCCTATATCGAGCCGCACGGACGGTCGGACACCGAAGATCTGGCAAAACAGCTTCCGATGCTGGCTCCGCGCGTGGTCGAATACCGTGGTGTTAGTTTGCGAGAGCTAGACCTAGACCTGGCGCTGGCCCAACAGAACGGCACGCTGCTGGTTGATGAGTTAGCGCATACGAACGCGCCCGGCTCAAGACACGCTAAGCGCTATCAGGACATAGAGGAGCTTTGCGCTAAAGGGCTCAACGTTTGGACGACCCTCAATGTGCAGCATATCGAATCGCTGCGCGAGGTGGTCTCGAGTATTACCGGCGTCGAGGTGCAAGAGAGTGTGCCGGACTCGATTCTTAGCCGTGCAGATGAAATCGAATTGGTGGATGTCTCCCCTGAGGAACTTTTGGAGCGGCTTGAAGGCGGCAAAATTTATGCTGCGGAAAAGGTTGATAGCGCGCTAAGAAACTTCTTCAAGAAGAGCAATTTGGTAGCGCTCCGGGAAATCGTGCTGCGCCATGTCGCCGATACAGTTGATGCTCAACTTAGATCCTTTAGGTCCTCTGAAGGAGTGCGCGAGGTCTGGGCCACCAACCCGCGCGTGCTGGTCTCTTTGGCACCGAGCAAATTTGCACCGCGCTTAGTGCACGCCGCTGCTAGGCTAGCGCGGAACCTCAAGGCCCCGCTGGTGGCGGTGACGGTTGAAACTCCGCGCACTAAATCAGCAACCGCAGCGGATCGCGATCATTTGCGCGGTGCGCTTGAATCGGCTGAAAGAATTGGCGCTGAGGTGGTGCACTGTAGTGGCCACGACGTAGTCGAAGAGATTCTCAAGATCGCGCGGCAAACCAACTCCACGATTATTGTGGCAGGCAAGCCGATGCGTAGCCGCTTCAGAGAGTTCATCTCAGGATCCGTAGCGGATACTCTGATTCGCCGCAGCGGCAAGATCGACGTGCACGTAGTGCAGGGATCGTCGGAAGAAGGAATGCATGCCCCGGCTACGCACCCCTCCAGTTGGCCTAGAGCAAGCGCTTTACTCGAAGCGCTTTTCTGGGTCGCGGTTGCCACGGCCATTTGCATGCTGATCAGTCCCTGGTTGGCGTTGCCGAATCTGGTGATGATCTATCTTCTGGCCGTAACTTGGGTCGCTTCCCGCCTGGGGCGCACGGAAGCCGTGGGGGCCTCGATTCTGAGTGTGCTAAGTTTTGATTTTTGTTTTGTCGAGCCCCGCTGGACATTTGCTGTCGCCGATTTTCAGTATTTTATCACCTTTTCCGTGATGCTCGTGGTGGCGCTGTTGATCAGCACGTTGACCTTGAGCTTGAAAGCGCAGTCTCTAGTAGCCACCGATCGCGAGCAAAGTACGAGGATGCTCTTTGATTTTAGCAGAGCCTTAGGGGAATGCCGAACGCCGCGCGAGCTGGCGAGAATTGCTCAGATTACCCTGCTGCGACAGCTGGGCTTTGAAAGCGTGCTGCTTTGGCCCGAAGGGCAGCGGGAACTGCAGAGATTGAACGAAACATCGGCCTTCTCGGATCGCGATCAGAATGAAATGGCCGTGGCTAAGTGGGTTGTCGATAGAGGATTACCGGCCGGATGGGGAACCTCGACTCTGCCGGCGGCGCGCGGACATTACCTGCCCCTGGAGCCGATTCGTGGCCGGTTCCCCGTTTGGGCCATCTTCCCTGCGCCGCAATCGCAGCCGCATGCTGTGACGGCACAGATTAAGACCCTCGGAGGATTAGCGCACCTGCTTAGCGGTACGATTAGAAGACTGCAGCTCGAGCAGGAGAGCAGCGCTGCACACTCCAAAGTACAGCAGGAAGAACTTAAGAATTTGCTACTGAGTTCGGTCTCGCATGATTTGCGTACTCCTCTGACCGCCATCTGCGGGGCAGCCAGTGCACAGCTTGACGATCCCTCTATATCGGAGCGCACACGGCAGCTTGGCGCTACGATCATGGAAGCGGCCTCGCGTTTGAGCATGATGGTGCGCAACGTCCTCGATCTAACACGACTGGAGTCGGGCGCTGTGGTGTTAAATCGCGATTGGCATCCATTGGAGGAGATTGTAGCGGTGGCGGTACGACGAACCGAGGAGCTTCTGCGAGGCAAATCGATAAACATTAGGATTCCTCCGAATCTGCCCTTGCTTTCTGTCGATGGGTTGCTACTGGAACAGCTCTTTGTGAATCTGCTTGAAAACATAGCTCGACACGCCTCAGCTGCTTCAGCGGTCGAGATCTCAGGACGTCACTCCGGCAAGAGCGTTGAAGTAGAGGTCGCCGACAATGGGCCTGGTCTGGAGCTCGGAACAAATGTGCAAATTTTCGAAAAACTGGTGCGTGGCAAATCGTCACATGGGTTCGGTTTAGGTCTTGCGATCTGTCGCACGATAGCTGAGGCGCATGGGGGGACTATCACCGCTTCTAATCGTCCCAGCGGGGGCGCTCTCTTTGTGCTGACGCTGCCGCTGCAAGAAGCGCCTAGTGGAGGCCCGCATGAGCAGTAAAATTAAAATCCTGATGGTTGATGACGAGGCTAACATTCGGCGCATGCTGCGGGCGGCGCTTTCCGCGACGGATTTTGAACTCTTGGAAGCAGGCACGGGCCGAGAAGGCATCGCCGCGGTTGCGACTCATAATCCGGAAGCCGTTATTCTCGACTTGGGGCTCCCCGATCTGGATGGCGTAGACTGCATCCGCGAGGTTCGAAAGTGGAGTCAGGTGCCGATCTTGGTGCTTTCGGCACGCGGCGAGGAGCAGCATAAGATTGCTGCCCTTGATGCGGGCGCTTATGATTATGTCACCAAGCCATTTAGCATGTCAGAGTTGATGGCGCGTCTGCGGGTCGGGCTGCGGCTGCACCACCGGGAACCTGAATCGCCCGTTTTTGAGGGATCGGGGCTGCGAATCGACTTTGCGCAGCATCAGGTCGTGGTGCGCGGCGCCGCAGTTCATTTGACACCGCTTGAATTTGACTTGCTTGCGCTGCTCTCAAGGCACGCTGGCAGAGTGCTGACCCATCGGCAGCTGCTCAGCGAGGTCTGGGGGCCAGCATACGCGGGACAAACGCATTACGTGCGAATTCTGATGAAGTCTTTGAGAAATAAAGTCGAACAGGATCCCTCGCGGCCCAAGATCCTGCTGACCGAGAGCGGAGTCGGATATCGTTTTGAGCTAGTCTAGGCTTCAGCAATCAATCTGAATCCGCAGCTCCACGCCGCTCGCGGCTCAAGTACTGCTACTCCGGTATTGGAGTAGCCCCTAGCCAGATAATTAAACCCGTCGATCATTTGGCTTTGCGGTTCGAAGGCGAAGCTATCCGCATCAGCCGGCGAATAAATAACCAAGTGGCGCAGCGCCGGGTCGGATTCCAAACGCACCGCGATCTTGCTCCCGGGCCAGTAAAGCGCAGCTCGTCCATCCCAGCCGCTGAAGCAGTGATCCAGCCCCAACTTCAACGGGCGAGCTCCGGTGAAATCGAGCTCAGCATCAATCGGAACGGCCATTGCGGTAGGCAGCGGCACCGTGCCGGTGGCCGGATAGACTCCGCTAACTTGATACTGAAGCTGCACTTCCTCAGCCTTTCCCAAGCTGCGCCTAAAATAGGGATGGAAGCCGCAGCCTAGCGGCATACGCGCTGTTCCCTCATTTCGCACCATCAAACGCGTGTCCAAAGTGTTTCCGGTCAGAGCATATTGAAGTTCGGCTGAGAATGGGAAGGGATAGTTAATCTCTGAATAGTCGCGCGAATCAAACTTCAACACGCAACTGGTCTTCGTCGTGCCCGCGACCTGCCATTCCCGATCGCGAACGCAGCCATGGATCGCATGTTTCTCGGCATTTTGCAGCTCATAGCTGCGGCCATCGAAGCTAAAGCGCCCTTGTGCTATGCGGTTCGGATAGGGCAGCATCAGGAATCCTGCGGTGTCGGATGAACGCTTCACATCAGCTGCTACCTGACGTGTGATTTGGACCCAAGTGTGCTGATGTCTGACGGAGAGGTCGAGAATGCTTCCGCCAATTTCGGGTGCGCAGCTGAATTTCAAACTGTCGGAGCTTAGTTCTATCGCCATACAAAATTCCTCCGTTTAGTTCTCGTTCTGCTCGTTTTTATACGGACAGTGGCGACATCCCGACTCGCAACAGTACCCTCTGGCCCGATGTTCGACCGCGGTTAGAACTATAAAGCCGGTCTTCGGATCGGAATAGCTTCGCTCCTGTCGTTTGCAGGCCTCCTCGTGCAGTTTTAGATAAAGCGCTTTGTAAGTTTCCTCCGAATCCATCGAACTTGCCCTTTTTCTGGCCATTATGCGGTGCCTGCATCATAATATTTCTACCATGAAAGATGGAAGTCAACGCGCATCGGATACATCAACATCGGTCCAAGAATTGATTTGGGAGCGCTTGGCGTCAATGAGCCCTGAGGAGAGATTTCAGCGCTTTCTTCAGCTTAATCATGATATGCGGACGCTGGCGATCGCGGGTATCAGCGCAAGGTATCCCCAAGCCGGAGCACAGGAGCTGCGTCTTAGATTCGCGGTACAAACTTTAGGACGGGACTTGTCGGTAAAATGTCTCAAGTGGGATCCCGAGCTGCAGGGATATTGATTTGGCCAGCCAAGACACTCCCAATGCTGCCCTAGAGGATTTTGTCTCAGTATTAGAAGCTGTTGGCGTTCGTTATTTTGTTGGCGGCTCGGTTGCTAGCACTCCGGAGACTGCTTAAGGCTTGATCGGGCAGATCCTAGAAGGTGCCGCTTTGGTGAATAATCTCCCCGGCTTTAATCGTCATGGCGCACGCGTTGGCCGTGAAATGATATAGCCACTGCTCCGGACTCTCGGCATCGAGCACCGCCAGATCGGCCATCTTCCCGACCTCAACTGAACCGCAGATCTGGTCTAGCGCCAGAGCATGCGCCGCGTTGATAGTTGCGCCTTTGATTGCTTCGGCGGGAGTAATCCGATTGAGCAAACAGGCCAAGGTCAGGTTAAAGGGCAGATGATAGCTGGGTGCGGAGCCTGGATTGAAATCAGTGGCCACCGCGACTCGAACGCCGGCCTCGATTAGCTTCCTGCCTGGAGCCGGGGGTTGATTAGTGCACATCGTAGCCAGCGGCAACAGTACCGCCGTGGTTTTGGACTTCTTCAAAGCCTGGATTCCCTGCTCCGAGATATGTTCGAGATGATCGGCGGAAATTGCGCCCTGCTCCGCCGCTAACTCTGCACCGCGGGTGTTCGAAAGCTGATCGGCGTGGATCTTTAATCTTAACTTTAAGGCTTTAGCGCGGGAAAGAACCTGCTGCCCCTGTTCGTAGCTGAACGCCCCCTTCTCTACAAAAATATCGGCGAACAGTGCCAGATTGTCTTTGACTATCTGGGGCAACATCTCGTCTGTAACCAAACGCAGATAATCTTCCGTCCGTTCTTTATATTCCTCGGGAACTGTATGCGCACCTAAGAAGGTAGGCACGATTGTAATCGGTTGATACTCCGCTAATCGTTGGTAGACCCTGAGCGTCTTTAGCTCATGCTCTAAGGAGAGGCCATAACCGCTCTTGCACTCCAGCGTGGTCACGCCTAGTTCGGATATACGCGGCAAGAAATCCAGACAGCGCTGAAAAAGCTGATCCGAACTGGCCAATCTGGTTTTTCGAACAGTCGATAAGATCCCGCCGCCCGCAGCCGCAATCTCGGTATAAGATTTCCCTAGAATGCGTTTCTCAAATTCCTCCGCACGCCAACCCATGAAACATAGATGACTATGACAGTCGATCAATCCCGGGATTACGAGCCTGCCGGCAACATCGATCTCGTCATGCCCCTTAAACGCGGCGGGTATTTTAGCATCCTCCCCGACCCAGCTGATAGTTTTGCCCTCAAACACCACCGCGGCACGCTTGATGGCATGCAGCTCGTGCTGCGCACCCGATGATTTACAAACCGCTAGATATCCGATGTTGCGAATGACGGTCACTTGGTGTGCACCATTGGAAGATCGACCCCTCTGTTCTGCGCGGTTTGAATTGCTTCGGGATAACCGGCATCCGCATGCCGCATTACACCCGTGCCGGGATCTGCGGTTAGCACCCGCGAAAGCCTCTGGTCCGCAGTCGTGGTGCCATCTGCCACGCATACCATTCCAGCATGAATGGAGTAGCCGATGCCGACACCTCCGCCATGATGCAGCGAAACCCAGCTCGCGCCGCAGGCGGTATTGAGCATGGCATTGAGCAGCGGCCAATCGGCAATTGCATCGGAGCCGTCTCGCATCGCTTCGGTTTCACGATTGGGGGATGCCACCGACCCGGAATCTAAATGATCCCGTCCGATTACGAGCGGAGCTCTAACCTTCTTATGTTTCACCAACCAGTTAAATCTGAGTCCCATCTCGGCCCGTTCCCCGTACTCCAGCCAGCAAATTCTGGCAGGCAAGCCTTGGAATTTCACACGCTCAGAAGCTTTTTTGATCCAGCGGTGGAGCGCTTCTTTTTTTGGGAAAGTTTCTAAGATTGCTTGATCGGTGGTGTGGATATCGGCTGGATCTCCCGACAAAGCGGCCCAACGAAAGGGACCGGAGCCTAAGCAAAAGAGCGGTCTGATATATTCCGGAACGAAGCCTGGAATCTGAAAAGCCTCTCTCATTCCGCAACGATCGGCGACCTGCCCTCTAATATTATTACCATAATCAAACACAACACTGCCGCGGCTCTTGAGAGTTAACATGGCGCTTACGTGTGCCACCATCGACTCCAGTACCGCCTGCTCGTAGCCCGCCGCATCGGTACTTCGCCACTCTGCCGCTTTTTCGATCGAGGTGCTGCGAGGGATATATCCGAAACGCAGATCGTGCGCCGATGTTTGATCGGTAACGATCTCTGGAACTATGCCGCGTCGTTGTAATTCCGGGAGCACCTCGGCAATGTTGGCGCACAGCCCCACTGACAGCGCACTCTTTCGGGCCTTGGCGTCCTGCACCAAAGTTAGCGCCTGATCTAACGAATCAGCACACCGATCCAGGTAGCGGGTGTCCAGACGTCTTTTAATGCGCGCGGGATCGACTTCAACTGCTAGCACCACCCCTTCATTCATCGTTACGGCAAGCGGCTGAGCACCTCCCATTCCTCCCAAGCCGGCTGTGACTGTCAGGGTGCCGCTTAGCGATCCACCAAAATGCTTGTTTGCTAGAGCCGCAAAGGTTTCGTAGGTACCCTGCAGAATTCCCTGCGTGCCGATATAGATCCAAGAACCGGCCGTCATCTGACCGTACATCGTCAGACCCATGGCCTCGAGCTTTCGGAATTCATCCCAGGTGCCCCACTTCGGAACCAAATGGGAATTTGCGATTAGGACCCGCGGCGCCTGATCGTGGGTCTTGAATACCCCGACCGGCTTACCGCTTTGCACCAGCATGGTTTCGTCATTCTCGAGCCGTCTGAGGGTCGAGACGATCGCATTAAAACACTCCCAATTACGGGCGGCTTTACCGGTACCGCCGTAGACGATCAGCTCCTGGGGTTTCTCAGCGACATCCGGATCCAGGTTGTTCATTAACATGCGCAACGCGGCCTCTTGATGCCAGCCCTTGCAGCTAATTGCGGTCCCGTGAGGAGCTCTAATCGGGTTCATGCGAAATGAAGTTTACTTTGACTGGCGCCCAAATGCACCCCCTGAGATCGAAGTTACACCGGCTGGGGGAATCACCTAATCCCCGTTGGCATATTTTATTAGCCGCGCAAGTTTGTGGCCCGGATTCTAACGATTTTAGCTGTTCAGTCGATAATTCCAGGCATGGGCTGGCGCATCTCCGCAATTCTCCTCCTGCTTCTGGCTGCCAATCAGGCCTGCGGCGCGGAGATCTGGCGTTGTCGTGATGGCAGCTTCACCTCCACGCCACGCAAGGACCAGAGCTGCGAACTGGTCGGGGGATCTACCCGTTGTATTAAGGGCGGCTATCGCGCCATCAGCGCTAAATCCGGAACCAATCAAAGTTGCAGCCGCATCTCGCCGCAGGAGCGAGCTAAATTAGAGCGCGAGCTGCTGCACAGTCCCGGCATGAATTTTCAGATTGCTGCGGCAAAGCCGCGGACTAGTGAACTCTCACAATACGGAGAGGACCTCCCGGCGGCGCGTCGTCGCGGCGGTGCGCAGGTTTCCGAGGAAACCTATCAAAGAATTTCAGGCACTAACCCATTCAGCGGCCCCGAAGGGCTTGAGAGATTACGCAGGGTTGCTGGAGAGCGCGATTTCTAACGCTGCTTCATTAAGCGAGATGCTCAACAATAGATTTAGGTTAGCCGGGAACTGCTGACAAACGCCTTGCCCCGCCGTATCCTGATCGCATTCACGGGTTAGATGGAGGAGCAGCTGAGGGCTAAATATTCGGACAAATTTCGGGTGTTCGCGCTGCTGTGGTCTAGCGCGTTAGTCTTTCATTTATTGAACTATGGATACTTCGAGGGCGGCTGGGAGGGACCAGGAATTGACTACTTGTATCTAGTTGATGCCGCCCTCTCCCTCCTAACTCCGATTCTCTTGGTGCGACCAACTCCGCGAACTATCCAGCTTAGCGCTTGGCTGTTGCTGCTCGGCGGTGTGATTGCATATCCGAATGTCACCAACCATGAGATTGTACTCGCGCTTAGCGCTTCAAGCTTTTTATTTCTGGTAAAGCCTGACGACGAAAAACTTGTGGATGCATTCTTCAGGTTGGCGCGCCCCGTCACGATCGTGCTCTATTTCTTTGCGGCTTTTCATAAGCTGAACACTAGCTTCCTAGATCCGCATTTTAGCTGCGCTACCCTGCTCTATGATCAGATTTTGAGCTTATATAGATTCCTCCCTTCCCGTCCTGAGATCAGGGCCCTTCTCCCAACGCTGACGATTGTGACCGAATTTGCAATTCCGGCACTGCTGCTCAGGCCCGCTACCCGCAAGGCGGGCATGCTCGTGGGAATTGTCTTTCATATGATATTGGGACTCGATCCGCTGCATCCCTTTGCCAATTTCTCAGGACTAATGTTTCTGATGCTGGCTGGGTTTAGCGGCGATCGACTTGCAACCTTGATCCCACTGCATAGCGGGGCGGGCCGCTCCATTTTAGATCGTGCTGTTCGCATTATGTTAATCGGGGCTTTCTTGGGGATCGAGCTATTGTACGCGGTGCATCACAAGGAGTTCGTTTCGGTGGTGCAGTATTCGGCGTGGTTGTTCGTGTCCGGTATATTATGTTGGAGCCTGCTTGTCGGACTATCGAGATCTACCGCGCCATTGACACCCATATCCATCTTTCCCCGCAGAGGCTGGCAGCTCGCGCTGATAGTTTTTCTAATCGTCAATGCAGTGGAGCCCTATTTTGGCTTAAAGACCAGCTCCTCCTTCGATATGTATTCAAATCTAAGAGTTCGAGACCATGATTCAAACCATCTCCTGGTGCCGCCGCTTTGGGACGCGCTGGGTGACCTAAATGACGTAGTCTATGTCAAGGAAAGCTCTGAGCCGCAATTAGCGGCGCTTGTCGCGGATGGATTCCAGCCTACACTCCTTACTTTGTGGGAACACGCCGCTGCGCATCCTGAGGCTAAAATTATATGGTCGCGAACCCCTAATGGAGCGGCAGCGGAACAGCTAGATCAAACTGCTCTCGCGAATCCTATTCCATTCTGGATCCGCAAATTTATATTTTTTCGCTATATCGATCAGGGGCCGGAAGCGCGCTGCAGCTGGTGAGCCTGCCCCGATCTGCAAAACCTAAAGGCAGCTGAACTTTGAAACCTGAATCCAGGGGCGCTTGTAGCTTTTTGTGCCGGGCGCAGAGTGTGAATCAACCAATACAACCCTCCCTTCAACCCGGATCTTTGCAGGGCAAACAATAGGCGTCCTGGATAGCAGGACCGATCGCCAGGCGGTAGCGCCGTCCCCGATCAGCACCTCTAATTCATGATTGTGAACCGGCTTTCCTGTGATGGGGTCTAAATTCGGGATGCCGGTCAGGCGCTGTTCGATCGCGCCTCCCTTCTTGTCTTGGTTGACATCGAGTGAAAGCAGACCCCCTTCGCACGATATAGCGGAGGGCAAAGTGCCGTCGAACCCTACACACAGGCTACCTTGCGCCAGGCTGCAAGCGGGCGCTAAGAGAAGAAGCGGGCCCAGAAAACGAAAGATCACTTTAATCTCTTATAATAGCAGTTGCGCAAACCGTCCGCCTTATTTTGCCGCGCGGCCTGTCGTTCTGACGAAAGTTCCTTGCCAAACCTCATTTGCCAAGGCCTGCAGCTGAGAGCTAATTTCTCGATCCTCGTTCAGTCGCGGAAAGATCTTGCTCACCTGCGCAGAAACTTTTTCGCAGGCTGGACTTAGGCGACGCTGCTTCTTCTCCCACTTGTAGTGAAGCTGGACGCTTATTTCGGCTTCGAAGCGCTTGCCCATCTTACGGGCTGCAGCATCAGCCAATTTCTTGGCGGTACGCTGCAGATCGGCCGGGAGCGGCGCCGGAATATGTTTAGACGGGATGCTGTTCGAGACTTTTCGGATTTCATAGGCTTGCTGCGCAAAAGCCAATTCAATGCCTAGCACCTCGGCCAAACGGGGCAGGGTTGACCATAGTTTTACCGCTAAATTAGCGCTCATACTGACATGATCTTCCTGACCTGCGTCGGTCGAGAGTGAAAAGAGATGGTTGGGCATGCATTCGCCCCAGATAAAATTGGTCAAGGCCGCGGAAGCGTATTCCGCTAACATCATCCCTGAGGAGATCGCGCGATCTTCTGCTGAGAGCCGGGGCCATACCAGATCGCTGCCTAGCCCCTTGTTGCGGCATTGATCAACGTAGCGCACGCAACGCATATTCGAGAGTCGCCCCATAATGCCGCAGGCCTGTAGCAGATCAAAGAGCTTTACTGCGATTGGCATGCCATGAAAATGACCACCTGAGAGAATGCGCGTAAACTTCCCTTTACCCTTGGCGTCGCGAAGCAGCAGTGGATTGTCGGTGACGCTATTTGCTTCAATGCGCAGCGTTTCGGCAGCATTAGTAAGGAGTTCCTCGCAGGTCCCGAGAATCTGTGCGGCGCAGCGGAGGTTGTAGGGGTCTTGGATCTCTCCGTCGATCTCATAAGCCTTGTGCGATTCGCGCATCGGCGATCCCTGCATTAGCTTCCAGAGAGTAGCGGCGGCTCGTTTGGCGCCGGGATGAGGACGGAGCGCGTGCAGCTCGGCTTCGAAAGGCGAGTCTCCCCCTAACATCACCTGCGCGCTAAAGGCGGTCGCAATCAGGGCGGTTTCGTACAGAACTCTGAGCTGCTGGTGGCACAATATTCCAAATGCAGTCGAATACTGCACGCCATTATTAAGCGCGATACCTTCTTTGATCTGGAGTTCAAGCGGTTTTAGTCGGGCTTGCTTCAGGGCGCGGGCTGCCGGCACCGGGTCAGAGCCATTCGCGACAAAAACCTGTCCTTCGCCGATCAGCGCCAAGGCAATATGAGAAAGCGGAGCCAAATCTCCGCTGGCCCCGACTGAGCCAAAAAGAGGCACAGCTGGTGTAATGCCGCAATTCAGCAGATCCAACAGCGCCTGCACCACTGCGGGGCGCACCCCGCTATGTCCTCTACTTAGAGACTGCGCACGCAAAAGCATCGTCGCCCGCACTACGGATACTGGCGCTACTGGCCCTAATCCCGCGGCATGCGAGCGGATCAGATTTTTTTGCAGTGCGGCGAGTTTCGCCGGGGCAACCGACAGATCGACGTTATGACCAAACCCCCGATTGAAGCCGTAGGCGGGAGTTTTTGATGCTGAGATGAAATTGACGATCTCTTCACGTCGGCTCTTCAACAATGCAGCAGTTTTGGCGGCGAGGTTTACCCGCGCACCGTGCGCCACGCTCACAATGTCGTCTAAGGAGATCTCCTGATCGTGCGAGAGGGTCAGCATATCTGGAATAGAAGCGTAACGCGTCAGGCGGGCAGCTTCAAGCTTGTCAGCAGGGGCTGTGGAACTTTATGCATCCCCTGCAGCGCTTTGCGCGCCCGGCGCATCAAGTTCTTGAAAGCGTTTGAGGAATGATTCATCGGGCCGATCTTCCGGCGGCAGCCGGATGAGCCGCACGCACACTTTAGGGCCGGTTCCCACCTCCCCATGAGCAGTCCATAGTCGTAGGTAATCTCTTCACCCTTCCGAATATCCCTAAGTGCGACCGCCCAGTCTTCGCGATTTGCATCGGTGCAGTTTGGATCGCAGCTGTGATTGAAATAGCGCGTCGTGCCACGGGGATAGATTATATTTCCGGAATAATCGGTGTAGGCATGCTTACGCAAACGCGCTTGATATCGAGGAGAAAACTGGCGGTACTGAGCCGCGGTATACTTGATTACATCCGAGGGATCGTAGGTCCAGATGATGGTGCCTGCTGGAATTTTGCGCACCGCTATCAGCCCCTTTCCGGCGATGCGACTTGGTCCAACTTTGATACTGGGATGAAGCGCCATAGACAGAGACTTACATGTACGAATGGGACAGATCCAGCTGCTTGCTGAAATAAGGAAGAACGGGGTGAACTTTCGGATTAGCCGACGGATCGATTCAGATCGAAAGTCTCGGCCCGGCGCGCATCAAAGTCGGATTTCCAGCGCTTATGGTTCCACAAGATCGTGCGGGCATATTCCTTGGTTGAAGACGGGATGTGCGAGCGGGCCTCCAAAGCCTGCTGCAAATTACCCGGCCCCCAATTATACGCAATCAATGCATGCTCGAGATTGCCATTGAACATCTTCTTCAAATACTGAAGATAGCCAATACCGAGCTTGATATTATATTCCGGCTCGCGCAGCTTCCAGCTGCCGTGCCAGGCGCTATCGAGCTTAGCGGAAATATAACGCCCAGTTTCAGGCAGAAGCTGCATTAGTCCCACCGCACCCTTATGCGACTCCACATGCCGTTGGAAGGAACTTTCCGAACTTATCACGGCGGCGACCAATAGCGGATCCACATTGGCCTTGTAACTTTCCGACACAATCGTGAGAGCCAAATCGCGGGCGTCCAACCGTTTGTACTTGGAAGAAATAATCTGTGAAACGAAGTGCACTTGGCGGGCCGCACCCGGGTCGGTCAGAAGAGAGCGTTTTGCGCTTCTCCCGCTACCAAGCGTGGGGGCCCAATCAGCCCAATCCATGCTTGCAACGCGTTCAAAAATTTCCGGCGTGGGGGCGTAAGTTGAATGCAGGAAAAGTCCCAGCACGGCGATAATGACTGATGATGAGCTGGCGAGCACGAAGAGCGAGAAGCCGCTCAGGCGGTGGTGTCGGCGTCGGGCGTGAATCGGCCGAATGCGGCAAGCCGAGAGTGATGGTCTAATCGGAGCTGCGGAGCCGCTATGAATTAGCCGCCCTGCGGGTACGATGCCCGAGGGTGCTAAAAGCCTAAGTTCTACAAAACCTCCATCCATTCTAAAGGGCCGCTTTCAAACAAATAACAAAAAAATAAAACGGGCTAGAACCCGGCAGCATGCTGCTCTAAGGGGTTATGATGATGTCCCGTGTATGAGGTGCTCCAATAAGCCGGAAAATTCACCCAAACTCAAGCCATTCGCAAACTTTTCAGTAAAAAATGAACAATATCAACCTGTTATAACTAAGCTCTCGAATCAGATCTAACCTCCTGGATTTTAAGCAAATTCTGCGCCACTATCTTTAAGGCCTTGTTTTGAGCTAGTAACTGGAAGCCATGCGACCATCGATTGTAGTCATAGGCGGGGGACACGCCGGCATTGAAGCCGCCGCTGCTGCTGCCCGTATCGGAGCCGAAGTGACGGTGGTGACCCTTCGTCGCGCGGGAATAGGTCAGATGTCTTGCAACCCAGCGATCGGGGGGGTGGGAAAAGGCCATCTGGTTAAAGAGGTCGACGCCTTAGGCGGCCTGATGGCGCGGGCTATCGATCGCACCGGGATCCAGTTCCGTACCCTGAATTCCAGTAAGGGACCCGCGGTGCGGGCTTCGCGCGCGCAGGCCGATCGCGATCTGTATAAGAATTGTATCCGCCAGCTTTTGGAACAGCAGCCGCGTGTCACTATTCTGGAGGGCGAGGTGGCGCGCATAAGTATATATAGTCAGCGCGTGACCGGCATAGAGTTAGCGGACGGAACGCAACTTAGCTGCGATGCGCTGGTCGTGACCACCGGGACTTTCATGCGCGGCCTAATGCATACCGGCTCATCGCGGACTGAGGGCGGCCGACACGGAGATTCCGCCGCCCGGAGCCTTAGCTCTTCCCTAAAGGAGCTCGGATTTGAGCTCGGTCGTCTCAAGACCGGCACCCCTCCCCGGCTGAGGCGGTCCTCCATTGATTATTCGATGCTTCGCGAGCAGCCCGGAGAAGTTCCGCCCCGGCCCTTCTCGATTATGACCGAGCGCATCGATCAACCGCAGATCTCCTGCTGGATCACCAAAACAACCGAACAGGCGCATGATTTAATCCGCCTCAATCGCGATCGTAGCCCGATGTTCAACGGCCAAATTAAATCCGGCGGGCCCCGTTATTGCCCCTCAATCGAAGATAAGGTTTTTCGCTTCGCCGATCGTAATTCGCACACAATCTTTCTGGAACCAGAGGGCTATAAATCTGACATCGTCTACCCCAATGGCATCTCGACCAGTCTGCCGATCGATGTACAGGAACGGTTTGTCCGCCTGATCCCCGGACTTGAAAACGTTGAGATACTGCAGCCCGGCTATGCAGTTGAATACGATTTCGTTGATCCGAAAAATCTAAAGCCGACCTTAGAGACGCATCGCATTCAGGGATTGTATCTCGCGGGACAGATCAACGGCACGTCGGGTTATGAAGAAGCCGCGGCCCAGGGACTTGTCGCGGGTGCTAACGCTGCGCTGAGCCAGCTCGGTAAGGATGCGCTAATCATCGATCGTGGCAGCGGGTATGTGGGAGTAATGATCGATGACCTCACCACCAATGGTGTTGATGAACCTTACCGCATGTTCACCTCGCGCGCCGAATATCGTCTCTTACTGCGCGAAGACAACGCTGCCGAAAGGCTTTTTCCTTACGCTGAACGCGCCGGTCTGCTGGGCGATGACCAACGCCGACGATGTCTAGATCTCTGTGCGCAGGCCCAATCTTTGAAGCAGCGCCTCACCACTACTCGCATTAAACCCACCGTGGCAGTTAATGCTTGGCTGGCGGCGCGCGGCAGCGCAGAGCTGCAAGATAGTATCCAGCTAGACGTGCTATTGCGTCGTCCGGAAGTGCAGCTTTCAGAATTAGTGGCTGAATTCATGCCCGGGGAAGAGTATCCGGAGGATGCCCGCATTTCGGTCGAAACTGAGACTAAGTTCTCGGGATATCTCAGACGCCAGGAAGAGGAGGTGCAACAGCTAAAGCGCATAGAGGCGGAGCATATCCCTACAGCGTTTGACTATGCCGCGGTTCCAGGTTTAAGAATAGAGGCCCTAGAGAAATTGAGGCGGCACAGACCGTTTTCCGTTGGGCAGGCCATGCGGATTCCCGGTATAACTCCCAGCACAATTTCATTGCTGGCGATACACCTGAGACGGTTTAAGGCTGGGGGCGGACTGGAAGAGGTATTGAAATAGGCGCATTCGATTTAAGCGATGTGGTCTTGAAATGGCAAAAGCTCTAGTCATAGTCGAGTCTCCTACTAAGGCTCGAACCATCGAGAAGTTCCTCGGTAAGGGCTACATGGTCACTGCCTCATACGGACATGTGCGCGATCTGCCGGATAGCGCTACCGAAATTCCTGAGAGCGTCAAGAAAGAGAAGTGGTCACGCATTGGCATCAACGTCGATCAGAACTTTGAACCACTGTACATCATTCCCGATCAGAAGAAGAAGCGCGTAGCCGAGCTGAGAGCGATGCTCAAAGAAGCCGATGAAGTCCTGCTCGCAACCGACGAAGATCGCGAAGGGGAATCGATCAGCTGGCATCTGGTGGAAGTGCTGAAGCCGAAGATTCCGGTGAAACGCATGGTTTTCCATGAAATCACGAAGGAGGCCATCGCCGAAGCGATTGCCACTCCCCGATCGATTGATGAGAACCTGGTGCGCGCGCAGGAGACACGGCGAATTATTGATCGTTTATTCGGCTACTCAGTTAGCCCGCTGCTTTGGAAGAAAATCGCCCCGCGTCTTAGCGCGGGAAGAGTTCAGAGCGTGGCGCTGCGCCTATTAGTAGATCGCGAGCGCGAAAGGATTAAGTTTCGCAGCGCCCACTACTGGGATCTTAAGGGGCTCTTTTCGAAAGCTAAATCAAGCGCCGAGAGCGATCGCTTTGAAGCCGAGCTGACGCAACTGAACGGCAAGCGCATCGCGATCGGCAAAGATTTCGATCCGTCGACGGGCAAGCTGAAGGCCGATGCGAATGTAGTGCTGTTGGACGGCCCAGCAGCCGAAGCGCTCAAATCGCAGGTGGCGGGGAAGCAAGGCAAGGTTAGCTCGATAGAAGAGAAGCCTTTCACCCAGAGACCCGCGGCACCTTTCACTACCAGCACGCTGCAACAGGAAGCCAGCCGCAAGCTCGGGTTTTCGGCCCGCCGCACCATGCAGGTTGCTCAGAATCTCTATGAAAACGGTCTGATTACATACATGCGTACTGACTCTACGACTTTGTCGGAAGAGGCTTTAAACGCGTCGCGTTCATTGATTAAGCGCGAATATGGCCAGGAATATCTTTACCCGGAACCACGCATTTACAAGACTAAAGTAAAGAATGCTCAGGAAGCGCATGAAGCCATTCGCCCGGCGGGCGCCGAGTTCGCGACGATCGAGCAGGTGCGGGAGAAGTTCGGAGCAGAAGCCTCGAAACTTTACGAGATGATCTGGAAGCGCACGATCGCATCTCAGATGACCGATTCGCGGGGTATACGAGTAGCAGTACAGATTGAGCTGGGCCCTGCTAATTTCAGAGCTTCGGGCACGACAATTGAGTTTCCCGGTTTCTTGCGAGCTTACGTCGAGGGCTCAGACGATCCTGAAGCAGAGCTGGCTGATCGCGAGAAGATTTTGCCGCGTCTCGCGCAGGGAGAGTCATTGGACGTCATTGGTCTCGAAGCACTCGACCATGAAACGCAGCCGCCGGCGCGCTTCACGGAAGGTAGTTTGATTAAGGAGCTGGAGAGACTCGGTATCGGACGTCCGAGCACCTGGGCCACGATTGTGGATGTGGTGCTTTCACGCACCTATGCCTTCAAGAAGGGCACGGCTCTCGTTCCGACATTTTTGGCCCATTCCGTGATCGGCTTGATGGAACGGTTTTTCAAAGACGTCGTGGATTTCGAATTCACAGCGCGCATGGAAGACGACCTGGACAACATTGCTGTGGGTCAGGCCGAAAATCTGGCCTATCTTAAGAAATTTTATTTTGGCAATGGACATCCCGGCCTTAAGAATCTGGTCAAGAACGGCGAGGAGAAGATCGATCCCCGTGATGTTTGCGGCATTCCGATCGGCCAGGCCGCCGATGGCAGGAATATCGAAGTGCGGATCGGCCGCTATGGGCCGTTCTTAACGAATGGTGAAACTCGCGCCAGTTTGCCTGACATGATTGCACCTGATGAAGTGACTGTCCCCGTGGCTGAGGATCTCCTGGTGCAGGCGCAGAAAGGGCCGGCTTCTCTAGGCACTCATCCCGAGAATGGCCTGCAGATCTACCTGAAGAAAGGCCGTTTTGGGCCCTACATACAGCTGGGCGAAATGGTCGAGGGCGGCGATAAGCCTAAGATGGCTTCTCTGCTTCCAGGCATGCTGCCCGACACGGTCACTCTGGAGCAGGCGCTAAAAATTTTAGAGCTGCCGCGCATTGTAGGAAAGAACCCGGAGAACAACGAGGACATCGTGGCGTCGAACGGACGATTCGGGCCGTATATTAAATGCGGTACCGATACCAGGAGCCTCGGACCGATCTCCCCGATCGATGTGACGCTGGAGCAAGCTATTGACCTGTTGAAGCAGCCGAAGCGGCGTGGTCGAGGCTCAACCCCGGCGCTGCTTAGAGAGATAGGTAAGCATCCCGTCTCGGAAAAAATGATTGCGCTGCGATCAGGGCGCTATGGTCCATATGTATCGGACGGCGAGATCAACGCCTCGTTACAGCGCGGCAGCGATCCTGAGAAGCTGACCCTGGAAGATGCCGTAAATTTGATTAATGCCCGCGCCGCATACGTGGCCACCAACGGCTCCAAGAAAGGGCGAGGTCGTAAGAAGCCGACGAAGCAAGATGCCGAAAAAGCGGAAAAGCCCGCGGCGAAAAAGGCCAAAAAGCGCACCCCTAAGGCCAAGTCTGGAGAGGCCAGCGCCTAGATCGAGCCGGTGCTGAGCTGCTCACCTTACACTCGATTGCAGCCCGACATAATGATAAGGAAATATTGAAGAACTCCTTGCGAAATAATGCAGCCCCACACGGTCCGTAAGAGCCACAAACCACCCGAACACAAACCCTCCGTTCCAGATTCCCCTTTCATTTCAACCCTCGAAGACGAAAGTTGCGCTCCGCGTACAGCGGACCGGCCGCAAGCTGTCAAAGCTGTCAAAATCGACAAAGCAGCCAAGAGCACGAAGAAGAGAGAAGTGCACCCGGACTGTCGGGCTTGCGTTGCCTCCGCCGCAAGTACCGCCTTGATTGCGGTTGCCTCCGTTGCGATGGGAGCGTTGTTCGTTGGCCTAGGATCGATTCCCAAGGATGCCAATGGCCTTTTCTTTGTTGGGGCTGTATCGGGAGTGGCTGCCCTTTTGGTTTGGTTCGGGCGTAAGCATGGCTAGAGAGCTAAGCACAGCGTACTGTCCGTGAAGATCTAATCACGATCAGGTTGCTCCCCATAAATTTTTATCGACCGAGATAGGTTCGCTATGACCGGAGAGGCGGAGCGCGGTTCTCATGGCAGACTATGATAGGTCCTTGCTTGCAGGCGGATTAGTATGATTTTTTGTGCCCTATTCCGGGGGAAACGGATCGTTAGGTTTTAAACTTTTCAACCTCACCTGCATCGATCGAGCGCTCCCAGCTCTTACGCAGCAAGCCACGTGCCTGCTCGGTAGCAAAGGTGCAATCGATCGTATCTCCGGCACTCTGGGTGCCGCCGGCTCGATCGTAAAAGGGTAGCGGCGCGGTGGCAAAAATCATGCGTCCATCTTTAAGGCGCTCGAAGCAGCGCCAACCAAATAGAGCATCGACGCTGTTTTCTCGATTCTCCAGCGCAGCGAGGGCCTTTCCTACGGCATTTAAAGCCGCCAGGTATTTTCCATCGGGCGGGTTTGCGAGCGGGACGATCTGATTGATCGATGAAATCACACCTTTAGGATCTGCGACCTTAAGCGTTGCCATGTCACGAGACATCAATAGGCTGGCGCGGACTGCGTGAGGATCTGAGATCTCAACATCGGCTGCGCAAACGAGAATATCGACCGCTTTGCCCCTCACCCGTACCAAGGGAATTTCTAACAATTCCTGGATCAAAGCGGCGCTTCTTAGGATCCATTCGGGGTTTTCGTGCCCGCTTCCCCAAATCTCTGAATTGGAATTTCCGATGCGCAACGCTCCCGTGGCACAAGCTTTGTAATACGGGGGCGTGCCTGGATGTTGCTGCATGCGGCTAAGCAGCCCCACCGCTTCTAATGAATTCATCGACAGATAGTCGACACAGCGCCTTTCGCGGATGGCCCTCATGCTGAGCTGCTCAAGTTCTTTATGTTTGGGCTCGGAATACAAGAGCGCTACGATCGAACCGCTGTCATGTAGCGCTTTTACCCGCGCAAAGAATGGGACAATCTCCTCCTCGTTGCGCAGATTTTGTACCCCCGAAAGCAGTGTAATGTCGGTGCGCTGGCCCAGCTCGGCGAAGCGTTCAAGGCCTAGTTTGCCAAACCCGGGCTCCCCGGACGCCCCTGTGACCAGGAGATCAAGACGGCGTTTCCCGGTTGTGCGCATCTGTCCGTTGATTTCAATCTCTTTGACTTCCTCGGGGAGTAGGTCAAATACCCCCTGCTCCATTACCGCGTAATGACCGGGCTCTTTATGATCCAGCTCAATTTCAGAGAATTTATCGATCTCGGGCTGATCGGTGACCAGCTCGAAGTTATCTCCCATCAGCTGGCTGACATTTGCGGGGACCTTTCCGAGACACACCATTGCAGCGTTGTGCTGCAAGGCTGCTGCAAGCGTTGCCCCGACGGCCGAAGCACCCCCCAATCTGGATTTTGATGCATATCCGGCTAGCGCCAAACTCTCTTCGATCCATTGTCTTACTTCGGTCGGAGCGCGCATTCTTTTTTTGTGATGATCGGTTAGATAAGCCCAACGGATCATGCCTGCGACGAGCTCGATCGGATCAGCTGGCTGCTCCCAGATCTGAGACCCGTCGGCAGGACCCTGATTAATTGCCCGCAGCAGCTCGTCCTTGCGGCCCTGAGTTAGAAGCCGCTCGAAAAGCAAGCGCACTGCCACGCCATCAACCATATGGTCAACCACCCGTGAGGTGGGCGCGGTCAGCACTTGAAGTCTATTTTCTCCAGCGCTTCTGCGTTGGAGCCCCTCGAAGAACTCAGCCTGAGCGGAGTTTCGTAATGATTGCAGGTAACGCAGCTGTCCCAGAGAGACAGCCGGATCCAGCTGCTTCCCGCGCTGTACTTCTGCCTCCGGGATGGCATGCGAATCTTCAACACCCAATGCGTCAGCTTGCAGCTGCAGAAGCTTTAGATCTGGACGCTGGGCCGTTCGAGCTTCGACAGCAGGCGCACCCTGGCGCGGAGGGATGAATTGCAGCAAATTCCCACGATCTTTGCGGTTGTTGACTGGACCTTCAGGCATTAACTGGTTATGCGCCGGCACAGGCAGATCGTCTTGCTCTATCGCAGCCCGGGAGGAATCTGACACTCTTAGAAGAGCGGTGCATATCGATCGATCTGGTCCGAGCGATTAGGGCAATTCGCAGGCCTCTTTGAGCACCTTTCTGAGCTTCTGGGGATCGAGCACCCAGTTATTATGGGTGCCCAAATGTTGCGATTCGTAGGAATAGAATGAATTTCCGAAATAGTAGCAGTGTGAATGACCGCGCAATCCGCATAACTCAGGCACCCAATCCATGGCGTAGCAGGGATCGCCGATCACTACTAATCGCGCCCCGGGAGCGGTGTATGCGCTGTTGCACAGACCCGCGCCCAGCGCTCCGCAGATCAGGCGGGCTGAGCTAAACAAACCGATCTCTTCCATTAAACCCAGCTGTCCCGGCACGACCGTTTGAAAGCCGAACTCTTCAAAAACCGGGAGACACTCCTGTTCGTTCAGAAACCTTCTGACGTTTCGCGCATCGCGCCGCGAAACATAGATGCGCTCTTTAGAGGAGGCCTGCGAACGCGCCACGCTCCGCAGTCGCTCGATCGCGCCAAAATGGGGCATGATATCGTTCCAGGTATACATTACGTATAGCTCGCGGATTTTGAGCGCTTCCGTAGAAGCCCGCTGCACGATTCGATCCTGGGGATATCCCAAGTGATCCAATGTTTCGAGCTGATAAGGCTGAATTGAGTCGTATACCAATAATTTCTCGAAGTCAGCCTTAGCCCGTTCGAATAGCTCCAACTTAGGCAAGGTCTGAATCATCCAATGGCTGTGGTGATGACCGGATGCGCTGTGAAAAAACAGCAACGCGGCCGAGCAGTCCAGGTAGCGCGTCTCAGGCACCTCGATCTCCATGCTAAAATGCGCATCCCTGCCGCGCGCTGCGGGCATCGCGCGGCGTCGCCCGTTCATCACCATCATATCCAACAGCACTTCGCCGCGCGCCGTGATGATCGTGCTGTCACCGCACAATATTGGCTCCTGCAATCTTATCGCGTAGATCGGATCGTTTCTGACGGCCGTACGCAGGATCTTATCTTTAGTTAGACTCGGCAGCTCCTCGTCGGTATAGGCAAAAAGCGGCAAAGGATAGCCATAGGAGCAATCCGCATCAATCACGACACAACATTCCTCAGATCGCAGCTCGCTAAAGCTTGCAGCCCGGGGCAGCCAAGTAAAACTATCAATGCCTTGAAGCCGCATTACGCTCATAAAGCTTGATCCCAGGGGAGCCTGCCGGCTTTGGGCAGCGGCTCCCTTCGGAATAGTTCGATTGTAAGATTGCCGATCTTCTTAGAAACCTCCGGATAATATTCAAAGCTGGAAGCAAGCTGCCCGAACGTACTCGACTTCGGGCCGATTGTAAGCACGTCGGCATATCGTCCCAGTCTTGGGAAGAGTGCCTGCGCAGCGCCAAGCGCGTCGCGCTCAATTTGATAGTCGATAAGATGCAACAAGCCTCGGGTGCCATCACAGACGGTCTGCAAGTTCTTTTGATTTAGCACCGAATAAAGCCAGGGGTTGCGGGCTTCGTCCTTACTTTGACTAGCCAGTGTTGCTCGAATTCTATTTGCCGTTTGTGGATCGAGCTCCTCAAGCGGGAGCAGACGCGCTTCAATGCGGCTCGGCACACGCAGCAGCGCCGCAGCAAAGTACGGCCAAGGCCTAGCGGTAATGTGCGCTAATCCTGTAGCAGCAGCCTCAAACGCGCTGCGGTTGGAAAGCTGCTGTACCGAAAAATTCAGGATCGCCGCGATTAGCTGTTCTTCCGGGCCGGGCAGATCCAGCGCACTAAAAATGGTCTCGAAATAAGCCTGGAAAGCTCCTCCCGGGAATCGCGCCTGTCCCTCGGAAATTCCCGATTCCTTTATGAATTGCACTATATCCATGCCGCAATTCGCAGCTTAGCGCACACCTAGGGGAACCGTCGATAGTGCCAGCGGGAGGAGGTGTCCCACCCGCTGCAGCACGGAGAGATCGTAATTCTTATAGGCCGCTACTCTAAAAATGTGCCCAGATCCACTGGTTGGTCACCTCGTGGTGAAAGAGGATCTCGCTGGTTTTCACCATGGTGCCAAGTTCTCGCGGGCATCGGTCGGCTGAAGCAATTTTGCGCTCAACAAACTTTTCTTTCACATCCTCGCCGATCATTTCGCTGACAAACTGGCTGCCCTTCATAAAGCGCACAGCATCGTAGATGTTATCCGGCAAGAAGCGCGTTCTGGTTCGGCGACTTTCGGAGGTAATCGTTTCTGTCATAGGTCCATAGAGTCCGGTTTGCAGCAGGATCATAAAGGACAGATAAGGATTAGCGTCCGGAGCCACGGTGCGGACCTCGATGCGAGCCGATTTTTCATTGCCAAGTGGAATTCGAACCATTGAGGTGCGATCCACGGGCGAAGATTTGATCTGATTGGGTGCCTCAAAGTGCGGATCGAGACGGCGGTACGAATTGACGCTGCTGTTCAAAACCAAGCAGATATCGTTGGCATTGTTCAGCAGGCGATCGACGAAATCCCAAGCCTTTGGTGAGAGGCTCTCCTCTCCGCTCTTATCGTAGAAAATGTTCTTGCTGTTCTTCGATAGCGACATATTACAGTGCATGCCGCTGCCATTGATTCCAGCTACGGGCTTAGGCAAGAAGCTCGCCGTATAACCCATGCTGTTCGCCACCTGCCGGGCTGAAAGCTTGTAAAGCTGCAGCTGGTCGGCGGCTAACAAAGCGTCGCAATAGCTGTAATTCAGCTCGAACTGCGACGGTGCTACCTCGGGATGATCCTTTTCGTTTTGGAAACCTAAGCAGCGCTGCACTTCGGCTAGTTTGTCAATGAAAAGTTTTAATGGATCTTGTGGAAGCGAGTGGTAATAGCCGCCGCTCGAAACTAATTGGAAACCGGTGCGCGAGGAATAGTTTTGCTCGGCATTGATGCCCTGGAAAAGAAATCCTTCGCACTCTACCGAAATGTTCGCGGTGATACCTTCGCTTGTGAACAGCCCATCACAAAAATCTTTCAGTCTTCCCCGGACGTCTGATTTGTAATTCGAACCGTCTTTGTCTTTTATTAAGCCGAAGACTAAAACTTTTCCGGGACCAAAGACGTCGCTGGGCAGCCAACGAAAGCTGCCCCAATCAATGGCTAACCGCAGATCTGATTCCTTCACCACCGAAAATCCACGGATTGAGGAGCCGTCAAAGGTCAGGTTGTCGTACGACTTCATCAAGAATTTCTTGTCGTAATCAAGCATATGGAAGCGGCCCTCTAGATCGGTGAAGCACACTGTGACGGCTTTGATGCGCTTCTCCTCTGCCAGATAACGCATGTAGTGATCGCGGAGCTCTCCTTCAGCGGTCCGACGAGCCGCCTTTTCCTTCGCTTCTAGATTAAGTTCCTCAAGTTCGTCATATGGGATTTCAAGGAAGTTTCTAAGGGGGGCTCCGCTGGTCATGCGCTAATATCTCCGCAAATAAACATTAAAATCGGCTGTTTTATAATAATTTTGATGAATTTTATAATAAAACGGCTCGAAATTAAGCTAAACCTAATGGATTTAGACTTAATTGTCTATGGAATTAGATAAAAATCGAAAAATTAAGGCGCATCGGGCGACCTCTATTTTGAGGACTTTCAGATGGTTACGCTGCGTCGGGGGGATTTGTAGAATTGCCCGGGCTGATCCGAAATTACCAATAGCTCCCGCGCTCCTCGGGCCACATTTAATAACTTATCTTTATTTGCGTAGTTTTGCTGAATTGCCCGCGCTCTGCCCCATGGTGTGTCGGTGGAAACTGCCCCCCCATCTCCCACCCAGTAGCTAATCGGTCTTACATCCACGGCCCAGCGACCTAGTCGCGAAGCACAAAGAAAGGGCTGGGCGACGTAATAGCCGGGATCGCTCAGATGCTGAGGGTGGCAACCACGAACGGCCGCTGCTAATTCCCGATTGCCATGTGTATCGCCGGGGAAAAAGATTCCGCTGCCTCCGCAGTCGTCTACACGTTTAAAAACCTGCCGCTCTTGGTCGTGCCATCCCGCAGGATACTCCTCGAGCAGCGCTGAAGCGGGTCTCGTCTCAAATCCCTTTTTGTTGTCCGCCGGCTGAACCTGCAAGGCACGTGTGGGCTGAAACGCGAGAATCGGCGCCTGTCTTAAATAATACCGAATCATGCGGGGGATGTAAGGCAGGAGGATCTTGTTACTGAGCATTGCGCCGACCCCGGGGGGATTTGCACATTTGGTATCGAGCGCAGTGAAGAGCTGGGGCGACAATTCCCCCCAAAAGGCCCCCAGATTTTCACCCGCGAGTATCTGCTGCCGCACCTCGCAGTCAAAATCTAAACCACTACCCCGCCGATCGAGCGCTCTAGTAAATGGTGCGATCTGTTCTTTGGCCAAATGTCGGAGGACGAAATTGCGAAGATCCTCGCAATCCTTCTTAGTCGGTCGGCGCTTATTAAAGTAATGGTTAGAGAGCGCGGAGACATGCTCCATGTCTCCAGTTCCGACATAGCCAGCCCCGCTTCGGTGAAGGAAATGAAGTAATACGTCGCTAATTACAAGTACGTCGACCATTCCCGACAGTCGATCGAGCGATCCAATGCGTCTCCCTTGCAGCGCCCGCTTGTAGGCCTGATGCAGGAATAATCCATCGGCAACGCCTCCCATATCTTCGGAGCTCTTACTAACGTTAACTTCTATAACGCGCCATTCACCGGAGGGGGCACGCATCAGATCGGGACCGCAAACGAAGACGATGTGATTAGCGGTCTTATTATTCCACATTTGGCGCAGCTCTCTCAGTGTGTGGGGAGTCAAGCGCGCGGCGATTTCTACTATCTCATGCGGAACAACTTCGTGGCGGCAGATTTCAGCTTTGCCCAGCACAACATCGGCAAAAAATCTGGCAAGCGCGCGGGCAATCTGTCTCGATCCGGCGTTTAGGTGAAGAATTTCTTTCTGGGGAAGCACTAATGGAACGGGGCAAATCTTAATGCCATCTCGTAACGGCGCATTCGAGAGTATCCGCCTCAATCTGAGCGGAGGATTAAGAGGCGAAAATCCTAGCTCGCGCTGGAGCTTGCGATATGGGTCGCGCAGAGCTCCCTGCGTAGTGCGAGCCTCCAGGTAGGGGCCCGGCTGGCAGCCATTTTGACTGAGACGCAGTGTCTGCTCGTCCGAGAACTGCGCCAAGAGGGCTTCTTCAGCCAACAAAGCGTCCTGATGCGCGGCGAACTTACTAGCCGCTTCTCTGGTGTCGAGCCTCATAGGATATAATTGGAATAATCCAAGAATTTTACCATGCGCCGGCGCTTAATCAAAAACGGAGAGTTCGTCTATCCCGCTAGTAAGTCGAATGAGTTTATAGCTTGAATTACCTGAGGACTATGCGCAGACAAGGTTCGGCATAGCCACAGGGCCGCAGATCGGAGAGATTAGGTAGGGAGTTTCCCTTAGTGTCTAAAGAATCTTACCGAGTCGGCGCTCTCATACTGCTTGCATTGGCAGCCTTCGGAATTTCCGCCGGGAACCAGTTTGCCTTCGACGACCTAGTTAGGATAGTTCAGTACGCTGATATTCGCACCGTTAGAGGGAGCCTTGGTTCGTTTTGGCACGCTCTGTTCCCAGGCAATCTGTATCGACCGCTGCCAACTGTCAGCTATGGTCTTACCTATGCCCTCTTTGGGTTGAATCCGCTGCCATATCATCTCTGTAATATCTTTCTGCATTGCTGCAACGCGCTGTTTTTATTCTTGCTGCTAAGCCGAGCCAGAAGCATGCCCTCCCAGGCCGCCTTTATGATCGCGGCGCTCTTTGCGGTCCATCCCCTTGCAACCGAAACAGTTGCGAACGTAAGTGGACGACCGGAGCTGATGGCCGGCTTTTTCGGCCTGTTGCTCCTCCTGCGCTGTTCGAAATTCGTCCAGCAGAACCGGGGCGAGCTTAGCTGGAGTGAAGGATCGGCGCTCTTAGTGTGGACTTTTCTAGCGCTGCTTTCAAAGGAAAGCGCCCTGTGTCTTCCGCTCCTTAGCGCGCTGATAGTTTGTTTTTGTAGCTCCGGCAATGTCCGTCGGAGGCTCTGGCTAATCCTATTGCCGCAGACGCTGGCTATTTCGATTTATCTTGGGCTGCGGCTCTATGCTTTGCATGCTCTCGCGAGCGGCTCTGACTTAGTGCAGTTTGTGGACAACCCTTTAATTGCCTTAACGTCGATGCAGCGCATGCTCAGCGCGTGGGCATTGCTCGGAAGATATGCAACTTTGGCTATCTTTCCGTTCAATTTAAGCGCGGACTACTCTTACGCCCAATTGATTCCCCTCGCGATGTTGCCTAACGTGCAGGGTTTATTCGGCATCACAGCCGCAAGCGCGCTACTGGTGACGGCCTTGTCCGGAGTAAGGCACCGCTCGGCAGAAGCACTTTTTGCCGGCTGGTTTTTCTTGGCCTTCGTAGTTACCTCGAATTTGGCATTTCCGATTGGAACGATCTTTGGCGAAAGACTGGCGTATCTGCCCTCTTGCGGAACGATAGGGCTGCTGGTGCTGGGATTAGGGCGTCTGCAAAACAGAACGATTAGGGGAGTACTTTTTGGAACGCTCTTGACCGGATTTATTTGGGCTTCAAATTGGCGCTCTCTGGATTGGTATGACAGCGACACGCTGCATACGGCGCAGAGCAAAATTTCCCCGCAGAGCGCCAAGACCCTGGTAAATTACGGGGTGGTGCTTAGAAATGGCGGCGACCTGGATGAAGCTGACCTGAAGTTTCGGATGGCTCTGGCTGTTTATCCTGAGTTTCCGGATGCGGCGTATAATCTGGGAATCAACTACCTCTCGAAGGGATTGGAGAGCGGAGCTCGTTATTGGTTTAAGCGCGCGCTCAAGCTCAACGATCAATTCGCGCCAGCGCTGGATGCACTGGGCCGAATGTATTTAAGAGCAGGCGATTTTCAAAAAGCGTCGGGGAAGTTTCAGAAAATTTTAGATTTTGATCCGCGCAATTTTGACGCCGGCCTCGGCATGTTGGCGGTTTATCTAGGTCAAAATAACTTGGCAGAGGCAAAGTTACAGGCAGAGCTGTTGAGGCAGCGTGATCCATCGAACCCGGAGCTGCAGGCTTTGCAGCAAAAATTGAACGAATCGAACCTCGCGGATGGGTAGTGTAGCAATCAGGCTGTCATGACTGTGGTTGCTAAATGTTTCTCCGATAAAAATCCTATCATTGCGAGCGAAGCGAAGCAGGCCCTAACTTTAAGTCGAAATTGACGCTCCATTGAAGAAGCTAGGAGAATTTCCTGCGCAATATCCAGTCATCGGCCGTAGCTTGCATGCTTGTAAGAAACTTTTGCAATTACCAAGGGACAAAGGCTCCTTCGACATAATGTTAGGGGTTGCTTCACCCTCGATAAGCTCGGGTTCGCAATGACAGGAATTTTGTCCTCGAATTATGTCACCCGTCCAGCAATGACAGAAAATTTACCCTCGAATTGCGCATTCGCACAGCCAAAACTACGAACTCCGATAGCATTTGATGCTACCTTCGCACTAAGGCCGTCTGATATAGAACGCCTGAGCGGCGTTATCGCCAACGTTGTTTTTGAACTGCAGATCGATCTTCAGTGATTCACCCGAGTCTAACGTATCGACCGAACCGTTTTTGGCCAGACAATCCGTAATGTTGACGCTAAAGGTCACGGTCTTATTGCCGTCTCCGTCCGTCTCGGTTGAGCTGTCAAAATCAGTCTGCGCGTCCAGCAGGGCATCTCCAGAGATGGAGAGGTCAGCGTCGCTTTCGCTATACGAAGTAATTGGGCAACCCCCGGGGCCTGCGCTTGCGCCGCCGCCGCTGGACGGACCGTTTGGAATGTCGATCACGATTAGTGAATTTCCAATATCAATGGTATCGGCCTCACCGGCTCCGCTAATGCCCTTACGCTGCGGACGAAATGCGGTGATGCGTAAATTGATATCGCCGCCGCCGTCAGGCTGAACTGAGAATGGACTGCTGAATGTGCCCTGACCGTTTGAGGCCACGGGATATGCAGGGGTAAAGGTAGCCTCCGTTCCGTCTCCGGGATTCAGCACCATGGTCTGAATGGCGGGTGTAGAATAGAAGGCGAATCCAAGGCTGGCTAGGTAGGTTTCTTCAACTTCCCCGCTGGTGCCGTCCGCAACGGTTTGGATCAAGGTATCGCCGCTTCCGATTGCGCCGGTGGGAGCTCCGGTGATCAGCTGAAAATCCCCAGTGCCGCCTTTTTCGATCTGTCCAAATCCGTCGGCATCATCGTCGAGATCTTCGGGAAATTCTTGGTTGCCGACCGATGTGCGCCCGGTACCCCCGCTAGCGCAGTAGCTCAGTGAGCCGCAATCCAATTCGGCAATCTTTCCGGAGCTATTCTCGGTCTTTACCTCGACTGCCATGCTCTGAGTCCCCGCCACGACGTCGTCGACCTGGTCATCTGTAAGGGAGGGAATAGCGTTCTTGTTAATGGTGTTTTCAATCCCGACCTTTAGATTGGTAAAGATTCGAAAGCTGCTGTCTGTCAGGCTCAGATTATCGGGATCATAGTTATCGAGTACGGAATCGTTGTCATCGTCGACATCAAATTCATCGACTAGACCGTCCGCATCCTGGTCGCCATCTTCTGCTTCCAGAGTGCGAATAGCTGCGCTCTGTGCTGCACTGCCGAACCCCGAGCTGGCGGCATTGCCAGCAGGGGTGCAGTCCGTGCCGAGCTCGGATGTAACGTTCTTGTCCAGATAATTTTTTAGCTTGGTTTTCCAGTTTTCAACTCCTGCGATCGAGCTGACATAAGCATAAGATTCTGCGGTGTCCAGTTTCAGCTTAATGCTTTGATCTTTTTTCGTGCCCTTCTTGAAGCTAGTGAGACCCAGCGCATTCCCGTCTGAGCAGAGTCCTTTAGTCTTGGCAGCTGCAAACGAATAAACCTTACTGTCCTTCAATACCGCGCCTAAGACGGGCAATGCGGTATTGTCTTTCTGCACAACCAGACGAGCATCACCTCCGCTCACCGTTAGTGATGGAGCTGAAGCCGCGCTTGTCGCGATGCGAGCCGTGGCGATCTCGGCGTCGCCTACGACTGCTAGAGCAACCACCGTCTCGGCTCCGGCTGGACGTTTAACTTTTAACTTGATGGCGTAAGCTTCTGTGCTGATCAATAGCGTTAGAACCATTAACTTGAGGATAAAGGCCGGTTTCATCGTGCAAGCTCCCTTAGAACAATTTAGATATGGCATTACTGCGGGTGCCAAATGCTAAATATCGACATCTAGGTGGCATTACAGAAGAGGGATTTTTACTGGTTTTTCAAACGCGGTTAATGGGCTGACAAACGAAAGGGTCTTAAACCGTTGATGGAGCTAAAGGTCCGCTGCTGGGCCAAGAGAATCAGACCGACTTGCCGACGCGAGAGATCTTTATTTGGCCGCTCCGATGCTAAATGAATACTCCCCCTCATTCGGAATGTATAGAAAGCGAACGGCGAAAGAGGCGCCGGCGCCTTGCTGTGTCACGGCACTCTCCGCATCGACCACCCCGCGATGTTTGGAGTGCGCTCCGACCAGGGTAATTTTTGACCCACCCGAGCCGGAGGAGATCAAAGCTTTGCCGACGCGGTGGTAAAAATCCTCTAAATCGACTGTGTCGGCAAAGGCTGGGGTTACTGGGGATACAACTAGAGTCAGATCCTCACGCCCCTTGGCCTCATAGGCAGCGCTATTTTCACCACCGGAAAATTCCGCCATAACCCGATCGCCCTCGGGGGTAGAGTCCGGAATCTTGTTTCCGTCGATATCTTGGATGAAAACTTGGCCGGTTGAGTCGATCGAGGTACGGGCAATCAGGGCTGTAATTCTGCCCGCGAACTCATGCACCTGCGCATCGCTGGCTTTCACTAGCGTGTCCTCTTCGGCCGGAGCAAATTCCTCGGCCTCTGCGGCGGGCATGGAGTAAGGAGCGGGAATCGGAGAATTGACAGCAGGGTCGACCTGTTCGGTGGTTACGCCATTCGTGGGAGGAGTGGAGGTGGCGCGCTTGCTACATCCCGCCAGAGCTAACCCGCCTGCTAATATAGCCGCCCCGAGTAAACTACGCTGCACCGTCAGAGTTCGAAATCCATCAAGTTCTAGGGGCGCTGCTTGGTTGGCCGATCGTGCTAATGAGTTTTGACGGGACATACTGATCTTCCTAAGTAATGCATACTTATGAAGAGTCCCACGGGGAGTGTCAGGCCCTAGCTATTCTAGGACGATCTGATCCATCGTCTGGCCTGAGGCTTGATCCAGGAAGCGAATTGTTTTCACCTCTTTACTAGCCGCGGCCTTGAGCGCTTCCTTGATTCTGCTAAAGAGCTTCTCTTTGGCGAAGGGCGGCATCGCGGCCATCGGGAAATCGTTCATCGTAACTTCGATTGCGCCTGATTCAACGGCCTTGACTTGACTGAGCTTGGGCGCGGCCACCGGGCTGGACTCAATAGCGTTGCGCACAATTCCTGCCGCATCAGTTGGGGAAGAGTTAGATTCTGACCCGGCTGCCGCATCTTTCTCATGTTCGGATTTTTCAAGCGAATCCAAGAAGGCTTTGAACCGTTCTTTGGCCTCGGGGTTGGTGGCCAGTAAAAGAGCCTTTTGACCGGCCTCGAGCGCGGCCTTACGGTCTCCTTTTTGCGCATAGGTAATCGCCAGATAGGCGTTGGCATTGAAATTCTTAGGTTCTTTCTTCAGAACTTCCCGTAGCAGGCTGACGGCTTCATCAAATTGCCCAAGAAAGGTCAGGCTGCTGGCGTACTTGGCTTTAGCTTCCAGGTCATCCTTGTTGAGTGCCAGGAAGCGCCTATAAAATTCTGCTGCCTTGGAAAAAGCTTGCTGACTAAAAGATAGATCGGCCATTGAGATCAGAGCATTGCGGTCATTAGGATCGAGCTTCAACGCTACGCCCAACACTTCGATCGCTTCAAAGATCAAGGCGCGAGATGGCGGATCTGTAGTCTGCAAAAGCTCGATTAGTTTTGCTGCAAGCGCAAGCTGCGCGTCTTTGCTCTGCGGGGCTGCTTTTGCCGCCTGACGAAGCGCATCAAGTTCAGGATCCTTCAGATCGGCCGGCGGCGTTTCCTCCTGTTTAAATTCGGCGGTGGGGCGTGCGCCCGCCAGTGAGGTCGTCAGCGTACTTCCGCCATACCACAAGATTGCGGCAAGACAGGCGATCAGTGCCCAGTGCGTCGGCTTCAACCTGGTCGCGTTTCTGATTAGATTTAGGTTTTGGCCGCAGTGGTGACAAAAGGCAGCATTAGAGTGTTGTTCTTCGCCGCAGGCGAAGCAGAATTTTGCAGTAGTTTGAGCGGTATTATTCACAGCCCTATTTATATACAGAAATGCGCATTGAGAGGGAGTGCCCGTGTGAGCGATAGCCGGAGGATGTCCTAACGATTCAAAACCAACCCATATAATGACCGTTCGGCATACTGCCTACGGTTTGCACAGATCCGAGCATTATCTACTCAATAAGATTTTTCCTAAATGTTATGCAGCCCGCGTCCGTAACCGGCAATATCCTCGGCAGCTACCCCAGGACGGCGGTTAGTTCTAAATCCGAAGTCGAGATATTGCTCCAGCTGGACGATCAGGTCGCCCTGCTCCGAGAAGGCGAAATTTCGAACCGCAGCGGAACCATTGCCGCCGCACGTTGGATCGGTGGGCTTCTGCATCGTTATCTGGAAGCGGTTGGAAGCAACTCGCTCTTTGACCTTTCCTTTCAGGAGAAGACCGCTTTCTTGTTTCGTTTGCTTCAGCGCTATGATCCGGAGACCGCAACACACACTCAGAGGGTTGCCGCCCTTGCGGAAGAGTTGGGCTCCTTCTTGCGTTTACGGCCAGGCTCGATCGAGCTCCTGCGAAGCGGCGCGCTGCTGCATGATATTGGAAAGCTCTGCATCAGCGCCAAGATCCTAAACGGCGCAGGCGCCCTCACACCGCAGCAATGGGAGATTATCAAACTTCACCCGCGGACCGGATTTCTAATGTTGAACGCAATCCCCGGACTTGAGGCGGTGGCGCGCATCGTCCTTAATCATCATGAACGGTTTAACGGCAGCGGCTATCCAGCTGCTGCGGCCGGGAACACGATCCCCTACTTCGCCCAGATCGTGGCGATTTGCGATGTGGTGGATGCGCTGCAGAATAAACGCTCTTACAAAGCGGCCTGGTCCGACCGGCAGGTTGAGAACTATCTAGATGGAGAGGCTCAGCTCCTCTTCGCTCCCGATCTTTGCCGCCAGATGAGGGAAATGCTGAAGCAGCGCCTGACTAGTCGGTTTGCGCTAGTGCCTGCGCCAGTCCCAGCATCGGAACCGAGACCTCACCTCCCAATGTAGCGGTCGGAGACAGCAGTTCGAATTTAGCGCTAATGCCTTTGGGCAATATCGTCGGCAGCGCAGCTTCCATGGTTTGGCGGAGCTCACGCAACTCCCGGGATAAGCGGCTATCCAGGGCGATCGTAAAATTCTGACACTCCTCGAACTGCGTTGAGATCGAGGCAAATCCAACGATCGCACCAAGTTTGCCGGCGCGTTTGATCAACGCCGCCGAGAGCGTGCCCAGCAGCGCGAGCGCTTCCGGCTCAATCTTCATCCGCTCTCCATAGCGGGCCTGGAAAACTGCCGGTTTATGCAGCAGATCCCCCATGTCAGCTGCGGAAAAACTGAGGTTTTTAGGATTGGCTCTTAGAAAGGCCGCCACGGACTGCAATTCCTTCACCCCTAATTCGTGCAGCTTGGTGATGTGGGAGGCGAAGAGCGCTGGAAGAAATTTGCCAGCCGACAAGAATTCGATCGTGTGGGCCGTCTTGCCCGCTTCGAGAAAGTCGGCAGTCGAGCGGTATTTGCTGTCAATCTGAAGCTGATCGCCAAATTGCGCGTTGTGGATATAGCGCCGCTCTTCGGCTGCCAGCAGCACGGTGGCATTCAGTCCGGTCGACATCACCATGCCGGCGTGCGCTTCCGGTAGTGCCAACATTGTGAGCACGACATCGTTAGAAACGATCGTGCGCCGCACGTTAAGCCCTTGGCGCGTTAGTTCTTCCCGAAAAGGCAGTCCGATCGGATCGCCATCCAAAAGATCGCGAATGAACCATTCGCCCTTGGCGTAATGGGCGCGGTCGTAGACCAGTGCTTCAATGCCCCATTCCTTCGGCACTGAAGTTTGAGCCTGCGACCAAACTATCCCTAGTCCATCGATCTCCAGCCGCTCGGCCTTTAACAACTGCATGGCGGGGCTCTCGGCAATGCGCTTGGCAACCACGGCAGCAAAGGTCTTGAACGATGCACCGGGTGTATCTTGGCCCGCTGGTTTAAGATCGGTATTGGCAGCTTCGAAGAGCACGCCCCATTCGCCGCCACCCTCTGGGTCGAACAACGCGCAGCGCGTCGAGGTACCTCCTATATCGAGGCATAGCAGCATACCCAATCCCTGCGTCGGCCCGGGTTTTAGGTAAGAGGACTTGATGCGGCTATTCTTGATAGCAGCTTTAAGCTGCTGCAGGGCGCTGGCTGCAATTTCGCCCAGGTTCTCCTCGACACGATGCAGCCCTAAATTCCTGAGATGTTTATCGATCACGATCGCGGCTCGAAGTGGTCTCGCCTATTAGTCCGTGTTCACAGCCTGGGGCAGTTCGGCTGAAGGTTCCGTCACGAAGTGTTCAATTACGCTGTCAGCTAAGAGAATACCCTTATCCGATAGACGCAAATTGCCGCTTTCAAACTCGACCAGCCCCTGCTCCATCAACATATCAATTATAAACGGATAGCTCTGTTTGATCTCAAGGTTAAATTTAGCCTTGAACTCGGAGTCTTTGACACCTTCGATCCTGCGTAGTCCCAGGAAAAAGAACTCAAAGATTGCATCGCTCTTGGAAAGAGTGTCGCGCCACCCCTCCGCTTGCCCATGCGAGGAAACCTCTTTGATATACTTGTTAGGTAATGCAAAGTTAGACCAGCGCATGCCATGGTTGTCACCGAAGGGCGGCTCGCAACGCACGAAACTGTGTGCGCCAGCCCCAATGCCGAGGTAATCGGCGCCGTTCCAATAAGCAAGGTTATGGCGTGCCTCGAAGCCCTCACGCGCAAAGTTGCTGATTTCGTAATGTTTATAGCCAAGCTCAGGTAAGGTCGAATTTGCCAGCTCCATCATCGAGACCACGGCGTCTTCCGGCGGCAGTCTGAGCAGTCCGCGCCGGTAGCTCTGATAAAAGGGCGTGCCCTTCTCGATCGTTAATCCGTAGGCCGAAATATGGTCTACTTTGAGCAGCGCTGCCGCACCTAACTCAGCTTCCCACTGTTCGGGCGATTGCCCCGGAACCCCATAGATTAGATCCAGACTGACATTTGAAAATCCGACGGTGCGGGCCGACAGCACGGCAGCTTCAATTTGTTCGGGCGAATGCATGCGGCCCAGCACCTTGAGCAGTTCGCGGCTAAAGCTTTGCGCGCCGATGCTGAGGCGATTGATACCGGCCTCGCGCAATTCACCAAGCAACTCGGTATCAATTGTGCCCGGGTTGGCTTCCAGGGAGATTTCGGCCCGGTTGCTAACGGGAAAAAGTCTGGAGATCGACTGTAAAATTCTGGCGATCGAGCGCGCTTCAAAGATCGAGGGCGTGCCGCCGCCGAAATAGATCGTCTGCACCTCCCGTCCGCGCCATTCGGCTAGGGTGGCGCGATAGTCGAGTTCACTCAGGATTGCGGCGGTATATTCGCGTTCAGGGAAAGTAGCCAGCGCGTATGTATTGAAATCACAGTAGGGGCACTTATGCAGGCAAAAAGGGATGTGAATATAGATTGAGATGCCTGTCATTGCCAACTTTAGTTGCGGTCATTCCCTTAATTTTCGCCGAGCTTTCTTTTGTGCCAACAGTCTGGCGCGCTCTGCCTCAGGACTCTTGTGCGCTGCGCCCGGATCTGTGCTCGGAGCGTCCCCCAAGCTGGACTCGTGCACCATGCGTAATCGCCGTTCAACCTCTTCGCGCCGAGCTTTTTCTCGCTCAAGATGAGCGCGCAGCTCTTCCGGAGAGGGCACAGCATAGTAGCACAACCTGCGAATAACAGTCTCCTTAACACTGTTAATTGTTTCCTGGAACTGCAGGAAGCCCTCGCGCTGATATTCGTGCAGTGGATTCTTCTGGGCGTAGCTTCTGAGCCCGATCCCCTCGCGCAGATGGTCCATCTCTTGCAAATGAATGTTCCAAAAGTGATCGAGCGCCGACAGAAAAGTCTCGCGCTCTACTGAGCCAAAATCAAAATTTGGAACACCGTCCCCAAATTCATCAGCCAAGGGGCCCAACACTTCCCCCTGAACCTGCGCCAGCACTTTGAGCCGGGCATCCAGATCCGAGGCTCGTCCGACATAGTGATCTCTAGCAGCATGCCAAAGCGCATCGAAGATCACCTGCTGTTTTAGTTCGACGGTCTGGGGAAGAGTAAATTGCTTGTTGAACAGGAAATTGAAGCGCTCCAGCAGCGCATTCAAATCCCATTCCATGGCCTTCGTCGATTCGTCGCAGCGCGTCACAACTGCTTCCTCTACCAAATCCGCGGCCATCTCGAGAATCTCATCCCGCACCCCCTGATTCGTCAGGATCTTGGTGCGCAGGTTGTACACCACCTGGCGCTGCTTGTTCATCACATCGTCATATTCCGTGACGTGTTTACGCTGTTCAAAATGGAAACCCTCGACGCGCTTCTGTGCGGACTCGATCGAACGGCTGATCAGCCGACCGTCGATCGCCAGGCCTTCCTCCCAGCCCAGCCGTTTCATGATGTTCTGCATGCGATCGCCGCCGAAGCGCACCATCAGGTCGTCTTCAAGCGACACGTAAAATCGCGACTTTCCTGGATCGCCCTGTCGGCCAGCGCGGCCGCGTAGCTGATTATCAATACGCCGTGATTCGTGGCGTTCTGTGCCCATGATGAAAAGCCCACCAGCCTTGAGGACCTCTTCGCGCTCTGCATTGCACACTACCTTGAACTCTTCCAGGGCAGCTTGATAGTTGGGGTCCTGCCGGTTGCGGGTTCCGACTTTGGCGGCAGCCATGAAATCGGGGTTACCGCCCAATACGATATCGGTACCTCGTCCCGCCATGTTAGTTGATATCGTGACCGAGCCGCGGCGTCCGGCCTGCGCGACGATTTCGGCTTCACGCTCATGTTGTTTGGCATTTAAGACATTATGCGAAACGCCCTTGGCCGTAAGAATCTTAGAAAGCATCTCGCTTTGTTCGATACTGATGGTGCCCACCAGGATCGGCTCACCGCTCTTATGGATCTCAATTATGTCCTGCGCTACGGCCTCATATTTCTCGCGGCGGGTTCGGAAGACCCGATCGGATTGATCGTCTCTAATCATCAGCCGATTAGGAGGAATAGCGATCACCTCAAGATTGTAAATCTGCTTGAACTCGACAGCTTCGGTATCGGCCGTGCCGGTCATGCCTGCCAGCTTGGAGTACATTCTGAAAAGGTTTTGGAAGGTGATCGAGGCCAGAGTCTGGTTTTCGCGGGCGACCTTAAGTCCTTCCTTGGCCTCGACTGCCTGATGCAAGCCGTTTGACCAGCGGCGTCCGGCCATCAGCCGTCCGGTGAACTCATCCACGATCACGACCTGGCCGTCCTTCACGATATAATCAACATCGCGCTCAAAGCAGGTATGCGCCGTTAGTGCGTTCTGGACGTGATGCACCAAGTCGATATGCTGCGGCGCGTAAAGATTGTCGATCCCGAGCAGCTGCTCCGTTTTCGCGATGCCCTCCTCGCTCAAGGTCGGACGCCTGGTGCGAAGTTCGACGGTATAGTCCTTTTCCTTCTGCAGCGCAGGAATGATCTTATTCACGGTGAAATAAAGTTCAGTCGAATCCTCAGCCGGGCCTGAAATAATCAGCGGCGTGCGAGCTTCGTCAATCAAAATCGAGTCAACTTCGTCTACAATTGCGTAGTGGTGGCCGCGCTGGAATTGATCTTCCACCGAAAATTTCATGTTGTCGCGCAGGTAGTCAAACCCAAATTCGTTGTTTTGTCCGTAGGTAATATCGGCGGCATACGCGGCGCGTTTTTCGGCATCCTTCAGGCCGGGATGCACAACTCCGACGCTTAAACCCAGGAAATTGTAGATATGGGCCATCCATTCGGCGTCGCGTTTGGCTAGATAGTCATTGACGGTAACTATGTGAACGCCCTTGCCCTGCAGCGCGTTCAGATAGGCAGCCAAGGTTGCCACCAAGGTCTTGCCCTCGCCGGTTTTCATCTCGGAGATCATGCCGCGATGAAGTACCATGCCGCCGATTAGCTGCACATCGAAATGGCGCATGCCGAGCGTTCGAACCGAGGCCTCGCGCACGGTTGCAAAAGCTTCGGGTAGGATCGAATCAAGCGATTCGCCGCGGCTGATGCGCTCTTTGAAGACAGCGCTCTTGGCAGTTAGTTGTTGATTGGTGAGTTTCTTTAACTCCTGTTCCAACGCATTAATTGCCGTGACCGAGGGCGCCAACGACTTAAGAACCCGATCGTTGCGGGTGCCGAAAATCTTTTTTGCGATTAAACCGAGCATAACAAGCTGAATTGACCTGAGAAATATAGAACAAATGATCTCGGAGTGCAAAGAGCTATACTCCGTGATCGATGACGGGGAAACTTTCCAAATTTTTGTTACTAAATGGCGTTGAAGCGCCCTATCAACCCTTCAGTGAGTTCTTAGGAAGGTCAGCGGGCCTGTTCGAAACGATGCGGTTTATCAACAGTAGTAACGGCTTCTTTTGTCGTGGTTTCAGGCTCCATCAGCAACGCTTTGCAGCGGGGCTAAGCGCCCTGCAGCTCGGCAGCCCCGGAACTGAGCTGCTTTGCAGTGCAACAGCTGCTGCTTTGCGCAGGCTTGCTGGGGAAGCCCAGGTCGACTTTAAGGTTCGTTGGTTCGTTACTGGGGATAGCTGGGGAATCACGGCCGAGCCGTATACCGACGCTTGGGGCAGCGCTACCAACACCGGTATTAAGACGGTGCTTTTTAGAGGTCAGCGGGCACGTCCGGAGCTTAAGCTGCTGGATGCCGCAACCTCACTAGCTGCCGCACAATACGCCGAAGAGCAGTATGCGCACGAGGCGCTGCTGGTCGATGGCTCCGGTAATCTTACCGAGGGCGCATGGAGTAGTTTTTTTTGGGTAGATGGCGGTGAGCGGGTGTATACAGCTGCGAATAATGTGCTCCCCGGAGTGTCAAGGCAGCTGGTGCTCAATGCGCTCCATGCGGCGCAGCGCGACAGCTCCGCAGAGGAAGTGCTGCGAGATGCCAAGGAAGCTTTTATCACTCAAGCTACTCGCGGTGTTGTCCCGGTGACTGAGATTGCAGGGAAGATGATCGCGCACGGTCGTCCGGGAAGGATGTCGATGAAAGCCAAGCAAGCCTATCTGCGGACTGGACAGGCCGAAGATGCATGGCTATAAATCAATAAGCATATGAAACCAGCTGCCGCTCAACAAAGAGTGCCCTCAATCAGAACCGTGATGATGCCACGCGACACAAACGCGCTGGGGAGTATTTTTGGCGGGCATATTCTGAGCTTGATCGACTTGGCCACGGGACAATATGCCCGCAGCGTTGCTCCCAAGAAATACGTTACTAAGGTGATGCGCGAGGTAAACTTCATCGCGCCGGTATATGTTGGCGATGTGGTGAGCTTTTATTGCGACACCGTGAAGATCGGAAAGACCTCGATCACGATTAGGTGTGATGTCGAAGCGCAGCGCGGAGTCAACCTCGCCCAACCGATCCCGGTTACCTCAGCCGAGGTTGTGATGGTCGCGGTGGACGATCAAAACCGCCCAATTTCTGTGATGTAAGGGAAATAAATCGAGAACCCGCCCCCATTGGCGGGACTCTCGATTTGTATTACTGGGGCACTTAACTGATAGGTCGATCGTTGCAACCCCTGTACCGCCTGAAATCCATTCTCAAAATCGAACCGTAACCGAAAGCTCCGTGATTTTGGCCATAGCGGAGACCCTGCGCTGAGAGAGTTTCTTAGGTTGTGCGGCGGTGCCTAATAAATTTCCGTAGAGTCGGCGCTCGGCCAGGTCTGGCTTGACCTGAAAGATACGTTTGAAAAGGAATTTGCCTGCACGGTACCGCTTCTGAGTCTCCTCGCTAAACTCCGATCTTGCAAAATCCTCAAACCGCTCGATAATCGCGCTATGGACATTCGCTACCCGCTTAGATTGCTTTCTCTAATCTTCATGCTCTGTGCCTGCACGGCAGAGGGCCAGGATTTGGTCCGTCTCGGCGCCATCGCCTCCCTTACCGGTCCCGCCGGAGAGGAGGGCCGGAACTGGCTGGAGGGAGCTGAGCTTGCAGTCGCAGAACTGAAAACGCAGGGTCGGGCCGTCGAACTTTACGTCGAAGACGATTCCACTGTCCCAAGTAAGCTCGCGGGCGCTTTTCGCAAGCTAGTCGCAGCCAATAAGGTGCAAGCGATTATCGGCGGAACCTGGGATTTTCTGGGGGAAACGGCTTATCCGCTCGCACGCCAGATGAGGATTCCATTTGTCACCCCCACCAATCCCGACGAAATCATTCCGGAGGCTGAGCGCAACAACCCTTATATCTTCGCAGCCGGACTGAGCTTAGCAGCTGAGAAAGAAGCGCTTAAGGCGGTTTTGGTAGCGGAGCGGGTTCGCTCGCTGACTATTTATTATCCCCGTATGAGCTGGGGGGAATTTCATGCAGCCATGATGCGCGAAGTGGCAAAGGAGCTTAAGTTAACCGCATCGGAGGTGCCCTTCCCGATCGAAAGCTTTCCCGCGAATGTGCAAGCCGATGCACTTAATATAGTCAAACTAAGATCCGATGCCGTTTTCGCATCAATCGATTACAACGGGCTAGATCTTCTTACCCGTAACTTTGCGAGACTGCATTACGGCCCCAAGCTCTTTACCACGCAGCATCTTGAAGACGCCTTCAATCTATCTAGAGAACCGGAGAGGTTTAAAGCTGCATTCGGCGTCTATCCGGCCATTAACTCCGCAAGTTTCGAGCAGGCCTTTGAAAAACAGTATGGACGGCACCCCAAGGTGTATGCGGCCGAGGGATATGATGCGGTCAAGTTTCTTTATCAGGCGATCGCCGCCAAGGTGAATTTTGGAAAACCCCCGGCAGATTTTCGATACGAAGGAGCAGCGGGTGAGTATAAGTTCCCGGAGGTGGGGGGAAGATCAAGAGCGATTGTGCAGACCGCAGCTAAGATCATGACCACCAGGAAGGGACGTTTCGAACCCTATTAGGCTTAGCTGAATTAGGTCTGCCAGAAGGTCCCACCTTCCGAATCGTAGTTATAGGTACGGGACCCTTGGGGATGCCGCGCGGAGCAGCGGAACTTTGAACCGCCATCACGCGGAGTGCAGGCCAGCGACACTCCCGGAGAAAGCTTTAACCCCGGCAATGTTGGTGAATTACAGCCGGCATTCATGCAGTCCCAGTACTGCTCACGGTCTACAAAGGAGGCTTCTTGGCCGCTGATGGCGTTGCGTAGGTCTGATTGCGCCCGGGCATCGAATGCGTCGATCCTGTAAGCGGAATATTGCGGCACCGCGATAGCCGCTAGTATCCCGATGATCGCGATAACTACTAATAGCTCAATTAAGGTGAAGCCGGCGCTCGATTTCATTCTAAGCAATCCCTACCAAACAAGAATCGGCCTATTTGATCGGATTGTTAGTGTTTGGAGCGCAGCCGTTAAGAAGCCCAGTTTTTGTTAGACGCTTCTGCTAAGTTCTCGTAGGGAGGTCGAAGCCGGCTATAAATCAAGCAGGTCGGCCAGGTAACCTTCAAAATCGGGATCGCGGAGCCGTGCGATCTCCACTCTTACTACTTCGATGCCGGCTCGCTCTACCAGGGTGTCGCGTAGGTGTTCCGCGCCCCCCAAAGGCTTGCGGCTGTCAAAGTCGATGTAATCGCGCCATGCCGCGGTCGGTCTAAGTTCGACCGGGCCATCCTCGAAATCAACTACGACTCCTAGCTGATAGGTGTTCGCCGCAACATTGGTGCGAAAACTGAGGTCCAGCCGGGGTAGGATTTCAGCCAACTCTCGATTGATATGCCGAAACTGAAGGAACTCCTCGGATTGAGCGAAGCGCGGCTCCAAGCAAACGGCGAGATGCTCCGGTAAATCCATCTCCCGATATAGCCCGGCGCGTGTCAGCATGCGCATCCAGGAGAGTTCCAGTCGAGGGGTATTACGAATCACCGCCTCCCAGATTCGATCGAATGAGCGGCGTCCTGCTAATGCTGCATTCCAGGTCATGAGTATGAGTTCTTGAGGCTTATATCGGGTCAGATTAGCTTCGACATGACCAGCAAGCGCCGTCCAACAGCGCTCGCTTTTGAAGCGGATCTCTCCCATGCCCATGGCCATGATGGTGGCATGACGAGAGTCCATATCCGGAATCTCATTATGGAGACCCACCGCTAGACGTGTCATGAAAGTGGGATATGAGGCGTGCATCATTCCTAGGCCGCGCATGATTTCGACCGCATCTTCTCGGGAAAGATGGAAGGAAGATTGCGTGATAATCTTTACACAATCATCCAGCGCCCTAGAATTTCTGATCTGCGCCAGTCCAAGCTCCCGCAATAGATCGATTGCCGCCTCCAGCCGGTCCTCTTCCTCTTCGTCAGTGCTGCACGGTGCGGTGGGATCGGTGTTACGCAAGGTCAAATCGACGAGCTCATTGATAAATCCGCCGGCCTCAACCCTGGCCACCCGGTAGCGGTGAGTCAGATCTGATAGATCCCAAAGCGACAGCTCCTCAGCTCTGGCTAAGAGGGCCTCCTCCAGGCGCTCCCGAATGGCACGGCTCTGCAGCGGTTGCCGTGGCCCCACCCAGGCTCCGCTCATAAAATCAATAATTGCAATTGCATTGATTGCATCCAGCGCCTCCAGATCGGCCTCGGATTCCAAACCTCCCTGGACTAAGGCCTCAAGTGCTGATGGGACAGAGGGGCCGGGTTCGATTTGACGTTCAGGGCGGAGGCGAGGTCGCAGGCTGGATCGATCGATCGGTTCTGGCATGGCTTACTGCAGGAATAAAGTGCAGCAGCCATTCTATGGAAATTGGATTCTTAATCAACCTGATCTTATCTTGAATTGTTGTATGAGCGATCTCAGGCTACCCGGAGCGATCGGCCCGGGAGCGTGCCAAGATCTTCAGGGTAGCTCGCCGTATCTCGGGGTCGTAGTCCTCTGACGCTGCGTTAATTGCTTCCAGGGCATGGGGATCGGAATCGACTTTACTGGCTAGGGCGCTCAGAGCCAGCAGGCGCAGACTCTTGTCTTTGCCTTGGCTGAACCCGATGAGTTTGTTAACGGTTTCTGGTGCGCCGCAGTTTCTAAACCCTAGAGCGAGCTTCTCGCGAACATTAGCGGGGGTATCCGGATTTCCAAGAGTAGCCAATAAATCCTCCTCCAGGGAGGAATTAGGAAGCAGCGAAGCTAACTTGATAAGTGCCGCTTCCGCCATTTGAGGGTTACGTTGGCGCTCATATAACCAGTGCCTCGCGGCCGAATACCATCCGCGCATTCCAGCGAGCAGGAGCGGCAGCGCGAGCGCTCCCGTAAATATCCCGACCGTCCTTGGACTAGGTAGTTGAGTCAGAAAACCGTGATCCTTTGCGAGAAATGTGATACCCGTGAAAACCAAGCCAACCACGACAGCACAAAATGGAACTAGAAAGGTTTGAATCTCGCCGGGGAAATCTATGCTCGCGTGAGGGGACCATTTCCTCTGATACACCCGCCCAAGGGCGATTTCCTTTAGTACCTGCACCCCCTTAGCTGACTGCAGCCGCGCTAATGTCTCGACCTCATCTATGCCCGCTGCTCCGCTACGGTGTACCTCCAGCGCTCGTTTGATCACCGTCTCCTCAACCGCATCACTGGCAGCTCCTCTGACAACCTGTGCCGCATATTTGACCCCGGGGTTTGGCGATGTCGATGCTAGAACCGCAGCATTGTCGGCCAGAAGCTGATTAAGAAAATCGTTCGCACTTTTGTATTGCCCCAGATCGATATCCTTTAGCAGCTCCATCGCCGTGCGGCAGGACTCTTCATCTCGGGGATGAGTTTGGAACTCCTCAACACATAGCTTTACGACCTCGGGATCGGTTCGATATTCCGTTAGGGCCCGCATCAATCCGCAGCGCACCTCTGAGAATACAAACTGCTTTGGGGAGTCGAGACGCATGGCATCGATCAAGCGTTCCCTAACCTCCGGACGGGCGATTAGATCCAACAGTTCTTTGATCTGACTGAGCGCTGCCGGCCCATTTCGTGGTGCAACATCGTGGAGTACCTCGAAATATGAATCTACATCGATCGCTGGCAGCTCCGCGTCCCGGGGAGCTGTGCGCTCAGCTTCTGCTGTGATCTCTGCCTGCCCTTGACTGATAAAGACCTTATCTCGCTCCTCTCCAAATTGTTGACGGCTGGCTTGTATCGGCATTGTTATCCCCTTACTTAGGAACTGCTTCGGCGGAGCTTCCAAGTGAGAGCGCTTCAATCGCGGCTTGCCGAACCGCAGGGTTAAAGTCTCCCGCTAGCTTCGATAGCGCTTGATGAATACTGGGATCGGATTCGCATTTTGCCGAAAGCGCTTCAATTGCGGCCAGGCGTACCGTCTCAGACCGGTGCTCCAGAAGTTGACTTAAGCCCTGCATGGTTTCGGAGGAGCGACTGCGCTTGAGAGCTGTGCCAAGTCTCTTGATGAAATCCGGATCGCATCGATCGGTTTTTATTGCCTCCAATAGATCGCGCTCAATCTCCTCATTTGGAAGGAGTTGAATAAGCTGAGAGAGCGCCTCTTGACGGGCCTCGGGGAAATACGGCTTTTCGAAGAGAAAATCCCGGGCCATGCGGAGCATTCCGGTCATAATGGTGTAGGTTGCTCCCCCGCTTAGAGCAGCACCTGCCAGTAGAACCTTGAAGAATTGCGGATCCGTCATCTTGACTAGAAATGGCACTTTGAAGACGTCATGCGCGATCGCTAGAGCTGCCCCGATAATCAACCCCCCTATCACCGCCCCGCCAGCTGAGGAAATAGCGGTCAAACTACTCGTGTCTAGAGAGTCAAAATTGAATTGTCTCAAGAAAACTCGATCTAGAGCGAGATCTCTCAGAGTTCTAACTGCACCGGGCGATCCCAGACGTGTTAGGGCTGGTAATGTTTGGAGCAGGTTTCGATCGCAATCCCGATACATCGCGAGCGCATTCTTGACGTAATCGTCCTCCACCGAACTTGGCGCCGCGCTCTTCGCTGCCGCTATGGCATAGCGCGTGCCGGGGAGCTCGGCTTTGGGATCGGCCTTGGCCTGCTCGGCGATCAATTTAAATAGAAAGCTATTGCTCTCCGGATAGGACTCCAGATGGACTTTTAGTAAGATCGAAAGGGCCAGAAGCCCCGAATCAAGTGGATCTTTTGGACGAGTTTGAAACTCCTCAACGCAGAGCTGCACGACCTCCGGCTCGTTTGCATACTTTTCGAGCGCCGAATATCCGGCTCTGCGTGTAGCTGAAAAATTGAAGTGCGTGGAGACCTCAGTGCGCATGGCGGTAATTAGCGCTGCGCGGATCTCCGGATCGGCGGCGCCGGTTGTTAGATCCTGAATCTGAGACAGCGCCTCGCCCGCATCCTTGGGTTTCTGAGATCGGAGCCTCCGCAAAATTTCGGCGCAACGGTTGGACCCGATCTCTGTCGAGGCGGCATCATCTACGGCCTCAGGTTGCCCGCTGCTGATAAATATCCTGGAATCTCCAGGTTCGGCTCTCTGCTGCGCCCTTACCGCTGAACCATCCATTATGTACTCCCCGGATCCGCAGTACTGGAAGGTCAGAGGACCCGTGTATGGTTATGCGATGGAGCGTGTTAAGTGTAGGGACGACTTGTCTGGCTGCGAAAGAACGAGTTTTGATTTTATGCGGCGGGTGATTCGCCTGAATAGGTCATTGCAGTTAGCGCCGCTTGCCTGACCTCCGGCACGAAGCTCTCCGTCTGGCGTTTCAGCGCATCAGCTACCTGTGGATGGCTGCGGCATTTGGGCGCCAGCGCCTGAATGGCTGCAATCTGCAATTTCTGCGACTGTCCGTCGACCAATTTTAGTAAGGCCGTGATTGTTTCCGGGGCGTCGCTCCGTCCTAGCGCCGTTAGGATACTAGATAGTTCTTCGGGGTTGAGATCCATTTTGCCGACGGCCTTGAGAAGCATTTGCTCAACGGCGGCGTTGGGGAGAGTTTGGAGAACCTTTGCCATCGCCGAGATTCGGACCGATATATTGTCGGGTGTTACCGTAAGCCAATCTACTCCCGCGTCAACCCAATCGCGGAGTATTGCGAAGGATCCAAATGCACTGAATCCCGCAATCCATGCTCCGAAGTTCACTAAAGTCCCAATTTCGGGAGGGGGAGAGTGCGTGATAGCTCTCCATCCCATTCCTCCAAGTGCTAAGATTAGACCCGAGGCGAACCCAACAGCCAAGCCCGCGCCAATTGAGCCAGCCATATCGGAGATCAGACTGGAGTCAGGCCGGGGCGCAAATTCCCTCGTTTTGATCTGATTTAGAGCAATTTTGCAGATCGTTTGCCAGGCACGGGGAGAATTCAGTGCCGCCAGAGTGTTTAGATTCGCCTCCGCGTTTTCTGCGCTCGAACGGTAACTCTGGATAGCTTGGGCGATATATGTATCTTCAAGTTTTTTTGAGATTGCTTGGTTTGGATCCTTGAGTAGTAGCTCCAGGGCAAAATTCATTCCGGGCAGTGGCGCATGACCGTCGGTGAGAGGTTTTGTTTCCGTTAGCCAGCGCAGAAAATCTTTGCTCTTTTGATAGCCTCCCAGGTCGATTTTTTTTAAGATCTCCTTAGCTGCCAAGCAGGAGTGCTGATCTTTTGCATGGGTCTGAAACTCCTCGACACATAGCTGCACTACTTCGGCTTCGGAGCCGTATGGCGCCAATGCCTGCAGCGCTAGAACTCGTACCTCCGAAAAATCAAAATGACGCGGATGGCCGCTGCGCATCCCGGTGATAATTGCGGCTCGGACGTGAGTTTGATCCACGCTCTGCAGTAGCTCTTTGATGGCCTGAAGAGCGTCAGAAGATCTTGTCGGTGTCCTTTCCGCCAATCGACGCAGAATCTCAGCGGAGCCCTCGCTATGGATCTCTGCTTGCAGCGCCTCGCTGCCCAGCTCTTCCCGGGCGGCGCTGATGAAGACCCCCTCGGCGCCTTTGGGCGCAGTTTGCGCCTGTGCGTTCGGCATACCTCACAACTCCTGGTCATAGTTATGTCCGGCTCCTCTGGTTGTGTCAGGTCCGCCAAATACAGGTTTTTTCGGAAATTTATTGCTTATTCAAAATAGATGCTATATACATGTAATAGGTATAGTGCATATGCATAGCACATATACCGCGATAAGACAGCTGTCACCTATGGAGAACTGGAGTTCGCACGCAGGTCGACCGGCGCGCGAATTGAAACAGAGCGGGGCTTGCACCCGAACGGCACTTTTTTGCCCGCAGGTCGGGCCAGGGGCTGCGTTCATTCTCAATTTAATATGGGTAGACAGCTTATTTAAGGTTTTGGATTCAAAACACAGTGAATCTGCCGCCCTCGAAAGAACGGCGCTGCAGATCAAATCGAAAGGAGGCCTCGATGAGCGTACTAGGCTTTGAGTTTGCGGGAGGAAGCATTCCCGGACGGGACCACTTGGGTCGAAGCGATATCCTAGTGGGACGCAATAATCAGGATGCGCTGCTGTGGCAAGATTTCGGCGACAGCGCTGTAGCTGTCGTATGCGACGGCTGCGGCAGCAGCCCGCACAGCGAAGTTGGCGCCAAGATACTGGCGCGGCTGGTGATTAGCGCAGTGCGGAGTCAGTACCTGTGCCTTCCCCGGGTCACGGCGGCGGCGCGGCAAGCGCTGCCTGCGGATGATTTCTGGGAGGCAGTGCGAAACGAAGCTCTCGCGAATCTGCGGATTCTGGTGCTGGAGCTCGCAGGAGCCTCGGACCAGTTCGAACGCACGGTCCGCGATTATTGCCTCTCGACCGTGGTGGGAGTGCTGCTGTGTCCGGAAGGCGCGGCGCTATTCTCGATCGGCGATGGAATCATCGCTCTAAACGGTGAAATCCTCGAGCTCGGGCCTTTTCCAAACAACGAACCCCCCTATCTGGCGTATGGACTGCTAAGCCGGACCCACGCGCCGCGCTTCATGGTGCGTAACATCGCACCATTGGAGAGCATCGATTCGCTGCTGATCGGAACCGATGGGGTTTCCGCTTTTCTAACGGTAGCCGATCGCAGGCTGCCGGGGAAAAAGGAAGCCGCCGGACCGCTTCAGCAGTTCTGGACCGAATCAAAGTTCTTCCGCAATCCCGATGCCGTTCGCAGACGTCTCGCGCTGATGAACAGCGAGGTGCGTTGGGCGGCTCCCGATACGGGAAGACCCGAGATCGACCTTGGCCTGCTGCGCGACGACACGACCCTGGTGGTAGCGCGTCGAGCGCTGCCGAAGGAGGTGCATACAGTTGAGAGAGGTCTACCTGAAGGGCAGACGGATTCGGCTGGATCCCTCCACCATCCTGGGTGAGGGCGGCGAAGCCGAAGTCTACGACATTAGCAGCTTCGAGCCCGGGACTGTGCTCAAGCTTTGGAAGCCCCCTACCCATCCGAGCTTTGAGGGCCAAGATGAGGAGGCGCGGCGAAATCGCGCAGGCGCGGCGCTAAGGCTCGCAGAACAACAACGTAAGCTCAAGGCTTTTCCCCGTGACCTGCCGCCGCGTGTGGTGCAGCCGATTGATCTGGCCCTCAACAAGAGCGGAGATCAGATCGTCGGCTACAGCATGCGGCTGCTCTCGGGGGCCGAGGCGCTCAGGCGCTATGCCGAGCTTCCATTCCGCCGCGACCGCGGAATCACGAATGCCGAGGTGCTCGCGATCTTCAAGGATCTTTATGGAACCTTGGGGGCGCTGCACCAAAGGCAGGTGGTGGTTGGAGACTTCAACTACTACAACGTGATGGTGACAGGGCTGGAGGCGTACCAGATCGACGCCGACAGCATGCAGTTTGGGGGTTTCCCCTGCCGCACCTTCACCACCCGTTTCGTCGACCCGCTGATCTGTGACCCGGCGCTGCGCGCATTGGTACAGACGAGGCCGCATTCGGAAGCGACCGATTGGTATGCGTTTGCACTGATGCTTTTCGAGTCGCTGCTGTTGGTGCATCCCTACGGGGGGATCTACTCCCCGCGGGATGTGAACCAGCAGGCCGGGCTCGCGCTGCGTCCGCTGAAACGCATCTCAGTGCTGCATCCGGAGGTGAAGCTTCCGGGCGTGGCGCTGCCGTTGGAGAGTCTGCCGGACGAGCTGCTGCACTACTACGCTGAACTCCTGCATAAGGACCGGCGTGGAATCCTGCCGCATAAGCTTTTGGAGAGCCTGCGCTGGACCAGATGTACGGTCTGCGGTACCGAACATGCGAGGCTTCGCTGCCCCAAGTGTTCGGAGCGCGCTACCGCGGCGGCGATCGTCGAGGTGGTGCGGGGCCGGGCCGCGATCAAGCGGCTTTTCCGCACCTCTGGCCGGATTCTCGCGGCGGCCGTGCAGGAGGGCGAGCTGCGCTATCTCTACCATGAAGGGGGAGATTTCAAGCGCGAAGATCGCTCCGCCGTGCTAAGCGGCGAACCGGCGGCAGCGATGCGCTACCGCATAAGCGGCAGCAAAACTGCGCTGGCTCTGCAAAGCAGTCTGGCCGTGATTGACCCGAAACGGGGCGCAACCCCTACGCGCACCAGTATCGATACTTTCCGGGGAACGATGCCCGTCATCGAGTCCAACTCCAAGCATCTTTACTGGATGCGCGGAGGAAACTTGGAGCGGGATGGTGAGCTGGGAAGCAAGCTGCTGGGAACAGCGCTTAGCGGGCAAACCCGAATCTGGGCCGGCGAGCGGTTTGGCTTCGGCTATTACCGTGCCGGTGCAATCCAGTCCGGATTCATCTTCGACGCCGAGAAAACCGGCATCAACGACTCGGTGGCTTTGCCCGCACTGCGGGGCGAGCTGCTGGATGCGGCTGCATCTCTTAGTCTGGAGCGCTGCTGGTTTTTTACCAGAGCGCGCCAGGGCGGTGATGTGGTGAGTCGCCTCTCCCTGATCGATCGGTTGGGCGCCGTCATCGACACCCTCGAAGCAAAAGACACTGAAGACTCGTGGCTCAATGAAGTGGGCGGGCGTTGTACCGCTACCTTCAAGGGCCTGGGCGGATCGGTGCATGCGCTTTTCGTGGTGAATGGTGACGAGCTGATCCGCATCGACGAACGGGAGGGCCGCATCACGGTCGGTGCTCGTTTCCCCGATACCAAGGGGCTGATCGCCTCGGACGAAGAGCTGCTGATGGGACGAGAAGGGTTGTTTGTAGTCAACCGGAGGGAGATCAGGCTTCTGACTCTCTCATAACGAAAGGATCGCTATGAACACCACGATCAAGGCCGCTCCGCTGCCTCTGCCCGATTTCTTCGATCCCAGCAAGGTCGCGGAGATCTGGAGGGTGCCTTACGCACTTCGCATGGAGCAGGCGCAGAGCGCCGCGCGGCGCCTCGGCATCACTCCGGCGGCATCGGATCGCGTCAAGATCGGCTTCATGCCGATCGACGTACAGCTCACCTTCTGCCACCCGCAGGCCGCGCTCTTCGTGGGCGGGCGTTCGGGACGGGGGGCGCTGGACGACACCGTGCGCACGGCGGAGTTCATCTACCGTAACGCGCGGGCGCTGACCCGCGTCATCCCGACCATGGACACGCACACCGCGTTCCAGATCTTCCACCCGGTCTTCTGGGTGAACGAGAAGGGTGAACATCCGGCGCCGTTCACGATGATCACTCTCGACGACGTCGAGAGCGGCAGGTGGCAGGTCAACCCGGCGATGGCATGGAGCGTGCTGGGCGACGCCGCCAAGTTCGGCTACCTCAGCCAGTTCGGGCTGCACTACGTGCGGCAGCTCACCAAGGGCGGGAAGTACCCGCTGATGGTGTGGCCGTACCACGCCATGCTGGGGGACATCGACCACGCGCTGGTGCCGCTGCTGCAGGAGGCTGTGTTCTACCACAGCATGCTGCGCAGCAGTCAGACCGACTACCGCATCAAGGGCGGCAACCCGCTCACCGAGAACTACTCGGTGCTGCGGCCGGAGGTGCTGATCGACCAGCGCGGCGAGGCGATCGCGCAGAAGAACTCGCGCTTCATCGAGGCGCTCCTGACCTACGATCACCTCGTGATCGGCGGGCAGGCCAAGTCGCACTGCGTGGCCTGGGCGATCGAGGACCTGCTGACCGACATCAACGCGCGTGACCCGGAGCTGGCCAAGAAGGTGTATCTGGTCGAGGATCTCTCCTCGCCGGTGGTCACTCCGGTCCACGACTTCACGGACGACGCCGACAAGGCCTTCGAGCGCTTCGCGGCGGCGGGGATGCACGTGGTGCGTTCCACCGACCCGATCGAGAGCTGGCCGGGGATCAGCTTCTAGCTCACCAATCCCAACACTCTAATTCTTCTGCCCTCTACCCCTATACCGGGAGCGCCAATGTCCTTGGTAACTCCACGAGAGGGGTAGAGGCAGAAAGGAAGGAGCTTCTCATGAGCAGCAAGACCAACGTCGGGACGCTCTTCAGTCAGGCGGTCGATCGGGGCACCCTGCCCCAGGGGTCGATCGCGGCGCTGAAGGATGTCGGCAGCGAGATCGAGAATGCCCTCGGTGTGTCGGCGGAAGATGTGCCGGCCAGCGAGGTGTTTCTCCTGACCATCGAGATCGACGATTCCGGTTCGATCCGTTTTGCCTCGAACGCGCAGTTCGTGCGGGACGGGCACAACCTGGTGCTGGACGAGTTGGCCCGCTCCAACAAGAGCGACGACATCCTCGTGCACACCAGCTACCTGAACGGCGGCACCCTCTTCCCCTACCGGCTGTTGAGCGGAGCAATCCGGCTCGACAGCACGAACTACAACCCGATGGGCGGCACGCCGCTCTATGACCAGACTCTGGCGGTGCTGGGCACCGTGCTGGCCAAGGAGCAGGAGTTCGCCAACCAGGGAGTGCCTGTTCGCACGGTCACCGTGATCGTGACGGACGGACGGGATGAAGGCTCGCGCCGCAGCGCTTCCGATGTGAAGAAGCTGGTGGACGCGCTGCTCCGCTCGGAGAACCACATCATCGCCTTCATGGGGATCGATGACGGCGTGACCGACTTCAGGGCCGTGGCGAGGGAGATGGGGATCCGCGACGAGTGGATCCTCACCCCCAAGAACGACGGCCACTCGATCCGGCAGGCCTTCGGTGTCGTTTCGCGCATCTCGAAGAGCGCTTCGCAGGGCGCCCAGGCCTTCAGCGCAGCGGCGCAGGGAGGCTTCGGCAGCGGCATCGTGTGAGGTGCAGCAGTTCACTGTGATCGGTTTTAATTTTACCCCTCTGCCCATATTCTACCCCTGTTGTGGAGCTACCAATCAGCTTGGCGCTCCCATTACAGGGGTAGAAGGGTAGAGCAGAGGTAAAATGGAGGGCAATACAAAGGTATGGGGACTCCGGAGGGTCACCCCGAAGAGGAAGAAATTCCTCAGACCCTCCATACCTATTTGTTTTGAGAAACTTTAAATAAGCTGTTTACCCGGAAAGCAATTCGGGAATTATCCGGCGTGCGGCTGGAGATGTTCCATATTTCGGCGACGCGATTTGTGCACCTGCGCGTAGTTCTGTCATTGCTGTACGAGTTATGCAATTCGAGGACAAAATTGCGCTCCGTGCGCTCGGCTCTGTCATTGCGAGCGGAGCGAAGCAATCCCTAACTTTAAGTCGAAATTGACGCTCTATTGAAGAAGCTAGGAGAACTTCCTGCGCAAATTTCAGTCATTGACCGTAGCTTGCATGCTTGTAAGAAACTTTTGCAACTACCAAGGAACAAAGCCTCCGTCGGTAGAATGTTAGGGATTGCTTCGCTTCGCTCGCAATGACACCGGGCTTCGCTCCGCTCGCAATTACAGAGCCGCGCGCACGGAGAGGAATTTTGTGCTCGAAATATGGAACATCTACAATTGCGAGCAAGGCGAAAGGCCGCCTCGCGGGTAAAGAGGTGCTAGACCTTCTCCCCCAAGAATACCGATTGTCGGTGATCTTTCGGCTAGCTAACGTGAGGCATGGGGCGATTATTTAGGCAGGTTTGCCCCAGAAACAGCGGCTGCCCCTTTATGCGACAATACAATCCACTCCTAATCTTACTAGCGCTAACCATCCTGTTAGCGACCCATGTTGGATTGCTCGGATTTTTTAGTGACGATGGATTTATTGCGCTTCGCTATGCCCGAAATTTAGCGCGCGGCCTGGGATTCGTTTACAATCCGGGAGAGCGAGTTGAGGGCTGTACCAGCTTGTTGTGGCCCCTGGTGCTGGCCCCCTTCTACCATTTGCCCTATGATTTTTTGATCACTGCCAAGGTCTTGGGCCTGTTATTTGCTGCGCTGAGTTTGGTTGCAGCTTGGAACTTAGCCTGTACTATTGCCGGGAAGACGGCGCTCCATCATCAACCCTCACTCTGGACATTTTTTGCTCCGCTGCTGCTCTGCTTTCACGGAGCGTTCTGTGTCTGGGCAGCGGCTGGATTGGAAACCTCGCTCTTTGTTCTTTTGAATCTATTAGCTGTTAATTCGGCGTTGAAACAGCAGCGCCAAGGCACCTTTTGGTACGCGATGCTCTTGATTCTTTGCCGGCCGGAGGGGGCGTTGACCGCTTTGGCCTGCGGGTTAGTACTGAAACGCGAGGGCAAACGCGGGCTGAGCTACCTGCTTGGAATAGCGCTGATACTTACGGCGCTAACCACCTTTCGTCTAATTTATTTTGGTTTTCCCCTGCCAAATACCTTTTACGCCAAAGCCTCCGATCCCGGATGGGAGCTGTGGACTCGGGGACTCTCTTATGTGCGGAACTACCTCTTCGATTTCGGGGGTACCGTAATTTTTGGACTGTCGTGCCTTTTGATTCTAGTGTGGCTTCGGGGCGGAGCGGCATTTTGCTTCCTCCTCGGCGCGGCCTATTTCCTGGCGACTATCTGGGTCGGTGGTGACGGGCTCCCGATGTATCGCTTTATGCTGTGGGGCGCTCCGTTGGTTTATGTCGCGCAGGGTGAACTATTTAGACGCCTTAGCGCCCAAGGTCAGTTGGCGGTGAATGCCGCCTTGATTGGAGCAACAGCTTACCTTTGCGTGTGTGCGTTCTCGCCTCCCGTTGCGGGGCGGCTCCAGTACCTCAATTTTCTCTTTCAGCGCGATGTTGAAATCCCGCGTTGGAGCGCCGCGGGTCTTTGGCTAAAACAAAACGCAGCGAGCGATGCAAGCGTAGCCTTAGTACCGATCGGTGCCGTGGGCTTTTATTCCGACCTCAAAATTTACGATATGCTTGGACTTACCGATCCTCACATTGCACAGCTAAAGCTTCCGCCCAGCAGTTCGGGATGGAGCGGACACGAAAAGCACGATGGGCAGTATATCCTCCTACAGCGGCCCAGTTATTTACTGCTCAATAATGTCGATGTCACGCCGCTTCCCAGAACGATCGGCACCGAGCAATTCAGCAGCGAAGCTGTCAAGGCGCGCGAAGCTGACCTGTTTTCTGGGAGCGCCTTAGTCGATCAATACGTGGCCCGGTCGGTTACGCTGCCAAACGGAGAATTTTTGAATTTCTTTGAGCTGCGCTGAGTACGCTTGATGGCGGTTCGCGGTTAATGATCTTTGCTGATCTTCTCTAGGATCATTTTACGCAGCTTGAGCGCTCCCTCGCGATCGACTCCGTCAATATGGGCAAAGAGCCCCGACTCCTGAGTTGGAGTAGAGATATGCACATCGTAGATGCCGAGCGTCACATCCCAAAGATCCTGATCGATATAGACGTCAGTGATGCGCTTGAAAGGAATAATAATTTCGCGTTTGGTGATGATGCCCTTGCGAACTGTCAGGTTCTCTTCGTCAGCATCGTAGTAATAGCTCATGAAATAGATGTACTGATAAACCATGCGCCAGAACATCAGTACCAGCAGGAATACGAACCAGAGCGCGACCGTGACATTTATAGGGTGTATTAAACGATCCGGTATCCGGGGCGCCATGGTGTCCAGGATGAGCTTGCCGATCAGGGTCACAATACCGCCGAAAAACAGCACCAACAGGGCGTTCCAAAGGCTGCCTTTCAGGATCTTACGCCTGCGAAGGGGAATGGTCTTACGAAGTGGCAATCTTTCCGACATCTTAGCTAGGGCGGTATTCTACCATTAGCGCGATCTTTAACACAGTGCCGCAGAAGGCTGGAAGATTGGGGGATTGTTGGGGATGTGTAATCAATTGGGTTTGGGTGGACGGCTTTCTGAAAGCGCCCATTTTATGGTGTTATGCCGTTCTTCTAGTTCTTGGGTCTAGAATGCGCTTCGCCTTACTTCCTTGGTTGGCGTGCCGTGTGCCTTAGAGGTAGGGATTGCTTCGCTTCGCTCGCAATGACATGGGAGTTGTCATTGCGAGCGAAGCGAAGCAATCCCTACCTCTGGGGCACACGGCACGCCAACCAAGGTCGTTAGAAAAGGAGTTCCCTCGCCCCTAGTCCCAGTCATGGACCAAGAAAGTCACTCGTTAATCCTTGCGAATCTTCTCACCCCTCCGACCGTTCCAAAACTTGAATATTCCACTCTCCTACTCGTCTAACTACCTGCTTCCTCATAGCGCTGCATGGTTCTTGATCGCGCGTGTTTTTGTCGCGGCCTATAAAAGAGAATTTACTCTGCTATTGACCGCGCGCGTGTGCATCCTGATAACATCAGGAGTCAAATTTATCCCACGGAAAATCAATGGAAGGCATAATCGGATCTCACGCACACACCAACGGAAAGGCAAAGAAAGAAGTCGAAGTGATTGAGTCGAAAGATCGTTTGCACTTCCAGCGCTGCTTTACTGATGGGAAAAAACATCCCTTCGAAGGGGTAACCTGGGAGAAGCGCACCTGCGAAATCAAAGGTCCGAACGGAGAGGTTTTTTTCGTGCAAAAAAATGCCGAGTTCCCCACGGAGTGGAGCGAAATGGCCTCCACCGTGGTCTCGTCGAAATATTTTCATGGGGAAAAAAACACTCCCGAACGCGAGTCCAGCCTTAAGCAGCTGCTAAACCGAGTCGTGCTCACGATTAGCGGCTGGGGCGATAGCCAAGGTTATTTTGCGACTCCGGCCGATCGCGCGGTGTTTTTGGATGAACTGACCCATATTCTGCTTCATCAGCAGGCCTCCTTCAATTCTCCGGTGTGGTTCAATGTTGGAGTAGAGCCGCATCCGCAGTGTAGCGCCTGTTTCATCCTCTCCGTCGACGACAGCATGAAATCGTTGCTCGAATTGCAGGCTCTGGAAGGTGCGCTATTTAAATCCGGTTCGGGCTGCGGCACGAATCTCTCCTCCATTCGCTCCAGCCGCGAAAAACTCTCGGGCGGCGGCACCGCCTCAGGCCCCCTTTCCTTCATGAAGGGATTTGATTCCTGGGCCGGGAGTATCAAGAGCGGTGGTAAGACTCGGCGGGCTGCCAAGATGCAGATCTTGGATGTAAGTCATCCCGATATCATCGAGTTCATTCAGTGCAAAGCGACCGAGGAGAAGAAGGCTTGGGCCCTGATCGATGCCGGGTATGACGGCGGCTTTAATGTTACCGGAGGCGCCTATGATTCCGTGGCCTTCCAAAATGCGAACCTCAGCATTAGAGCCAGCGACGAATTCATGGAAGCGGCGGTGAACAACAGCGCCTTCCCGACCCGTCGCGTGACGGACGGTTCCGTTTGCGAGGAGCTGCGTGCGCGGGATGTGCTTAAGCTGGTTTCCGAATGCGCTCATATCTGCGGCGACCCGGGAATTCAGTTCGATACCACTATTAATGAGTGGCACACCTGTCCGCATGCAGGCCGCATTAACGCCAGTAACCCTTGCAGCGAATACATGCATCTTGATAACTCGGCCTGCAACCTGGCCAGCATCAACCTGCTTGAGTTCTTGCAGCCGGACGGAGAGTTCGCGCTCGATAAGTTCCTGCACGTTGTCGATCTGTTGATCTGCGCCCAGGACATGTTGATCGACAGCTCGCGTTATCCTTCTAAAGCGATCGAACGGTGCGCCCGCGACTTCCGGCAGATCGGGCTCGGTTTCGCCAACTTGGGAGCGATGCTGATGTGCCTAGGCCATCCCTACGATTCCGATGCGGGACGGCAGTGGGCGGCTGCGCTGACCTCCGTGATGACCGCCCAGGCTTACCGCACCAGTGCCCGCTTAGCTAAAGCCAGGGGTGCTTTTCGCGGTTTCCGCGCCGACAGACAAGCCATGTTGAAGGTGATTCGCAAGCACAAGAAAGCCGCGGAACAGCAAGATTTTTCAGCGCTGCCGGAAAGCCTGGCGACCCGCGCACGCGCCCTCTGGGCCGAGGCTGAAAGCGCCGGCGAAGAGGCTGGATATCGCAATTCGCAGACTACTGTGATCGCTCCGACCGGTACGATCTCATTCATGATGGATTGTGATACCACCGGTATCGAACCGGATCTGGCGCTGATTAAGTATAAGAAATTGGCGGGAGGCGGAACGTTAAAGATTATAAACCGCAGCGTGCCCCGCGCCCTGAAGTCCCTGGGCTACGATCCGGATCTTACCGCCAAGATTTTGGAGCACATCGAAAAGCAAGATACGATTGAGGGCTGTTCGCATTTAAAGCCGGAGCATCTGGCCGTATTCGACTGCGCTTTTAGACCTTCCAATGGCATTCGCAGTATTCACTACACCGGGCACCTAAAGATGATGGGCGCGGTCCAACCATTCATCTCCGGAGCTATCTCCAAGACGGTTAATCTTCCGCATGACACTACGCCCGAGGAGATCATGGAGGTGTATGTGGAAGCTTGGCGCATGGGTCTTAAATCGGTGGCGTTATACCGTGACGGCTCAAAGCGCACCCAGCCCTTAAACTCCGGAAACAAAACCGAGAAGGGCAAGGCGCTCTCCCCGGTACGGCGCCGTCTGCCGGACGACCGCCAGGCCTTCACCCATAAGTTTAGTATCTCAGGGCTAGAGGGATATCTGACCGTCGGGCTCTATGAAGACGGCAAACCGGGCGAGATCTTCCTGGTGGTTGCAAAGGAAGGATCAACCCTATCGGGCTTGATGGACGCTTTCGCTACCTCGATCTCGATTGCGCTGCAGCACGGAGTTCCGCTAGCCACCCTGATCAAGAAATTTACCTACATGCGCTTTGAGCCCTCCGGCTTTACCACCAACAAAGCTATTCCGATGGCGCAATCGATCGTCGATTATGTCTTTAGGTGGCTGGCGCTAAAGTTTCTGAGCGCCGATGAGCGCTTGGCGCTAGGAATCGCAGTTAAAGCGGTTGAGGGTGAAAAGGAGATACCTTCCCCCGCGCAAAGCGCAGCGAATCCTGCGGTGCCGGTACATACTTCAACCCTCGGAGCTAGCGCCTTGTCGTTTCGCGCTCAGGAAGATGCTCCGCCCTGCATCCACTGCGGTGCATCGCTGATGGTAAGACAGGCCGGATGTTATTATTGCCTGAACTGCGGAAGCCAGGGCGGTTGCGGGTAGCGCAGCAGCACGGCGAGGTATGTTTTTGTCGCTGCAAAGGCGGTCAATCGAAACGGTATGCGTAATTTTGCCTATAGGTCTGGTTGTGCAGATGATTCCTATTCCCAGGTGCTTTGGTTGTTGATCGGTGTGCCGTAGAGGTAGGGATTGTTTCGCTCCGCTTGCAATGACAGGGGGGTTGTCATTGCGAGCGGAGCGAAGCAATCCCTACCTCTACGGCACACCGATCAACAACCAAAGCCATCTGAAAAGGAATCCGACCGCACGCCGCCGCGCCTACGGCCTAAAATCAGTCGTGGGCTTAATTGATTTTATAAAAGCGGCCAAGAGCTTCGCCGAATTGTCCAAATCGTCCAAACTGCAAACCTCGACCTGCGTATGCATGTACCTATTCGGGATACCGATAGCCGAGGCTGCGACACCGCCGCGGGAAACCTGAATTGCGTTTGCATCGTTGCCGAGCGGTCCGGCAGCCGTGGCCGGCTGATAAGGGATCTTTGCTTTCTTCGCCGCAGCCACCAGCATCTCTCCCACCACCGGATTGAAATTCGGGCCCCGTGCGATCGTGGGACCTTTGCCCAATTTGCACGGGGTAGATTTGCCGCTGCCAGCTCCCGGATTATCAGAAGAGTGAGTCACATCAATTGCGATACCGACCTCCGGATCAACGCTAAATGCGGCCGTGCGTGCTCCGCGCAGTCCGACCTCTTCCTGCACCGTGCTGACCGCATATACTCCGACAGCAAGCTTAGCCTTAGCGCAAAGTCTCAAAGCCTCCATCGCGATATAGAGTCCGGCTTTGTCATCCAATCCGGGCGCGCAGATCATCTGGTTCCCAAGCTCCAACACTCCAAGCTTGAATGTGACCGGATCTCCAATCTCCACCCGTTTCTCGCTCTCTTTTTGATTCTTGGAGCCGATATCGATCCAGACATTCTCCAGATCGAGCGACATCTTGCTGCGCTCTTCGCCGTTTTGAAGGTGGATCGGTTTTCTTCCCACGATGCCGTTGATCGGGCCTTTCTTGGTATGCACCGTAACCTGCGCGCCGATCAGCACCCCGACATCAATTCCGCCCAGCGCCGAGGACCATAAAAATCCATCCTTGTCGATATGCTTCACCATCAGTCCGATCTGGTCACAGTGCCCGGCCAGCATCACGCGGCGCTTGGCCTTGGGGTTGAGCCCCACGATCAGATTGCCGTGCAGATCTGTCTCCATGGTGTCCGCGACATCTTTCATGTGCGCCCGAACCACCTTTTGAATCTCCTGTTCAAAGCCGGTGGGCGAAGGCGTTTCAAGTAGTTTGTAGAGAAAATTCTGAGAACGCTTATCCATTTTAGTTCCTAATACCTAGTGTTCGAGACTGCCAATGAAATCCCGCGCTGCGCCCGGGATACCGCTGTGTTCCAAGCTTGAAATACAGCTTAGTTGAAATCTCTTTTGGAAAAAATCCAAGTTGAAAGGATCAACAGCACTCCGGAGTAGGCCGCGGCGTGTGCGAAGGAGTAAAAGGTCAGGCTCCATGACACCGCAGCGTCGTACACCACGAGATCCGAGATATTCACACGATCTAGATGCGGTAACAGGGCATAAAGACTCTTCAATACAGCACTTAATGGGGCTGAAACGCCGTCTTGATTGACGAAATACATCAAATATTCGGTCGAACGCGCCGCTAAAAACACCGCGAAGGTAAGCATGCCCGCTAAAAGCGGCGTCACCACGATCGAGGAGAAGAAGATCGCAAAAGCGCATACGACCATGAGTTCAATCACGATATGCAGGCTGGCCCGCACGATCCCGGCTGAAAACTCGCCGTTTAGCAGGTAAACAAAAGCCAGCAGCGCCGCGCACATACATGCCACCATCACCGCGGTGGTAAGCAGCATCCCCAGATACTTGCCGAAGACAAACTCCCAGCGCCGGACCGATTTAGCCAGAATATTATAGATCGTACGGCGCGATAGCTCCTTATGCAGGAGTGCGGTACCGGAGATCACGGCGTAGAGCGCCGAGAAGAGAGAGATGCTAAAGAGCCCAAAATCTTTTAGGACCACGATGCGATCCCCGATTGTGACGCTGCCGAAGAGCAGCGAGGCTACCAGCATCGCCAGCGCAAAAAACAAAAGACTGTACATGACCTTGCTGCGCACCGACTCGTGGAAGGTATTCAGTGCTATTAAATATACCTTGGTTCCCATCACCTGCCCGCCTGCACCACCTGCACGAAGATCTCCTCCAACCCGTGGTCGGCGGGATGAAACGCTTCTACCGAAGCGCCTTCAGCTAACGCCAGGCGCAGCGCCTCTTCGGCGCGCGCGCGCTGCTCAAATTTCAAGATCAACACGTTTTCGCCGGCATCATGTGAGCTGGCGAGCGCCTTAAGACGAGCGGCCGCGCGATCGTAATTTCGCACCAGCATCTCAAAGTGTTGAGTGGGGCGGTTGGCTAGCTCCTTGATATCTAGCAGCGCTTTAATTTTGCCCTGCACCATGATCGAGACCCGTCCGCAGATATGCTCGACATCGCTTAGCACATGCGACGACATGAAAATTGTAGTGCCGTTCCGGTTTAGTTCGACCAGCAGCTCTCTTAGGTCGCGCCTCCCGATCGGATCAAGCCCTGAAAAAGGCTCGTCCAGAAGCAGCAATTTCGGCTGCGCCACGATCGCTTGCGCCATCGCAACCCGCTGCGTGAGTCCCTTGGAAAGACTGCGCATCGGAGAACGTTTGCGTGCGCTGACCTTTACCAGATCGAGCGCCCGCGCTATCGCGGGGCCCGCTTCCGCGCGTCGAATGCCGGCCAGCACCGCGTACAGCTCCATCAGCTCGAAGACATTGAGGTGATCATAAAAATAGGGCTGCTCCGGAAGATAGCCAACTACCTTGCGGGCCTCGGGCTCGCGGCTGTCGCGCCCGAAGATACTAATCTTCCCCCCGGCCGGGCGGATCAGATTTAAGATGCATTTCATGGCGGTCGTCTTCCCCGCCCCGTTATGCCCCAAAAAACCGAAGGCTTCGCCCTCGCGGATTTCCAAACTCACCTCCGTGAGCGCATGAATGCGTTTCAGTACCCAGTTGCTGCGGTAAGCGTAGCTGAGATTTTCGAGTGATAAAGCCGAGGATGAAGCGTTGCTCATGGTGTTGCAGTCAGATGATCGGCGATGGTCTTGTGCTTGTAAAGACCGAGACGTTTGCGGTTACTGCTGCTTTTAATTTGCCGATCAGATTGATCTAAAAAATAGCTTCCGCCCCAAGGGTCAGTCGGTATCTCCCTTACCATTCCAGCCTGCTTAAGCTCGGAGAGCTCCTGGAGCGCTCGACCCTGTCGGGCTTCAAATTCACCCATAGCTTTCTCAAGGGCGCGCAGATCGAGCTCGTAGCGTGCTTCACGCAGTCTCTTGGTCAGGGCTTTACGCTGCACCTTGTCGTTAGTCTGCCGCAATAACTCGTTCAAAAAGACGATCGCTTCCTCGGGCTCCGAAGTAGTGAGGAGCTTCTTAGCCGCCAGTCTGGCTGCGATCGGTTCGGCCCCCGGGAGTGACGCGGCTTTCATAAAATCTTGCCGCGCCTTGTCAGCGTCGTTTTTGAAGAACATCTCGGTAAAGCCGCGCTGAAAATAGAGCTTCCACTGATCGGGAAACTGCTCGATGGCGCGGTTGAACTGCTCGATGCTGCCGTCGTAGTCGGAGCTCTCCCACGCCAGCATTAACCCGCAAAACTCATAAACATGACGCTTTCTCGGATCAAGCCGGGTGACGAGGCTGCACATATGTTTAAGCCAGCCGTAGTTGCGATCGGTTACATAGTGCTTGCCGAAGTAGCTAATCGTATTGAACCAGAGAATATCAGAGAAGAGATTACGATAGCCGAAGCTGATGAATTCCAAGGCGCGACCCTGGGGTAGATACAGCACCTCGAGCTGCGCGGCGCTCTCCTTCGCCAACGCGGTGTCGGCCACAATCAGCGCACGCAGCGCCGTGTGGCTTGACCACACCAGTCCAATCAATATAACCGCGATAAGAATCTTCTGCATGCTTTCGACTGGGCGCGTTGGCGGCATTGGTCCGGAGCGCCCCGGCCCTATGCTAGGGTAACATGCCGAGTTTGAAGGGTTGAAGAGGCAATTATTGCTGCAATTTAGGAAACAGCAGGAGTAGATCCGCCGGGACGATCAATTCGAGCTCCTGTGCCCGAGAGTTGAAGTACTGCCTGTCAAACATGGGCGAGGTTCGAAGGATTGCGATGATGTCCTCCCTATCTACCCCGCGCTGCGGTGCTGCAATTAGAGCGCTCAGCTTTGCTAGACACAGATCCTCGATTGTAATAGTGGGGAGCCGCTTAATACCATAATCCAAACAATTGCTTTGGGCTCTTTCTACGGCTCTGGGGACCCAAGGAATAATCGGCAGCAAAAAATCGATTCCCAGGAACGCCGATGGATTATTTTCGCGCCCGATGATCAGCGCTTTGTCGGGAAATAGGCGACCGTTGGCGTCGGTTACAAAGCCATTTGTGTGCGTGTACCCAAGCTCGGAAAGCACGCGCTTGGCGATCTCTTGGGCTGATGCCGACGAATGATCCGTTAATGCGATATCGATGTCCCCGGTGAACCTCGGAACATCTCGATAGATGCATGCCGCCACTCCGCCGCAGATTCCCCACGAACCAGCATAGCGGGCGAGGAGATCCGAAACTCGGTTAAGACTGTTTAAGATTTTCATAGTAGGATCGGCGGGCCGTTTCAATAATGTCCGCCAATTCTTCAATCGCCTGAAGCTTCTCCGGAATATGCAGTTTGTACCGCGCGCAACGGCTACGCACAAAATCCAACCGCAAAGTTTCCTGGTTCGGCTTGCTGCTCTGCTCTGGATTATGCTTCTTCATTGAAAATCGAATACGGGGATAGTTTAGCGATTAAGTCGCTATCCAAAGAACATTCTATCATGTCGCGCTAGTTCTAGTAAACCGAGGTCGGAACAAGCTTCCAATCCCCTTTTACTGTAAGAAGAAACTTCTGTCCAAGAGTTTCGATTACATAGTACTCGGAATGTTGGTATCGACTAATTTGAGGGACCCCCAAGAAAAAGAGCCGGAAGGTATTTGTTATCTGCTCCATCAATAAGCTTCGTATGGAGCTAATTAGAGACTTCAAAGAATTCTGTGCTGAGTGTAGGGAGTGTCTTAGGCGTTGGAGGGCGGGAGAGTATAGTGTGGAGTGGCCCCCGGGGGCGTTCAAACCTCCGTTACCTCCGTTAGTCAGTCTGCTGCCGGGGTGATATCAAAGTTCGCGAGGATCTCTGTGTTTGGGGGTCATCTCCAGGGGCGGAGATCCGAGCGAAGGTCCGGGACTGTCCCATTTATTGCGGTCTAAGTCGATCCTTCTTTGGCAGAGTCGTAAGAAACGACATTGCCTGAGCTGTGTTAATCAAAATTACGAGAGCGGGTTTTGTATTTATAAGACTTTACGCCTCGTTTTCCACAGTTACTCGGAATGTTGGTATCGACTAATTTGAGACTGGTATCGACTAATTTGAGCTACTCGGAATGTTGGTATCGACTAATTGGGAGTGTTTCAAAGATTGTGTAAGTGACATCTGAAATAGCCGAGTAGCCTGGCGTAGCGGAGCGAGCCGATAGCGAGCTCAAGCGAAGCGAAGCCAGGCGGAGTTCGCCCTTTGGGGACCCAACGG
>JAIBBU010000079.1 GCA_019694515.1 Oligoflexia bacterium | reverse complement strand
TTGGGGGTAATGTTCTCGACCACCCATTCGATCATCGCGCGTCCTTTGATCTCAATCAGTGGCTTCGGGAAGGTATGGCCCTGCTCCTGAAACCGCCGACCTTCGCCGGCCATCGGAATGACAATCTTAAGCATGGGCGCTCTCCTGCGACAGCCGCTCCAGGAAGGAGCTGATGCGCCAGTAGTCCACTTCGTGGAATCCCGCCACGCGACATACATGGCCGCCGGAGCGACGTGCCGACTCGACGCCGTGAGGCGCGTCTTCGACGATCACGGCCTGCCTAGGCTGGATCTCCAGCCGCTCGAAGGCCTTGAGGTAGATCTCCGGATCCGGCTTGGGCTTCGTGACGTCCTCGTTAGAGATGATGAACTCGAAGTAATTGTCGAGGTTGGCCCGCTTGAGCATCAGCTCCACGCTGTCCCGGATCGCATTGGTGCACACCGCAAGCCGGTAGCCTTCGCGCGCGAGACGGCTGAGCATGTATTCCTTGTCGAAGGACGGCCAGCAGTGCTTGAGGATCTCTTCTCGCGTGTAGATCTGCTTTAGCCGGTTGACCAATTCGTGCAGGGCCACCGGTAACCCCTTTTCTACCGTCAGCATCTGCAGTTTGGTGCGTGTAGGTAGCCCATTGTACGCGGAGAGGTGTTCATAACGGGAGATGGAGAAGCCAAACAGACCGAGCGCGCGGTTGAGCGCCTCGTAATGCCATTCGGTGGCGTCCACCAGCACTCCGTCCAGATCGAATACGATTGCGTGGATGGGGTTTTTAGTCGTGTGTGCTCGTTGTTCCATAGGACTTCCGAACCTGTTTCGATGCCGCCCTCACGGTGCGAGATCGGCGAATTTCCCGTTTGGGGGTCATGAGGACTTTCCCATGATAGTGGGAATGCGCTCCTCTCCTAGGCGCGCGCGAAGCAGCCCGACCCCTTTGCGCGCTGAGTGGTAGGTCGATGAGAGAATACGGCGAATGGTCCGGCGCAAGCCCTGGTGGACCCGATCCATAAGTGTCAGACCATTCCCGCAGCAGCGACGCTGCAGCAGCAACCAATCGCTATAGCCATACACGCTGAAAGGATCGATGACCCGCAGCCGCTCGGGGAGCCGGATTCCTAGTCGCCGGGGTTCCGCAAACAGGAAATTGTTGGCCAGCGACAGCTCGCTACGCTCCAGGTCACCGGCAGACAGCTGGTAGGGATAGTCCAGCTGCACATCGATGCCGTGCCGCGCTAGACAACTGATCCAGATGTACTGCTCTGGGGTGTAGCGATGCAGCTCGTTGGGTCGGTAGTCGGGTACCGGGCGAGGACGGGTCTCCAGCCAACGGGCGGTTTCTGGCTCTGGCGCCAGGGGCAGGTCCCACAACTTCAGCATGTCCTCACGGGCGCCGAACTGAAATATGTCGCTCGGATGAAACAAGAGCGGAAAGATTCTTGGATCCCGAGCGTAATAAGAGACCGCGAGGATGCGGGAGCAGAATATCCGCATCTGCGGGTGGCGTGGCTGATCGCATTGGAACCGGTCGAGAAAACCGCGCCCGGTTACCAGCAGATCTCCACGCATTTTCGCAGCATAGAGGCGGGTCGAAGCCTTGAGCCCAGCGCTGGTGCTGATGATCTGACGGTTAACATTGTAGCTGCGGGCACCGGAGACAACACATGACGTAGCGCCGGGATCGCGCGAGCACACCACGGTGTCACAGGCGAGCCCACTGACATCACTTGTATCCCATGTTGACACTACAATTTCAGAAGCAGGGAAACGAGCACGTATGCTGTCAATGCAGTCAGCCGTGGAGAAAGACGAGCCCTCACGCTTCCGAAGAACGGGACCTTGAATAATGAAGCTCAGAGCTCTATCAGAAACCATCATCTCGAAAACCTTTGATTAACGTTCAGAAGAGCTGGAAACACACCCCAACAACGCACATCTTCTCAAATATCCGTGACAACGATCTCTGCCCGTCTAACCAAGAATACTTCACGTCTCATGGTACTCAGCTTAACGAGAACGCGGAACAAGTGGAAAGCCGCGCAGCCTACGAAAACCATTTCGCGCTAGCGAAAAAGTGTAAGGTGAGAATCTTTGCCATAAATGAAATAAAATTCGCGGAAGCGTGATGAATGACGTATAAGTCGGAATATACTTATAGCGAGGATCACAGAACCGCTTGTATTGCATGCGAAACAGATTATGCGAATAAAGCGTCCCGAAGTCAAAGTTGCACATCGTCTCCTCATATTCAATCGGATACTTTGGAAAATACATATCGGTCTGACGAAGGTCCAGAACTATCAGATTATTCACCAACGATTGCTCAGAAATATGCTCCAACAATGGCGTGCAATGAAATCGATGGCTCCATTCGAACTGAACGTATTTCTGCAGAAAAGCATACCAAATATATTGTTCGGGGGCAAATCTTATCATGAGCTCGGGATAGGGATCCAGAAAGTCATCTTTGGAAACACTTTCGAAGTAGTTACTAAATCCCGGCTCCGCGGTCAGCGGGACGTCAAAGATGTCACGAATGTCAGCGGTCAAACCAAGAAAAATCCAGTCACTAGGATGAAACAAGCAAGGAGTTTTCTTTTTGCCCACATAGAAGCAGACACGTGAAAAGACCGAGTTGACAATAACACGGTCCCGAAGAAAGCACCATTCGGGATTACGCTTTGGAAACATCCCAAGATAATTAAGTATTTTACCAGACTTAAAAAGAATGTCGGAACGTGTTTTTAACGCGAAGTCACGCGATGCAGCGCAAAGCCCAGCATTAGTTGAAACAAGCTGTCGATTAATATTGTTTAATGTTCTCCCACCCACCTCGCATGCTACAGCACCAGGATCATGACTCATGATTAGTTTGTCGAAGGTGAGACCTGACGTATCGCTCCCCTCCCAAGTAGAAAGAATGAGTTCCGAACCAGAGAAGTGGGTGCGTATGCGCACCAACGCGTCACGAGTATACGGAGTAACAGGTCCCTGCACGATTACGCTTAAATTTTTCGGGTCCAGTGCCATTTTGAGGGTTCCCCTAATACCACACCGACTAGAGCCAGCGGCCATAAGTTTTGGCTCGCTTTACAAAAAGATGCTGTAATTGGAGGCAGCCCCCCCCCGCTTACATCTGACTGACAACTCTAGGTACCCAGAACTCACCGTTCCGCCGTCCGCTATCCCCGACACGAGGGCGACTGACCTATTCCCGCCCCCAATCGGGCCTGCCATATCACAACGACTTCTTCAAGCTTTGGCAGAATTTCTTGGAGACGCCTTCGACCTTGATGAGTGTGTCGGTCATGGGTGCTCGGCCTTGGCCGGCGGCATCTTCTGCTAGGCCGATGGGTTTCCAGACGCATCTTTCTAAAAATATTTCACCTGGGGGGGCCAC
>JAIBBU010000078.1 GCA_019694515.1 Oligoflexia bacterium | reverse complement strand
ATCGGCGATCTCGCCCCTTAAAAGCTGCTGGTAATATTGATTGATGGCGATGGTGGCGCGCAGCGGACCGTAGCCGCTAAGCATCCCCATGGTGTACTGACCTTTCAGTTTCAGCGCCGTAACGGTAGCGGCGCGCGCCAGATAGAGGGCTCTGGCGACACCTCTGCCGCGATAGTCGGGATGGGTGCCCATGTCGACTCCGTAGAGCCAATCCCCCTGGGGGTCGTGCGAGGTGCAAAATCCCCCTTGAATGACCTCGTCAAAGCGGTGTGCTCCGTTGAGAAAGTCCTCGGCCAGCCGGATTGTGGTAGTCATGCCGATGACCTTGTTTTGATCCAGAGCCACAAATTGGCCAGCAGCGAAGATCTGAATATGCTTCAGGTAGTGGGCTTTCTTAAGGCGCTGTGTATCGTGCAGGGTAGGGAAGACTGTTTTCTGCAGTTCTTCTAATTGCGTAGCATGCTCGGGAGCGGTAGAGCGAATTACCAAACCATTTGGCAGCACGCGTTCGTACATCAGGTCTTCCCGCGATTCCTAAGCCATACTACCGAGTAAAGGTCGGTGCGGCGGTCGAGGAGATTACGCGAGCTGCCTTGCAGATGGATCTCCCGCAACAAAGATAGATCAACATCCGCCACCAGGGTCATTTCGGTGTTCGGCGTCGCTTCCGAAATCGTGGAGTCGATGGGGAAAGCAAAGTCGGAGGGAGAAAAGACCGCGGACTGCGCGAACTGGGTATCCATATTTGCAACCTTGGGCAGGTTGCCGACACTACCCGCAATCGCTACGTAGCACTCGTTCTCAATTGCACGCGCTTGGCCGCAGCATTTGATACGCTGATAGTCATTGGGGGTGGCAGCACTAAACGGCACGAAAAGGATGTTCACTCCCTGCTCAGCGTAAAGCCGTCCCAGTTCGGGGTACTCCACATCATCGGAGATTAAGATGCCGACCTTGCCGCTGTCCGTATCAATGGCCTTAAGCTCTTCGCCCCCTACCATGCCCCAGTGGTTCACTTCGCCGGGCGAGATATGAATTTTGCGGTACGACTCCCAAGAACCGTCACGCCGGCATAGATAGCAGATGCTATAGAGCAGCCGATCTTCAACGTACGGCATGCTGCCCGTGACGATATTGGTGTTATAGGCGACTGCAAATTCGCAGAACTTTTTCAGCAGCGGTTCCGTGAACTCAGCCAGCTTCCGAATCGCCTCGGCTTCGGGCAGGTTGTTAAACTGCATCATCAGCGGAGCATTAATGAACTCCGGGAAGAGAACGAAGGTCGCTTGAAGACTGCTGACGGCATCGACGAAGAATTCAATCTGCTCATACAGATCCTCGAGTTTATCGGCACGGCGCATCTGCCATTGCACCAATCCTAACCGGGCATACGATTTGGTTTTGGCGAACAGGCCGCGCCGTTCTTCATAGAACACATTGTTCCATTCCAGTAAGGTCGCGAACTGCATCGATTCCTGATCATCGACCAGGTAATTTCGCAGAATCTTCCGGACGTGGAATTGATTGGAGAGCTGAAAGGTCAGAATCGGATCGTACAGCTCCTTCAAACGCACCTTTTCGATGTACTCTTTGGGGCTCATCTGAGCCGCTACCTTGCCGTATCCTGGAATGCGGCCGCCCGCGATAATCGAACGCAGATTCAGATTCTCACACAGCTCCTTGCGGGCGTCGTAAAGCCGGCGTCCTAACCGCAGTCCGCGATAGCTGGGATGCACAAAAACTTCGATCCCATAAAGCACGTCGCCTTTGGGATTATGGGTATTAAGCTGGTAATTACCCGTAACCTGCATGTAGGTGTGGTCATCGCCGTAGTCATCGTACTTCACGAGGATTGAAAGTGCGGCGCCTGCTACTTCGCCGTTAACTTCACAACAGATCTGTCCTTCGGGAAAATCTTGGATTAGACGGTGGATCTGTTCGCGCTGCCAGACGTCCATCCCGCTGCCGCGATAGCTCTCGCGCATGGCAGTTTCAAGCTTGTCGAAGTCTGCCAGCTCCAGGGCGCGGAGTTTAACCTTGAATTTTTTGTTGTTAGTCCCCGCCATCTCTGATCTCGCCTTATCCGTCTTTCTATATTTCGCCAAGCACTTTCTCCAATATTACCAGCGCTTCATCGATATGGGCGGGGTCGGCTGTGAGCGGCACCAATATTCGAATCACATTCGAGTAAGTTCCGCAGGAAATGAGAATTAGCCCCTGCTTTAGCGCCGCCGCGGTAACCTGCTTGGCTAATTCTGGTGCAGGCTCATGGGTAGCTTGGTCTTTAACCAGCTCAAAAGCGATCATGCCTCCCAGGGCGCGCACCTCTCCAATTCTGGGGAAACGGCCGGAGTTGGCCAGGCCGGTTAGTTTGGATTTAATCTTTTCACCCAGTGCCTGGCTCTTCTGCAGCACCTGCTCCTTTTCGAGGACGGAGAGGATCGCCAATCCGGCGGCGCACGCCACGGGATTACCGGCATACGTTCCTCCCAGTCCGCCTGGTTCAGGCGAATCCATGATCTCCTTCCGTCCAATCACAGCCGAAAGGGGCAGCCCTCCGGCGATGCTCTTGGCGGTTGTGATGATGTCCGGTTTTACGCCGCTGTGTTCAATTGCGAAGAGTTTGCCGGTACGCGCGAATCCCGACTGCACTTCATCCGCGATCAGCAATATCCCGTGTTGATCGCAGATGGCGCGGAGCTCCTGCATGAAATCCGGAGGCGCCGCGTAAAAGCCGCCTTCGCCCTGCACCGGCTCGATCACGATAGCGCTGACTTCGCTCGGATCGATCGATGCTTTAAATATTTTTTCGATCCCTTTAAGCGACTCCTTGGTGGTCACCCCGTGATAGGCCATGGGGTAGGGGGCATGAAAGATATTTCCTGCCATTGGTCCGAAGCTCTTTTTATAGGGCAGAACCTTTCCAGTCAGCGTCATGGTTAAGAGGCTGCGCCCATGGAACCCGCCCACAAAGGCGATCAATCCCGAACGCTTGGTAAAAGAACGTGAGATCTTTACCGCGTTCTCTACGGCTTCGGCCCCGGTGGTAAAAAAGATGGTCTTGGCAGGACCCGCTAACGGCGCGCGCTTGTTTAGTTCTTCTGCGAGTTTGATGTAGGGCTCGTACGCCACGACTTGGAAAGCGGTATGAATAGCTTTGCCGGCCTGGTCACGGATCGCGGCGACGACTGCGGGATGACAGTGTCCAAAATTTTGCACTCCGATGCCCCCCGCAAAATCGAGGTAGCGCCGTCCTTCCACATCCCAAAGCTCAGCATTCTGCGCGCGCGCCACGAAGATCGGATGGGCGGTCGATACTCCCCGCGGAATAGCCTGAGCGCGTCTCTCCAGTAGCTCTTGATTGGTGCTCACTTCAATCCTCCCAGACAGATATACTTTGTATGTGTATAGTCATCCAGCCCATACTTCGAGCC
>JAIBBU010000047.1 GCA_019694515.1 Oligoflexia bacterium | reverse complement strand
CGCTGCAGCGTAATCATCTTCACGAACTCATTGGCGATATCCACGGTCGATAGCTCGATCGAACCTGACTGCACGGCGCCAAAGGTACCGGTCTGCGGACGACCCACAATCGGTTCGCCGGATGCGGCCGACTGCTGCATCAGGTTATTTCCGGTACGGGTTAACCCTTCCGGATTGGAGAAGTTTACCAAGCCGATCGTACCGATGACGGCGCTCTGTCCATTGGATAGCAGCGCGAAGATCTCACCGTTCTTCTCAATCGAGATGCTGGTTACCGCTCCGATCCCCTTACCATCCTGAGTGATGGAGAGAATGTTAGAGGCGGAGGAGAAGGAGGTGAAGCCGCTGAAGTCCAAAGTAAGCAACGTGTCGTTATCGGCTCCGTTATTCCATGGAACCGCAACCTGAAAGGAAGAGTCGCTGGTAGCCTCCAGTTCGCCGTTGGCGTTAAAGGTCATTTCTAAGCCGCCGGCTTGTGCAGTATCGTCCGGCACGAGGTAACGTGGATAACCAACATGAGTACTGCTGGGATCCACATCTTCGTTATTAACGTAAGACCTGGCCGTAAATTCATTGTCATCGGTATGAAAAAAGAAAGTGGTAATCGTATGCGATTGACCCAGCGAATCGAACACTTCCACAACCGTGGAAAAAGCTGCAGCTGCATTGAGTTCCGCGTAAGTCACCGGTTCAGTAGTGGGCTGAGCGTCGCCAGCATCGATTGCATCAGAAACTGGAGAACCGATTGCTCCCTCCGTTGTACCTCTATCAAGGTTTCCGGTAACTGCTACGCTTTCCGTCGCCACACTATCCTGCGACACGGTATTGATATTGAGCGCCTCTAATGCTCCACTTCCACCAGCCGGGAATCCCAACACCTGAAAGCCGTTCTGGTCGATGATGTTGCCAGCTGAGTCCAAGCGGAAGTTGCCGGCGCGGGTATAGAAGCGCTGGCCGTTATCGGACACCACGAAGAGTCCGTTACCATCGATCGCTAAATCTAGCGGCCGGCTGGTAAATTCCAGCGTACCCTGCTCAAAAATCATACTGACCGCGCTGGTCGAGGATCCCGATCCGATCACCCGTCCGGAGGTCTGACCACCGGCGATCAGATCTTCGAACTCGGCGCGGCTGGCCTTATAGCCAATCGTGCTTGAGTTAGAGATATTGTCGCCCACTACCGCAATCGCAGCACCGTGGCTTGAAATACCTGAACGCCCTGAGAAAAGTCCGTTGACTATACTTGGCACAGTCGATCTCCAGAATAATTAGTTAACAACCTAAAGCGCAGGGGTCAGAACCGGCGGCCTCCCCGCGTGGCCGCAAAGAACCTAGGCATTCCGTGCCAAACTTACTTCCTTGATATCTGCAGTCTTGATCTCGCGCGCTCCGATCAGCAGCGAAGGATCAGCACCTGGGATAAATCCGCTCACCATGCCGGCGGCATAAGCATCCGGAGCAAGAGCTTGTCCATTCACCCCCTGGCCTGAGACCCGCACTGTGTACTGTCCGTTCTGCAGGCTCAGTCCGTTAAGCTCCACATAGTGCTTACCGGATGAAAGCGCTCCGAGATCTTTGGTGGCGACGACCTGGTTCTTGGAATCCAGAATCTCCGCTTTCATCGAACTGGCATTTGCCGCGAGCTCGAATTGCACCGCCCCAGCGTCGCCCCCGGAGACCTGCAGTGTGCTGTTATTCAGCACGACTTCATGGCCCAAGTACGAGGCCATTGAAGAGAAGTCTTGAGTTTCGCCGGTGCCGGTGGTCTTTTGGTTAATCTCCATAAGCTGTTCGAGTTGGCTGAACTGGGCCAACTGCACGGCGAACTCCTGGTTATCCATGGGGTTCAGCGGATCCTGGTGCTTAAGCTGGGTAACCAGGAGCTGCAAGAACTCGTTCTTGCCGATCTGACCGCTCTTCTTAGTCTCGGTCGTACCGGGAGCCTGCGAGCCCGATGTTCCGCTAAGAAGTCCGAGTGGATTTAATGCATCCGCCATATATCCTCCTTAGGCCACCCAATGATCAGTCAAACTGCCCTGGGGGGCCTTTAGTACACTGCCCTGTCCGGTTGACACCTGTCCGGCCAAGGATCTGAAATTACGATTGTGCTGCGGCGAGCCGCCGTTACGGCCCGACTGTGCTTCGGCATGTCCGCCGGCCTGTGAGTGCTCATCGCCTCCCACCGATACGGTGATCTTCTGCGCATCAATGCCCGAGCGGCGCAGCATGGTCTGAAGTTCATGCGCCCGTTCACGCAGCATCTGCGCCACCTGCGGAGTCTCCGCGGCCACGCGAGCATGCAGGGCGCCGTCCCGGTAGCTGACATCGATCTTGACGCTGCCCAATGAGGGCGGATCGAGCCGCACCGAGATGGTCTTGCCATCTTTTGACTTTGAAACTTCGCGCAGCGCGTTCTCAACTCGCTCCATCGCCTTGGTCAGCTCGACGCGTGGTTCTTTCTTAGCGGCGGCTTTGGAGCCTTCGTTATTCCCAGCAGCCGTTTCGCGGCCCTGCGATACTGCGCCCAGCGCTGAATTTTGTTGCAGCTGCAGCTGCGTCATGGCGCGGGCGGCTTCGACCTGAGGCTTACTCGCTTCCAGCACGCTCTTCGACAATCCGGCCTGAATTAGGGCCCGGGTACCGCTAAGCTCGGTCATGGCCTGTAGCTCCGGCAGTTCCACCCGAGCAACGGCAGCGGCTACGGGCTGGGTCTGGGATTGAGTTACAGGAGTAGCAGCCTCGGTCTTAGTAAGTCGGTCTCTTAACAGCTCAAGGAAGCGGGTCGAGTAATCGACCTGCGCTGGAGATTCCGGTGCAGCCGCCGCGCCTTCGGTCGGGGAAGCTGAAATAAGCCCATTAGCGGCATCTGCGCCCGGTGCTTCAACCGCGGGTCTCGGAGCTGCAGCCGCAGCAGTCGGAGCAGCCTGCTCAGCCGTTACGGGTTCAGAAACTTCGGCACTTGGCGAGCTCGCAGCCTGAGTTTGCGGTGCAGCGGCTTCTTCAACGGCTTGAGCCACAACCGGAGCCTCGCCCGGCTGACCCGGTAATGCGTTCTTTGCATCAGCGGAGGTTTTTTGATCTGACTTCGTATCAGCCGACGCCGGCATTTGAAGATTCGGCTGGATCGCTTCTGCCACCTGCTCCGTCTCCGGGGATACCACAGGAGCGGCGGTCGTTGCAGCTTGAGTGACTGCCGGAGCAGCTTGCGAGGCAGCGGCGGCGGTTTCAACCGCTTCTGCTGCCGGGGCGGCTTCTGCCGTAGGTGTGGCGGGGGCAGTCTGAACTGTCTCGGTGTCCTCCACTACATCGCTCGAGCTCTCCTCTTCCTGCTCAGATTCGGAGTGCTCCGAGGAGACAGCCTGCTTCGATTGATCGTCGCCATCGGTTTCGGAGACCTGAGGTGTGGACCTAGGCTGCGGAGCCTGTTCCGGCGCAACCGGACGTTGCTGAAGTTGTAAATTAGCGCCGCGGTCTGTTGTCGGGGGCGCAGCCTTCTCCTGGGCAGCTTTAACGGCGTTGACCATCTCGGTCCCGGATTGCTCTTGCTGCGCGTTCTCGGCGATCTGGGCTGAAATCTCGCCTAACAGCTGGGAAAACTGCTGGAACAAGGCGTCGCGCGCAGTTTCGTTCATGGCCTGAGCCATGGGAGAAGCAGCGGGCGCAGCGTTAACACGCTGATTTCTCTTTTGAGCGGACGAAATTGCCTTGCTTGAAGCCATTTTAAGCCGAAAGTTAGTCCTTTGAGATAAGAAGCAAGAGCCAAGCCAATCTCGATCGGGGAATAAATATTGTATTTTCAAAGAGTTAGAGCGCCTTGGCCGCGGTCGAAAGTTGCCGGGCTCGCCCCCCAAACGGCAAAATCTGCTGCCATACAAACCCCTTAGCCCCTCCGGTGTTTGGTACCACCAACACTACAAGTGTCTGATTTCATGTGGATGAGAGAGGCAAGGCCAACCGAGAAGTTGCGGTGATGGGAAGGCTCTTAAACTTTGCGCTGGCCTGCTGCTACTCTGCAGTAATGCTAGTGATTGTTTCGCTTCGCGCGCGACGATGAGCAGGCTGTCATTGCTGTGGGTGCTACATATTTCGAGGACAAAATTCCTCTCCGTAATTCCTTTCCGGGCGCTCGGCTCTGTCATTGCGAACCCGAGCTTGTCGAGGGTGAAGCAACCCCTAACATTATGTCGAAGAAAGCTTTGTCTCTAGATGATCGTGAAAGTTTTTTACGAGCATTAAGACTACGGCTATTGGGTGAAAATCCGCAGAGATTTCTCCTAACTTCTTTAGTCCAGAGACCATTACGACTTAAAGTTAGGGTTTGCCCGCCTCCGCTAATGCTACGGCGTGGCAGGCTTTCGCTTCGCTCGCAATGACAGGCGTTTTGTCCTCGAACTGCGTAACTCGTGCAATTACGAGCGGACCAACCTGTCCTCCGTGGCCCGGTCCTAGACCGGCGAAGAGGGGCATGCTCCAAGAGCTACTTGTCCCGACACACCTTCCTACCGCGCGCTGAGCATCCGGGTAATAGCCAGCGCCTTGTCCGGACTCATCAGAGCCAAGATCTGCCCGATCCGCTTTTCCGGCATGCGGGAGATTAGATCTAAGGCAATCGTCACATCGAGCTGCTCCATCAACGCTGCAGCTTCCTGCGGATTCATAGAGCCATACACATTTGCAAGCTGATCCAGCTGCGCGACTTTCTTCTTGTCCGCTTTGTCACGATCAATCTTGAGGCGTTCCGTAAGCTCCTTTAATTCTGCGATCTTTACCGCCATCTCTGAGTCGCGCTTATCAAGCTCTGATTGACGCAGATCGAGCTTACGTGAGCGCTCTTCCAGCTGTACGCGCCGTGAATCCAATGAGGTCAGAATACGCACCTCTTCCTTGGAATACGCGGGAACTCCGCCCCTGGTGGCGGAGACAGCAAACGGCGCAGTAGTTTGAATTGCCATCGATGCTTGCGCTTTCGGAACCGTGAGGATCCCGGTGCTTTCCAAACCGGCTATAGTAACCTTGAAAGCCGCACAAAGCAGCGCCATCACCAGCGCGGTCTTCTGCCCGCGATCGAGTGCGCGACTGCGTCCACTCGCCGGATTCGACATGCTCGGCGCCCTGATTGGGGCCTCTTCGGGCTGGCTGCCCAACGCCTGTTTGATTGATTTAGCAATCTCGGCCGCAACTTTGCTGTTAGCCGCAGCGCTGGCCCCCTTAGGCGACGGATTGCCGCTCGGGGCTTTGCCGTATTTGGATTCCATTGCTTTTTTCAGATCCGCGTATAGCGCCTGAGCATCAGCGCGGGATAATTTTTTCTTTTGCGAAGCCATATACATTTCTCCAAAAAAATCTAATCAGCGTGCAAGAGGTTGCCCTTCTGCGTCGCCAGCTCATCGAGGAATTTGCGATCTTCAGCCTCCAAGTAGGCGCGGTATTCCAAGAACTTTTTCTCCTTGAGTGAGATCAAAGCTTTCTCATCCTTGGCAGCCTCTTGATACAGCTCGACAGCTTGATCACGCTCCTTCTCGGCCTGTTCGACCGCCACCCGTTGGCTGGCGATCTCGATTTTAAGCCGTTCGCCGTAAGCTCCGTTCATGTAAAGCAGCAGTAGCTGCACGTCGCCCTCGCCGATGCGATTTGCAAGCTCTGCCCGCTCCAGCGCCTCTAAGCGTTCCTTGGCCAGCCGCAGCTGATGCAGTTTTGCCAGCAATTCACGCTGCCGCTCCTCGCGCAGGATTTTCCGGTATTCAAGCACCCGCTGCAGTCGAAACTTAAATTTCTTCATCAGCTATCAGCTCCCGCAAAAATTTTACGGAGAGCACTCCAGCTCATATCGAGGGTGCACTTTTCATTGGACTTCTGACGAAGAAAGAGATTCAACGCGTCAATTAGCTTAACCGCTTTGTCGACTCGCGGGTTTTGTCCCGGTTTGTAGGCGCCGATAGTAATTAGATCTTCCGCCTCGCGGTAAGTCGCGATTACGTCGCGTGCAGCCGAGGCCAGCTCCACGATATCATCGGGCACGATATCCGACATCACACGAGAGACACTTTCCAGGATTTCGATCGCGGGGTAGTGCCCCTTTCCTGCCAGCCTGCGGCTAAGCACGATATGTCCATCCAAAATACCGCGGGTAGCATCGGCGATCGGTTCATTCATGTCGTCGCCTTCGACCAAGACCGTATAGAGTCCTGTGATTGAGCCAGCTCCGCCGGATGTACCCGCACGCTCAAGCAGCCGCGGCAGCATCGCAAATACCGACGGAGTGTAACCGCGCGTACTGGGGGGTTCACCGATCGCAAGCCCGACCTCGCGCTGCGCCATCGCAAGACGGGTCACGGAATCCAGCATCAGCACGACCTCTTTACCCTGATCCCGGAAATATTCGGCATAGGCCGTAGCCAAGAAAGCACAGCGAATTCTAAGCAAGGCGGATTCATTACCGGTTGCAACCACGATCACCGAGCGCTTAAGTCCTTCTTCACCCAAATCGCGCTCAATAAATTCGCGCACCTCGCGTCCACGCTCTCCGACCAGCCCAATCACGTTTATGTCGCTGGTCGAGTGCTTTGCGATCATGCCCAGCAGCGTGGACTTACCGACACCCGAACCGGCCATGATACCGAGACGTTGACCCGACCCGGCGGTCAGGAATGCGTTCATCGAACGCACCCCCAGATCAAAGCATTTTTCGATGCGGCGGCGATTGACGGGGTTGGGAGGGCTTCTGTATAGGGGCACCAAATCTCCCAATACCGGGAGCGGCTTGCCATCAATCGGCTGCCCCAGCGCGTCTACGACCCGGCCTAGAAGCCGATCAGACACCATCACCTGCGTGCCAAATCCCTCCGCCACGATTTGCGCACCGCGGGAGACACCCTGAATCTCCGCGAAGGGCATAATCAGCACTTTATCGTGCCGAAATCCCACCACCTGAGCATGAATGCGCTCGCCGCCGGAATTGATCACGACATGCGATCCTACGGGAACGAAGGGTCCATTACCCTCGATCACTAATCCCCGCACATCCAGCACCATGCCGCGCAATTCATAGCGCGAAGTATGCTTTACGATGGCATGCGCATTTTCAAAAACGGCGCTCACCGAATCACCTTCACAATGTGCTCTTTGACCCGTTCCCAGGTTTGATCGAGTTGGAAATCAACCTCTCCGGCTACCGTTTCCAACACACAGCCAGATTTAATCGTAGGATCAGCTTCAAATTGCCAATGGCTTTCAGCGCTCTTCAGCTGCTCCGCGATCCCGGCATAGTTAATAAATTCCAGGTCGGGCGGACTTACCCGCACCTTCTTAACGGCCGAGCCCCCGCCCAGCTCTAGAGCTTCATCGATGATCGGACGGATATATTCGGGATTAATTTCGACGGCCTGGTTAATGATGCGCTTCGAGATCGCGAGCGCCAGATTCACTGCTTCCACTTCGGTCTGATGGGCATGTTCGGTAATCTGGCGGTTCAGATCCTGAAGCACATTGATAAAGCCTTCTTTGATCTCGCTCAGTTTCTGATTCAGAATTTGCTCAGCTTCCGCGCCGGCCTCGGCCCGGCCGCGCTCGCGTTCGGCCTGCAGCAGCTGATCGAGCTCGCGTTTAGTCATGGTCTGCGGTGCCAGCTCCGGATCGAGCTCAACCTCTTCATGCTTGCGATTTTGCTCCAACGCCAAATGCTCCGGCAAATGCCAGCGCTGCAGCTTCTGATCAGGAATACCGCCGTAATCCCGGAACATCGGATCGACCTTGAGCCGCTCCTCCGGAATCACCTCGATCGGCAGAGGCTCAAAGGTCTGAACGTCGCTGACTGCGCCGACGATCTCCCAGCTGGCATCGGCGTATTCGGTCGGACGATAATCGGTCTGATTAGGACCGCTGGTCTCCGCTGTAAAGCCCTGCTCCTCGGCCATGCTTATAACCTACCGTCATTCAACCAGTAGCGGATCAAGAGCGCGGCATGTTGCGGATTCTCCTTCACCATTCTCGAGTTTTCAGCCATCAGCTCCTCAAGCTGCTCCATATCAATGGTCGGTTCGAAGCTTGGGATCGAGGCGCGTGAACGCTCAGCGTTTAACTCCTGCTCAAGTTCGGCAACACCGGTAGGCAGCAATCGAGTCAAATCGACTTCAGCCTCGGTTGGCGTGATCAAGAAGCGCACTAACGGCCTGACGATCACGAAGAAGAAGAGCAATAGGAAGAGCAGCGGTCCAGCCCGGAACAAGACGTTGAAGATCAGATCCTGCGTCGCTTTGCTATCCAAAGCCTCGTCAATCGCAGTGTCCGCATTGAAGAACGGAATATTTTCAACAGTCATCGTGTCACCGCGACCAGAGTCGTAGCCGACCGCATTCTTGACCACATTTTCGATCTGACTCATGACCTCTGGCTCAAGCGGTTTGAAAACCTGTTGCGGCTTGGCGTCGCTGCCCTCCGCCGCCGGGATCGTGTCATAGGTGCCATCGACAAGCACTGCGACCGATAACTTACTGAGCTTCCCGCGGGGTGCTGACGTTTTCGTCACAGCACGCGAGACCTCATAATTCTTGGTCGACTCACGGTGAGTGGACTTGCTGTCACCGGAAGCTTGCGGAGCTAGGAGATTCGGATCATTTTGCAGATTTGATACCACGCCCGGAACGCCACCACGCTGCGATTCGCCCGCGCCCTCTTCAATCGTGCGCTCAGACCGAATTACCTGGCCGCCCGGATCATAACTTTCTTCCTCGCGGTCATTCGAAGCAAAGTCCAGATCGGCTGTAACCCGGGCGATAATCTTGCCCGGTCCCAAAACTTTGGAGAGCATCTGTTCAATTCTTTGGATATAGCCCTGCTCAACCTCATGCTGATATTGAAGCCGGGTCGCCTCTACACCCAGCGCCTCGCCATCGTCTTCCTTGGGATTCAGCAAATTGCCAAAGACGTCCACTAAACTGACATTCTCTTTCTGCAGCCCTTCGACGCTACCGGCAACCAGGTTGGTAATGCCCTTAATCTGGGGTTTAGTGAGTTCACCACCGGGACGGAGCTTGAGCAGCACCGAGGCTGTCGCGGGGGTATTCTTCTTGGCGAATACGCTCTTTTCGGGCTGCGTAATGTGAACACGCGCAGAGAGCACGGCGTCCAATGAACCGATCGTACGCTCCAACTCGCCCTGAATCGCGCGCATGAATTTAATTTTTTCCTGGAAGGTGGTTGTTCCCAGGTTAGTGCCTTCAAAGATCTCAAGCCCTACGGTACCGCCTTTCGGCACGCCTTCACCGGCCAAAGCGATGCGCAGTTCATGCACAGCCTCAGGCGGAGAAATCGCAATGGTACGACCATCACCCCTAATCTCGTAGTCAATCTTTTGGGACTTCAAGCGCTGGATGACAGCCGATGAATCGACCGGCTCAAGATCAGAGAAGAGCACCGCATAGTCAGGGCGGTTAGCCCATTTTGACACGAAAATAATGCCCGATACCGATGCCACAATCAGCAACGGAAAAACGATCTTCTGCACCAGCGGTAGTTTGATATACCCCTGGGTCAGCTGAGTAAGTATTGCTCCTGGGTCAATGCTGCTCGCCACCTGATCTCTCCCTAACCTCTAACTAAACCTGAGTTCTCAAAATCTCTTCGTACGCGCGAATGATGCGGGCGCGCACGTTGTTCATCAACTGAAAAGCCGTATCGGCCTTCTCCAGCGAGATCATGGCATCGTGCGCGGTTACGCCGTTCTTACCGGTCATCAAATCAGAGATGCTCTGATTAGCGTCGACCTGCATCTTGTTAACCTCGCCCAGCGCATTGCTGAACATCTCCTGGAAACTTGCGCCCTTGGCGGCCTGCGGCTGCTCGCTCTTTTGCGGCTGCGTCAATCCGGTAACGGGCTTGATCGCTGCAAACTGAGATTTTATATAATCAATGCTCATTTATTACCCCTCTAAGCTGATCTTCCAATTGATTGCGCGTCACTAAGCATCTGCCGGGCACTTTCCAGCGCAGTGACATTGGCCTGGTAGAGCCGGCTAGCCGACATCAAATCCGTCATGGTCGTGACCACGTTGATATTGGGATAGGCTACGAAGCCGTCTTTATCCGCATCCGGGTGACCCGGCTGGTAAACTTTGCGGCCCTCCGATTGATCTTCGACGATCGCAGCGACTGCGGGCTTGGCTAAGCTCATGCGATCGAGCACTGAGGAAAAATTGCCCGGCATGTTGTGAGCAACCTGTACCAGGTCTTTACGCTTGTACGGGCCGCCTTCCACGGTATGCGTCGTTTCAGCGTTAGCAATGTTGGACGCCAGCGTGTTGACTCTGAGACGCGCCGCGCTCAGTCCGCTCGCCAGCACTTCTAATGTGTCATACATAGGTGCTCGCCCCTAATTACCTGCCACCTTCACGGATGGCATTTTTAATAAACTGCATCTGCCGGCGCATTAAGTTCGCCGCTAATGAAAATTTTCCGGAGTTATACGCCAACCGGCCCATTTGGATATCGATGTCGACGTTGTTGCCGTCCGGCTTGGTAGCGCCGGAATAATCTTGCACCAGATGGGCGCCGCTCTTTCCCGAGACATCCATATGACCGGGATTTGTAATCGCCAGCGCGTTTTGCTCCTGCTGATTGAAGGCGCGATCTAACTCGTTGGCAAAATTGAGATCGACCGCGCGATATTGCGGCGTCTCAGCGTTGGCAATGTTGCTGGTGATGGCCTCATTGCGCCGGTAACTAAGATCCAGGGCGCGTTGCAGCCCCGGCAGCGTTTCTCCAAAGATTGAGTCGATCAGCTTAGACATAGATTAAGCCCCTCCGTTACGGTTGAAATGCAAGTGCCATGCGCAGCAAACGCACCAAAAAATCCAGTAATTTCAATGGGCTATGGAAGGAATTTCGCCAAAAATCGGTGCTTTGGCGTCAAAATCTTGACGGGTGGCAGCTCGCGCCTCCAAGCACTTGGCCGGGCGCGAGCTGCTAGGGCAGGAAAACTACATCCCCAGCCACTTGAGCAAGATGCCGCCGCTCTGCACAAAATAGGGCGCGAACACCAAGCTCAGAATCGCCATCAGCTTCATCAAGATGTTCAGCGATGGGCCAGAAGTATCCTTGAAAGGATCTCCGACTGTATCACCGACCACTGCAGCTTTGTGCGCGGGTGATCCCTTACCGCCGTGCTGTCCAGTCTCGATGTATTTCTTAGCATTATCCCAGGCACCCCCGGCGTTGGAGGAAGCCAGCGCCATTACCAATCCCGACACCAAAGAGCCAGCAAGCACGCCAGCCACAGCTTCGGTACCGAAGAGGGTCCCAACCAAGAGCGGCGTTCCGATCACCAGCACCCCAGGCATGACCATTTCCCGCAAGGCCGCCTTGGTGGAGATACTCACGCAGGTCCGGTAGTCAGGACGGGCAGTGCCTTCCAGCAGTCCCGGAATCGAGCGGAACTGACGCCGCACCTCTTCGATCATCGAGAAGGCCGCTTTACCCACCGCCTTCATGGTCTGAGCGGTGAACAGGAAAGGCAGCACGCCCCCGATCAGCAATCCCGCAAAAACCACCGGGGAGAGCAGATTGAGCTGATGAATGTTCGAGCGCGTGAGGAAAGCTGCGAAAAGTGCGATCGCAGTCAGTACCGCCGAACCAATCGCAAAACCTTTTCCGATCGCCGCGGTAGTGTTACCAGCCGCATCCAGCATATCGGTGCGCTTGCGAATCTCAGGTCCGAGATGACTCATCTCCGCAATCCCGCCCGCATTATCGGAAACCGGCCCGTAGGCATCGATCGTTAATCCAATCGCGATCGTTGAAATCATTCCGATCGCTGCAACCGCAATTCCGTACATCCCGGCAAAAGAGAACGAGATGAAGGTCGTGATTGCAATCGCAATCACCGGAATAAAGGCTGACTTATATCCAAGCGCCAAGCCGTAGATAATATTCGTGGCCGGCCCGGTGTTCGAGGCATCGGCTACTTCCCGAACGGGGGCATAAGCGTGTGAAGTAAAATACTCCGTCACATACCCCACCAATAGACCCGCCCATAGCCCGCTCAACACGGAATAAAGCACGCCGTAGTTAGTGATGGTCTTTCCATCAATCTGAAATTCAGCCGGGAGCGCTTTGAGAGTCACAAAGTAGATCGCCACACTCATCAGCACAGTCGAGAGCAGCAGCTGCCGCTTCAGCACCGGCTCGACCGTGACAGTCGTATCGTCGACCTTGGCAAAAAAGGTCGTAATCAAACAAACCGGAATACCCACGGCCGTGATCAAAATCGGATAGAGCAATGAAGCCGTAGTAGCAGTCAACGTCAGTGAAGTTGCACCGATCAAAAGCGCGGCGCAGGTCCCCTCAGCACAAGAGCCGAACAGATCGGCGCCCATACCCGCGACGTCGCCGACATTGTCACCAACGTTATCAGCAATCACGGCCGGATTTCTCGGATCATCCTCGGGAATACCTTGCTCGACTTTGCCCACCAGGTCAGCGCCCACATCCGCAGCCTTGGTATAAATTCCGCCACCCACACGGCCGAATAGCGCCACCGTAGATCCGCCCAAACCGAATCCAGCCACCAACTCCATCAAAACATGCGGGTCAGAGATGAAGCTCGCGAACCAAAGATATACGGAGGTCAGGCTGAGCAGCGCTAAACCCACCAGTCCAAAGCCCATCACCGCACCGGAATTGAAGGCTACACGGAAAGCCGCCCCGATACTGGTCTTGGCTCTGATGGTCGTACGGACGTTACCTAGAGTAGCGATCTGCATTCCGAGGAAGGCGCACACACTGGAGGTCAAAGCACCGATCAAAAAGGCCACGGCGCTGTAGAAACCCTCGTTAACCGCACCATCACCCGAGGTTGGCAACGCCACCCAGATAACGCCGGCGAACACTAGCGCGAAGATGCCGACGTAGGTGTACTCACGGCCCAGGAACGCCATCGCACCCTCGCGAATCGCGCCCGAGATCTCCTTTAAACGCGCCGTCTCCGTCGCATCGCCTGAGTCCACGGCCACGCCTCGAACCAAGAAGGAAAAGAAAAGTGCTGCAACCAGCGCCAACAACGAACAGCCGTAGATAATTGTGAGTGTCACCGTCTAGGACTCCTTAATAAGGCTAAATAAACCAACCAAAAGCTGCCTAAGCTATTGAATTTGATACCATGCCGAACCTATCCTTCCAAGTCAAGGTTTCGCCACGTGCGCTCAAACTGCTGCCTTTCGCAGCATTTGAGCAGAAAGATATCCTATAAGGATATGGCACCCGCGCATTTCTCTCTGTCCCCGATCAAAGCAATGGAGTTAGCCGCTTCGCGTGTGCCCGGAGTAATTTCCCTGGCGCAAGGCATTCCGAGCTTCTCCACCCCCGAAGTAATTAAACAGTTCGTCTACGAGCGCATCGCAGCCGGGGACTGTGACAAATATTCTTTAACCACAGGTCTCTCTGAGTTCCGAGAGGAGGTGGCGCTCTCGCTGGCCAAGGACGGTCTGCGCGCCGATCCGGACACTGAAATCATCGCTACTGCCGGCGCGGCGGAAGCGATGGCGGCTACGATCTTGGCTTTCACCGAACCAGGTGACGATGTGCTGCTCCCCAGTCCCAGCTACGCTTCATATCGCAACGCTGTGGCGGTAGCGCGCTGCAACGCCCGTTTTTTCACCCTGGATGAGGATTATAATTTTGACTTCAAATTGGAGGCGGTCGAAGCTGCGCTGACCCGCAACACCCGTGTGCTGGTATACTGCAGCCCCAATAATCCCACCGGCACGCTCTTCTCGGAGAACAAGACTCGCGAATTATTAGGACTCTGCCAACGGCATAACCTGACGGTGGTAATCGATGAAGTGTACAAGGATTTTTATTACAGCGCCGTGCCGCACTTTACTCCGGCGGTAATACCGGAGATGCGCGAGCGCATTGTGCGCATCTGTTCATTCTCAAAGGCGTTTGCCATGACCGGCTGGCGCATCGGGTTTCTGCACAGCAGCCGCGAGAACGTCGAGCGCGTGCTGAAGTTCCATGATGCTTTGGTAACCTGCGCGCCCGTAGTATCGCAGTACGCCGCCATCGCCGCTCTGCGATACGGCGACAGTGCACGCGAAGAATTTCGTCAGGAATTTCAGCGCCGCCGCGATTATCTAATTGGGCGTCTAGATAAGCTTTCCAATGTGCTGGACTTTCAAATCCCCAATGCCACTTACTTTGCCTTCCCGAGAATCAAAGACACCGTGCCGCTCTCACGCGATAGCAACCGTTTAGCTTACGATATCCTTGAAAAAGCCAAGCTAGCGTTGGTGCCCGGTGCCGCCTTTGGACCGAGTGGTGAATCGCACCTGCGCATTAGCTTCGGCAAGGAGATCCAGGATATCGCCGCGGGCATGGACCGGCTGAGCGAATATTTCCAGGTTGCGACACAGAGCGCACCGCTGCAAAAGCAGCGGCAAAGTGGCCCGCGAAGCCTGACACGGTTAATTGCCGCCAAGGGGCTAGCGCTTTCTGCTTCCGCCTACCTCAAGATCCGAAAACCGATCGTGATTGGAATTTCTGGAACACACGGCAAAACCGTTTTTAAGCGCATCATCAGCGAGGTACTGAGCGCCAAGTTCAGAGTACGCGCCGGCATTCTTTCTTATAATACCGAGATCGGTCTGCCGCTCTCGGTGCTGAACATCAAGCCCCCGCGCCGTATGCGCGATCAGCTGCTCCTGCCCTTTCGCATTCTGAGCCGCCTGCTGGGCTTCGGCGCCGGCGAAGATCTCTTGGTCCTCGAATATGGCGTGGGAAACTCCGAAGACGCCGCTAAGCTGCTGAAGATCGCTACCCCTGATTGGCTGGTTCTAAGTGCCGTGAGCGAAACCGACCCCGGTCGCCGCTACGGCAAGATCGAAGAGGGATTGCAATGTGTGGCGAGGGCGGTGCCGCCGCATAAAATTTTCTGGAACGAGACCGATGGAGTCCTAAAGGAAATGGCTACACAACAGGGCTGGAGCCCCGGCAATTCGCTGCAGCAGGAACGGCTTAAGGGCTTGCTCGGAACCCTCAATTTGAGGCAGGAAAAGCTCAATTTAAACATCGTTGGAGAGAGCGCCGAGCTCGGACTCTGCGCCTCACTGCTCTTAGCACAGACATTAGGGGTTACAGACAGCGCACTTATAAAACGTTTGTTTATTTAACTCCTCATTAGCTTAATAAAACGCAAGTTCAACAGTTTAGATTAAGAACTCCCGCTAACACTCCGATTTTCCCCTAGAGAATTCTTTTCGCGGATAAAGGCCTCGATGGGTGTAATTGTCGGATTACTTGGCGTTACAGCATGCGTGATCATCGGCTTCGTCGGACCGGGCGGTCCGCTGCCCGTGCTCGTGCAGCCCTTCGAGTTCATCGTTATCGGTGGTGCCGGACTTTTTGCCACCATCATCTCCAATCCTGCTCCGGTACTGAAGGCCCTCATCCCGGGACTGCTCGGCACCATCAAGGGCAGTGGGATCGGCAAAGAAACTTATCGTGACCTGCTGGGTCTGATGGCCAGCATCTTCGACACGATGCGCCGCGAGGGTGTGCTTGGGATCGAAGGCGATCTCTCCAATCCGCACGAAAGCGCGCGCTTCAAGAAATATCCCAAGGCCTCTGACGACCATCATCTGATGGAGACCTTCACTGGAGCGCTGCGGTTATTCGTCGACGGCGTGGTCAACGCTTTCGATCTGGAGCGGCTGCTCGATACCGAAATTGAAACTCACCACGAGGAGGCGCTGATCCCTCCGGATGCAATTACCAAGCTCGCTGATGCCTTTCCTGCGATGGGAATCGTGGCCGCGGTGCTCGGCGTTATCATCACCATGCAGCACTTGGACGGTCCCCCGCAGGAGATCGGTCATCACGTTGCGGCAGCGCTGGTCGGTACAATGTTGGGTATCTTGCTGTCATACGGCTACGTCGGCCCGCTCGGCACCAAGATGGGCCATGTTGTGCGCGAGCAATCTGCAATTTTAAAAACTGTCAAAGCCGGATTGGTCTCATTTGCCGGCGGCGCTCCTCCGCAGGTGGCGCTGGAATTCGCGCGTAAGACGATCCCTTCCAATCTCCGGCCTACGGCTGAAGAGCTGGAGGAGATCATGAAGGACGCCAAGAAGGGCTAACCCTTAAGCGGATTAAGCCATGGCAGATGAAAAGCCCATAATCATCATCAAAAAGAAAGGCGGCCACGGCGGACACCACGGCGGCGCTTGGAAGATTGCTTACGCCGATTTCGTGACCGCCATGATGTGTTTCTTTCTCGTGATGTGGCTGGTAAACAGCGCCGACGTCACGACCAAACAAAATATTGCGTCATATTTCCGGCGTCCTGGTATCTTCTCCGAAGGATCCGGAACTCCGCTGCTCTTGGGCGGCGCGGGTATCCTGGAAGACGCCTATGCTCCGATCAAACCGAAGGACAGCACCGGCACGGGGCGCAAAGAGGGCGTCTCGCCTCTGGCTACAGTTGCCCCTACTCCCGCCGTGCGCACTCCTGAAGATCAAAAGAAGGAGACTCCCGCACCTCAAAACCAGGTCAAGCTCACTCCTGAACAGGAAAATGCTTTGACCAAGGCGGCCTTGGAAAAAGCCATCGAGCAGAAAAATCTTCAGGGCCTAGCCGATCAGATCAAGAAAGAGATCGCCGGCTCGCCTGAACTCGCCAAACTGCTCGGCATCGTTAACGTCAAGCTGGCCGCGGACGGGCTACTCATCGACATCATGGATACGGAGAAGGAATCGATGTTTAACTCCGGCAGTGCAGCGATTTTGCCCGGAGCCTACGAAGCCTTCGCCACGCTGGCTCGCATGATGGAGAAGGTCCCGAATAAGATCGAAATCGTTGGCCACACGGATGCCAAGCCCTTCTCCGCCCGTCCCGGAGGTTATAGCAACTGGGAGCTGTCAGCTGATCGCGCCAATGCCGCGCGCAAGATCCTGGAGCAAAATGGAATACCGCCGGAGCGCATTGAAAGCGTAATTGGCAGGGCTGATAAAGAACTGCGGCTGGAAGATAAGCCGTTCGATCCTTCGAATCGCCGCATCACGCTGAAAATGAGCTTTAACATTACGAAGCGCATCGACCTGGCGAAGGATCCGACAATTCTTGAAAATCTAGATAAGATTACCCCTGAGCCGATTATTCCGGCGGAAACCGGATCGGATGGAGTGCCAATGGAGCTGCCGACCGCAGTGCCGACTGCTGTGCCGAAACAGAAGGCGCTCGGATATACACCGAAGAAGATCGTTAAGGCCGCCAAGCAGGAGGAAAACAAGATCTCGATCGCCGATCCGGACGAGGCGCCCTCTCCCGGTGCTGCACCGAAGGGATCAGCTGCCGGCGAAAGCCCGGTATTGGGCCCGCCCGATCAATTCGGCGGATTCTAGAAACCCTTTCAACTCTAGCCTCTTCGGAGCACTACCCGGAGCTGCCAAGGGAGCGATGACTATCCAAACCTCGAAAAAGGTAGAACAAGCCTAGCCACTGGCGTGGGCCGTATCCCCGCGCTAATTTAATTGTATGCGAATCAATTGGGTAACCGTGGGAGCAGTCTTGATGGCAGCGGGAGTAGCGTTAGGCGCCTTCGGCGCGCACGCGCTAAAGTCCAAACTTGATCAATATTCCATGGCGGTGTTTGAGAAGGCGCTCTTCTATCATCTAATTCATGCCGTCGCGATCTTGGCATTAGCCGGGGGAACGATCGCGGCCCAGCTCGGCGCAGAGCGCGTCGCGACTGTATGCAAAATTCTCCTAGCCGGAATCGTAATCTTCTCCGGCTCGCTATATCTCCTGGCTATAACCGGGATAAAGATGCTCGGCGCAATCACGCCGATCGGCGGTGTGCTGTTCATCATCGGGTGGATTTATTTGTGCGCTGCTACGCTGCGGGGAAATTGACGGCACTCCGCGCCAGCGCAACTTCAGACTTTGATCCGGAATAATGGGCGCTACTGGGCTCGAACCAGTGACCCCTTCTACACAACTTCAAGCACCGCGGTTCGCGCCCAGGCGCCCACTCACCGACAATGCATATTTCTTGGGGAATAATGGGCGCTACTGGGCTCGAACCAGTGACCCC
>JAIBBU010000014.1 GCA_019694515.1 Oligoflexia bacterium | reverse complement strand
CTGGCCGCAATGGACCCGTTTGATCTGCTCTCCGGGCGAGAGCACTGTTTAAGCCGTCTCTTCGCGCTCTTAGACCAGCGCGGCGTTTTCGGCAGAGAATTTTTGTTGCTTGAATGCGGAGCCAGACAGAACGGCGCTAGTATGCAGGGAAGCATGGCGAACGGAGGCATCGCTCTTTTTATGGGTGCCAATGCTGCAAAATTGAATTGCAGGTATATAGGATTTGAACCGGAATACAGCTCGCACGGAGTTCTAGAAGAACTGGCGCGCAAGGGGATGTCTGAGGATCTCGCACAAGCGCTGCTCCGATCTGTAGCCAACGCTGCGACAGCTGACTTCGGAGAGCTCCAACGGCAGGCGAGGACTGCGGCAACCGAGGGCAAGCCGGTGGTAATCTTCTCCAATCACGTGCTCAACGATCCGGAATTAAAGCGCGAGTTTCCCTTCTGGACTTTCCCCGGCTTGCATCTGCATTCCGCAGCTTACGAAGAGCTCTGCAAATTCTGGCTGGCCGACCATTTCCTGCCGCAAGTAGAAGAACTGAAGGCCAGCACGCGAGCGGCCTTCGAGGCGCAAGGTCGTGTATTTTATTGCGATCTGGATGATGAAGATTGGCTGTGGGAACGCGTCTGTGCCGATGCCCGCATCAAAAATCCCTTCGAACATGTTGAGTGGTTGCGCAAGGCCTGGGGTGTTCCAGCCGCACCGATCCTCAGCGACTATACTGCCGGGCGGGATGTAATGCTGTATGTATGGGAGGCATAGCGGTCGCAGGCCCTGCGCCAATCTTCTCTGGCCTCGATCTGAGGAGTTTCCGGTACTGCCGCTGAGCCGGCTATTTCACCGCCCAGCGGCTGGCCAGCGCATCTGCATATTCATTCCAGAGCCAGCCATTATGCGCTTTAATCCAGGCGAGTTTGGCCTTAGGCCGTGTCTTTGAAAGCGCCCATAATTCCTGAACCAATTCGAGGTTGGCGATCGGCCCGGTCTTTCGTTTCCAACCTTTTTTTTCCCAGCCGGCCGCCCATTCGTTAATGGTCTGCACGCACAGATTGCTGTCGCTGTGAATCGTTACCTCCAAATCAGGCGGAATAAGCTTGAAAGCTTCGATTAACGCGGTCAATTCCATACGGTTGTTGGTGGTGTCGGGGGAATGCCCGCATTTTTCCGATAAAATATGGCCGTCTTGAACATGCACTACGCCCCAGCCTCCCGGTCCCGGATTAGGCATCGCGCCGCCATCCGTAAACACTCCGGAGTTGGGCCCAGCGCTATAACGCTCTAATACCTCTGCGGTTGAAAGAATATCTGTTCGGTAACCGTAACTCACTGCGCTTCGCTCTTAATAAATCATTCTAAAGAAGGCCCAATCTAAACATACCGGTACTTATCGGAGCAACTTTGAGATTCACAAAAAAAGGGGCTAAAATGGTAAAGAGCTTTAAACTAGGTTGAAATGAATCCACTGGAGATTTTCCTGGCCTCGTTACTCGGCGGTCTAGGGCTGGCGTTAATTGTGGTGTTGCTGCGTGTTTTTTTCGGCGGCATGCTGGATGGCCGCGGTGACTGGATCCAAAAAATTAAAATCAAGAAAAAAGAAGGGCTGCTGGAACGAAGCGAGGCTTATCTAAAAGCCGGTGACTTTGAAACCGTAAGCTCCTTTTTCAAAAGCGCTTTTTATCTGGAGCAGATTAAATCCGATCCGCGGCTGGTAGAGCGAGCTCACAACCACAATCTCTCAATTTTGGGAAAGATCCTGGCAATGGCCGACCGCTATGCTCTGCATCTCGACAACCTAGCGATCGTTGAAGATCTGCTGGGGAACCGTTCGCAGCTCATGCGTACATTTCTGGAGAAGAAAAGCGCGCGTGATGTGCTTAAGCGCAAACGTGCTGGTAAAGGCAAGCAGCCTCCGGAATGGGCGTTGACCGAATTTAACGCGCAGCTTGATGAGCTGCGCGATCGAATTGCGGTAAACCGCCGTAGTCTAGAATCGCAGCTGGAAAAGCTGCTGCTTTCGATCAAGAACGTGAAGAAGGCTGATGAGGTGACCTATCACTGAGCTCTTAATCGCCTACGAAGATCGGGACATCCTGATTATCGACAAACCCTCCGGTATTCATTCCGTTATTTCGCGCACACGCAAGAATCAAAGTGTTGCGGCGCTCCTGCTGGAACGCGATCCCAAGTCAGCACGGTACTCCGACAAAGAGGAGGATGCCGGACTAATTCAGCGGCTCGACTTTGAAACCTGCGGGCTCTTAATCGCCGCCAAGAATAAAACTAGCTGGTCGATGCTGCGTGCGTTATTGAAAAACGGCGGCATTTACAAAGAATATCTGGCGCTATGCGAGGGCCGCGCCCCGCAAGCGCTGCGAATTAGAAACTGGATCGGTGCAGCAGGAAGAAGCTCGAAAAAGGTCAAGATTTTTAAAATCTCGGGGGCGCGCAGGCTGGCGGCTGAAACCGCGCTGACCCGTTCGGTCTACCGCCCGGAGGGGGATTGTTCGCTGGTAACTTTTGTAGCGGTAACGGCGCGGCGTCATCAAATTCGGGCCCATGCGGCCACGCTTGGACATCCGCTGGTGGGCGATGCGCTGTACGGCTCGACCCGCACACTCCCGCCGATTAAGGGACTTAACAAAACTTTCGATCAGGAGCCGGTTAATTTCTATTTAAACGCGTCGCTTTTGCAATTTGTTCATCCGCGTACCGGGGCATCAATCCGGGTCGAAAGCGGCTACCGCCTTATTTTTTGATTAGCTATTTCGGCGCTGTTACCCTTACCCAATGATGCGCGATCCAAGGATCAACGAAGTCCGCAAGCCGAGCGCCGTTCCTGTCGCCGGAAGTTTTGCGTCGCCCCCAGGCGAACACGAGCCGCTCCTATTAACGCTCGGTGATCTGCATGGAAAAATCGGCATTTATGGGGGCAGCTTCGATCCTCCTCACATAGCCCATCACGCCTGCGCACAGACCGCTCGAGCGGGGCGTGGTCTGGATACCGTCATTTTTATGCCCACGGCTGCCAACCCCTTTAAGCCCGGAGGGCCAGTAGCCTCGCAGCATGACCGCATCGAGATGCTGCGTCTAATGCTGCGGGAGGATAAGGCCATGTGCGTCTCTCCGGCCCAGTTTGCTACGGGGCGCGAACGATACACGATCGACTTACTCGAGTATTTAAGAAGCGCAGTACCGGCGGATGCTAGGCTGCATCTTATCCTGGGAAGCGATCTGCTGGCTGAATTTCACCGTTGGAAACGCTTCCGTGAAGTTCCTTCGATCGCTCAGATTATTCCGGTCAATCGCGCCGGATTTGAGCCCGATTGGAGGGCGCTCGAACTTACCCTGGATGCAGAGTTGGTTGCGGCATTGCAGCCTGCGGCTGTAAATTTAGCCGCGGGAGACATCCGCTCGCGCGAACTGCGCCAACGCATTGCCGCGGGTGAGCGGCCGGTCGAAGTACCGGTAGCGGTCATGGACTACATTGAGCGGCAGGGGCTCTACGGCGCAGGGAGTTCGCGCTAGACCTCTTTAGTGTGGTTTACAACCGCGCGGTTAAGTGAAATTCTGTATTCATTCTTAGTTTCTATTCAGGTTTGCAAATGTGGTTGGTAGATATCATTTCCGGGCAATCGGTCGCCCAAGCAATCATCGTAATCGGGCTAGTCGCAGCAAGCGGGCTTGCGGTTGGAGCAATTAGAGCATGGGGTCTAAGCCTTGGGATTGCGGGAGTGCTCTTCACCGGCATCGCGTTCGGTCATTTTGGCTTAAAGCTCGATCCGGCAATTCTGGATTTTTGCAGAGAGTTCGGGCTGATCCTATTCGTATACACGATCGGATTGCAGGTAGGACCGGGATTTTTTAGCTCGCTTCGCAAACAGGGCTTGCCGCTCAATATCATGGCCGCTTCGACCGTGATCCTGGGCAGTTTAATCGCAATCGTGCTTTCCAAAGGATTCGGAGCCAGCGTACCCATGGCAGTGGGCGTGCTTGCTGGAGCCACGACCAACACTCCGAGCTTGGCTGCAGCGCAGCAGGCGTTGCAGGACCTTCCGCATATCTCCAGCGACGTGCTGAAGCTGCCCGGCTTAGGATACGCCCTGGCCTATCCATTCGGCGTGGCCGGAGTGATCCTCTCGATGCTGCTGCTGAAGCTGCTTTTCGGAGTGAAGGTGAAACAGGAGCTCTTGGAGTTGGAGCAGCTGCGCAAGCAGACGGTCGCCCAGGTTGTGCATTTGAGCTTGGAGGTTAAAAATCAGAATCTGGCGGGGCTAACCCTAAGTCAGGTTCCCACCTTGAGCCAATCGGGCGTGGTGATCTCGCGCATCATGCAAAGCGGAAAGAGACCGGAACGGGCGCGCGCTGAACATGTTATCAACATCGGCGATATCCTGTTAGCGGTCGGCCCCAAAGAAACTCTCGAGCAGTTGACGCTAATCATCGGGGCGCAGGCTGCAATTGATATTCGTAAGCTGGAAAGCGCCGTAGTTTCACGAGATATTCTAATCACGGAGAGCTGGCCGCTTGGCAAAACCATTGACGAGCTAGATCTAGGCGGCAGTTTTGGTGTAACGGCAACGCGCTTGCGCCGCGCCGATGTGCAGCTGCCGATGGGGCCGGCAGTGCGGCTGCAGTTTGGAGATGCGCTGAGATTGGTCGGGGAGGAAGCCGATGTTCAGGCGGCAGCCAAGCAGTTGGGGAATTCAATAAAACAGCTCAATTATCCGCGTTTGATTCCGGTCTTCATCGGAATCTTGGTGGGAATAGCGATCGGAACATATCCGATCCAAATTCCCGGCATGCCTTCGGCTGTCCGATTAGGATTGGCTGGGGGGCCGCTGATCGCTGCGATTCTACTAAGCCGGCTTGGACATGTGGGTTCGCTGGTTTGGCATATGCCCGCTAGTGCTAACTTCATGATGCGCGAAATGGGTATCGTCTTGTTCCTCTCCTGCGTCGGACTAAAAGCGGGCGATCATTTTCTCGAAGTGCTGCTAAATGGACAGGCGCTCTATTGGATTTTGGGTGGCGTGTTGATCACAATGCTGCCACTGCTAATAGTCGGAACAGTGGCGCGCTTGGTCTATAAGACTAACTACCTAAGCCTTTGCGGTCTTCTGGCTGGCAGCATGACGGACCCGCCAGCGCTCTCCTTCGCGACATCGCTGACCGGCTCTGACGAACCGTCGATATCATATTCCACTGTCTATCCCCTGACGATGCTGCTGCGCGTTGTGTTTGCGCAGATCGTGGTGATCTGTTTTAGCTAGAGCGCTTTCCGAAAGTCTTTAGCGAGAAGCAGAGACTTTCGAGCGCTCGTCCGCCGGAGGCGGATCCCCCGGAGGGAAAATATCCATAGCGGTTCCCTATGTACTAGCGCGACGACTGTTCCTACTTAGGGAGAAGCTGCGCCTGGCCGACTATGGAACTCTCAGATCTACCGGCTCCCATGGCAATTACTCTTGGGAACCGCGATAGAGTCGGCCGGATCTAATCAAACATGAAAAGTCCTGAGCAATAAAAAAGGGGCCTTTTGGCCCCCTTTAAAATCTACATGCCGTAACTTCTAGGCATGCAGCTGCCCGCCAAAAAGCTGCGGCGGCGGTACCTGCTCCAGTACGTCGTTGATTAAACACTTCACTGCATCGTTAAGTCCATTGGAACGACGGCAATACATATTACGGGCGCGAGTTCCATCCATATCTACGGGACGGGCTACGAAGGTCCCGTTGCGGGTATGAAGAATCTCAATTTCACAGGTCTTTCCAAACTTCTTGGAAGTATAATTATAAGTGCTTTTCACCTCTGCTCCTCCTGTCGGTTTTTGGTGCCGCGGGTCACGTAAGCGGCACGCCTTGATCGCTCGGACTGCTTCAGGGGTGAGTTCCCTCTCCACAAAGCCAATATCAATGGGGCTTTTCCTGAACGCCTCATTATAAAGCAGCCACAGGTGGTAAGCAATTGAGGTAGTTACTCCCTCAAGCTGGTAAGCATTGAGCGCTTCAATGCTTTTCTCAATGGAATCAAGACGATCGTCCCCTAGAATGATCATTTTACTGATCATTGCGTCATAGAAGATATTTACTTGATCGCCTTCTTCAAAGGCAAAGTCCTCGCGCACCCAGGGCAAATCAGCTCTTTTTAGGGCCGTAATTAGCCCATTTGAGGGGGCAAAATTGCGGCATGGATCTTCGGCATAGATTCGAAATTCGATTGCATGGCCGTTGAAGGTGATCTGCTCCTGCGTCATCGGCAGCGGTTCGCCCATCGCAACCTTCAGCTGCAGCTGCACTAAGTCGACTCCGGTTACCGCTTCTGTTACGGGATGTTCAACCTGGATCCTGGTATTCATCTCCAAAAAATAAAAATCGGATCCTGAAACAAGAAACTCACAGGTGCCGGCGCCCCGATAATTAACACTCTTGGCGGCTTGGACGGCGGCGGCATGAATGCTCTCTCGCAGCGCTGTCGGAAGATTCGGCGCCGGCGCCTCTTCAATCAATTTTTGATGCCGGCGCTGGGTGGAACAGTCGCGCGTTCCAAAGTGCACCACATTTCCATACGCGTCACCGAAGATCTGCACCTCCACATGCCGCGGCAGTAAAATGTACTTCTCAATATAAACATCCTCACTGCTGAAGTTCTTGAGCGCTTCGGCGCGTGCCCGCGGTAGCGCTTCCGCTAGTTCATGCGCAGAATTTGCCACCCGCATGCCGCGGCCCCCGCCACCAGCTACCGCCTTAATCAAAACGGGATAACCGATCGCAGCAGCTTTTTCGGCCAGCTCCGGATCGCTGAGGCCGGCCGCAGAGCCGGGAGTGCAGTGCACCCCGTATTGAGATACACGCTCACGCGCGGCGGTCTTACTGCCCATAATCGCAATCGAGTCGGGGCGCGGACCAATATAGTTTAAACCGGCTTCGATCACCTTTCTGGCAAAATCGGCGTTTTCCGAGAGAAAACCGTATCCCGGATGGACCGCGTCGGCACCGCTGCTTTGTGCCGCCGCAATGATCTTTTCCATATTAAGATAGGATTCGCGCGGGGGCGGGGCTCCGATCACTATTAACTGCTCGGCCTGCCGGGCAAAAAGGGCATTACGATCGGCCTCTGATGCAATCGACACCGTTCTGATGCCCATCGCAGCGCAGGCGCGCTGCACCCTCAAAGCAATCTCACCACGATTGGCGATTAGTACCTTCTTAATCTCTCTCTTTTCCATGGCCAGTTCCTAACGCCGGGGGCCAAATCGTCCCCTCTTGAATAAGTTTCCAATACACCCCTACGATCGCCCAATGCTTCCCGGCGATCCAGGGCCAATTTACACCGAGACTAATCTAGCGCGCTTTCCCGTCGAGCCTTGGAATACATCTAGCAATCTGATTTTCTTAGCAATCGCGATCTATTTTTGGCGAAAGATTAAACTTGACGACTATCGACACCCATTCGTCTCCGTTGCACTACCGATCTTAATCTTAGGATTCATAGGCGGAACACTTTATCACGCCACCCGTAATAGCCGGCTCTGGTTGCTGCTGGATTTTGTACCGATCTTCGTGTTGGGAATCGCAGCTGCTGTATATTTCTGGCACGGAGTGACTCACAGCCGCTGGCTAGCGGCGTTATTGGTCGGCGCCTTCATATTCATCTCGCGGAGTGTGATTGCGCTCTCATCGCTTCCGCATTCCGCGCGCATCACGGCAGGCTATGTGCTCCTGGCTGTAATGATCATCCTGCCGGCTCTACTGCATAGCGCCAGGCACGGCTGGAGAAATGTCGCGTTAGTTTTAGGCTCGGTTTTGAGTTTCGGCGGCGCGGCCTACTTTAGGTATGCCGATTCTTTGCGATTGCTGCCGATGGGCACCCATTTCATCTGGCATCTGCTGGGCGGCGTAAGTACTTTCTTGTTGATGCGTTATATCTATCTCGCGGAGATCGACGAGGCTGCACGCGAAGTGCCCTTGATTACTAAGGATTAGGGCCCATTTTCAGTTTCAAGTTGGCCCCTAGGAGCTCCGATTCTATATATACCGAATTTCGCTTGGAATTTTAGCTGATTGAGGCATTTCGCGGGGTAATGAGAACGCTCGCCTTCGTAACCCGAATCGCATTGGCGGTCTGCGGCGCCGTACTTTGCGCGGCGCATCTTTATGCCGACGGGAGTGATTTGGCCTTTCCGCGCCTAGGAATCTATCACGGCAACAATAGCGCCGGCCGTCCGCTAACGAACGTGGACGGTTCGCTGAATGCGGAGGTCTTGGATCGTTACGCTAAGTATCAACTTGCCATCTTTGGCGCGACCCCCCTGACCGATTTGCGAAAGGATATACCCGCGGCGCTACGCGCCAGAAATCCCAATATGAAACTTTTTGCCTACACTATGCCCAATACCACCTGGTGCGGGAACGGCTACGACGAGGCTGCGTATTTCGGACATTTTTGGAAAACAGTGCGGCGCTACTCGGGAGTAGATCCTCCCTATACCAACTGCGACATGGATGGGATTGGATTTCTCGCTTTGCAGCCCGGCGGATCGGCCGATCCGAGCACCCCTAACGTGAATTTCGCTTACCGCGTTAGTCAGAATGGAAGCTGGAGGTATCCGGTGGCTGAAAGCATCGCCGAGTTGATGTATCAAGACATCTATCTTAGCACCTACGGCGATGGACGGCGTGTTTGGGATGGAATCTTTTTTGACGTCTATTGCCCCACGCTGGATTGGATGGAAACCGGCTCTACTAAGTTTGACTATCAAAGGGCAGGTTTTGGAACGGACAATTCAAACCCTGCAAACCGCCAGGCTTTCCTGAATGCCTGGAAGGAAGGGCAGGTGGTGTTTGCTAATCGACTGAGAGCTCTAATCGGAGACAACAATTTTGCGCTGGTCGGAAATTGCGGACAGGGCGAATTACATCAGCAGCTAAATGGCTGGATGTCGGAAAATTTTCCGCTGCAAAACGGCGGAACCTGGTTAAGCAATATGTACCGGCCGGTGGGAGGTTACTTCTGGTACGACCTTCTGTTCCGAAACCCCGCATATAATTTTCTTTTTAGCGCGGCAAGCGACTCCTTTAATGGCTATGCTGCCGACAATCTGAGAAAGGTGCGCTTTGGATTAGGCAGTGCGGCGCTGGGGGAAGGATTTGGTGTGTTTGGTGATAGCTCCGGCCAGATTCTAACCTACCCGTACTACAACTGGTGGTACGATGAATATGCCGTCGATCGGAGCACCGGGGAATCGAGCAGCTCCGGAATGCACACCGGGTGGCTGGGTGGCCCACAGAGCGCGCGCAAACAGCATGTCTGGGCAAACGATTCGTCTCTAGTTGGCGATGGGCGCTTCGAAGGAACTACTGGAAACTGGCAATTCCGCGTTTTTTCGCCCGCCCAAGCCGCCCTTACCTTTGATCAGCTAGCGCCGGAAGGATCCCGCTCTGCACACGTCGCTGTGACAGCCGCTGCCCCATATTCTTGGGCGATCAGTCTGGCTTCGGCTGCTGTCCCGATCTCAGCCTACACATATTATTCAATTACTTTTTGGGCCAAGACTACTGGCGCACCGGGCCTTGAGGTGTCATTGGGCAGCGACGGCGGTCCTACTCTAGGCTCAATCTATCTGCCTGTAACCTCCAATTGGAAACAATACCAGGTTTCGTTTTACACTAACGCCTCCTTAGCGAACGGGCGGGTGTACTTCAGCTTGTCAAAGCAGGTTGGAGATTTCTGGTTTGATAACGCCCGCCTCCAACAAGGAGTTAGTAGTGTCTACCGGCGCGATTTCGACTACGGCAGCGTATTCGTGAATCCTGAGTATGTTCCTCTGACCTTCGACCTAGAGCGGCCATTTAGGAAGATTCGGGGAATCCGCGATGCCGCCATCAACGACGGAAGTTCCGTAACGACCGTCACAATTGGCGCACAGGACGCGCTTTTTCTCCTCAATCAGCAGCAAACAGACGGTATTGCGCCGGTCGGACCACGCATACTGAAGGCGGAGTAATTCTGCGGCAGAGCTTCATCACCGCAAAATTCAGTGAAAACAGTCGTACTTCTAGCTAGTTATCCTCGTAACTGGAGCTTAATCTTCGACGTCAATCTTTCGATAATATTAGGGGAGGCGTGCAATGAGCGACACTCAGGGATTCGGCTTTGATTCCGCAATGCGGGTCGTCGTAATAGACGATGTGCAAAGTGCACGCCGTATCGTACGCCGGCTGCTCGAAAAGATGGGCTTCACCAACATCGTCGAGGTTGAAGATTCCACCAAAGCGCTGGCCAAGATAAAGGAAGCACCAACCGGACTAGTCATCTCTGACTGGAATATGCCCGGCATTCCGGGGATCGATCTGGTGAAAAATCTGCGAAACGATGCCGAGTTAAGCTCCGTTCCCTTCATCATGATTACCTCCAGTTCTGATAAAGAGGCGGTGGTCGAAGCTTTCGAAGCCGGGGCAAGCGATTACGTTTTGAAACCTTTCGGTTTCGACACGCTGGTCGAGAAAGTCAAAGGCGCCCTAAAACTCTAGGAAATCCCGCATGACGTTGCGTCAAAAAACCGCGCTGGTTCTGCTAATCAGCGCACTGCTTCTGGTCTTAGCTTTACGTTTGATCGTTACGCCGATCCTATCCGAAGGCTTCAATCGAATTGAGCATCAAGACATGCTTAAAGACCTGGATCGCGCCAGCAGAGCGATCGATGCGGAAGCCAACCATCTCGCCGTAAAACTCTCTGACTGGGCCTATTGGGACGACTCCTATCGCTTTGTTAAGGACCACAATAAGCAATTTATCGAATCCAATTTGCTGTACGACTCGGTTTTAGGATTGGAAATCGATTACATTTTATTCTTCGACCAACACCGCTCCCTGATCCTGGGTTTAGGCTTGAACGCGCAGGCGCAACGTCTCGACCCGGTGGATTCGCCGCTAGCGGCACAAATCGCGGAAAATCTTGCGATCGATCCAGAGACTCCGGACAAGGTTAAATCCGGGTTTGTGCTGTTATCAAAGCAGCTGATGCTGGCTAGCTCGAGGGCGATCCTGCAGACCGAACGTTCTGGACCAAGCCGCGGCACTTTGATCTTCATCCGCAAGGTGGATGAAGATTTTCGCTCGACCCTCGCAAGCCAGGTCAAGCTCGACCTGAAGTTCAGTCCGATCGATCCGGTTCAGCAGCCGGAGCTACTAACCGAAATTCAAGCCAACAAGACGCCGCTAATCGAAGAGTTAGATGAAAATCGCTTGCAAGGTACGACGTTCATCAAGCAGATCGACGGTGCCCCGGCGATGCTGCTAAGCGTAGAAAAGCCGCGGCAAATATTTCGAGAGGGCACCAAAACACAAAACTCCTTGCTGCTGGTGACAGCTTTCGCCTCAATTCTGATTTTAGCCGTTACCCTGTTATTGATGGAGCGAATTGTGCTCCGTAGATTGATCAAGCTTACGGGGCAAATCCAGAAGATCTCCAGTGTGCATCAGCAGGAGCTAAATGTAGATACCGGGGGACGCGACGAAATTGCTTTCTTGGCCCGCGAAATCAAGCGGATCTTTCAAGCGCTCTTAGCTTCTGAGGCCGCGCTTACCTCCGCCAAGGAATCAGCTGAAGCTGCAGCCGAAAGCAAGACGCAGTTTCTCGCTAATATGAGCCACGAAATCCGGACCCCGCTCAACGGAATTCTCGGAATGACCCAGGTAATGTTGAATGTCGAGAAGTCCCAGCAGCGTAGAGAGTCGCTGAATATCGTCAAGACCTCGGCCCAGTCCCTGCTCCAGATCATCAACGAGATCCTGGATCTTTCCAAACTTGAAGCTGCCAAGATCGTTCTTGATCCGGAAGAGCTGGATCTGCGTGCCGCAACGCTCGAGGCCTTAAAAACGATCGCTATTAGGGCGCACGAGAAGGGACTGGTGTTGAGTTGCAGAATCGGCGCGCAGCTGCCCGCGCTTGTGCGGGCCGATGGGCTCCGCATTAAACAGATCATCTTCAATTTAGTTGGCAACGCGATTAAGTTCACCGAGAAGGGCGAAGTGCGGTTTGAGCTTGCGCTGGAACGCGAGAGCGAGGGCGAAACATGCGAAGTGCATGGGGCTGTCAGCGATACCGGCATCGGCATTCCTCAGGACAAGCTTAGTTCGATCTTCGAACCCTTTACGCAGGCCGACGGATCAACGGCCCGACGTTACGGCGGAACAGGTCTGGGGCTAACCATTACCAAGCAGTTAGTCGAATTGATGGGCGGACGGGTTTGGGTAGAAAGCACCCCGGGTAAAGGCTCAACTTTTCATTTTATCCTAAGGCTGGGCACGCTGCCCAAAGCTGCACAGCAAGCGTCGAAGGAAATTGACTGCGAGGTTAAACCGATCCTGGAAACGGACATATCAAGCTCCGATGACGCGCTGGCACAGGCCGCTAGCAAACAACTGCATGTGCTGGTCGCGGACGATACGCTGGTGAATCGCACCGTGGTAAAGGCGCTGCTGGAGCAGTGGGGTCACAGAGTTTCTCTTGCTGTAAACGGCAAGAAAGCCCTCGAGTTTCTAGATCAAAATGGCCATTTCAACTCAGTGCCGCAGCCCGAACCGAAGCGCGTCGATCTGATCTTAATGGATATTCAAATGCCTGAGATGGACGGCATGGAGGCTGCCAGATTAATTCGCGATCGGGAACGTGCGGCCGATCCCGACCGTCATGTGCCGTTGGTGGCTTTCAGCGCCAACACCTCCGACTCCAGCGTGCGGCATTTCTTGGATGCCGGAATGGACACCTGGGTGGCAAAGCCGATCGATCATAAGGAGCTTTCCGAGGTAATTCAGGAGCTCTTCCCCGATTTAGGCCACGAAGTTGCCAAGGAAACTGCTCCGCAAATTAAATTAGGGGAGGGGTTAGGAGGCGATGATGGCGCGGTCGACGCGGCGGAATTATTCGATCGTTTTGCTTTCGATATAGAAATCATCAGCGAAATCGCACAGGCGTTTTTGGACGAACACCAAACTCTATATGCCAATCTAAAGCTGGCCGTTACAGCTAAGGACATTGCGGCGATCGCCAGAGCCGCACATGCGCTCAAAGGTTCACTTTCGAATGTTTCGGCCGCCAATGCAGCCGAGCAATCGAGTCTTATCGAAAGCGCTGCAAAAGCGGGCAACCTTAATCAGGCTCTCAAATTATTTGTTCCGCTCGGCGATGAGGTCGGCCGGGTCAGAGACACCCTGACGCGCCTCTGCCCTAACGCCCAATCCCTGACGGGAAACCCGGCTTAGGCGGTCTTAGCGGCTTCTAGCGCAGCGCTGTACTGCGGCTCGTCGCTAATCGCCGGCACATATTCGACATAACGCACGACACTGTCTTTCCCGACAACGAAGATGGCCCGCGCTAAAAGCCCCATCTCTTTAATATATACTCCGAGCGCTTCGCCCACCTGCCGATACTTATAGTCGCTGGCAACAGTAACGTTTTCGACACCTTCCGCTCCGCACCAACGCTGCTGTGCGAAAGGCAGATCGAGGCTGATGGTTAAGATCGCGATATCCGAAGAGAGCTTTTGTGCCTCAGCATTAAAGCGCTTGGTTTCAACGGAACAAACCGGAGTGTCTAGGCTGGGGACAGTAGAGATCACGACGGTCTTGCCCTTGAAACGCTCAAGTGTAATGTCCGACATATCGGTTCCAACCACCGTGAAGGCCGGAATCTTTTGGCCTTCCCTGATCTCAGTGCCGGTGACGGTCAGTTTGTTGCCCTTGAAGGTGATGTTCTTGTTAGTTTTATTCATGAATAACTCCTTGCTGATTTGTTAGCGCCCGATGGCCAGTTAACGGAAAAGCGGGGTATAATTAATGAGTCTACGAAGCAATAGGTGAGTTTTCAATGAATGGTTCGCAGCATAGCAAGATTTTGATTTTAGGTTCTGGTCCGGCCGGGCTTACCGCCGCTATTTATACCTCACGGGCGAATTTAAACCCGGTTCTCGTGCATGGCCCCTTGCCGGGTGGGCAATTAACGACCACCACTGAGGTGGAGAACTTTCCGGGCTTCCCGGAGGGCGTAATGGGGCCCGATTTGATGCAGCTCTTTGAAAAGCAGGCGGCGCGCTTCGGAGCAAAGATCATGGTCGATACGATTAACAAGGTCGATCTTAATACGCGCCCCTTTAAACTCTCCTCAGATAAACAGCTCTATACCTGCGATGCCTTGATTATCGCGACAGGAGCAGTGCCGAAGTATCTCGGACTGCCTGAGGAGCGCGAGCTGCTAGGTTACGGCCTCTCTACCTGCGCCACCTGTGACGGCGCCTTCTTCAGGAACAAGACCATCATGGTGGTTGGGGGCGGAGATTCCGCTGCGGAGGAGGCTCTTTTCTTAACCCGGTTTGGTAGCCAAGTTCTGCTGGTTCACCGTCGGGATGAACTCAGGGCGTCCAAAATTATGCGCCAACGGGTGGTTGAACATCCAAAGATTAAGCCACTTTGGAACCGCGCAGTCGCCAAAATTCACGGCGATAAGAAAAGCGGTGTTACCGGGGTCACACTTAAAGACACCGTTTCCGGTAAAACCGAGGAGGTGCAAACAGATGGTTTGTTCATCGCCATTGGCCATACCCCTTCAAGCCAGCTGTTCAAGGGCGTTCTCGATATGGACGAGAACGGCTATATCGTTCCGAAACCTAACTCCACCCTGACCAATATTGCCGGTGTATTTGCCTGCGGAGATGTTCAAGATCACGTGTTTAGACAGGCAATCACAGCGGCAGGCACAGGATGTATGGCGGCAATTGAAGCAGAGCGTTGGCTGGAAAGCCAACATGCTTGAGGGACAAGAGCCGGAAGGAGAGTTCGGCCCACGCCGGTGTTAAACGGCGTGGGCATAATAAGTCAGCGACTTATTACATCTTATTGGAAAGACCGATCGCGATCACGAACGCCAAGATCACCAGCGATTCGATTAGCGCAAGACCCACGAAGAACCAAAGTCCCATTTTGCCAGCCGAGCCGGGATTGCGCCCGATAGAATCCAGGGTGGAGCTGATAACTCTGGCCTGACCCAATCCGCCGCCCAACGCCGCCAGACCGATGCCCAAGCCGGCGCCAATCGCTACCAATCCTTTAGACGCAAGATTGCCTTCTTCGGCGAAAGCCATCGCCGGAACCAGCATTGCGCCAATCATAGCCAGAACAAGACTCGAGTATTTTCTCATCGTCGATCCCTTAAAATCAGTGCTCTCCCTCTTCATGCTCCTCATGCTGAGTCGCCAGAAGGATATACACCATGGTTAAAGTTGTAAAAATGAACGCCTGCATGAAGCTGACGAAGGTTCCCATTACGTAAAAGGGAACCGCGCCAATACCAATCATCCCGGTGAAGGCTTCGAGCACCATATGATCGGCCGAAATATTCCAATATAACCTAAGGTTTAAAGTCAATATTCGGAGGCAGGTACTCAAAAGCTCGATCGGAAGAATCAAGAAAGCCAGCCACCAAACCGGGCCACAGAAGTGCTTGAGGTAATTGATCAAGCCCTGCTCTTTGATCCCAAGGTAGTTGAAATAGATGAAGACCAAGAGCGCCATGCCCACATTAATCCACACGGTCGTGGTAATCGCGGGCATCCCAGGAACAAGTCCGAGCAGGTTTGCAAACAGGATAAAGATGAAGAGTGAGCCGGTTAACGGCACATACTTACGATTCTCTTTTCCTAAAACGCTGTCGTGATGCGCCAAAAATGCTTCGATGAAGAAATCGAAAAACCCGAATGGTGTGAGCTTTTTGTCAGGAATAACGGCGCCTTCAAAGCCTTTGTCCGTGGCCAGACGCACCGTCAGCAATTTTCCCGTAAGCACCAAGACTCCGCAAAGCGCGGCCCCAACCACAAACTTTTGCCAGTTTGGATCCGGAATGACTGGGGTCAGATATGTAAATCCCGACATAGCAGCTATGTTATTCAACAAACGAGGAAAAAATGCAAATTTAATAGCCCCTTAGCGGCTTTGCGCTAAGGGTTGGGGCTGCCGTGGACTAAATTTCAACCACTTTGGCAAAAGTACGCTAATCAATTGAAACTCATCATTCTTTGCTGTGGAAAGAAAGTGGAAAAGCTGGCGAGAGTTTGCATAAGCTCCATTCGCGCCGCGCTTTGATCTAGACCGCGCCGTGGCAATCGCGCTTTTTCCGGAAAACACACGGCATGCTTGTCGTCATACTCAAATTGTGAACAATTCTAACGCAAAATGCCTAGCCTTTTCACACTACTAAAATTCCTATCACGCTTAAGTGTTCATCGCAGCTTTAAGCATTTTGTACTAAGAAAAATTGATGCTCACAAAACGTGCGATTTTATTTGCTGGGAATGCGCTTTCGAAATTTTTCTCCGATTTTGTTGATTGTCAAAAATTCGTTGGGCTAAGTTGTTCCTTCGTCAGCGGTAACGCTCGCGATGGTTCTGTTGTTTGCGGTTGATCTGGTTCGGAATGTTGTACGCCGTTAGTAACTGCCCCGTTAGTAACATTGTCGAGTTTGAAGTTGAGCGCAGAAAATTATCAACCCGAGAGCGTCGAGGCGGAATTAAAGCCATCGAATAGCCTGTTAGCCCCGGCAATCGCCGACGATCTTTGGGCCAGGGTGCTCTCTCAAATAGAACAAAGCGTCGATCCTCAGATTTTTGCGGCGTTCGTTAAGCCGATCAAACTTGATATGTTTGATCTGGAAAAAGGCGAGCTGTCATTGATCGCACCATCGAAGCTGATCGCAACGCGGATTAATGAAAGCTTCAAGGACAATATCGCACTGATTCTGTCCAGGATGCTCGAGCTAAATGAAATAGTGGTGCGGGTGTCGGTTGATCCGTCCGCCGCAAATGCCGCTGCCAACCCAGCGCCGTACATCATCGTTCGAAAGGGCAAAGCGTCAGTCTCTGAAATTAATACCAAAGAGCCGCTAAAGACTCCGTCCGAACACAACATTAACCCCAAATACACCTTCTCCAGCTTTGTCGTCGGAAACAACAACCAGTTCTGTCACGCGGCCGCCCTACGGGTCAGCGAGAGCCCGGGCCAGAGCTACAATCCGCTCTTTATTTACGGTGGCGTAGGGCTCGGAAAGACTCATTTGCTGCACGCCATCGGTAATGCCGTACTCAGCCGCAAGCCTGAAGCTAAGGTGCTCTATATGTCGTCTGAGACATTTACCAACGAGCTGATTCAATCTCTGCGCTTGGCCAAGATGGATGAGCTTAAGAACCGCCTCAGAAACATTGAGGTGTTGTTGATCGACGATATCCAATTCATGTGTGGCAAAGAGCGCACGCAGGAGGAATTCTTCCACACCTTCAATGCGCTTTACGGGGCCAAGCACCAGATTGTGATCACCTCCGACAAGATCCCGCAGGAGATTCCGGGGATTGAGGAGCGCCTTCAAACGCGGTTCTCATGGGGCCTGACTGCCGATCTGCAGGCGCCGGATTTTGAAACTAGAGTTGCGATTTTGAATCGCAAGGCCTTGCTTGACGGCGTGCAGCTGCCGGGTGACGTTGCGACCTTTATCGCTGAGAAGTTTTCCTCGAACATACGCGAGTTGGAAGGTGCCCTTACGCGGCTCCACGCTTCAACCAGCCTGCAAGGTCATAAGGTGACCCTGGAAATGGCCAGCGCGGCTTTAAAGCCGTTGCTGCAGCCTAAGACCATTAGAGTGTCGGTATCGGATATTAAGCGAACTGTTGCGGAGTTCTTTAATATTAAGGTTTCTGAGATGATTTCAAAGCGAAGAACTAAGAATCTCTCGTTTCCCCGTCATATTGGAATGTATCTTTGTCGCAAACACACCACCTGTTCCTATCCTGAAATCGGGGGACATTTTGGTGGAAGAGATCATTCCAGCGTGATCCACGCAGCGAACGTGGTGGCGTCAAAAATTGAGGGGGATCCTTCAATTCGTGGTTTAGTGAATGATATTGAGAAGCGGTTGCTCGGCAATTAACGCCGCGCGCATGACGATTTAGGCGAGTGGCCGGACGAAGAAATTGCGGCGATTTGGCCCTAAGTTGATTGGCTCCGAGGCTGGTTTTAAGGAATGTTAAGACCCGGCCTAAGGTCTTCTTATTACAGCAGTTTTTCCGGTATAACCTGTTAATATCCTATCGATTGATTCTGGACTATTCGAATGTTCTTCAGTTTTAACAAAAGTCCTGTTGGTAACCCGCATGGTTCCCAACTTTTATGCCACAACTTGGAAACCGATTTGCGGATGGTATTTCAAGAGGTTAAAAGATTTTTCTACAGAAACGTCGCTGCCTATAACTAATACTAAAAGATTTTATATATTCATGTAGTATTATTGGCCGGAATTTTTTGGAGTTGTAAGAGGTATGGAACTAACCGTCACCAAGCAAGATTTGAGCAAAGCTTTGTCAGCAACGCAGAGCGTCGTCGAGAAAAAGACGACGATGCCGATCCTCTCCAATGTTTTAATCTCCGCAACCGACAAACAGCTGCGCATTGCTTCGACCGATTACGAGATTACGATGCTGTTAAGGGTCAAGGCCAACGTGCACTCAACGGGGAGCACCACGGTCAACGCACGCGTTTTTACCGACATCGTACGGGAACTTCCGGATGGCGAAGTTAAGCTGAAGTTGACCGAGGGAGAACGTCTCGAAATTAGCGCGAAAAATTCCAAGTTCAAAATGGTGGGTGTGAGCGCAGAAGAATATCCGAGCTTGCCGGGCATAGCTGCCGAGGTCACAGGAAGGGTGGAGGCTAAGCAGCTGCATGAAATGATCAACAAGACTCTATATGCAGTTTCTCAAGATGAAACCCGTTTTAATTTGAACGGGGTATGTTTTGAGTTGGCGCAGGATGGCGCAGCGAAGAAGAAGGGCTCCAACTTGAGAATGGTGGCGACCGATGGTCATCGCTTAGCCATGATCACCAGACCAGTGGAGAATCTTTCCTTTGCTGAACGTATCATTGTTCCAAAAAAGGGCCTGGCCGAAATTAGAAAGGTAATCGACACCGCGACCGACCGGCCGGTTGGTATGGACGTAAAGGACGGTTTCCTGCTGATAGAGACAGAGGACGCAAAGATTTCAATGCGCTTAATTGACGGAGAGTTTCCGGACTATAATCAGGTTCTGCCCGCCAAAGCCGGGACATTGGCCGTTACTCAATCGAGCGAACTAGCGCAGGCGCTAAGACGCGTAGCTCTGATGGTCACCGACAAGGCGAAGGGCGTTCGGCTGGACTTCAGCAAGAGCGGATTGAAAATTTCGAGTTCATCGCCGGAGTTAGGGGAAGCCCGTGAATCGCTCGATGTGAAGTATGACGGTCCGGATCTCAGCGTCGGCTTTAACGCGCGCTACCTCCTCGAGATGGCGCAGTCATTGGACGAATCGCAGACATTGGTAATGGCGCTGACCGGAGAGCTGGGGGCGGCCAAGTTTTATGCTGAAGGCGACGAGTCTTATATTGGGGTTGTGATGCCGATGAGGCTCACTTAACTCTGGGTGCAGATTAATTCACTCAAGCTTTTTCATTTCCGAAATTTCATCGAAGAGAGCGTAAGCTTTTCCGGCGGCGTTAATCTTCTCACCGGTAGTAACGGCCAAGGGAAGACGAACTTGGTCGAAGCGATCTCTTTTGTATCCTCAGGCCGATCTTTTAGAACCGCGCGCTTAGCCGATCTGGTGTTGTCGGGATCGCGCTCCGGTTCGGCATTCGCTTCAATTTCGCATCATCAAACAGATTTGGATCTGGGGATCGTGATTGAGCGCGGCAAGAAGACCGGATACATCAACGGGGAACCGGTTAAAACACTTGCAGACTATGCCGGTAAGCTTTTGACTGTAGCGTTTTCTCCATCCGATCTAGAAATCGTCAAGGGGGCTCCGTTTGAACGCCGGCGCCTGCTCGATCGGCACATCTCAGAGCTCCGTCCCGGGATGATTATAGATTATGCCGCTTATGGACGGGCCGTTAAGAGCAAAAACGCACTACTCTCGCGGGGCAATGCCGGCCGGGAGAGCATCATGCCCTGGAATGAAATTATCGCCGAGCATGCTGTGCGCATAGTCAACGCTCGTCAGGAGTTCGTCAGAGCGCTAGGCGCCCGCGCTGCCCGTATTCATAGCGCCTTTGCGGCCGCAGACGGCGAACTACAGTTGAACTACAAGAGCGCCTTTGCCGAAGCCGGGACCGCAGCTGAAAAAGAACATATTTTGCGGGTGCTGGAGCTGGAGTTCTCGCGGGAAGTTGAGCGCGGGTCGTGTGCGGTAGGACCGCATCGCGACGACATGCAGATCAGCATCGGAGGCAAGGACGCGCGCGTTTTTGCATCGCAAGGTCAAACCCGCAGTGTAGTGATGGCGCTGAAGCTTGCGGTAATTGAGCTGCTTGAAAATGCAGCGGGTGAAACGCCCGTGATCTTACTAGATGACGTCGACTCAGAGCTTGATGCCGCGCGTAGCGCGGCACTCTTTAGTCTGATCGCAGAACGGCAGTCACAGGTCTTAATTACAGCCACGGAGCCACGCTTACTGGAGATTTTTGGGGCACAGCGATGCGCCTTGTTTAGCGTCGAATCGGGACATGTAAAACCGATCTAAATTCCCGAAATTAAAGAAGAAAATAGCAGTTTAACGCTTTACGTAATGGGCCGTTCTGCTTATAATGGCGCGATCCTTTGTAAGGACTTGACCCGCTGGCCAGACCGTCTCGCTAGGTCGGCCGCGCTATCTCTTTGTAAGTTTTGAACAGGCCCAATGAATGTAGGTTCAGTGCAAAAACAGGACGCAGTTTACGACTCTACCCAGATCAAAGTTCTGGAAGGACTGGAAGCGGTTCGCAAACGCCCCGGCATGTACATCGGCGATACGTACGATCGCGGCTACCACCATCTGGTGTATGAAGTAATCGACAACTCGGTAGATGAAGCGTTAGCGGGACACTGCACAGAGATCAATTTAGTACTGTATGCCGACGGCTCTATCTCAGTAGCGGATAATGGGCGTGGAATTCCCACCGACATTCATGCTGGCGAGGGCGTTAGCGGCGTTGAAGTTGTTTTGACGAAGCTGCATGCCGGTGGAAAATTTGAAAAGGAAGCCTATCGCGTATCGGGCGGGCTGCACGGAGTGGGTGTTTCGGTCGTGAACGCGCTCTCGGAATGGCTCAAGGTAGAAGTTCGCCAAAAGGGCAAGCTCTACGCGATGGAATTTAGACGCGGCGATCCCGTCGCCCCGCTAAAGGAGATCGGAAAAGCAGATGGCACCGGAACGAAGGTAACTTTCTTCCCCGACCACACGATCTTTACACAGACACATGCGTTCAATCCGGAAACCCTCGTACATCGGGTGCGTGAGCTGGCGTTCTTGAATGCGGGCCTGAAGTTCACGATGACTGATGAAAAGAGCGGAAAGACCCAGGAGTTTCATTACGAAGGCGGGATCAAGAGCTTCGTGCAGCATGTCAACAAAGCCAAGAATCCGCTCTTTGATGAGCCGATTTATTTCAAGGGAGAGCGCGACGGGATCTTCATGGAGGTGTCGATCCAGTACAACAAAGAGTACCAGGAAAATATTTTTACCTACGTTAATAACATCAACACCACCGAGGGCGGGACGCATCTAGCAGGTTTCCGCGCAGCGCTTACCCGGTCGGTTAATTCTTACGCGACCAAGAATGACTTATTGAAAAATTCGGGCGAAGCCATCCAGGGCGACGACACCCGTGAAGGTTTGACCGCGGTTATTAATCTGCGCGTACCGGAACCTCAATTCGAAGGGCAAACAAAAACGAAGCTTGGCAACAGCGAAGTGAAGGGCTTCGTTGAGCAGGTGATGGGTGAGAAGCTGGGCGAGTATTTTGAAACAAATCCCAACGTCGCTCGAACCATCGTGGGCAAGGTCCTGGAAGCCGCCCGTGCTCGCGAAGCGGCGCGCAAGGCGCGTGAATTGGTGCGTCGCAAGGGAGCGCTAGATATGGCGGCGCTTCCAGGCAAGCTGGCCGATTGTCAAAACGAGAACCCCGAAGAGTCCGAGCTGTTCTTGGTTGAGGGTGATTCCGCCGGCGGCTCGGCTAAGCAGGGTCGCGACAAGGTCAATCAGGCCATCCTCCCCCTCAAAGGTAAAATTCTAAACGTTGAAAAGGCGCGTTTTGATAAGATGCTGGCCTTTGAAGAAATTCGTACGATGGTGACAGCGCTTGGGGCGGGTATCGGTTCGGATGATTTTGATATTGAAAAGCTGCGCTATCACAAGATCGTAATTATGACCGATGCGGACGTTGACGGCAGCCACATCCGCACTCTTTTGCTGACTTTCTTCTATCGCCAGATGAACGAACTGGTTACGCGCGGACACCTTTTTATTGCCCAGCCGCCGCTCTATAAAATTAAGCGCGGCAAGACGGAGCAATACATAAAGAACGAGCACGATTTTGCCGAGCTGATATTGGCAGGCGGCCTCGAGGACGCCGAGCTTCGTTCCGCGGATAAAAAAGTTACGACAGGAGCGGCGCTTAAGGATGTCGTGATTCAGCTGCAGAGACTTCCCGCCATCTTGGATGGCTTTGCGATTGAAAAGCTTGACGCCCGCATTATTTTGGCTTTTGCCAAGAACATGCCTGACGCCAAGATATTTAGCAGCAAGAGCGAAACGGAGCAGCTGCTGGAAAAACTTAAGGTCGCGATCGCCGCCACGGTGACCCGTGATGTCGCCCTATCGGTGGTGGAGCTAGAGGAGGCTGCCCGCACTAATGGCGGTATCGAATACGGCATCAAGGTTACAACTAGGGTTAAAGGTATCGCCAAGCGCTCTTTGCTGACCAAAGGACTGACCCAACGCGGAGACTTCAAAGCGCTGCAAAACATTTTGACCCACGCCAGAACTGCCGGCAAAGGACCCTTCAGCTACTTTGACACTGCGGAAGGCAAAGAAGTGGGCATTGCCAATGACTATGAAGACATTCCGGGTGTGGTTGATGCGCGTGGACGAAAAGGGCTGACGATTACGCGCTACAAAGGCTTGGGAGAGATGAACCCAGAGCAGCTCTGGGAGACCACCATGGATCCTAAGTTCCGGGTGCTGTTGAAAGTACGGATTGAGGACGCGCTTGAAGCTGACGGAATCTTCACGGTATTAATGGGCGACGAGGTTGAACCGCGGCGCAAATTCATAGAAGATAATGCTCTCAGGGCTAAGAATCTTGATATTTAGAGGTGCAATATGGCTTCCCCGACAAAGAAGACTCAGACTCGGCGCAAACTAAGAGACGCGAAAAAACTGAAAAATCGACAGAAGAAATTCAAGAAGTTCCTTAGAAAGCAGAACAAGAAGTAGCTTTAGAGGCTGCAGCCAGCAACACAGCAGTCGCTGCATGAACCTTCGGGCGTAGGAGTTCCCGGGGGCGGATCGTCAGGACCCGAACCGCTGCCGCTCAAGCCGTTACTGGTTTCATTCAAGGTGTCGTTGGTGTTTTGACCCAGATACGACACAACCGGGATGCACACCACGGCCAGCAGCGCGATTAAGAGCGCATACTCTACCAAGGACGCGCCTTTTTGAAGCCGACAGCGCTGTTTTCCCGAACGAGCTAAACAAAACCCCATACTTACGTTATCGGAGGGTGGAGTGCGGCGCTTTACCGGTAATTTGGGACACCCGTAGGGTCTGGGAAGCGTCTGTATTTACTGTGTTATTTTGTTTAAGAGGCGGGCGATCAAAACGTTCATCCAGGCCTGCAAGTGTGGACGCTACAGATCTCTGACCCAAAATTCTCGGTGTTGTGCGGTACCCTACCTCTACGCCGTAATTCACGCTGTATAGAAGAAGCTGGACGAGGTTCCTGGGCAACAAGTGCAGCTTTAGGGCTTGGAGAAAGTTTTTCCAAATTTCCTAGAGCCGACGCCTAGTTCGACCTAGCGGTAGGGGTTGCTTCGCTTCGCTCGCAATGACAGAGCCGCGAGTCACAGCAGATGCTCCAGCCTCAACGGATGCATCAGCTACATGAACGACAGCGCAACGACAGAGCCGCACGGAACAGCAGATACTTCGCCATTCCACCCAATCTGTCATTGCGAGCGAAGCGAAAGCCTGCCACGCCGTAGCATGAGCGAAGGCGGGCAAACCCTAACTTTAAGTCGAAATGATCTCTGGACTGAATAAGTTAGGAGAAATTTCCGCAGATTTTCCAGCCAATAAATGACAGAGAACTTCTCCTCAAATTGCGCAGTACAGCAATGACCGGAATTCCGTGCTCGTGTTTCGCAACCCTTACAGCCGCTACTTAGTCAAAATTTATATCGTAGCTAAAATCGGGCGACGCCAGATCGCGGGGATCGCTGCGCCAAAGCAGCACTCGCAATTTCGCCGGCACCGCACTCAGCTTTAGGTTGCGATAGGTTTTGTAAGGCCAACCAGAAGAATTGCAACGCGCCGAGGAGCTCTTAAGCTGACGCGGAGTAAATATCTCCAGGAGCTGCAGCGCAGAGGGTGGCTGCGGAGGCAGCACGATATTAGAAGAATTTTCGGTATCGATTCGCATGAACTTGAAACCGAGATCGCGGGCGTTTAGGGGAGATAGGCTAAAGACCACATCTCCGACCCCAATCGGATTCAGCAACCAGGGCTCTGCTTCCTGTAAGTAGTTGCTAACTCTAAAAAGCAGCTCTGCCCGCGACTCCTTAGGGATCCAACTCAGAGAGACCGGCTTCAGAGCCATTGGTATTTGAGAGTTGCCAGTAGCGGCGCTGTCTCTGGTCGCCTGACTCCAACGAAAGGGCGACTGCTTCATCCCCAAACCGAAGAATCTGGCACCGAGCAGCATGTACGGATTGAAGATTAGATCTGAATCGAGCGCCGGACCGACACCACACATGCTGCCGGGCCCGAACAGATAAAAACTTTCGGCGCTCTCCCACTCAAGCGCTGGATCGATTTTTTCAAAGATCGATTTTACCGGAGCATAGCTCTTCGCCATTAGGCCAGGGATCTGGGCCGTCAGCCGCGCACGTACCGCACCGAGGCTCTCCGTATTCATGCCTTTAAGCGTGGCGGGGGCAGAGATTGGAACCTCGACGGGCCCACTGATTTCGCTCGCTGCTCCTAAGCGCAGCTCGTTAGATTCTTCCAGCGGCGGCGCTTTGCTACAGCCCGGCAGAACCGCCAAGTTAGCCCACCCGAGCACAGCGAGAAATACAAAACGATAGAGTTTCTTCATTGACCAGCAGTGTAATTACTTGGGCACATTCCGGCCAGGGCCCTCCTGATTGAGGGGCTTCATAGCACGATTGAATTAGCGCCGTTTCTTCTTGGCCCAGCCTTCCTTCACCACCTGCGGCGGCCGGGTAAAGGCCAAGCTATCAGCCGGTACCGGCTTGGTAATGACCGAGCCCGCACCGATATAAGCGCCGTCGGCAATCTCGATTGGGGCAACCAGGCAGGTATCGCTTCCCACAAAGACACCCTTTCCGATCTTAGTCTTTTGCTTCTGAATGCCGTCGTAGTTGCAGGTGATGGTACCTGCCCCAATATTTGAGTCTGCCCCGATCTCAGCGTCCCCTAGATATGTTAAGTGCGAAGCTTTAGCTCCCTTACCCAAGATCGCCTTCTTTGTTTCAACGAAGTTGCCGATGCGCACCTCTTCACCCAGCACAGTCTCGGGGCGCAAGTTGGCAAAGGGCCCGACGGCAGCCTGCTTGCCGATCACGGCTTGTTCCGAACGCACCGCGAATTTGATGACGGCACCCTCGTGAACGACGGTATCAATCAGCAGCGCGCTCCCCTCGATCACCGCACCGGCATGAATCTCGGTCCTGCCCCGCAGCTGCACATTCGGACCAATCTTCACTCCCGCAGCGACTTTCACCCCAGAGTCTACATACACGCTTGCAGGGTCGGCGAACTCCACCCCATTTTCGATCAAAATCGCAATCTCTCGATTAAGCATAATGCGCTTGACCTCCGCCAATTCCATAAATGTGTTTACACCGAGCAGCTCTTGATGATCATCGGCCAATACCGCGACTACACGCTGCCCCTCCGCTGCCGCTTTCGCGACAATGTCGGTTAGATAATATTCTTTTTGAGCGTTGTTGTTGGTTAAATTCTTGATCGCCGGAACCAGAAACGCCGAATCGACAGCATATACCCCGCCATTAACTTCTTCGATTCTACTCTGCTCGGGGCTGCAATCCTTCTTTTCCACAATCTGTTCCACGAAGCGCCCGCTGGCATCACGAATAATCACCCCATATGGATTTGGCGCAGCGCACTTAAATGTCAAAAGCGAAAGGGTGGCCCGCTGCGAGTGGTGTTCCTGGAGTAAGCGATTCAAGGTCTCGGTCCTGAGAAGCGGGACATCGCCGCTTAGAATCACTACGGTTCCCGAAAAGGTCTGGAGTTCTGACAACGCACTCTTGACGGCGTCGCCGGTGCCGAGCTGCTCCTGCTGAAAGACAAAAGCCAATTTAGGCAGCGCATAAAAGCCCGTAGATTGGCCGGTCCGGGCAGCAGCCTCAACTGCGTCTCTTCCGAAGCCTGTGATCACAATGGTGGTGGAAGGCGCCAATGCCGCGGCAGTTCTGAGCACATGCTGTAGCAGCGGAAAGCCTCCTAAGCTGCTTAATACTTTGGGAGATTTCCCGCCTAGCCGTTTTCCCAAACCTGCAGCTAGTACTAAAATAGCAATGTTTTCCACGAATTAGCTAAGTGAAAGCCCTAAATAAAACGGGCCGGGATTACGATATATCTTAAAAGGCCGGATCCTATCACGGTTCCCAAGTTATCCGATGGCTGAGACTCTACCTAAAGACCGCGCGGGCCTCAAGGCGAAGGACGCTGAGCAGCGCCGCGATCTAAGAGCCGAATTGGATGCGATTGAGGCGCGGCTGGCCGAACTAAAAATGCAGTACGAACAGTATTTTTCCGGAGTTTTGCCGTTACCTCCCGATCGGTTGCACACCGAAGTGAAACGCACTCTGCGCAATTTGATGAAGGCGCCTTTCCGCAATTCCGCGATTAACTATCGTTTGCGAGCAATCGACGGACGTTATCAAACCTTCAATACCTACTGGCAGCGTGTGCTAAAGCAGCGCGAAGAGGGCACCTATTCTCGAGATCTTTTTAAGGCTGCTTTACGCGAAAAGCAGTCGTTTGAAGAGGCTCGATCCCAAACCGCAGTGGGCGCGGCGGAGAAGGGCTTGCATACACTGTTCAATAGCTACCGCACGGCCCTCGAAAAGCAGACCGGAAAAAAACATAATCTCGATTACGAGAGCTTTGAAAAATCGGTACTTCAACGGGCTAAGGACTACAGACAGAAGAATCCTGAAGCCAAGCTAAGCTTTAAGGTGGTTGTGAAGGAGGGCAAGGTTTCGCTGCAGGTCAAAGCCAAGAAGAGTGGTGAGAATAAGTAAGGCGCCCCTTGAAAAGGCCAGCCGCTATAATCCATTATCAGATCCAATATGAATAAAATTAAGGTCGCAAATCCGATTGTGGAGATGGACGGGGATGAAATGACCCGCATCATCTGGAAAGACATCAAGGACCGCCTAGTTTTGCCCTTTCTAGAGCTGAACATTAAGTACTTTGACCTGTCGATTCAACACCGCGATGCCACGGACGACAAGATTACGATCGATGCCGCGAATGCGATCAACGAATTTGGGGTAGGGATCAAGTGCGCTACGATTACACCCGACGAAGCGCGGGTTAAGGAATTCTCTCTAAAAAAGATGTGGGCCTCGCCCAACGGCACGATTCGCAACATTGTCGGGGGTACTGTTTTTCGCGAGCCGATCATCTGTAAAAACGTTCCGCGATTAGTTTCGACCTGGAGCAAGCCAATCGTGATCGGCAGGCACGCTTATGCCGACCAGTATAAGGCCCAGGACTTTGTGGTGCCGGGGAAAGGGCGCTTGACGATCCGATTCGAACCCGAGGGCGGAGGTGCGCCGATCGAACGCGAGATATTTAAATTCCCCGGCTCGGGAGTCGCGCTGGGCATGTATAATTTGGATGAGTCGATCCGCAGCTTTGCGCGCAGCAGTCTGAATTACGGCTTGTCCAAGAAGCAAAATGTCTATCTCTCGACCAAGAATACAATTCTTAAAGCCTACGACGGACGCTTCCGCGACATCTTTAAAGAGATCTATGAAGCTGAATTCGCACAAAAATACAGCGCGGCCGGGATTTCTTACGAACATCGATTAATTGACGACATGGTGGCGTACGCCATGAAATCCGAGGGTGGCTTTGTCTGGGCCTGCAAGAATTACGACGGTGACGTGCAGTCAGATTCTGTAGCTCAAGGTTTCGGCTCACTAGGCTTAATGACCTCGGTTTTGATGACTGAAGACGGCAAACGGGTTGAAGCGGAGGCTGCGCATGGCACTGTTACCCGCCATTTTCGCCAGCATCAGCAGGGCAAGGAAACATCTACCAATCCGATCGCATCGATCTTTGCCTGGAGCAGGGGACTCATTTTCAGAGGCCGCTTTGACGGCAATCAGCCCTTGATAAACTTCTGTGAAAAGCTGGAGCGCGCCTGTATCGATACAGTTGAGGCGGGAAAGATGACCAAGGATCTAGCGGTCTGTATCCACGGCTCGAATGTCGGGCGAGACAAATATCTCAACACCAGGGAGTTCTTGGAGGCGATAGCGGCGACCTTGAGAACGCTACTCTGAGTTCCCGCGTCGTACGATTCTAGCTATTCCCGTATCCGGATCCAGCTCGAGGCCCAAGGCTTCCTGCCGTGCATGGAATTTCCGGCAGATGTGCCGCACGGCGTCATGCCCATTAGCGCCGAAACGCAGGCTTTCGACGCCGGGACAGCCCTTGGCGTACTGTACAAACTGCTCGAGCGCGCGTTCGGCCAAACCGTGCCCCTGAAATGGTTCAGCCACTGCGACCGAGAACATGCGGAGCTCGTTAGGATGACGTTGGAAAAATACGTGCGCGATTACTCCATCCGCGCCGATGAACATAAGCCCATCATAGCGCATTGCCCGCAGGGCCTTTACTAATAAGCGATCGGGGATTGGGACGTGTCTTAGCCAGCGCGTGCGTTGCGCGAAAATACTTGTCTCGACCGGTTCCTTAGCCCACTTGGCAACATGCTCGATACAAATTTGGGTGGCGCGGGCTGAACGCTCAGGTTCGCTGATCAACAGCGGGTTTCTCATGATGTATAGGATATAGGAGTCGACCTGTCGCTCCGGAGCGGAGCGGCTTTCAGCTTCCGGCAGAAGAGAAGGCTGAGCAGTCTGCTCCGCGGCCCCGAGATTGGGTGGGCGACGAAGCTGGCTTACCTCTGATTCAGGAGTGCTAGGCATAACAACGCGGCTATTATAACTTTGCCAGCCGCCTTACTCAAAGTGCAAATCTTCATTAATTTTCAGCCATCAAGGATCGGGCTGAAACAAATCGCCGCCAAGCGAGCTCAGAGTAAAGATCGAATCTGCTGAATGACGTCAGCCCCGTTCCAATCGGCTGCACCCTCAATTCGCGTGGCTATTCTTGCATCCGTGCGGCTTCCGAAATAGACCATGCGCCCCTCTTTGTTGATTAGCAGGCTAAGGGGCAGCGCCTGGACCTTGTAGGCGCGCTCGGCGCTATGGTTTAAATCCAAAGCCAGCGGGAACGAGAAATCATTTTCTTCGGCAAAACGCCTGACTGCTCCAGCGTCCTGATCGATCGAAACTGCCAGCACAGTGAAGGGCTCACCCGCAAAAGTGTGCTGGATCTCTTCGAACATCGGCATCTCGCTCTTACAAACAGCACACCAAGTTGCCCAGAAGTTCAATAACACAACCTGCCCGCGGTAATCGCTAAGGGAGAATGGCCGACCGCCAATCTCGAACCCCTTGAAGTTCGGAGCTAAATCGCCGGCTTGCATCAGAACTCGGGGCAGTGGAGGAAATCGGCTGGACGCTGGTGCACAGCCGCACAGCGCCCCCAGCATGGCGAACAAGACTAATCGTATGAGGCTCTGCGCCCAGGGAGATCTAGTTGACCGAGACCGGCCCATTGCCTAGCTCCTGACTTGTAACACGACCATATTTATCGGCTACGGAAACAATCACAGGCTGACGGTCAATGCGGTCTCCTGGGAGGGGATAATATTGCCCAAAATAGTGCATCTCCTGCTCCTCCAGCATCGGTATATTTTGGATTGCTTTACCGATCGAAAATGAAGCATTCATGCCACTCGGGCCGAATGCTAAAACCGTCAGAGGCTTCTTGAGGGCAACTCTGCCATCGCGCGCGTCATGTGCTGCGGCCCAGATTGCCGGCGCTTGAGATTTTAAGTACTCGGGACGGCTCTCGACCTTTAGTGGTGCCAGCATTTTTGTTACTAGACGCCGCGAGAGATCGGCGATGATCTCGCTGTCCAATCCGCGCACCGGCTCAATCACTAGATCCGAAAATCCGGTAGGCCCCTTGGTTAATCCGCGGCTCTCCGAATCTTCTCCGCTTGTCGTGAATAGCACTCGTCCATCCTTGACTGAGATCATCTGCAGATCCAGGGCCACCGTGTTGACCGATTCGATTGCATAATACCCGCGGTCCCATTTCTTCACCCGCCCATAGATTACGGCATCGCAATTCAATAGATGTGAACACAAATCTTTAGGGTTGGAGGCGAAGATCTTCTTCAAGTCGGGCTTCAGATCCGGAAAAGCGTAGCCATGATGCGAAAATTCTGAATCAACTAGTCCGGCGGATAAGACATCCAGCCCTGATTTGCCAAGCTCCTTTTGTACCGCCTTCCGCAGGAATTCAGCCGGACTTTCGCCGAGATGTTGGGATACCAGGCCGACCCGATCGATTCCCAGGTCGCCCTCTGATTCCACGATCTGCCCCTGTTTATCTACCTGGGCAAATGGCAACACGGCTACCCGCAGCGGCTCGGTCGGATTGAAATCAAGCTTGGAGCTATACTTGGCGCTGCAGCCTGCCAGCCAGAGCATGCTCAAGAAGACCAGTAGTAGTTTCATATTGCCGCCTCGATTAAAGCCATTAGTGCACCGTCATTGCGTCGGAGGAGTAGCCGGCTGTGAACGAAGACCGCTGCCACTAACCGCTACTATTTGATAGTTGGCTTTCTCGGCGGGGAAGGCCTCGCGCCAACCAGAGCCTGAAAATTCAGCTACTTTGCTGAAGACCCCCGGAATTTGCGGTGCTCTATAAACTATGAACTTACTGCCATTACACCCCGACAATCTTGCCTGGCAGCGCTGATCGTTGCTGTCCTTGCAGCCTACCAGCAGTGAGCTAAACTTCCCCTCACTGGAGAGGCTTACTAGCCCGTCGAGCCGGCAGTATCTGGGAAGTAATTTCATCTCTAACTCCCGTCGGACGGAGTTGCCAAAAGGGGAGCGCAGTTCGACCGCTGGAGTATCGCTGACCCCATCCAGGCGATAGATGCCGCAGTAGTTCCCCGGCGCGGTCTCGCGGAGATTGGTCTTGAGCTTGTTGATCACGAGGTATGCCATCGAGCGCGGCGTAGCTTTTGCGCAAAGTCGGTATAACGGAATCTCCACTGGAGTCACCTCGATCTTCTGGATATCGATCCCCAGGGCGTCGTCGCCAATTTTAACCGCAGCGGGACGCGGCAATTTTGCTACCGCCGATCGCGCGAATTTGTCGGCCAAATTCGCAAAGCTCTCTTGGGCGGAGTTTTGGGCCTGGGAGCGTATTCCCTGAAAAAGCTGCCCTGAATTGAAGATCAGTCCCCCTTTCTCGCTCTCCGTAAGGTCGACCGTTGCCAGCTCGTGACCGCTGCTATCAACCAAGCTCAAATTTCCGGAGATCGCGTTGTAATATCCCGCCAGAAAATTATTGCGATCAACCGATTTCAGCTTGAGTGTGGCGAAATTCTCGACCAGATAGTCTGTGGCCAGACGGGTGCGTTCAGGACAGCTGGACGAGGTGCAAAGCTTCTGAACCAGCTGATCATCAAGCACGGCGTAGCCGCTGTTTCTGAGTTCGGCCAAGATTGCCTCGCGGATATAGGCAACTCTTTCGCGCGCGATATCCGCAGGCGCCTCGATCGGCATCAAGGCGATCTGACCGGCGGTGCCTTGAGCGGCTTGCGGCGCAATTTTGGCCTTCGCGGACGAGCAGGCGGCTAAGCAAAGGAGGAGCAGCAATGTGAGAAAGACAGCGCGCAGCATTCTTACTCCACTATAATTTTACCCTTGATACCGGAAGGCTTGGGCTTGAGGCCATATACCGTATATTCATAGGTCCCCTTGGAGTGAAAGCAGGTGGTGGCAAAATCATGCGGGCCAAACGGCGTGCTTGACCGAATAAAGCCGTCGTCCGCGGCCTTCATGTTGGACGAGGCGCAATGGGCGGTTTGTCCTCTGAAGTCGATCTCCAGGGAGGTCAGCGAATCTTTAGTGTCGTTCAAGAAAAACAATACGCTATCGTCGGTCGTCATGTGCAGCACGCTTTGCTCCAAGCCGTTATCCGTGAGTTTCAAGATCGGCTTCTGCGATACCGGCATTTGTTGCGGGGGAGCGGCAGCGCTAGCTGTGGCAACGACGGTAACTATGGAGAGCGACAAAAGGAAGGTCAGAACCAAGGTGGGGAGTCTGGACATAAAGCATCTCTCCTCAGGATGATCGTGAGCCAATAAGGCAGTAGAGATAGCACGTCACGCGTAAGACGGAAAGAAAAGAGCGGAGCCTCAGCTCGAAATTAAACGCCCCAGTCGAGATGCCTCAATCTTCCATAATCTTAGCCGAGAGCTCCCTGAAGGCAGCTGTTACCTCACTCAATAGGCCGAGACGCTCGGATTTAAGCGTAGAGATGGCCTTACGATCAGGCCCCACTCTTTGAATTTCTAAACCATAAAGCCTGTGTTGATCTCGATCGAGAAAGATCCGTAGCTCAGCCTTGATCGAGCCGTCTATAGGATTTAGCACTCTTCCTCCGAGAGCCAGTTTATATGCTCCAACAAGCGCATCCTGCGGCGTTCCCAATGAGAGGCTCCAGTCCGGGGGGCACTCTTCGCCGGTAATGGCGACAGAAAGATCGGACTTGGCCATCACCAGCACCTCTGAGTCTGCGCTGGACTGACTGAGAAGATCTACGGCCTCTTTTATTTTCCGCGCTTTAACGAGATTGAGACCACGCCAACTCTGCAGCAGCGCGCGGCTTTCAGAGCCGCTCCCCGACAAAAAGAAGAGGAGCCGATATCCTGCTTTCTGGTTTTCTATCCGAGCCCAGCAGTCACGGGTAGCCCCCTTCTGTAACGGGAGCAGCTGCAACTGATAAGTTATTTTTTCGTCGTCCCTCAGATCGATCGCAAGATTAATAAAGAAGGAGTCCTGTGCTTTAGTGGAGGAGCGGACCGGCAATTCGAGCCCCTGCCTTAATTGATCAAAGTAAATACTCTTCAGTTTTTCCGGCATCTGCAAAACTGGCGTAGCATAAGAGTCCGATTCCCTGGGCAGTTTGGGCGCGACGGTAGGAGGCAGCTCGCGCTTCAGATCGTTGAAACAGAGCGCTGCCCAGTTGTAGCTTTCGATGTCGTGCGGATCGAGCATCGCGGCTCTCAACAAGAGGGGAGCAGCTTCCTCGATCTTACCCGCAAGAAAAAGTGCTCGACCGCGGGCTCCTAAGAGATCGGCCCGCCCCGGCATGATTGAATCCTGAGCCTCCAGTTCTATGGCATGCCCAAAAGCCTGGGCCGCGTCGGCAAACTCCCGTAGCTTCATGCGGGCATGCCCTAAGAATTCCCAAGCAATCGTGTTTTCAGGACTAATCTTCAGTACCCTGTCGGCAGCCTCGGCAACTTTCTGCGCATCTCCAAGATGATTCCATGAGGTTGCCACGAACATGAGCGGGCCGGGACTGTTGGGAGATCGATCCGCTAAGAGCTCGAAGGCCCTGATTGCCCGCAGCATAAGATCTCTATCATCGCCCGCGCGCGCCTGTCCTCGCAAAGCCAGAGCTACTCCCTGCAGTGCCTCCAAACTATTTGGATCGTCTATCAAGGCGTCTTCAAAAGCGGCCTGCGCTTTTTCGTGGGCCCCCAATCTTAGGAGCTTCTCCCCGAGAGCCACCAGCCCGCCACAGGTTTCTGGGGCGACACGGACCGCCTCAATCGCGGCTAGCAATGCGTGATCGTTTTCGACAGCAGGACCATGCTTCAGGGCTAGCTTCGCCAGATCGATCCCAGCCGGGCTATCGAAAACGCGCGGGACAATTGGAGGTTCGTACGACATAGCTGTAAGGTGCTTATTATACGGGATGCGGCCCTCTTACTCTAGCACTCAGAGGGCAGCTGATTATAGCGGTTCCCAAATGTCATTCCCGTGAGGATGGGCATATCTAAGACTTCCATGCCTGCGTGCGGGGCGCAGCTTCTCACTAAGCAAGAACAATCTTCGCATCTGCGGCGCGCTAGTACGTAGGGAACCGCTATAGATATTTTCCCTCTGGGGAGTCCGCCTCCGGCGGACGAGCGCTCGAAAATCTATGCCACTTGCTCCGCTCGCGGCATAGATTTTCGGGAAGCGCGTTATTGCGGCGCAAAGCGCCTAGAGCGCAGGTAGATCTCTGCTCCATCGGAGAGCTCAAAGCTCAGCTTGAAGGGTTTGACCAAATCGGTACTTTCCGGCAGCGGCACAGCGTAGTTTTCCCAAAGGCCGTTAGTCTTAATGATTAAGTCTTTCCACTGCGTATCGGCAATTTTTAGTTTCAGCGCAATTTCTCGGGGGATTTTTTCATAGGGAGCCATTAGCTCAAGAGTTGCAAATCCCAAAGGAAATGAGGGAAAGAGCAACGCCGTGCTGTTCGACAATTTAGTTTGTCCAATGAATTCGAAGAGATAGTTTCCTGTGTCGTCCGCTCCCAGCAGCGCAATCTGGGTGCCTTGGGCCTTGATCCGTGCGAAGAAATTTTCCCGACTAAAATTCGGAATTTTTGCGGTTTGAACTACGACAAAACGCAAATTCGAGATTGCGCTGATACGCGCAATCGATCGATCGTCCGGAAAATCGCGCAGCAATCCGGGATAATCGCGCATCAGGTTAGTGCGTTGTCCGCTGTAGCCATTGACGGTCAGCAGCCCGGCGGTAGCGGCCCAGTTCATATAACGCACGTTATTCGTCGCGAAATCGCCCCAACTTTCGACCTGTCGATTATCGTCCAGTCCGCTGGACATCGGCAGGAATAACACCACATCTCCAGACAACCGTTTTTCTTGAGCTTTTGCGAGGACGGCTGGAAGCGGCGGTGCGGCATCCAAGGGATATGTGCGGTTTACGCCTTCGAGTATCACGAGGCAGCTAAGCGCTAAAATTGCATAACGGCCCCATGCTTTTTTTTCCGCAAGGATTGCTAGGAAAAAGGAAGCTAATATCACGGCAGCAAAAATGACCATGATACCGGCCCTTGAAATGGCGCGCAGCGAATCCATCCCCGGGAAGATCGCGTAGAACAGGCGAAAGACCCCCAGCGCATATTCGCCCTTCTCCGGATTTCCAAGCGGGCCGAGTGATAGCACCAAGAAGGTAAGAGCCAGGAATGCCCACTGCGCCTGGAGTGCGCGGTTGGTAAAAATTTCAAAGCCAAGCTGCCGCTCCAGGGCGCCGATACGAAAAACGAGTAGCGCAGATAAGACCAAGGCAATCCAAGCCGTGCCGGCACAAAGGTAGAAGCTCCACGGTCGAAACTGGCTAAGGCACGACGAAAGCAGGCAGACAGCGACAGCCCCTAAAAGCGCGATGTTCAATAGCCGCAGCTTCTTTGTCCCGCCCAGCCGCTTTAGTGAAATCAACGCCGGGAGCAAGATTGCAAAACCGGGGAACAGCCAGGCCTCGCTATGTGAAAGCGCAGCAGTGCTAGAGTATAGAAAATTTAGGGGCGCAGCTGAGAAATAGGAAAGGGCAGTCGCTGAAAAATAAAAGCTTTCGTAGAGGCCGCGCGCTCCAAAAGCCGACTTCACCGCCACATAAGGAAACACAAACGGTAGTGCCGGGGAAAAGCCAATCAGCAGCGCCGCCGCTAAGCCGATCCACTCGCGCCGCGCCAGATACCAGGGTCGGAGTAAGACTAAAGCGCCAAGCAAAACCGCATAAGAGGCGATCAGGAAAATGGCATAGTAGATTGCGCAAAGAAAAGAGCCCGCAGCTGTCACCCCGCAAACGACGGCATCCCCTAGATTGGGCCGAGCCATGAACCTAAATAGAAACAATAAACCCAGGGGAACCCAGAAGAAGAGCTGCAGCTGAGGATGACCAAGATTCGATGCAAAATACGAAAGAGAAAGAACCGCTATCCCGGCAAACAGCCCGGCATCAAATCGGCGCGTTAGGGCATGTGCTAGAAGAAAGGTGCAAAAGGCCGTAAGTGCGGCTGCGCCCAGCAGCGTCAGATTGTAGGCAGCTACGGGGGAGCTGCCAAGTCTTTCCAGCAGAGCAGCGCTGAGCGAGGGTAGAATATAGTTATCGCTCCAAGCCAGACTTTTGCCATATGGATAGAAAGCTCCGGTGTTAAACCAGGGGCGTTCCGTAAGATCGCGCCAAGCATTCTCGGTCAACCAAACATACAGTCCCCCGTCCCCTTCGAAGCCTCCTAAGTAGTGTGACGAAAGATGTGAAACGGCCTGCCACCGCAGCCCGATTAGCAGGGCAGTTATTACGGCGAGTGCGGCTAGCGATCGCTTTACGCTGGGATAGGCGAGCGGAAGAAAAGACCTGCTAGTCGGCATCAAACTGTAGGGATTAAGTCGGTTTGTTCAGCCAGCGAAAAGTCAGCCTCGGTCAACCCGTTCTTGCTATGAGTCCAAATCTCAACCTGGACCTTGCCCCAGCTTAGGAATATATCGGGATGGTGACCTACGCGCTCGGCCAGCTCCCCCAGATGGTTAGTGAAGGTCAGCGCGGTTCGAAAATCAGGGAAAGAAAACTCTTTGTGAAGCCGACGACCCTCCAGAACCTGCCAACCAGCAAGCTTCGAGAGGAGTGTCGCCATCCGAGCGGGGGAAAGCAGCTTGGAATGCTGACAGCAATTTGTACACGGCTGGTCGGAATCGCAGGACATTTGGCTCCCTCTACACGCTAGATCAGGAAGGTATTATACTGAGGCTGCATTGACGGTGGAAGGGTTAAGAAAAAGCCCGATTCCGCAGCTATGAATCAAGCCCCAGTATCAAGTGGGCGCAGAATTTGGCTAATCCTAGTTTGTCTCCGCGATCATACGTATTCTCAAAACCATAAACTCCGCTGGGGTTTTGATATCTGATGCTGGCATCCCCGTGCAGCTTTTCGATCGATGCATGCCGGGCTATTAGTTGGTTTAGTTTGCGCAATGCAAAATGCAACAGCTTGGGCATCCCCGGGAGATTTGCATTTTTGCTTGCGAGTTCTTCCAGCTCCTCTTCAATCACACGCCGCAGGAGCTGCGGATTCCGCTCCTTTGCCTCAAATAAAAGATTAGGCAACGCCTGGACTAGAAACTCGATCGTGGCCTTGCGTTCAGCGAACTCCATTTCTCCGGCTAGCCGTGCCTCGCTAGAATCGTAGCGCCCATCGTACCAATGGGGGTTCGGCTCGGCCCAGCTATCGAACTTTTGCATCAATAGTTGAGCCTGTTCTAAGCGCGGCACCGCCCCGATTAAATTTCGCACCTGCGCACAGGTCAGCGCCAGCGGATCCTCCTGTGTTGGAGTCGGCACTAGCGAACAATTCTCCGCTAACGCTTCCAGCTGCGCGGCCTTTAGATCACGACGAGAAAGAAGCCGCCCGGTCTCATCAAAAAGCTCGAAGCAATAGCCCGAGGGGCCTGTCGGATCAGGATGCAAACTGGCGGTCTGATCGTTTCGGCAACGCACCAGTACCGCGCCCTCGATCTGTCCCGGCATAACCTGTCTAGCTGGATGCAGCTCTCGGTCTGAGGCATAGGCAAGGAGAAACCTAGAGCAGCGCTGAAATTCCGAGAGCGAGACAGGCGGAGCAGGAGTGAGATCGACATGGCGCAGCTCCAATAGTCGAGCGGCTAGATTGGAGCCTGGTTCCGTTTTTAGTTCTCGATTGTGCGGCGTGAGACCTTCGAAAGCGGATTCCATAGTTGGAAGGATCCTAAATGAAAGTTAGAGCAGCATAATTCCGAGCACCCTAAGATTATGAAGCGCCTGCGGCAGATCGCAGCTTAATGGCAGAATCTCCTGATTTTAGGGCACTTTTTTGATTCTCCGCACGGATGGTTTCGCCCCAGGCACTCTTGGCGCGCGTCAGGCCATTGGGGGCGCCTTGATAAACAATCTGGCCCCCCGCCTCCGCCGGTCCCGGCCCCATTTCTACTATATAATCAGAACGCTCAATCACATCGCGGTCGTGTTCTATTACTACGACGGTATTGCCTCGAGCTACCAATTCCTGCAGCACGTTAATGAGACGATAAACATCAGCTTTGTGCAGGCCGGTCGTGGGCTCATCCAGGACATAAAGCGTGCCCGTCCGGCGCGAGGCTCCTAACTCTGATACCAATTTAATACGCTGGCTTTCGCCCCCTGACAGTGTGCCAGAAGGTTGTCCCAGGGACAGATAACCGAGCCCCAACTCGCAGGCATTGCGCGTAAGCTCATGAATCTTGCGGTGATTCACAAAATGCAGGCGCGCCTCTTCGAAGGTCATGTTTAGAGCGCGGCTAATCGGAACCCCGAGGTATAACACTGAGTCGGCTTCATCGCTGTACCGACTCCCACCGCAGACTTCGCACAGCACATTGGCCTCTGCGATAAAGCTCATCTCGAGTTTAATCAGCCCCAAACCTTTACACTCTGGGCAGCGCCCCTTCCCGGTATTATATGAAAAATAGCTCCAGCTCCAGCCGCGCGCCTTTGCTTCGATCGAGCCGGCATAGAGTTTGCGGATCTCATCAAAGATTCCCAAATAGGAGGAGGGAGTAGAGCGTGAATTCTTACCGATCGGGGTTTGATCAACCTGCAAGACCCGTTCGATTGGAAGAGTCGATCGAATTTCGCAATCGCCCAGCTTCCAGCGCGAGTTCTTGGTGTTTTTACCATTGATTAAAGTTTCCACTAAGATGCCGTGGACCAGAGAGCTCTTGCCGGCCCCCGAGACTCCGCAGACGGAGATCAGACTTCCGAGCGGCAAGTCTAAATCCAAATTTCGAACGTTATTTCGTGAGCCGCTATTAATCGACAGCTGCGGCGGATTGGATCTGAGCGGAGCGGCGGAATTTGCGGGTGCGGGCAGTTCGTTGCGCAGAGCCTGGGCCGTTAGAGACTGAGATTTTGTGATGAAATCCTCAAGGCTGCCACTAAACACGATTTCGCCGCCGCTTCTTCCACCCCCTGGACCGATATCTAAAACAGCTTCGCATGCTTCAATTGTCTGGCTGTCGTGCTCAATTACGAGTACGGAGTTGCCGCGATGCTTGAGCTCGGAAAACATCTTTAGTACATGCGCGTTATCGCGGGGATGCAGACCAGCGCTGGGCTCGTCGAAGATATACATGACGCCGCTGAGAGGAGACCCCATTGCGGCCGCCAATCTTAAGCGCTGCAGTTCGCCCCCGGAGAGAGTTGTGCAGTCCCTGTTCAGATGCAGATAATCCAGCCCGAAATTGCTCAGCGTTCGGGTGCGGCTGACGAGCTCTTTTAGAACCGGCTCCGCCAATGCCGCGGAACGGCGGTCGAGTCGTAGCTCTTGTAGAAAATCCCGCAGCTTCGCCGGAGTCAGCAGCGCAGCCTGAAAGATGTTCAAGCCCGGAGATTGATTTGAGGTCAGTCGGACGTTTCGTCCCAGAGCGTTGATGCGGGCCCCTCCACATGCCGCACAGATAGCCCCCTTCTGATCGATCCCATACCCAGAGCAGTGCGCGCACACCCCGCGTTTTGAGTTGAAAGACAGGTCTTCCGGATCGGGTTTGAAAAATCCTGTCTTACAGATCGCGCAGGCGCGTTCCAAGCTGTAGGTAAATTCAGTGCCATCGGCTAAAACCGAGACGGTTCCGCCGGAGATCGACAAAGTTTGAAGCACCGCCTCTGTGATCAGATCGAGGCCGAGTGAGGCCGGGTTAAATCTGGCGATTACAAAATCAATGGAGTGGGGTTTGGTCTTGGGCAAGCCCTCTTCGAAACTGGAGGGCTTGCTAAGTGTACCGTCGACGCGGACTTCAGAGATCTCGCTAGCTAAAGCCCGTTGAAAAACTGCTTTGTGATGTCCCTTCTTAAGTTTAATGACCGAGGCTAGCAGGCGCACATTCTTGCAGGGCAGCTTTTTGATCTCGTCCGCCATCGCTTCGGGGGCCATGGGGGTAATAGATTGAGTTGGATGGACAGGGCAATACTGTGTGCCGACCTTAGCAAATAACAACCGTAGGAAATTGTAGATCTCCGACATCGTACCCACGGTGGAAAGTCTGGAGGGTTGAAAAGTATGCTGATAGACACAAACAGTAGGGCGGATGTTCAATATTTCACCGATATCCGGCTTCTTAAGTTCGTTGATGAATTGTCGCGCGTAGGGAGACAGGCAGTCCAGATAGCGGCGCTGTCCCTCGGAGTAGATGATATCCTTAGCGATCGTCGATTTTCCCGATCCGGAAACACCGGTAATTGCGACGACCTTATTGAGCGGCAGCTTGATATCGATGTTCTTTAAATTATGCTCTTTGGCCCCTTTGATCAGCAAAGTGTTGCGATCTGCGGCGGGGGCAGCGCTAGGCCTGGAGATAGGGGCAGCGGCGCCTGTATCGCAGAGAAATAACTTCAGATACTTGGCGGTTAGCGATCGATCCCTTTGCGGAGCATTCAAATATTGATCGGGCGTGCCCTCCTTGATTAACTCACCTCCGCCATCACCACCTTCAGGACCAAGATCGATTATCCAGTCCGCAGCGAGAAGCAGCAGTGGATTATGTTCAACACATAAAATGGAGTGGCCCTTCTCCTGCAGTAAGCGCAGGAGCTTAATCAGCCGCTTGACGTCCTGCCAATGCAGGCCTGTAGTAGGTTCGTCAAAGATCAACAGCGCGCTGCCGCGCGAGCTCTGCTGAATAAAGGGCACAAGCTTCAGTCGTTGCGCCTCGCCCCCCGACAGCTCGCTAAGCGGATGGCCGAGCCTTAGATGCCCAAGGCCAAGCGCAACTAATGTCTCAGTCGCAGCGAGGATCGACCGGTCGGATTTGAAGACCTCCGCCGCCCGCAATATACTGAGCCCCAATACTTCGTCGATATTTAGCCCCTCGTACCGAACTTCCAGCACCGTTGATTGGAAACGCTTACCTAAACAAACCTCGCACGGGATATAAACATCGCTCAAAAACTGCATATCCTCTCGAATGAAGCCGGCTCCTTTGCATTGGGGACAACGGCCGCCGTCGACATTAAAAGAGAACGCAGATCTAGATAGTGCCCGATCTTGGGCCGCCTGCGTTTCTGCGAAGCGGTTTCGAATCACATCCCAAATCCCGCTAAAGGTGGCGATGTTGGCGCGCGGCGTCTTTGAGAGCGGCGATTGATCGATTACAATCAGCTGTTCAATCTGTTCGAAGCCCGAAACATAGTTGGGTTTTTCAGGCTCTAGGCCCTTGGTTTGATAGGCTTGATAAGCCTTGCCCAGCACCTCATTAATTAGCGTGCTTTTGCCGCTGCCTGAAACTCCGGCCAGAACGGCGAATGCGCCCAATGGAATTTTGAGATCGAAGCCCTTCAGGTTTCTCTGGCTGGCGGCTTTAATCTCAAGAAACTTGGTAATTTTGAAATTACGTGCAGGGGATAAATCTGCGGCGATCGCAGAGTTGCTCTGATGCGACCACTTGGCGACAGGCCCGTTATAGACAATTTCTCCCCCGTGCTCGCCCGTCTCCGGTCCAAGCTGGATAATATGGTCAGCCGAAGCAATACAATCCAGATCGTGCTCAACCATCAGGACACTATTGCCGCGTGCTTGTAGACGGCGAATGGAATCATTCAGGCGCTCCGTATCGCGCATGTGCAGCCCAACCGAGGGCTCATCCAGCACGAAATGTGTCGAAACCAATTCGCTTCCAATCGCGGTAGCTAGGTTGACCCGCTGGGTTTCTCCGCCCGAAAGTGTGCGCGCTTGGCGATCGAGCGTTAGGTAGCCGAGTCCTAGATCCTCGAGGTAGCGCACCCGTGCCAGAATTAACTTGAAAACATCCTCCAGGTGGCGCGAGAGCTCCTTTGCGGCAGCCAGGTCAGCGCGCAGCGTTTCCAGCCAAACCAGCAGCTGCGTCACAGGCATACCCCAAAGCTGAGGCAAATCGATCCCGGCAATCTGATATGCCAGGGCGGCGGGCTTGAGACGCTTGCCCCCGCAACTTTCGCAAAGAAATTGGCCGCGATAGCGCGCCAAGAAAACACGCACATGCATTTTGTACGCTTTTCTTTCTTTGCGCTTAAACCATGGCTTTACCCCAACAAACTCCTTGGATTTGTGTTCGAAAATTAAGCGCTGCTGTTCTGCGGTCAGCTCTCTCCAGGGGCGATCGAGGTCAATCTCACGCTTCTCGCAGAAAGCCAAAAGCCGGCGGTGCTCGGCTTTGCAGCCCTCGCCGCTCCAGCAGTGCAGCGCTTTTTCACGCAGACTCAGAGAAGGGTTCGGAATGCATAGGCGCGGATCCACTGCCAGCACCCGACCAAATCCGCGGCAGTCCGGACAGGCGCCCAACGGATGGTTAAAGGAAAAGAGCGCGGGACGCGGCTTCTCCAGCTTGATGCCGGAATTTTTGCAGCCGTACTGCTGCCGAAATTCCAGCAATTCAAATGGCAAGCTTGGACGCGGGGTCGAGTCGTAGCTCCATAGACGCAGAAACTTGCGCTGACCATCGACACGTTCTTTGGAGACGATCAGACAGCTGCGGTCGCCAATCGAAAAGGCCTGCTCGATTGATTCTTTGGCACGCTTGAGATTGTAAGATCGAGCATCGAAGCGGTCGAGTGCGATCAGAAGAGATTGATCTTCGAATAGCGTCGGCGCCTCGATCTCCTCGAGCAACTCGACCGCACCGGTTTCGGGATTCAAGAAGCGTCCGAACCCTAAGGTCCTGAGGCGATTTAGTTCGTGGGGCCAATCCCGAACCTTGCTCGGCATGCGGCAGCGCGCTGCTACAACAAAACTGACCAAGCGTTTGTTGGCGAGAAAATCTTTGAGCTTGCTGGCTAAAGTTTCCGCATTCCAGCTTTCAAGATCAATTCCACAGCTCGGACAGACCGGCTGCGCCAGGTTGCTCCATAGAATCTTTAGATAATCATTGATGTCGGTCATCGATCCGACGGTAGAGCGTGAACTGGTAACTCGGGTGCGCTGCTCGATGGCGATGGCCGGGCGAACATTTTCAATTAGATCGACCGCCGGCTTCTTAACCTTATCGAAAAATTGCCGCGTGTATGGAGAAAACGTCTCGATATAACGGCGCTGCCCTTCGGCGTAGACGGTGTCAAACGCCAGCGAGGATTTGCCGGAACCGGAGAGGCCGGTCACGGCCACCAGCTGATCGTGCGGGATCTCAAGCGAAACATGCTTGAGGTTGTTCTCGTGCGCCGCCACGATTTTGAGCGCACCAGAGGCGGACTTGGGAAGTTTGCCGTTTGACATTGTAAAGATATTAACCGCGAAGCGCGCGAGAGCCCTTCCGCTTATTGTAGACGGAATGGCCAAAAATGAAAAAGGCTGCCTAGTTTAGGCAGCCTGCTTGCATTGGAAATGTGGAAATTTTTTTACTGTTTGCGAGTGTGCTTGCTGTAGGCCGGCGCAAAGATGGCTGCGCTTACATTTTGAAAAGTGATATATGTGCACGCCACCAGGGTGCCGACCAGCATGAACACTGCGGGGTTTTGAATCAGAGTGAAAAGAACGCTGATGTAGCAGGTGACGGTGGCGGCGACGATCAGGAACATGCCGGCGAAGAGAGTCTTTACTGTTAATTGAAATAAGCGGCTTTCCTTTGCTAATGCGTCAGTCATAAAACCTTGATTTCTTTAGCCTATCGTTATCTTACGGCAACCAGCTCTAGTGGGCCTTAAGTGGCTCATGAGCACTGTCATTGATACTTACAAGTTGCATGCCAGGGCCAGGCAGAACCGCCAGGGTTCAAATAGAATCAATAGATTATGGCGATTTTTTGGCCGGCGGGGTTAAAGTCGGGGCTAATCAGTGGGGGATTTGGCAATGAGAGTTTGGGTTGGTCTTAGGCGGTTACCGATATTTTGGGTACTCGTGATGGGGGGGCAGGCCTGGCCGCTTGCGGCAGCAGCTGAAGCGCCCAGCGATTACTGTGAGATCGCGAAGAACGCGATCAAAGAGGCCAGCCTGATTCGCGAACTTGCGGTGAAACGTAGCGTGCCCTGCCTCGTCCACGATAAGGGCGCCGTCCGAGATTACTTGGTACAGACCATCGATACCAAGCTTCCTAAGAACAAGCTCAAGTGGGAAGGGCTGAGCTACAAACTAATCGGACTCGTGCCGGATGAATTTAACTATGAGCAGGGACTGCTCGATCTTTATCTAAACCAAATCGGGGGCTACTACGATCCCGAGAAGAAACATTTCATCATGGCGGCCTGGATGCCGGCAATGCTGCAGACAACCGTGGCCGTACATGAGCTTACCCATGGACTTCAGGATCAGCACTTCAATCTGGAGCGCATGATGGATCCCAAGATCGAGAACGGCGATCTGCTATTGGCGCGATCGGCCTTGGTGGAAGGCGACGCCAATTTTGTGATGCTCGAACAGGCGCGCAAGCAAGCAGGGCAGGGGACGCTGCGCGCTGAACCGAATGTCGACGCCTTCGTAATGCAGAATATTCTGGGATTATCATTGATGGGGGGCTCTGCGATCCCTAATAGCCTGCAGATGATGGTGCTTTTCCCCTATACGAGCGGGCTGCGCTTTGTACATTACCTGATTCGACAGGGCGGATATTCTAAGGTTAATGCCGTGTTTAAAAAACCCCCGCGCTCCACGGAGGAGATTCTCCATCCTGAAAAATATGATGTCGCGATGGCGGACTTCAAGGAATACTCACAAGCCGAGCTCCGCGGCACCGAGGTGCCATCCGAATACCAGCAGGTTTACGTCGACACGATGGGGGAATTTTTGATCTCCTCATTACTGGGCAATTTTGAGACCGACAAACGAATTTCGGCCCTGGCGGCGGCCGGCTGGGGAGGGGATCGCCTCGGCATCTTTGAAGATTCGGGCAAACGCATCATGGTGTGGCGTACGAACTGGGATACGCCGGAAGATGCAGCCGAGTTTGAAAAGTCATTTCAGCATAGCCTGAGCAAACGAATCAGCGGCTATCAGCCTGGGGCAGAACAATCGCTCGGTTCTAATCGGATAAAATTTATTACCTCCGGGAAAGAGGCGACGTTGGTGATTCGGGGTGAGGGCTGATTTTTTGGGAGGGTGGCTGCTAGCGCAAAGCTTTATTCGCCACGCTCAGTATAGTTCGGTAAGCCAGCTCCGTCGGGCGGAACTGCTTGAAGAAGATTTGGGATTCTCCATTTAAAACTTCGGACAAAGCAGCCGCGATTGCCGCAGATCGATTTCTTCCCATCGCGCAAACACAGACAATTAAGGAAACCTCGCTGCAATGGGATTTGACCAGATCTACAATTTGCTGTGCTTCAGGTTCCCCTATAATTTTATGTTCTGCCGTGGGCCAGTCAACATCATCAAACTCGACCGCCAGGGTAGCTACGCACAGATCGTTCGGGGGAGGCCGGAACCTGGCATCGGCATCTCTAAATTTGGGGCTGACGGCCCGGATCAATAAGTGCGGTTCCTCCGGCTTTAGCTTTACGATCTCTTGCCATCCCACGACCTGAAAGGCCATGTGTTTGAATCGCAATGGCTCCCGGGGATATTGAGGGCCCGAAGTTTTGGGACAGGGATCGGGAGTGAGCATGCAATTACTACCGAAGCAGGAGTCGTCTTATTATATGAGTCTTGCGCGGCCGGCGGAGCTAATCAAATTTTTCCGGAAGAGCCAGGCGCTTTTGGACTAAGCGCCCCATTTCGGACAAAATTTTGGGGTTTCGCTCGCCAAAAAGTTTAATGGCGCAGCCGATGCTGCTATAGATGGAAGGATGCAGTACGGACGTAATCCCCACGGGTACAACCCCGATCCCCGCACCGGCCAGGTGCATCCTAGAAAAAAGGTGGACTCGGTCACTAGTAAACGCCTCATGGATGAGAGACGCAGGCAGTGCTTCGAGGAGCTAGACTCGTCCGCTGGTCGCCAAATTGCGGACGATTTTAAGCGCAAAGCGCGCCCCTCCGCCTGACCCTTCCTAGCGCAGTCCCTTTTGCGCTAGTCTCGCCGTAGCGTATGGCTGACATTACCACCCTCCTTCCGGAGGTCGATTTTTTTAAGCACCTGAACTCCGAACATCTAGAATCGTTGGCGCAATTGTTCGTGCTGCGCGCCTATAAGCCGGGTGAAACGATTTTCTTAGTGGGGGAGCCCGGGGACAGCTTATATGTGGTCAAAAGTGGCGAAGTCGAGCTTTTTTTACGCCACACTACCGGCAACCGCGTCACCTTGGCCTATGTCGGGGAGGCGGGGCTGTTCGGGGAGCTTTCTCTCCTGGACGGTGGCCCACGTTCGGCCTCAGCCGAGGCGCGAAGCGATACCGAACTCTATGAATTGGACCGCGAGCATCTGGAGCGCTATCTGGGCGATCACCCCCATGCGGCCCTCGGGTTTCTCTCGATCTTGGGGCAAAAGCTTAGAAACGCTGACAATATTCTACGGGGGCACGAAGCGCGCAACGTGAACGCCGTGATTGAGCAGGAGCTGCGCTGGTTTGAAAGGATGGCGTCCCGCCTGGCTGACCTGGTGGGCAGCGTTCCGTTTCTTTCGATTAACTGCTTGATATTTATCGTCTGGATTCTTTGGAACCTGGGATTACTGCCGAATGCCGTGCCGTTTGATCCCTTTCCGTTTGGTTTTCTCACCATGGTAGTTTCGCTGGAGGCCATAATCCTCAGTATTCTGGTGCTGGTAGCTCAGAACCTTCAAACTTCGCGGGATCGTATCCGGGGCGACCTTGAATACGACATTAATCTCCGTGCGGAGCTGGAAGTCTCTCACCTTCATACCAAGGTCGATCTAATGCATGCCGAGATTCTTTCGCGGCTGCATCAGCTTGAGAAAAAATCGCCCTGAACCGATTTTAGCGTCTTGAACTATCGCCCCAAATGACTATGCTTCTCTCAACCCGCGTTGGGCTCAGAGAGGAAGCGTATGGTTAAGTCGGCTCGCAGCTCGCATAGAATCCTTCGTAACGCTCGGGACAGCTCGCGTCGCCGCGAAATATTTTTTGGAAATTTTCGTTCGGCTTCGGACTCAGAATACGAATCTCAAGAAAATCCGACGCCAACCGCGATACAAATCGAACTCCACGGTGATGGTGAGGATAAACCCGTCGCCCAGAAATGGAGCTAGGCTTAAAAATTTATGCGCGTAGCATTGTGCCTTTCCGGTCTACCGCGCTCGTTCGTCAAGTGCGCCGAGAGCGTACGTAAGCATTTAATTGAGCCCTATCAGCCTGATATTTTTATCAGCACCTGGCAGAGCACTTTGATTGATGACAAATTCCCGGAAACGCATTCGCCGGATGAGTTGATCAATCACTATAATCCAATCAAATTCGATATCGAGATCTTTGATCAAAGGCGCCAGAAAAGTTTCGAAACGAACCCTTTCAAAAATCACGCAGATCAAGCCGGACGAAGTGTCGGACGCATGCTTCCGATGTTTTACCGCATCTTCATCGCCGACCTGCACCGCTTCAGCTATGAACAGGAAAACCGCTTTAAGTACGATGTGGTGGTTCGGTGCCGCTCCGATTTAAGGTTTGATGGCCCGGTCAAGCTGGAAAAGACCGATCCCGGCGTGGTCTGTTTCCCGATCAAGAACAGCACTAGCCATGTCAACGATCAGTTTTGGTTCTGTGACTCAGGAACTTCGTCACAGCTCTGCGCGCTCTATAATTTCATCCCGCAGCTTTGGCATAACGGAGTCTTGATCCACGGCGAGGCGCTATTGTTTGCCTATGTCTCGGCCAAGGGCTTAACCGTCAAGCCCGTCGAGATCAATTACGAGATCGTACGCTAGCTTTTATTTTTTGCGGAAGAGTGGGCGCGCAGCTGTCACCGCGAAATAACGGCGTGACAGGCTTTCGCTCCGCTCGCAATGACAGATCAAAGCGCTCTTGCAGGAACTTCATCAACAGCGCTGCGATGCTGTCCTCGGATTGCGTAACTCGTACAGCAAAGGTAGTGCGTCCCCGAAACATATTAATCACGGCGATAACCTAAGAAATTAATGCAATAGTCGAGCTAGATGTCGCCCAGATATGCTTCCTGGACGCGCGGATCCTCAAGCAGCCTGGCCGCTTGATCTTCAATCGTAATGCTGCCGGTTTCGATCACATAGGCACGATTTGCGACCTTAAGTGCGAGATGCGCATTCTGCTCGACCAACAAGACCGTGAGTCCGCTTCGATTTAACTCACAAATGGTCTCGAAGATCTTTTCAACCAGGAGCGGCGCTACGCCCATAGAGGGCTCGTCCATCAAGAGCATCTTGGGGCGGCTCATTAGCGCGCGGCTGATCGCCAGCATCTGCTGCTCGCCTCCGGAGAGCGTTCCGCCAGCCTGGCGCCGGCGCTCTTTTAAGACCGGGAAAAGCGAAAATACGCGGTCGAAGTCCGGAGCCAGCTCGCGGTCGGAGCGGCTAAAGGCCCCGAGCTCTAAATTTTCAAGCACCGTCAGCCGCGGGAAAATTTTGCGGCCCTCTGGAACTAACGCCAATCCCAATCCCGGAAGCGCATGCGCGGGCACGTCAGTAAGTCCCCGTCCGCTGAGCTGAATCTCGCCGCGGCGTAACGGCACGATGCCCGCCAAGCACATCAAGGTGGTGGTTTTGCCCGCTCCGTTGGCGCCGATTAAGGTCACGATTTCACCGCTATTCACAGTCAGGGAAACGCCCTTTAAGACGTTGATTGGACCGTATCCAGCCTCAATACTATCGACCTTCAGCAGAGGTGTTGTGGGCATTTAGCGCGCAGCCTCCTTACCGAGATAGGCCTCAATCACGCGCGGATTGGCACGCACCTCCGCGGCGCTGCCTTCGGCAATCTTATTACCATAGTCCAAGACTACGATCCGGTCTGAAATCGACATCACGACCTTCATATGATGTTCGATCAACAACACCGCCACGCCCCGTTCGCTAATACGCTCGATCAGCGTGATTAGCTCTTCGGACTCGGCCGGATTCATGCCCGCCGCGGGCTCGTCCAATAATAGCAACTTCGGATGGGTGGCCAATGCCCGCGCAATTTCGAGTCGTCTTTGATATCCGTAGGGAAGGGCGCTGGCCGGTTGATTGGCGAATTTTTCGAGCTGGACGAAATCCAGCAGCTCGCGCGCTGCTTTTAGAGCTGCGCGCCGTTTTCCAAAAAAGCTCGGTAAGCGCAGGCCGGCCTCAAACAGATTCGCGCCGGCACGAGCATCGATCGCCACGAGTACGTTTTCGATCACGCTCATTTCCTGAAACAGGCGGATGTTTTGAAAAGTGCGGGCCATGCCAGCTTTGCAGAGGATGAAAGGACTAGTCCGCGAGCGAAACCAAATCGCCGTCGCGCCCGCGCCCCCGAGCAGAAAACCAGATACAAAATAGGGCCAAGCCGCGGAGCTAAAGACGAAGGAGCCGAACTCCCGTACTGCCTTGGTCCAGGGAAACGGTTCGAGATATACGTAGTGAGCGTTAATCACCTGTTCCCAAATGGTTTGGGCATTGCAGATTAGGAGCAGCAGAAAACCCGCCAGCAGCGCCGTTGAGACGATTGCAATTACGTTCGCGCCGTCCAAGCCGCGGCGCGCATTGATCCCGTTAAAAATCACCTCGCCGCTGCTGGGTGGATACACACCGGTGATAGCGTTAAAGGCGGTTGTTTTACCGGCGCCATTTGGTCCGATCACCGATACGATCTGTCCTGTGTCGACCTTTAGGCTGACGTTGTTAACAGCTACCAATCCGCCAAAACGCATGCACAGGCTATTAACCAGCAGCACGCTCATTTGCCCCTCCGATGATAGTGGCGTCCGGCGGGAAGCAGCCCCTCCGGCTTAAAGCGCATCATCACCACCAGCGCTAATCCAAAAATCAAATACTTCCAGTTGTTAGGCGAGGCTAAGACGTTCGTGCTTGAAACCGTCGAGAGCGAGTTAATCCATGCAGCGATCTTTGTGAGAAGAATCGAGTTAAATCCAATCATCACGAGAGCGCCGAGCAGCACGCCGGGAATGCTCCCCAGGCCGCCCACAATGACCATGCACAAAGCGATGATCGAGATCTGAAAATCGTAGTTTCCCGGTTCGCCGGTAGAGCCGAGATAGCTGACCCACAAAGCTCCGGCGATGCTGCAGAGTATGGCGCCGACGATGAATGCCGACATTTTCGCCCGCACCACATCGGTGCCCATGCAGGCCGAAGCCAGCTCGTCTTCACGCACTGAGATCCAGCGCCTGCCCACGGAGGAACGCTCCAGATTTGAGACCACTACAACGGCGACAGTTAGTATGCTCCAGAATAAATAATACCAGGGCAGATAATTTTCAGGCTGAAAGACATAGCCGAAGAGAATTGGAGCCGGAATTGGGTTGATGCCCTGTGTTCCCTTGGTGATGACATCCAGATTGCGGATGATGCTCTGAACAATTTCACCGAAACCAAGAGTCGCGATCGCGAGATAGTCCCCGCGTAACCGCAAAGTCGGAAGCCCCAAAAGTATCCCCGCAGTCATGCCGGTCAGAGCTGACATTAGCAGCGCGCCAAAAAATCCGAGTTGGAAGGGGTAAATATCGCAGGTTGCGATGGCGTAGCTGTATCCGCCGATCGCCATAAATCCGGCTGCCCCCAAATTCAGAAGCCCGGTAAATCCGGTGACAACATTCAGCCCTAATCCCAAAAGCGCAAAGATAAAAATGGGACGAAGAGCATCTGCAAATCGCAACTGCTCCGGAAGCAAGGTATCTAGAAGCGGGCAGAGCGCTGCAACAGCTAGAAAGACAAAATGCAAATTTGATCTCAGACGCGGCACTTAGACCTTATCCTTCACCTTTGCACCCATTAGGCCAGAGGGTCTGAAAATGATAACGAGAATTAGAATGCTGAAGACCATCACATTGGTCCACATCGTAGCGATGTATTGATCGGTCAGTGCCCGTACAAGGCCGATTAGAATACCTCCGAGCATCGCCCCGGGCAGACTTCCGATTCCTCCCAGCACCGCCGCGGTAAAAGCATCCATGCCGATGCGGTAACCCATCTGAAAGTAAATGGTGTTATTGTAGAGAGCGTAAACCACACTGGCCAAACCGCCCAATGCACCTCCGACCATGAAGGTGATACTGATTACGCGGTCGGCATTTATCCCCATCAAGCGTGCTGCCGTCGGATTTTGTGCCACGGCACGCATAGCTTTGCCCATCGTGGTAAATTTGACCCAATATGTCAGTAGTCCCATGGCCGGCAAGGTGATTAGCACTACCAGCAAGTCTTTGTAGGTAAACTGCACATTGCCAGCACCGAGCAAATTGGTGTTGCCGATTAAGCCCGGAAAATCTTTAGGCGCTGCCGCAGCGTTTCCTCCGCCGAACAATTCCAGCGGCAGCCCGCCCCAAAAAAGACCCAGATTGACGAAGATAAACGAAAGTCCGATCGCCGAAACCAGCACCGAAAGTTTTGGCGCCGAACGCAGAGGACGATAGGCCAGTCGATCCGCGAGCCAGTTAACTCCCGCGCAAAATGCGGGCACGATCACAAATAGTGAGGCTAACCCGACCCAGGCAGCCGGCCCGCTTGACGCACCATTCAGGTCGAAGAACGCAACCAAAGTTAGCGCCATGAAGGCGCCGAGCATTACCAGGTCCCCGTGTGCAAAATTGATTAGTTCGATAATGCCGTAGACTAGCGTGTAGCCCAAGGCGATCAAGGCAATGATCATGCCGTTACAGAGTCCGGTGATTAACTGCTGAACTAATACCTCGGTGTCATTCATCTGGTCTTGCCGGATCTTGCCGCGCTCAGGCGCTCCCAAGCAAGCGGCGCAGTTTTTAAAGCCATCTTAGAATCGGATCGAGTCCTTCATCAGATCAGTGCTAGTTTAGCAGCTTGGCAAATTCGAACTTTCCGTCCTTGACGATATTGCCGCTCATTACTCGCAGAGTAGTATCTCCGTTCTCATCGAAAGACCAGGTGCCGAGCAGACCTTCAAAATTCTTGATCGTCGCAGCTGCGTCCAAGATTGCACGGCGATCTTTTTTGCCGGCGCGTCTGATTACTTCAACCGCCACACGTCCAGCTTCGTAGCCATAGCTGGCGTAGGCTTCAGGCTCTGATTGATAGGTGCGTTTATAGGTTTCGTAGAATTCTTTGCCGCGCCCGACTAGCTGTTCCCCCGGTATCCCTCCAAAGGTAATGTAGGTGCTGTTCTCCAGATTTTCTTTACCGGCGGAATCGATAAAGGCGTTTTCAAAACAGCCGTCCGGCACCATGATCTTAGCGGTATAACCCGAGGATCGAAGATCCTTAATCAGCTGGCCCACATTGCTCTGTGTAGTTCCTCCGAAATAAACCAAGTCGGCCCCACTCTGCTTAATCTTGACCGCTAATGAGCGGTAGTTCGAAGCCTTGGCGTCGGTTTGCTCCATTCCCGCGATCTGAAATCCGTTGGCGGCGGCGTTCTTCTTGAAAACGCTGGCGATTCCTTTTCCATACAGTTCGCCGTCATGCACGATAAAGGCTTTCTTGACCCCCAGTTCGGCGGACCATTTTGCGGCGACACTACCCTGAATGTCGTCCGCCGGCAGCACCCGGTAGAAAGTGATCTTTCCGCTGGGACGGTAAACCTTCGGCTCGTTGGGTTCGCCAATTCCTGGCTTGGTCAGTCCGGGCCAGGTCGAGCCGGGATTTATTTGCAGCATGCCGGCTTGGTTTAGTTTGGGCATCGAAATTTTTGAGGCACCGGAATTGAAAGGCCCCATATAGATCATGACATCCGGATCTTTGACTGCCTTATCGGCGTTAATCGCTTCAGTTGAAGGATCCCAATTCCCGCGCTCCGGGGATGCATCGTCCCAGTCTTCGAAGCTCAGACTGTAGTCGCCAATTTTATTGCCAACCTCTGACAGCGCGAGTTTGATGCCGTTAACAATCGAACTGGTTTGAGCGTTTGAACTTCCCGTGCGTGGCAGGCTCGATACAATCTTGATTGTTTCCGCGGAGGAGTTAAGGGTGCAAAGCGGCAGGCTCAGAAGAATCAACACGAGGTAAAAGGAGCGCATATAATTCCCCACAAAAAGCGGCATATTTCGGTGAAAATACCCCGAAAGGACCGTGACAGTAAAGATTTGGTCAGGCCGGCTTTTGCAGCAGCGTAGCCAGCGCGGGGGCCAGCTCCGGGTGCTTAAAGGCAAACCCAAGCGTGCGCAGTCGTTCGGGAATCGCCCGGATACTACCTAGCAGCAGCTCCTCCGCCATCTCGCCTAGGACGATCTTGAGCAGCACTGCAGGTACGGGCAGCAGCGCTCTGCGGCGCAGGGCTGACGCAAGAATTCGAGTGAATTCCGCATTCGAGACCGGCTCAGGGGCAACTGCGTTCAGCGCACCTGCGCAGTCCGCGGTTTCGAGCGCGAATTTAATAATCCCCAATAGATCTTCCAAGACGATCCAGCTCATGTATTGCGAGCCGCTTCCGAATCTGCCCCCCAGTCCCAATCTGAAAGGCAGTAACATCTGCTTAAGGGCCCCGCCCTGTAAGCTCAAGACCATGCCGGTGCGCAGCAGAATCGTGCGAATGCCGGCCGCAGCTGCGGGCTGTGCGGCTGCCTCCCATGCTTTACCGACTTCGGCTAAAAATCCTTGTCCGGGCGGGTCGCTCTCGCGAACGAACTGTGCCCCGCGGTCACCGTAGATTCCCACGGCCGAAGCAGAGATAAAAACCTTGGGCGGTTGTGACAGTTGGGCGATGGTGGAACTTAGCAGCGCGGTGCTTTGGACCCGGCTTTCACGAATGCGCGTCTTTCTCGCGGAGCTCCAACGTCCTGCGGCGATGTTTTCGCCGCTAAGATTAATCAAGGCGTAAATACCTTCGAGCTTCGCAGCCTCAATCTGCCCGGATTGAGGGTTCCAAAAGGCATCCTCCTCGGAGAGCGTGCTACCTCCTCGTATCAATTTGATGACGTGATAGCCATGCAGACGAAGAAATGGAATTAAGGCCTGACCGATCAGTCCGGTAGAACCTGAAATGGCAATCCGGCGTTTCGGCCCAATCATGGCTTAGCCCAAGATGCGCTTAGCAATCTCGCTTGCTACTTTACCGTCGTATTGTCCGGAGTAGGTGTCCTTTAAGAGCTTCATCGCTCCGCCCATGTTGAGAGCGGGGTTAGTAGTCTTTAAATCGGCCAGGATCTTTTCAAGCGCCTGCGCCGTTAATTGAGAGGGCAGGAATGACTCAATCACTTCAATCTGTTTTGCCAAGCTTTCAAGAATTTCCTGACGCGAGGCCTTCTCGGCAAACTCCTGTTCTTCACGGCGCTTCTTTATCTCAGTACGCAGAATGGAGGTGGTGGCCTCGTCCGGCAAATCCTCCAGGCCCTTTTGGATCTCCTCGTATTGCATCGCCGATAGCAATCCGCGAATGGTTTCGACCCGCACCTGATCGCGAGACTTCATGGCGGTCTTGAGGGAATCTTTGAGGTTAGTTTTGATTGTCATGCTGCCTTTGCTTGCTTCAAGAACTTATCCAATTTTCCGGTGGTCTCGGCGCTAATCAGGTGCTCCGTCTTGCAGGCGTCGATCTCGGCCTGTTCAGGGGACACTTTCAGCACGTCGATAAAAAATTGCATCAATAATTTCTTTCGGGAGATCACCGCGCGTGCCAACGATTCTCCGCTGGGCGAGAGGGTTAGGAAGCGGTTGTCGTCCTCATCGATAAAGCCTTTGCTCTTAAGGCTCTTAAGGTTAGTCGAGGCGCTGCCGGTGGTAATATTTAGATGCTTAGCAACATCGGTAACCCGGGCGTAGCCCCTGGTCTCGCGCAGCTCCAACACAGCCAGCAGGTGATGCGCAGCGCTGTGAGTAATGCCGTTCTCTTCAAACTGTTTCCAGACGTCCATGGGGGCTCCTTTAACGATTGGGAAGGGTGGCCAGAACTATATTAATAATTGCTCGGTATGTCAAGCAGATGCATGTTAATAGAGAACAATTATAGGGATGCCTTAAAATCCTGTTAACGGCAGTAATCGTTTGCTTTTCCTGAATCCAGCGGCTTTGCAGGAGGCTATCTAATCCGCGATAATCCCACTTCGTTTCACGCAGCCCTCACTTTTTCGGTTAGGCCATGTTCGGAAATATGGTGCGGTTATCCTATCTTATTGTCCTCCTACTGCTCGTTTGGGCCGGCAGTGTGGCTGCGGTGGAGAAACCGGAGGAGGTGGTTCCCGAGCTAGCTCTAACTACCCAACTTGGCGCTAAGGTGGACTTGGAGCTCCCTTTCACCGACTCCGACGGCACCGCGGTCAAGCTTCGAGAAGTGCTGCTTAACGGTCGGCCCACCGTAATCGTTCCGGTTTACTACCAGTGCCCGCGCCTGTGCGGATATACCCTTTCCGGGGTGGTTTCACTCTTAAATACCATCGAGCTCACCTTAGGTAAGGAGTACAACGTTGTTACTGTGAGCTTCGATGCGACCGAAGGCCCCGCCCTTGCTGCGAAGCGCAGAGATCAATATATTTCCCGGCTGACCAAGACGGATGCTGTCGCTGGCGCATGGCACTTTCTGGTTGGAGGTGGTGCCAGTGTTGACGCTTTGATGCAGCAGATTGGCTTTCATTTCCGTAAGGATAACGGCGAGTTCGCCCACACGGCGGCATTAATATTATTGACACCCCAAGGAGAGATCTCACAGTATTTTACAGGCATCGATTTTTCAGCCTGGGATGTCAGGCTGGCTTTAATTGAAGCTTCAAAAGGCGCTATTGGCTCAACCCTGGATCATGTCTATTTATTCTGCTTCCGCTTCGATCCTTTGAAAGGCAAATATACCTGGGCAGCGTATGCGATGCTAAAAGCCGGCGGGGCGCTGACAATATTACTACTCGGGGGTTTAATTTTCACGCTGCTTAGAAGAGAGCGTGCTTTACAGCGAGTTTCTTGAGAGGGAGTGAGCGATGTTTAATTTCATGCCGGAACAAGCATCGGAGATTGCGAGCAATATCGATTGGCTGAATAGCCTGATCTTGTGGCTCTCCGTTTTCTTTACGGTCGCGATTGTCGGCGCGATGGTTTATTTCGCCGTGCGTTACCGCCGGAGGGACGGCGTCGATCACGAGACGCCGCGGATTGAAGGCAGCAATGCCCTAGAAGCGGTCTGGACGATCGTGCCCACGGTGATTTGCGTATTCATCGCCTACTATGGCGTGGCTTTCTATGCGCAGATGCGGGAAGAAAAGGCGAACGCATTAGAAATCAATGTCTGGGCGCAGAAGTGGAAGTGGGATTTTGAATATGCTAGCGGCAAGAAAACCACCGCCGAATTTTATGTGCCGGTGAATCGTCCGGTCAAGCTAATCATGAAATCTAGGGACGTGCTGCATAGCTTCTTCCTGCCGGCGATGCGGGTAAAGCGCGATGTGCTGCCGAGCGCCTACAACGCATTATATTTTACGCCGATTAAGACCGGTGTTTATCAGACTTTCTGCACTGAATACTGCGGCATGGAACACTCCGGTATGTTGGCGACATTGCACGTCGTGTCGCAGGCGGAGTATGACCGCTGGGTCAATGATCGCAGCGAGGAGATAGCGCTGTCACGCGTGACCCCGGCAGAGCGCGGCGAGAAGCTTTATAATCAAAAGGGCTGCAATGCCTGCCATAAGCTAGATGGCTCCTCCGCGATTGCTCCCTCCTTTGTTAAACTGTTTGGCCGTAACGAACAGCTGGCTGACGGCACCTCCGTGACTGTCGACGAGAATTATTTGCAAGAATCAATATTGCATCCGAATGCCAAGATCGTGAAGGGCTATCCGCCCAATTTGATGCCGGCATTCGAGGGCCAGGTGAGCGACGATGAAATCCAGGCGCTGGAAGCCTTCATCAAGAGCTTGACGACCGCCAAGCAGGAACAGGCCGCCGCAGCGCCTGCTGATCCGGCAGCGTTGGCAGGAATGTCGCCTGCCGATCGGGGGAAGAAGCTCTACAACGAGAAGGTATGCGTGACCTGTCACAGCCTAGATGGCAGCCGCATCGTGGGCCCCAGCTTCAAGGGTGTGTACGGGCGCAAACAAAAGATAACCACTGGACAGGAGATTGTCGCGGACGATGCCTATATTAAGGAGTCGATCTTGAATAGCGCGGCCAAGGTGGTGGAAGGCTATCCGCCAGCAATGCCGGCATATCAGGGCCAGCTGAGCGATGCCGAAGTGTCCGACATCATAGAATTTCTAAAGACCGTAAAGTAAGGGAGTAGTTATGAGCGATACGCAGCACAATACTCAGGGCGACTATTTACATAACCCCAGCGGTCTGTGGTCTTGGGTTACAACGACGGATCACAAGCGCATCGGTCTGATGTATCTCTTTACAATCCTGCTCTTCTTCTTTGTGGCAGGAATATCGGCGTTGATTATGCGCACGGAGCTTGCGCATGCGGGCCCGGATTTTCTAAAGGCGCAGCAATACAATGTCTTGTTTACGCTGCACGGGGCCTTGATGATCTTCCTTTTTATCGTTCCCGGGATTCCGGCGACGCTCGGAAATTTTTTGATTCCGCTGATGATTGGAGCAAAAGATGTCGCCTTTCCGCGGTTGAATCTGCTTAGCTACTACATCTATGTGATCGGGGCTATTATCGCGGTAATTGCGGTTATTCCCCCGGTGGAGACGCTCAGCTTTCTAAAATCCCTGGGCTTTACCGGACCGGCCGATACGGGCTGGACTTTTTATGCGCCTTACAGCTTGGATACCGGCGCCGCCATCCCCTGGATGGTTTTCGCTGCGTTCGTCCTTGGATTTTCTTCGATTCTGACGGGACTCAATTTCATCGTGACGATTCACAAGCTGCGGGCCCCCGGTATGACCTGGGATCGTCTGCCGGTTTTCATTTGGGGATCGTATGCCACCGCCGTGATCCAAACGCTTGCTACTCCGGTAGTCGGCATTACGCTGCTGTTAGTGATTATGGAGCGTCTCATGGGTGTCGGAATTTTCGACGCTAAGCTGGGCGGCGATCCGGTGTTGTATGAGCATATGTTCTGGTTCTACTCGCATCCGGTCGTTTACATCATGGTGTTACCGGCATTTGGAATCGTGGGAGAAATTATTCCCGTGTTCTCCCGCAAGCCGCTCTTCGGTTACAAGATGGTCTGCTACGCTTCGCTGGCGATTGCGATCGTAGGCTTCTTTGTCTGGGCGCATCACATGTTCGTGGCCGGAATTTCCGATTTCTCTGCGATCGCTTTCTCGGTCATAACCTTCGGCGTAGCTGTGCCTACTGCCGTAAAGGTTTTTAACTGGGTCAGTACCATGTACAAAGGCTCGATCAGCTTCACCACGCCGATGCTATACGCGATGGGCTTTGTGTTTCTATTCATGGTTGCGGGCACTACCGGCATCTTCCTTGCTACCTTGGCGGTCGATGTTTTCTATCACGATACCTATTTTGTAGTAGCGCACTTCCATTACACGATTCAGGGTGGTGCGGTAATCGGGTTGATGGCCGGCCTGCACTTCTGGTTCCCAAAGATCACCGGGAAGATGTACAACGAGCTGGCTGGAAAGATCGGATGGGTGTTGGTATTCGCTGGTTTCAATTTGACCTTTATTCCCCAATTCATTTTGGGAATGGAAGGTATGCCGCGGCGTTATTTTGATTATCTGCCGCAGTTCCAACCGATGCATATGCTGTCTACGGTAGGGTCGTTCATCAATGGGTTCGGTTACACCTTTGCGCTGCTCAACCTTTTCTACGCAGCCATGTTCAGCAAAGTGAAGGCGCCCGCGAATCCTTGGAATTCTTTGTCGCTGGAGTGGAAGACGGCTTCGCCTCCCATCACCGAAAATTTCGCCGAAACCCCGATCGTGACGGAAGGTACCTATAATTACGGCCGCCCGGTCGAAGGATTAGCGCATTAAAGTTTTCCGGAGAAGAAAAGTATGAGCAGTCACTCCACCGCAGAGAATTATCAGGGACCGCCGCATGTGCATCACATGGATGCGCCGACGGCCTATAGCGCTGCCAAGCTCGGCATGTGGTTATTTCTAGCCACCGAAATTTTGCTGTTTGGCGGACTATTCGCAGCTTTTGCGCTCTTTCGCTGGATGTATCTGGAGGCATTCGAACATGCCAGCCAGCAGCTGGCCTGGGGCTGGGGCGCTCTGAACACCTTGGTGCTTCTCTTCAGCAGCTTTACTGCCGCGATGGCGGTAGAGGCAGCTCAGAAGGGAAATAATCAGCGCGTCTTCAGATTGCTGGCGATTACGATTGGCTGCGGATTTATCTTCTTAATCATCAAATTTATCGAATATCGAGCCAAGTACGTGCATGGGATCTGGCCCTCCAGCGCGGAGTGGAACGATCCGCAGTTTAATGCACACTACAAGAGCTTTTTTGGTCTCTATTTCTGTATGACGGGATTGCATGCCTTGCATGTGATTTTGGGCATGGGGCTTCTGGCCTGGGCTTTGAGAAAAGCACGGGTCAACCGTTACTCTAAGGAATATTACACTCCGGTTGAAGTGGGGGCCTTATACTGGCATTTGGTCGATTTAATCTGGATTTATCTTTTTCCGTTGCTTTATCTGGTCGGTCATCCGAGCTGGCACACGCCGTTCGGACATTAATTACAGTTTAAGGAGCGCAGCATGAGCCACTCACACTCTGATTCTCACGGCCAAGGGTTAGGACATATCGTCCCGGCATCGATTTTCAAGAAGGTTTTTGCGACCTTGGTTTTTTTGACCATCGTGACCGTGGCGGTGTCGCTGGTTGACCTAGGGAGCATGAACATTGTGGTTGCGATGCTCGTAGCGTCTTGTAAGGCGCTCCTAGTCGCGCTGTTTTTCATGCATCTGAAGTACGAGAACCCGCTTACCTGGGTCTATGCGTTCTTCCCGATCCTGCTTCTGGCAACGCTGCTAGGCGGGGTATTTATTGACAATCCGATGCGGCATGCGCCGGCACCACTTAGCGCCCCGGCGAAGTAGGAATTAGCAAGCTCCCGATAACCGCTCTGCGCAGCGAACTAAAGCAGGCGCGGGGTGGGCAGAATCTCAGCTGTCGGCGTCAGAGATCGGAAATGGCTTCGGAATCAGCTTGCTGATGCGGCGAGGTAAAACTTCAGCCTAGGCCGACTGGAAATTCGGCATCGACGCGTTTATGCCGAGCTTCGCGAACCAGGGCGGCGCCTGTTTCAGGAAATAATCGATCATGTAAGCCTTGGCGTTGCCCTGGTAGTGCAGACAGTGCATACGAACAGGGCCGACATCGGGGCGGGCCACGGCATACGGAACTCCGTCTTGCCAGCTCAGCCGCTTGCGATCTCCATGGGCTTCAAATTCCGGATCTAGAGGTGTTTCTGGAGCTGAGATTGAAATGTTCCGATCAAAGCAGCCGCCGTCTTTAATGCTGTAAAGATGATCGCCCTTTATTTCGGGTCGCAAATCATTGAAGATTCTTATCGCGAACATATCAGTTAAGTTATCGATTCCGGAGCTGGCCGCCCCATCGTAAGGGCGCATGAAACCCAACCGATCCAAAGTTTCCTGCCACAGCACCGAGTTGCGGGCGAACATTTCCATCAGTAGTTCTAAGAAGCCATCTAACGCCGACATGCGATTAAAAACCGCCGTGCTCCAGCAGCCGCGGGTAACGTTCAAATAGTCCGCCCCCTGCCATGCTTTCAGCGCCTCGACCAAATCTGAGTAAATCAGTACATCGGAATCGCAATAGACTACTCGTTCGCAGCCGTTTCGTCGGCAGAATTCACGCAAGATAAACCAGCGCTCAAAGCAGAACCTCTCGTACCACAGAGGATTTACGCTCAGGTGGAAATAGCGGTGGCGAAAGGGCACGAAGGAGTCAGCGTAATCTTCGAGATTTTCGTAGTGAAAGCCGCGGTCGAATTCGGGTGCGCACTGTACTCGAAAATCTTTCAGATTGCTAATTAGAATAACATTCTGCGCGGGATTGGTGAGGCGCGCTTGAACTAAAGCGCAAAGCAGCTGAGGCGAAGCCTTGCGGTCTCCCGAAATGTGAGTAAAGACGATCGGTAACGGAGAAAGCGAACTGGCCATGATGATATAGCATAACTTTAAAATTAATTCGGCCGCTATCCCTGTTGCCGGTTTGCTGAACCCTTTCTGGCGCTGTGCAATTCATTGCTTGGGGGTGGAGCGCGCAGAAGCAGGTTTTTGCTTTTCCGCAATTGGAGCTGCAACCTTCAACTTTTCCAGGGCCGCCACGGCCTGCAGGGCCGCCGAATCCTGCGGCTCTATCTCCAATATCTGTCTTAACCAATATTCTGCCCGTCCCGGCACTCCCTGTACCAACAAGACCTCCGCTAGCGACCGCATGGCCGGAATATATTTTGGGTTTAACTCCAAGGTGCGGCGGAAACTGTTTTCCGCCGCGTAAAAGGCGCCCGCTTTTTGCAGCTCGATTCCCCAGTTGAAGGCGGCCTTAGGCGAGAGCGGCGCATCCTCGGCCGTGGCACGAAAAAGCGTGGAGTTATCCTGCCACACCGGAACTCGCGCTGCGCTCAAGCACAGATATGTTGTCGCCACCAAGATTAAGACTGCGCGGTTGATGCGATTGGAGGGCAAAACTGCGCCGACAACTCCCACAATGAAGCCACAGTAGCCGATCGATGGGATGAAGCTCAATCGTTCAGCCATCAGCGTTCCGATCGGAAAGAAGATATTAGAGGAGGGTAGAAAGCCAATTATAGCCAACATTCCAAGCGCTCCCCACCGACAGGGGCGAAAGCGCAAAGCTAGCGCACCGAATAGCAGGAAAATAACAACGCTGAGGACTCCATAAAAGGAGAAGATTTGCAGAATCAGATCGCGCGGCATCAGGGAATAGTCTGCTGAAAGCGGCCAAGGAATGAAGCACAGCCGGATGTAGCTGCCCAGTACTGCCAGGGCCGGGAGCAGTCGATGCAAAAAATTCATATGTCCGATCGGGTTTTCGGGGATCGGCCCTAGAACGGAAGCTTCGCCTAGAAATACTGCCGGGCCGAGAACATTAATTCGCAAGGCCAAGTAAATGGCCATACCCAAGGCCGCCGCGAGCAAGGCTATTCGCCGTCGGGCGGCGCCGATCTCCGGAGAAAGGAGAAAGAAAGGAAGACAAATAATCAAACCTACTGCGGTCTCTTTAGAAAGCAGGGCGCCGCTGCAAAGCAGTGCGGCTAGTAGCGGCCGTCCGCCAGAGTCTGCGCGCTGATCCTCCAGCAGCAGCAGCAGAGCCCCTAATCCAAATAATGCCGCCAAAATTTCGGCTCGCCCTACAACGTTTGCAAAAACTTCGACATGCAGCGGATGTGCAGCAAAGATTAGTGCGCCGAACAACGCGGCTTCGCGATCTCTTAGCAGGCGCTGATAAAGACACAGCACTAGCCAGCATACGAGCGCATAAAGCAGTGCATTGGTGAGGTGGAAAACTGCAGGATTTAAGCCGGCCAGGGAATATTCCAGCCAGTACGACAACAGCGCTATGGGCCGATATAAATTCCCTGGTGCCGTCGGATTAAGTATGATCGCGGCGCTCACCTCCAGCGCAGGCTTGTCAGCCACCACCTGCTGGTTGCGCACAATTTGCCAAAAGTCATCGTAGGCGAAGTCAAAGCGCCAAGTCGCGACGATCGCGCCGAGGGCGACCAGCAGGGCAAAAATCAGATTTATGGGGCCTGCAGTGATGCGCATCTATTCCTGGATTAGAGTATGAACCATGGACAATTGGCGCGTCTATCGGCAAGATCAACAGGTGCAGAAGGAACGTTACATTGCTTTAGGCGCACTCGGCGCGATCTTACTATATCTGATTTTGCGATACGCCACCGGGCTCTCTCCGTCCGTGGCGCAGTGGCCGTTGATCGCTTGTCTTGCAATCGGAGGGGGTGCGTTACTTTACGATTTGCTTAAGAAACTGTTGCATCGTGAATTCAGCTCGGACTTGTTGGCCGGCGTTTCTATCGTAACAGCGCTGCTCCTAGGCGAGCACTTGGCTGGAGCTCTGGTCGTGCTGATGCTCTCGGGGGGTGCAGCTCTGGAGGCTTTTGCGGTGCGGCGCGCCTCTTCGGTGTTGGCGGCCCTGGCTAAACGTATGCCGCTACTCGCGCACCGGCGCACCGCCGGCGGTATAGAAGATGTCAAAGTTGAAGCCATCAATATCGGAGATGAGATCGTTATCTTTCCCCATGAGGTTTGTCCTGTGGATGGGCAGATCAAAGAGGGCCACACGGTGATGGATGAATCGTTCCTCACCGGCGAACCGTTTCTGCTCTCCAAGACTCCCGGCTCAGCTGTCATTTCTGGAGCGGTTAACGGCGAGGCGGCGGTCGTAATAAACGCCACCCGTCAGGCACACGATTCGCGCTATGCGAAAATCATGCGAGTGATGCAGGAATCGGAACAGCGGCGCCCCTCGATTCGACGGCTGGGAGATCAATTGGGGGCCTGGTATACGCCGTTGGCTTTATTGGTAGGCGCGGCGACCTGGGCGTTGACTTCCGACCCGGTGCGTTTTTTGTCGGTGATGGTAATTGCCACGCCGTGCCCTTTGTTGATCGCCATTCCGGTGGCAATTATCGGAACGATCTCGCTTTCGGCTAAGCGCGGCATCATCATTCGAGACCCAAGATCGCTGGAGCAGATAGAAAAATGCCGCACTATTATCTTGGATAAAACCGGCACTCTGACCTATGGCCGGCCAGAACTGACTGAAATTGTAAGACTCGGAGAGATCGACCGCGCAGCGATACTTCGGTTATTTGCCAGCGTGGAGCAATACTCGAAACATCCGTTGTCTCGCGCGGTGGTGGAACGTGCCAGGGCGGAGGGCGTCCCCTGGATCGAGGCCGAGCAAATTAGTGAGAAGCCAGGCGAGGGGCTCAGCGGAACGGTGCAGGGCCGCAAAATCCAGGTGACAGGCCGAAGCAAGCTGACGGCAGAACTATTAGCTGAACTTAATCAAAAAGCTCCGCAGGCTAGCGGGCTTGAGTGTGTGGTGTTGATCGACGACAAGCTTGCGGCGCTTTGCCGGTTTCACGACGAGCCCCGAGAAGAGAGCCGGCAGTTTATCAGTCATCTATCAGTGCAGCATCCGTTCGAGTCTGTGATTTTGCTCTCCGGGGATCGTGATTCCGAGGTGCGTTTTTTTGCGAACCAGGTCGGAGTCAGGCAGGTGTATAGCAACAAGAGTCCCGAGGAAAAGCTCGCAATTGTGGCGTCCGAAACGGCAAAGAATAGAACGGTATATATCGGGGATGGCATTAATGATGCCCCGGCATTAACCCAGGCTACGGTTGGGATTGCGCTAGGGCAGAGTCATGAAGCCACCTCCGAGGCCGCGGGGGTGGTTATAATGGAACCATCCCTCGAAAAACTGGATGAATTCTTTCATATAGGCAAGCGGATGCGCGCGATCGCCCTGGAAAGTGCCGTGGGGGGCATGGCGGTAAGTCTATTAGGGATGATCTTAGCGGCTTTTGGGTTCCTTTCACCGGTCGCAGGGGCGGTAGCACAGGAAGTCATAGACTTGGGCGCGGTCCTAAACGCGCTGCGTGCTGCCTACCCACCTCGTATACTTTCGGACTTTGATTTGCCGCCCTAGAATTGTTATCAAAGTGGCTTGCCCCCGTATTTGTGAGGATTGATGAGGCTCAGCTTAGCAGCATTGTTCGGATTGGTCCTGGTTGGCGCTACTCCCTCCTTTGCCCAGGAGGTCAAGAAGGAGATGCGCGGGGTTTATCAAAATTTCAGAGACTTGCAGCCCTACCTGTACGATGCAAAAGCATTTGAGGATCCTAAGAACACCGATCGGGTCTTGAAGCTAATCAAAACTCTCTCCTCTAACTTCCATTCTGTTGAAAAATTTCCGGAGAGTGCGCGCCAGGAGCCGGGCTTTGCCTTTAATCTCGGGTTGATTAACGAGATGTTGGACGATGCCGCGCTGCGCCTAAAAGAAGGCAAGCGCAGCTATGCTTTGTGGCGGCTGCGGACCGTTTCTAATTCATGCATCGGCTGCCATGTCACATTCAAAGCTTCGACCGCGTTTGCCGGCGGTGCGATAGATAAGATGAAGCTCGACACTTTCCAGAAAGGCGAATTCTATCTCGCCACAAGACAATACAACGAAGCTGAACAGGCGCTGATCGCGGTTTTAAAAGATGCCAAACTGAGCCGTAACTATATTCGTGCACTCCGGCGCTTGTTAGTGATTTTTGTACGGATCAAGGGAGAGCCTCAATCCGCTCTCGACAAGATCAACGAACTATCCGCGCCGCTCAAGTTGACCACTGATGAGAGAGACGAAGTAAAGAGCTGGACCGTAGCACTTCAAAACTGGGCCAAAGAACCTCCTGAAACTGAGCATAACCTCCCCTTTGCTGAACGTTTGATCCGCGATGCAGTTAATCTCCCAGATCCGCTCTTTGATCGGGTCGATGCAGTGGAGTTACTACGGGCGACCGCGATGCTGCACGGCTTTTTATCGAAGAAGGGCCAGCCTGCAGAAGAACGCAGTCAAACTCTCTATCTTTTGGGATTCGCCTATAGCCGCTTACCCACATTCTTCAACGACGCGCTGGCAGAGTTATATTTGGAGCAATGCATTAGTGAATTTCCGGGCTCATATGAGGCGAAACGCGCCTATCGCTTATATGTCGAAGTCGTTACTCAACAGTATACTGGGAGCGGCGGCATGAATGTCCCCCCGGACGTCGATACTCGAATGTTGGAGCTGCACGATAAAGCTTTTGGTGTGCAGCCGCTCGATCCCAAGGTCTGACGCTCTATGCGTGTAATCTTTCCGCTAATCGCGCTGGTATTGGCGATTTTGTGCGCCGTGTTGCTGCAGCAGTTAAATTCTGCACATGAAAATATCGCGGCGCTGCGGAAGAAATTATCTTTGGTCTCTACGCGCGAGGCGGCATTGCCGGAAGAGCTGCCAATACAAGCGGAAGGCAGTTCTGCCGACAGTAATCGGGTAGGTTTGCCGCTACAGCCTTCGCCTTCCAGGGCATCCGCGCGGTCGCCCTCGGAAGCCGATAATGAACAGCAGCGCGCCAGGTTTTTAGCTGCGCAGGAAATAGAAGAAGTACAGAAACTGACAGCCTTGAGCGAGACTGAGCAGGAAGAACTGACACGAGCGCTTGAAGATCGAACGGCAGGTGGCGGGCCTGCGGCAATCTTTTCATCCCAGGAAGAGTCCGACGCCCAGCTCCGTGCCGCTATGACTGAGGTGTTGGGAGCAGAACGTACGGCTGATTTTTTTTCGCGCCGAGCGGCCGACGAGCAACGTCAGCGCGCCGGACGGCTGGAATTGCAGATTGGGACACTCGCGCGCAAGCTGGCGTTAACCGCCACCCAAGAGCAGGACATTCGGAGCCCGCTTGAAGAGCTCAATGCAAACGCTGAGATGTGGCGTCGAGATCTGCGTACCAAAATGCGCGAATTGACCGCCAAGCACTTCGGCGCAGGGGCCGACCCGGAAGAGCTGCGTCAGGGTTTCGAACAAATGAAGCAGATGGGGCGCGAGATTAAAGACAAGCAGCGTGAAATGCTGAATGCGAAGCTGCGTCCGATCTTAAATGACGAACAATTTAACACGTTGCTGGCTGAACAGGGGACTTCCCCGGATGCGCTTTTTGGGATTCCTGGCTTTTGAGTGCGCCTCTGAGTCAGGGCTTCACAGGAAATATTTTATGAACACCAACCAAATAAATCTGGGCCCCCGTCTGAGGATAGCCCAGTTAATCAGTGTCGGATTCATCTCGTTTGTGGGGGCCTTGATGCTGGTTGGCGGCAGCTTTGATTTTGATGGAGTGGCGGCGGCCTCGCAAAACCAGCTCCCCATATGGCCACTAATAATAGCGGGCATCCTCGCTGCAGGCCTGTCCCTTAAAGTTCATGATCTTATTTTTCGAGCGCAGCTTAAACGCATCTCTGGATCATCGGCGTCGAGCGATGCCATTTTTCCGATCTATTTCATTACGCTGATTGTGGGAAGTGCGCTGCGTGAGGCCGTGGCGGTAGCCGGTCTGATTCTGACCATGCAGACTGGAGAGCGCGGGTGGGTGATGCTCTTTGGCGCAGCCGCCACCTTGCTAATATTAAAAGCTTGGCCTAAGGCTAGCGATTTACAGCCCGCGAGCTCTTGAGGGTCTTAGGAGATAGCTGACGAATCTTTAAAATTCCTCATCGATGCTGTAGTCCCAGCACATCTCACCATTGGCTTCAGGATTTGAGGAATTCGCTCGTCCCAAAATATAATAATCGCCGGGTGCATTCATGGAAGTCGTGGTCCCCATAATGCTACCTTTTACTTGCACCAAGGTCGGTGTGACTTTGTGATTAGCAGTAAATTCATAAAGATTCATTGAGAGACTGCCTTTCCCAGAAGTCGGATCGTCCACCGAATAGTCCATATAGCGCGGCCTGGTCACGCGGAACGGTAGCCATAATGAATCTCCGCATCCAAAGTCGTCGAGCGCGTCGGCAAGAAAGATCGTGTGGCCCAGATTTAGTGGGGCGAGGGAAAAGCCCGCGTCCGTGACGGCCTCGCCGCCTGCTTTTGTGCACACGAATTTTTTGCCGATGGCATAGGTATTACCAGTCTTGATGTCCACCAAAGCCTTAGGACAAGGCATCGTTCGCAGGCCCGAAGTCTTCATGTCGTCGCGAGTGACGCTAAAACCGAAGGGCGTGTCCATATATTGCATAGTAACATCAAATACCGGCTGTAACTCCTCTTGGGGGTCTCCGACTGCCTGTATCTTTAGGTAATATCTTCCCGGATATGCCCAAGCGACATGCCCTTGGCCAGATCCTCTAGCGCGCACGTAGCTATTGATGCTTTTGTTAGTATCGGCATTGATAATCGAGATCTCGAAGCGTGACTTATCGTTGGCATTATCAATATAGAATGAAATCTCGGCCGGAAAGTTAACTACCTCGAAGGGCAAGGTTTGAACATCGCCCTCCTGTCCATAGATTCCCGCAAAAGCGGTACCTGCCTGAAAACTCCCATCCAATACCATCCTGCGTTTGAAGAGGTATTTTGATGCTTTGGCCAAATCCCCCGATTTGACGCAAAGAGTTGTCGGCTTTAGCACCGAAGTTGCAATTCCGCCGCGTAGATGTGCGATGTAATTCGGACAGGGAGCAAATTTAATGCCGAGCGACGAGAGCTTGCTGATGCTCACATCACCGACTGCCGCATTGGCATACAGCATGCCGGTCAGTAATGTAATTATGAATAACCGCGTCCCCGCTCCTCTCATATGCTCTTTCCCCTAGGTGCAAGAGCACCTCAATCGTTGTTAAGAGTTATTCCTTCTTTGCGGTCAGTGGTTGCTTAACCCAAATCGGCAAAAGACGGCGGATTTTTCAATAGATGTAAAGACTTAGCCAACCGGAGAACGGTCAATACGAGTAGTTTTTGCAGTCGAACTTGGGCCGCTTCTGGGCCGTGACCTCCTGATCGAGGCTTTCTACTTTAAAGACATTCACATACACGACCTCTCCGACCCGTTCCAAGACCCCGCTAGCCAGCAGGCAGGAACTGGCCAGAATTTCTTTTTGATATTTTTCGAACACCGGGGGACGAATAATCAGATTAGTGATGCCAGTCTCATCTTCAAGCGAAACGAACACAACTCCTTTGGCCGTATGCGGCCGCTGCTTAACGATCGAAATTCCGGCCACGCTAACCTGCAGTCCTGCAACGGGTCTGCGCATGCTCTTTAGGGCAGCGCTAGTCGAAGCGCCTCGTCCTGAAAGTTCCGTTCTAATGAATCCTATAGGGTGGCCCCTCAGAGACAGCCCGGTGAATCTGTAATCTTGAAACATCGATTGCTGCGGAGTTTGGAGCGGTAGATCGACTTTTTCTGCGCTAATCTCAATCTTCTGATCGAATGGCAGCGGATCCTCGATTAGAGATCGAATCTGCCAAAATGCCTCTCTGCTATTTAAGCCCAGAGACCGAAAGGCATCTGCGCGCGCCAGTGCTTCAAGTGAAAATCTGCGCAATGGCGGAGAAGCGCCTCTGGTTTTGTTCCAGAGTGTCTGTAGTGAGACGAATTTATCATAGCTTTTGACGGCATCACTGATGATCCGAGCTTGGGATTGCTGTAATCCTTTTACTAAGCGCATGCCGAGGCGGATGGCGTTTCCTTCCAGGGTGCAGTCCCATTGGCTATAATTAATATCAATTGGCCGCGCCGCGACACCATGCGCCTTTGCATCGCTTAAAAGCTGGGAGGCCGAATAGAAACCCATGGGCTGAGAATTAATGAGAGCTGCGGCAAATTGAGCCGGATAATAGCGTTTAATCCATGACGAGGCATATACCAGCAAAGCGAATGAGGCCGCGTGCGATTCGGGAAAACCGTATTCACTAAATCCCTTAATTTGGTTCATGCAGCTTTCGGCGAACTGCAAAGAGTAGCCGCTTTTTAACATGCCGCGAACGATGCGTTCCTGAAAGATCGCAATCACCCCCTTATCTCTCTTCCAGCTAGCCATAGCGCGCCGCAGCTGCTCGGCTTCTCCGGGAGTAAAATTTGCCAAGACAATTGCCAGCCGCATGGCCTGCTCTTGAAAAAGGGGCACTCCCATGGTTTTTCCAAGAATTTGTTCGACTCGACGATCGGGGTAGCTGATGGTTTCAATGCCATTGCGGCGCTTCAAGTAGGGATGCACCATGTTGCCCTGAATCGGACCGGGTCTTACGATTGCGACCTCAATTACTAGATCATAAAAGCAGCGCGGCCGTAATCGCGGAAGCATCGACATTTGGGCGCGTGATTCAATTTGGAAAACGCCGACCGTATCGGCGGCGCAAATCATATCGTAGACCGCAGGATCATCAGCCGGAAGGTTGTGCAGCTGCACTGCAGCCTCTCCTGTTTTGAGCCGATGATGATTTATGTATGAGAGCGCTTTGCGAATGCAGCTAAGCATGCCAAGCCCTAGCACATCGATCTTAAGCATGCCTAAAATTTCAATGTCATCTTTGTCCCATTCAATCATGGTGCGCTCGGGCATGCCGGCATTTCTAATCGGCACTGTTTCGCAAAGCGGCTGTGCGGAGATGATAAAACCACCTACATGCTGTGAGAGATGGCGCGGAAATCCAATCAACTGTTTGGTAAGCTCGAAGGTATTGCGGACAGTGATGCTGTCCGGATCTAGTCCTAGTTCACGCACGTCCCGGGCTGTTACGGTGCAGCCCGTCCAGCGATAGATCGACTTGGCAATTTTGTCGACCTCGGCAGCTTGTAATCCCAGAGCTTTCCCCACATCCCTAACCGCGCTTCTGTGCCGATAAGTGATGACTTCGCAGGTCAGGCCCGCGCGGGCGCGTCCATATTTACCGTAAATATATTGGATTACTTCTTCTCGTCGCTCATGTTCAAAGTCTATATCTATATCAGGAGGTTCGTTGCGCTCTTTGCTTACGAAGCGCGCAAACAAAAGATCGATCTTTTGAGGGTCAACTGAGGTAATGCCCAAACAAAAGCATACCGCTGAATTAGCTGCGGCGCCGCGTCCCTGACAGAGAATTCCCTTACTGCGGGCGAATTTGACAATATCAAAGCAAGTTAAGAAATATTTTTCGTAATCAAGCTCCCTAATCAACTCAAATTCTTCCTGCAGTAACGCCAGCACGTTCGTAGGTGTGCCTGCGGGATAACGTTCTTGGGCCCCCTGATAGGTCAGCTCCTTTAGATATTCAGCGGGACTTTTGTGGTGTGGACAAATTTCATCCGGATATTCGTATTTTAGCTGTGGCAGCGAGAAACCACTGCAAAGCTCCGCAATTTTCATGGTGCGGCTGACGGCTTCCGGCATTTCACGAAAAAGACGCGCAATCTCAGCCGGTGCCTTTAGGTATCGCTCAGAGTTCTGCGCCAATAGAAAACCTGCCGATTGCACCGTTGTGCCGTGCCGCACGCAGGTCAAAACATCTTGCAACGGCTTTCTTCCTGCAGCGTGATAGTAAACATTGCCGGTGGCTACTGGATCGATCTCTAAAAGTCGGCTGAGCCATAAGAGCTTTTTGAGGATCGCATCATTATGGTTTAAATAGTTTTTGCTTAGCGCCGTATAAACCAGCTCGCGGCTGGTCGCTTGGTCTTTAATTTTGCGGCAGCCATCCAAAAAGGATTTAGACTCGAAATCTGAGATTGCCGACGGTGCTATAAAGATGGTGACAAATCCCTGCATCTGTTCAAGGTAGTCCTCCAGCATCAACTCGCATTCGTCGCGTTCGGCCCGCAACTTGCCCTTAGTTAATAGGGCACAAAGCCGTCCATAGGCATCGCGATCGGTGGGATAGCAGAGGAGGGGGATCTTGATCGAAGCAGAACACGCCAGCTCCAGCCGACATCCGACAAAGAATGGAAACTCTAATGTTCTGGCAGCACTATAGGCGCGCACGATGCCTGACATCGTGTGGTAATCGGTGAGCGCTAGACCGGCATAGCCCAGCGCAGCGGCCTTCTCGATCAGTTCATGCGGATGGCTGGCACCTCGTAAAAAAGAGAAATTCGAAAAGGCTTGCAGTTCAACATAATTGGGAGGAGCCATATCAAGCCCATATGCCGTGTACAAACCAGCGCATGCCGGAATCTCTGAATACCCAAAGCCATCGCCCTGTATGATCCTGGATTTTGAAATAATGCCGCTCCGGCAGATCTGCTTCTGAGCGCAGTTCGTTAACCCACCATTCTTCTGTAATTTTTTCAGATGGCGCAGCGCCAATGATCGTATAAGAGACGCCATTCCAGCTAATGCGTGATGGCGGATGATCGGGTAGCAGGGCAATTGCATTAAAAGGTTCGGGGCGCTGAAGCAAATACGGTGGACGATTAAGCGGCAGATCGATCTGTGGAATGGTAGTGCGAGCTGCGGGATCTTTTAGTTCTGCATAGCGAAAGGAATTTTCCGGTAGATGCGAAGCTTTAAGATGCAGTTGTTGCAGCTGCTGACGTCCAAGACGCAGAGATAAATTGTTTAACAATTCCGATTGTAAGGCTTGTGCATCGACCTGCTCCTGAGCGCGCCGCATGTCCCTTTGCTGATAGCAGATCCGTTCAAGATTACGGGGAATGATAGAAATGGAATGCACATAGCCGCCGCTTGCCAGCTGTTCTACTAGCACGTCGATTGTTTGAGAAAGGGAGGAGAAGTTGAGCGTAGCACTGTGCAGGCAAAGTTCCTGCTGCTTTGTACAGCGAACTCCCCCTTCCGTTCCAAGCTGCAGCTGGATTAGGAAATTAGCGGCTTTTTTATGAGACTGCGCAAGTTTTTCGAAGAGTTTCTTTAAATTCGTAATTATCACGGCGCGCACACCAGATCGATTGGTTAAGGGCGGGTCAAAGCGTGTCGTGAGCGCGAAATTAGGCGGCGCATGTGTGGTAGTTAAGATCTCTTCTACTAATCCGAAGGCTTGATCGAGACGTTTTAAAAGTTCCGGCCCATATCGCAAGCCCAGTGCTTTGCGCGGCAGCTTGTTAAGTTCGCCGATTAAATTGATCCCACTATGACGCAACGCCTCGATCGTTTGTTCGGAGATGCGCAGTGCCCGTACATTTAATCCGCCCAGTATTTGCGCCAAGCAATGCTTGTCTTCCACGACGCTGAATAGTGTGTTGCTATGCCGAGCTAAGGCCCAAGCTGCTCCGATTGTAGGAGCGAGCGCCAATTTAGCCGCCACTGCATGATTATCGAGCTCGGATTGAATCGCCCGGGCCAGCGGCTCTTTGTTGCGATATAATTTAGAAGTGCCGCGCAGATCGATAGTGATTCCGTCCTTTTCGGAATTAATTCCCGTAAGCGGCGAGAATCTTAGTGCCCATCTCGCAATCTTATGCAGCGACCTTTCTTCGTGCAGTTTTCTGCTCAGCAGATACACGCACACAAATGGACCTTCTCCCATACTCATCCGACGACAGCTCTAAAACCCATTCAGAAACCGAGCTACAAAACCCTTGCTGTTTCAAAAGCTGTAATTTAAAACCGCAGGCCTCAGAGCCCGGCATTGGAAAGGGGCTAATCTGCCAGCGGGTGGCAGCAGCACTAGGAGTTTTTAGTCTTGCGGAAGAGACCAACAGCAGACCGAGAGATCCGCCTTGTCTAGCACAGAGCATTAAGCGCCTAGTCAAAATTAAGCCGCTTTTTCCCGGAGCTGCGATAATTAAAGCAGCGCGTTTTGAGCGCAGTGCCGTTTCAATGCTCCACGCTAGTAATTTTTTATCAGGCGGTGAAATGAATATCGATCGGTGCAGTAAATTTTTGCCGGTTTGTTGTAATACAAAAGGAGTCGGCCATATGTCTTTCCCGATCCAGAGAATGGGTCGTTCGCAATCTGAAAAATTACCAGCGAGATAGGACAACAATGAACAAGGTGGAAAGCGATCGTATCCAAATTCGTGCACCGCGCCGGCGCATAGCCCGCCGGCTTTTAGCTGCTGATCGATTTGCGGGAGCTCAAATTTTAAGGTTGATTTGGGGCTTGAGGAACAGGGAGCTGAGGAACAGGGAGCTGAAGAATAGGGAGCTGA
>JAIBBU010000046.1 GCA_019694515.1 Oligoflexia bacterium | reverse complement strand
CCGCATCCGGCGAACCGATTGTGGGTCGTCCGCAGACCGGTACCTTTGGCGCCGTGCAGTCAGGTTCGATCGAGCTATCGACCGTGGATATCGCCAATGAGTTCGTGAAGATGATTACGCTGCAGCGTGGCTTCCAGGCCAACTCCCGTATCATCACCACGATTAACCAGCTGCTGAACGAAGTTATTCAGTTGGCTTAGTTCTAAGACGCGGCGCCGCTTTCCTCAGATGGAGATCGGCGCCGCTCGTGTATTTCCCATCCGAGTCGTGCTAGGTAGCCCGGGCTCAAGACCGTCTTCCCGCCGCAATTCGCAGCTCCAAACTGCCCCTGCGTGCCCGGCTTGAATCAGCTCCACATTTACGTCATGATCTTCGGACTGATGCACTTTACCGATCAAGAATTAATTGACCTGGTGCCCAAGCGCGATCTGCGCGCCGTGGCACGTTTGATAACCTTGTCCGAGAACCGCGCGGCTCGTGCGCGCACGATTCAATCCAAGCTCTTCAAGAATACGGGCCGGGCTCATCTGATCGGTGTAACGGGCGCGCCGGGAGCCGGTAAATCCACTTTGGTAGATCAACTAGCGCTGGCCTGGCGCAAAGCCGGCAAACAGGTCGCGATCTTGGCGGTTGATCCCACCAGCCCTTTTTCGGGGGGCGCTATTCTCGGCGATCGCATTCGCATGGTGAAGACCGCCGAGGACAGCGCCGTGTTCATCCGCAGTATGGCCACCCGCGGAGCGTTAGGGGGGCTATCTCACGCTGTGTCCGACGCTGTGCGGATTTTGGACGCGGCCGGATTTGATATTATTTTGATCGAAACAGTGGGAGTGGGGCAGGCCGAGGTCGATATCGTAAAGACCGCCGACACCTGCGTGGTGGTTCTGGTGCCCGGAATGGGCGATAGTGTGCAGTCGATTAAAGCCGGTATCTTGGAGATCGCCGATCTATTTGTAATCAATAAATCCGATCGGGAGGGCGCCGATCTTTTGCACCGCGACCTCACGATTCTGCTTTCGCTAACCGAACTTCCCCCCGAGGCCTGGAAGCCGCAGATTGCACGGACCATCGCTACGACGGGCGCAGGGGTCGAGGCCATCATCAGGGGAGCCGACGATCACCGTGTTTGGCTTCAATCTACCCCGATGGGAAGGACCAAGAAGATCGGACTGGTAAAAGACGGGTTGATTAAGCTCGCCTCAGATCTGACCCTGGAGCGCCTTTTGACCGGCCGGGAGGCCGAGCTTGCGGCCCTTGCCGAACAGTGCGCGGATCGAACTTTAGACCCCTATACAGCTGTGGAAAAGCTGCTTTTGCGGGGATAAATAAACCCGTCTTGCTTCGCTCTGTCCCAGAGAAACTGGCAGATTAAGGCGGGCACGATTTTTTTTGCTTGGGATCCGCAACTCTGCAATACTTCTCTCTTCAGCGAGTTGTTGCAGTATGCGCCGTATACAAAAACCCTCAGAGGACGCGAAGCTTCCTCCCTCTCCCGAAGTCCCAGAAGCCGCAGCCGATCTCTCGGCGGCCGTTTTTCCTAAACGATCGCTTTCAGCGCGCGGCGGAAAGTCGATTGGCCGTGCGGCACGGGCTGCAGCTCTGCCTGTCCACGATCGAGGGGAGGACGGGGCTGGGATCCAATCCGTTCCGGAACGAGATGCCCCGGCCGAGGTGCGACGCCACGCCCGAGCCGAAACCAAGCGCCAGCATAGCCTGCCGCGGGGTTCAGAGGGTGCTTTTGAGATCGGCCAATATGTGCGTTTCCTTTGGTCTGTCCCCTGGAATACATATACGGGATTTAACCCCCGGCTCCGCGCTGTCCGAGAGCACTTAGATTCCACGATATTGGGGTTCGACAAGGCTAAGGCTTTCTTGCTTGAGAATTTGGCGGTCAACCGCCGTACGCCTGACCGCGTCATCCCGGCGCTCTGTTTAGTAGGCCCCCCGGGGAATGGGAAGAACAGTTTGGCAGAGGAGCTTGCTGAAGCCCTCGGTCGACCGCATAAACGTTTCAGTATCTCCGGAATGGCAGTTAAAGAGGAGCTTTTGGGCGTGGACCGCTTTTCGATGCGCGGTGCCAGGGCGGGAAAGATTCTTTCAAAGATCTGTGATGCCGGATGTCTTGATCCGGTGCTGGTGATTAACGGAGTAGATGCCTTGGCCGCGCCGGATCGTGCCGATCTTTTGGAAGGGATGCTGGCAGTCGTCGATCCCAAACGTCGCGCGCGTTTTTTTGATCGCTATCTTGGTCTTGAGGTTGATCTATCCAAAATGATCGTGATCCTAACTGCCAATACGGTGGAAGCGATCCCGGAAGCGCTGCAGCGGTTTGCAGAGGTTATTGAAGTTCCAGGGCACTCCGAAGAGGAGAAGGCGGTGCTAGCGCACGAGCTGATTTTGCCCCGCCTTAGACACGAGCATGGGCTGAAGGACAGTGATCTGCAGATTAGTCTGGACGGCTTGGTCAAAATCATTAGAGATTACACCCTTGAAGCGGGGGTGAATTCTCTTACGCGCACCCTTGAAACTTTATGCCGCAAACGGGCTAGCGATTTGGTGCGAAACACGGCTCCTAAGGAGAAGCGGGCGGGGCTGCTCAGCATCGAAAATATCCGTTCGATGCTCGGACCAGAGATCTATGCGCGGGAACCGCTGGAGGATGAGCCCCAAGTCGGTTTAGTACACGGTCTAGCGTGGACTCAGGCAGGGGGTGAAATGCTCTCAATTGAAGCCGAGGTCTTTGCAGGGACCGGGGGGCAGGGTGGAGTGCGATCGACAGGACAGCTGGGAGAGGTGATGCGTGAATCGACCGCCATCGCGCACTCCGTGGTGCGCTCTAGATGCGAACAGTTCGGAATCGACGAGGAAAGTTTTGTGCAGATGGAGTTTCATTTACATTTTCCGATGGGCGGCGTACCGAAAGATGGGCCATCGGCGGGGGCTGGGATCGCAGTCGCATTAGCCTCGGCGATGAGCGACAGGCCGGTGCGTAATGATGTTGCTATCACCGGGGAAGTTTCGTTGCGGGGAAAGATTCTGCTGGTTGGAGGACTGCGGGAGAAAGCGTTAGCGGCCTACCGTCAGGGGGCCAAGGCCATGATCTATCCTAGGGCCAATGAGAAGGATGTTGAATCCATTCCCGCCGATGTCCAGGCGCAGCTAGCTTTGATACCTGTAGAAACGATTGATGAAGTTTTTGCGATGATGATCTCGAATATTGTTAAGCCCAAAATCGTGGGCGGAAATTTCGTCGCGGAGCTGGATCAAAGGGAGGGGGGTGGCTCATAGCCCCTCAGGTCAGGATGGTCTCTTTGGCCAGAGCTTCAGCGCGGTGAAGCAGTCCAATCAGTGCTAGTCGACGGAGCTGTAGCGGAAATCCAGCCGTTTCTTGAGCACCTCTGGAATATCGGGCAGATCCGAGCGTGGTATTAGGAGCGTTGCTACATCGAAAAGCTCGCTGAAAACACGATGCTTCTCAACCGTAGCCCGCAGGTAATCGAAACCGGACGAGCCGCCGGTGCCGGTGCGTTTGCCGAGCATCTTATGCACTACTAGCGCATGTTTGTAGCGCCACAAGGCAAAGTTCTCATCAAAGTCGATAATGCTCTCAATCAGTCTGAAGGGTTGATGCAGTATAGGTTCGTCACGGTATAACGAGATGAAAAGAGCTGCCAGCGTGGCGCGCCAGGACAGTCGTTTGGCGCCGGAGGCGCGCAGTTTTTCATATTGCTCTTGGGTGTAAAAAGCGCTGGTTGCCGCTGCCGAGGGCTGCGCTGCATAAGAACTTCCGTCATGCGAACTAAGCGGCACCTCCGTGCCTAACATTTTTAGCACAGCCTTCTCGTAGCTCTCTAAGAAATGAAAGTCCCCCTGATCTAGAAAGGGGGTGCGAGCCAGCCATTTTTCCAGGACGGAGAAAAGTGAGGGTTGCTTCTCGGAATCGACGAGCTGCTTCTCCTTCGCCGGTTCGAAGCATTTCGAGTAGGTCATATTGCCGTAGTTCAGACGCAAAGCCGGATCAATCCCTATGCGATTTTCAAGCAGTCTGAATTGGAAGCTTTGGAATCCCGAAGCTGAACCCAGCAATCCCCGAAAATCCAGAAAGTCTAGCGGCGTCATGGTCTCCAATACCTGGAACTGCTGCAGCAAGAGCTGCTGTACCGCGGACATACGTTTGAAGCGAGCCACGCAGCGTGTGATATCGCGCTCGTCAACACTCTCGTGATCGAGAATAGCGATTACCGATTCCAGTTCGAAGATGATGAGTTTGAACCAAAGTTCATAAGCTTGATGCAGTACGATATACATCATTTCGTCGTGGGCCGGTTTGGCGCCCTTAAAGCTGATCGGGTCTTGAAGCGTCAAGAGTTCGTCGATTTTCAGATACGACAAATAATCGAGGGGTCGTGCGCTTTTGCTCATTAGAACTCCTCAAAGGGTACAGTCGAACTGGGAGGTGATGGGATACCGGGCTTCGGTAACGGCTCGTTTTGCATCATCTGACGCTCTTTACGAAGTCCACGCAAACACTGCGGCGTGTACCATCCGTAAAGATAACAGAGTGGTTGTCCAAAATCAGGCAGTGCGTTTCGAACCTGATTGATGGCATCTCGACATCCCGGAGATATAAGTCGAACACGTGTCTTGGTAGCAGCGCTTGCGCTGGCGGTTGCAGCGGCGCTGGGCGTCTGGGCGCGTTCGGGGTTCATCGCATTTTGCAGCTCTTGCATCAGTTTTGCGGTTTCATGGGAGGGATCGCTGGTGGGCGTGGCCTGAACCTGTGCGTCTGCGAAATCATTGAGCACCGGTCCGGCAATCCATTTTAATCGTACAAAGTGACAACTTTGTCGGAGTAGCTTAGCAGCTTTGGTTCTGATCTCTGCTGGGGCGGGCTTGGGTACGGCAGGGTCGTTGGCTGCCTTAAACTGCTGATCTAGTAAATTGAAAAAATCCTGGCGCGCTTGGGTGACACTGTTGGCATTACGCTCAATGTCGAGTCGATAGCTCAGCTCTAACTCAGGATCGTCCTTGAGGTTAAGATCCTCCCGGTTGGGCTTATATACCTTGGTGGGTTGATTCTTGAAGGTACTGATGCATTCCGGGCTATCGATTCCGGAGCGGGCGCAGATCGCCGTGGGATTGTGCGGATTATTCGTTTCTAAGTCTCTAATGGCTTCCAGGCATTCTTTGGAGGCGGGAGGCGCAGTATACTCCAAGGTTTGCAGGCTAGCCGCCATGCAGGCCGCGGTAACCATCCGTTCAGATGCCTCAATAAATCGATCGTAGAGGCTGTTGACGGGATTCAGGGTGTAGCTGCTTTCCGCCAGGGCATACTGCCAGCGGATTAATTCGATGCCTTTAAGCGGCTGCTTCTTGTGCGTGACGGGGGGAGCAGCCCCCGGATTTTGGGCATGGCCATCCCGAGAGGCAAAAGCGCCGAGCAGCACCGCCGCACAAATTAAGAACCTCAAATTCATAATCGATCCATAAAATACGGCGTAAGCAGATCCGCCAAAATGCGGTGTTTAAGGGGGCTCGGGTGCGGGTCGAACGACAGGGTGAGGTCTGGTGGATTAATACCACGAAGACGCACGACCTCCTTTAGTTGCGGATAAAGTGTAATGGCACGCACGAATTTCTGGTCTTTGATCGACCACAATTTCTTAATTACACCTTCGCTGGCCTGATTCGGATTGACTGCCACGCTAAAACGTACTCCGCGCTCGGCGCAGAAATTCCCGAGCTTGATGATAAATCGATTCGGATCGTAGCCCTGCAGCCGCAGGCGCTGCTCCTCCGCCGATGGATTAAGAGCTTTGATCGCTAGTGTCGCAAACTCAGTTGAAGCCATTAAGCCCCCGGTTCCTGCTACATCGCGCACAAAGAACGGCATGCCGAAGTCATTGTCAACAAAATATAACAGCACATCGTCGGGATCAAAATCAGCAACGCGCTCTAGGAACTGGTTGTATTCCTGAAAGGTAGAATACCCCGGGACGCCGAAATTCAGCACTTCAAAATGCAGGCTGCCGCTGGCTAATCGATTAAGATTGGCTTCCAGCTGGGCACCAAAACTCTGGGTATGTTCGACTCCCCAGCCAAAGGCGAAGGAATCTCCAAGCAGCGCAATCCGGTAGGTGCCTGGCGGGCGCCCAATCGAACGCTCCGGGTCGCGCATGCCGCAGCTGTTGGTTGTGACGTGCGCCCGTTGAAAGCGTGTATCAATGTGGGGTCGCAGCTGAAAGAGAATCCCGTCGTCGGCGCTGGGTTCAATAATGTCCCGCAGTACTGTTTCTGACGAGGATGTCTGAGTGGAGAGCATGGCCTTGCGAAGATCGGCAATATTCTCGAACTCACTGCCGCGCGCCGGCGGTCGCAGCAGCTCCAACGCAACCTCGCTCACAACTATGCCCAATACAAGACCGAAGGCGATGAAGCCGATCTTAATGCCCAGTGGGGTGCGCCTGCTCATCTGGAGATGAAGCTCCGGTAAATTTCAAGCGACTGTTCGAGGTCTTGAATGCGCACATATTCCCCGCGCTGATGCGCCTGCGCGGTGAGGCCCGGGCCGAAGTTCACTGCGTTGATTCCATGCTCAGCAAAAAGCGCCACATCCGTGTATGCCTGCTTGGGCCAGCGGGGCAGATTAAAACGGGCCTCAAACTCGCGTAAAATCGGATTGCTCTCTGGCACCGGGCAAGCGGGAGAAACATCAAGGAACTGGATCGCTGCTTGACCAGCTACTAATTCGACGACGTGCTGCTTAGCGGCGGCGGCACTGAGGTTGGGAGGAAAACGGTAATTCAAATTTAGCTCGAAATAATCGGGGATCACATTGCGGGAATTATCGCCGCTATTTGCGGTCGTGACAGAATAGACCTCTTTAAAATCTAATCCGCCCAAAGTAACGGTACGCGGCGGGATCTTGCTAACCTGGCTTAGAAACTCGGCGGCGGCGTGGATGGCATTGCGTCCCTGCCAGGGGCGGGCGCTGTGGGCCCGCTGACCTTTAAACACAATCTGAGCATGAATTGTGCCCATGCAGCCGAGATGCAGACTGTTGTCGGTTGGCTCCAGCACAAAACAAAAATTCGCCCTGCTCAATTCCGGAAACTCACGCAGAACCGTGTGCAGCTCATTTTCTTCATGCGGGCCTTCCTCGCGTGAATAGAAAATGAACATTAAATTAAAACGGGATTGCTGCAGCAATTCAGGCTTCAGCAGCTCCAGCATCACCGCGACCCCGGCCTTCATGTCCGACGCCCCAAGCCCGATTATGCGGTCGCTAAGTACCCGCACTAGTTCGCCGGTCTCAGTGCCGGCTACGGTATCGAGATGTCCAGCCAGCAGCAGAGTGGACTTGAGGCTGTCGAAAGCGCTGCTAATAACCAGGGAGTTCAAAACTCTCTCAATGCGCGGTGGAGAGGCGGCGGATTTGAAGCGCTCGCGTAAAAGTTCCTCCACGTGCGTACACAGACGCGCTTCATTGCCGACGATGGACTCAATCTTTAAAAGCTCCGTGAGTGATTGAACAATTGCTCCCATTGGGTAGATCTAGATAATATGGGTAGGGGAGAAATTCATACGGTAAATTGCGAACTAGGGTCTTCGGAGTTTAAACTGCACCGCCCATTTTCGGGACTCTTTTGAAGTTATCAAATATGACGCCTGTTAGAAAGCGGGGCGCAGCGCATCTGAGTTGATCTATGCTACATATTGTCCATGCCCCTGCTCAATCTAATTAGCCAGTTTTGCGGCAATCTTGCACGTGTGCGCATACCCAAGTCGCTACGCCGTGCTGCTCTGGGCGCGTATGCCTCGATCTATGGGGTGGAGATCGCGGAGGCCTCGAACGCAATCTCTGACTATCCAAGTCTGGCCGATTTCTTTGTCCGTGAACTTCGCCCTGAGTGCCGCCCGTTTACCCCGGATGGGTTGGGTTCGCCTGTGGACGGCGTACTGCGCGGAGCTGGAGCGATTCAGGCCGGGATGCTCGAGTGTATCAAGGGCCGGGACTACACTCTGATGCAATTTCTTGGCGACCGCGAAATTGCGCAGCCGTTTCGGGAAGGGCTGTATCTGAATTTCTATCTGTCACCCCGGGACTGTCACCATGTATTCGCTCCTATCGATCTAAGGGTACAACAGGTGCGGCACATTCCCGGAGGGCTTTGGCCGGTCAATGATTGGGGACTAAGAGTCTGCCCCGCGGTGCTGGCTCAAAATGAGCGGGTGGTGGTGTTGGCAGAGTGCAGCTATGGACCAATTGTGTTGGTAATGGTTGGAGCGTTGAATGTAGGTTCGATTGAACTTTCCTTCACCAAGTTGCGCACCAACCTAGAGACAAAGCAGTTCGCCCCCATGGATTATCGCGGAAAGAATCCCTTGGTGCTGGCTCGCGGTCAGAAATTGGGGACATTCCATCTGGGATCTTCAGTCGTGATTTTGCTTTCCGATGCCAAGTTGGCTGCAGCAGTTAAACCTAGTGCAGGCTCCAGAGTTAAATTTGGAGAGAGAATGCTATGAGCAGTCCATACCGGATCGGCATGGGAATGCTCTTGGTTGCTGCCGGGATAGCAGCTGCAGTGATTTACCTGGCGGGGCTGGCCGAACCTCTGATCGCAGCCTTGATTGGACTAAACGTTGGCTCGTTGATGCTGTGTGGATATGATAAAATGCAGGCGCAAGCAGGTAGATTGAGGATCCCGGAGGTGGTGCTGTACGCCGCGGCTTTGGCAGGGGGTGCGCTCGGACTCCTAGCCGGGATGAAGCTCTTCCGGCATAAGACGGCCAAGGCGAGTTTCCAGTTTTATCTGTTGCTTATCCTAACTGTTCAGATCGTAGTACTTAAGAGTCTCATTGGATCGATCCGACCATAACCTTGGATAAGAGATTAAAATATGCGATTTTGTAGCGCCGCTCTACTAATTCTTCTAATGCTCCCGGTCACTTGCTGGGCCGAATCGATCATGTTTATGGATGATTCCGGTAATATCTTCTTTGTCGATAGCATCGATCAGGTGCCGGTGAAGTACCGCGACCAGCTCAAGGAGCCGCTTAAGAAGCCTGCTGAAGTAGATAAGAAAGACGTCAAGCGCTACGAGAAAGAGCTAAAAAAACTTCAGAAGGAGAAGGAGAAAGAGGAGAAGAAGCGCGAGCGCGATGCCAAATTGGCCCAGAAACGAGAGGAGCAATTAGCGCTGAAAGCTAAGAAGGAAGCTGAACGGGAAGCTAAAAACGACAAGAAACGACGACGTTAGCGCCCACCCGCGGGACCCTCGCATTTGCCCACCCATACCAGCCCGCAGTCTTTTCTAACTATCTGTATCTATTGCAAATTCTTTCGTGAAGCGAAATGCCGTTTGTGACGGATTAGAGGGGTAGAGAGTGGTGAAGGCTTTATGTCCCTAGGCAGTGAAATTTTCTCAAATATCTACGTCCTATCGAAATGGTGGAAAACCTGGAAGACACTGCCTGTGCTCCCCTGGGTGCGGGCCGCCTCGTTGTATCGTGCCGGGAAATTCGATCGTGCTGAGGCCTTCTACCGTAAGGGAATTAAGCGAGCTCCAAATCATCCGGCGCAATTTTGTGCGCGTCTCGATCTAGCATACTGTCTATTCAAAAGCGGAAAGATTGAAGACGCGGAGAAAGAGCTGCGGTTTGTAGTCACGCGGCTTAAGAAGGGGCGTGAGGCGCCGCTGCGGCTTGCACGGCTGCAGCTTTGGAGCGGCCGCTCTTTAGAGGCTGCCTGGACTTTGAGAAAAGCGCTTAACGAGGAACCGGCGGATCTCGATATCTTGTCCACCTTCATGCTGGCGGTACTCGAGCATGGGGGTCCATCGTATCTTTGGAATGAGGCGCTAAATGGCTGGCGCGCACTAAACGAACAGCAAAAGCAGACGCCCCGCATGCGGGCGCTTCGCGCCCGCTTCGCGCTTGTTATGGGCGAGGTAGGCGAGTACAGAAACGACCTGGAAAAAACCGCGCTCAATACCGATGCACCCTTTGAAGCGCTGCTGCTTTTTTCAGAAACGCTCCTCGAAGAGGGCAAGGTGGCGCATGCGCGCATGGAGCTGCGGCGCGTTCTGGCTCTTGAACCCAATCATCCGCGTACGCTTTCAATGTTAGCGGAGGTCTATCTTCGCAGCGGTCCGTTTTACAATCCGGAATTCGCGCAGCAGCTAGCAAGCTCGGCCTGCCAGTCTTCAGGTTGGCTTAGTGCGCGCGAAATGCACATTCTAGCTGAAGCCTACTATCACAGCGGTGATAATGTCTCCGCGCTCAATATCGCCAACAAGGCCAGACAGTGTGGTTCACGACTGCTCGGTGAGTATCGGCATATGATGAGCCTGGAGCGCCTGATCGAGGCGCTTAACGCTGCGCCAGCAGGGCCAGCCAAAGTCAAGGTCCTTTAGCCACACCTGCTCCCTCGAAGAATCGATCCTCTGCATTGCTGGAGTTTGTTATTAATCGCAGCGGCTCGCCCAGTGCAGTGATTTGCGTTACGCTGATTATATGTCTGGTTTTCCGATCTACGAGCTTGAAGGAACCCCGGCCCAGATTGGGGAAAGCGCCGGTAAGTTATTCGGCGATCGCATTCAATCCACCTACGCTTTTTATGAAGACCTGTATGCTGAGCTGCTGAGGATCGGCGCGGAAGATAGCCGCGAACGCGCAGCTCTACGTAGTACGATACAAGAGTACGCGGACGGATTTGCTGAAACGATCAGAAAGTGGTGCCCCGATTATGCTGTAGAGATTGAGAGCTCGGCGGACGCGGCTAAGATGCCGCATTGGCAGGTCTATGCCTTGAACTCCCGAACTGAGATCTACCGTTTAATTGCTGTCCGCATGAAAAGTGCCGTGCCGGGAGAATGCACCGCATTGTATTTTCCGCAGCATCGAATTTTGGGGCAGAACTGGGATTGGCACCCTAAACTTGAAGAGCTAACGGTAATGCTGAAGGTCAAGCAGCGCTCCGGACAGCGCATGGTGATGATGACCGAACCGGGAATTATCGGAAAGATTGGCGTCAACTCGGATGGGTTAGGGGTGTGTTTAAATATCCTTTTTGACCAGTGCAAAATTGAGGGACTTCCGATCCATATTCTGCTGCGAGCGGTGCTGGACAGCTCCGATACGAAAACAGCATTAAGCACCTTAGAGCGGTTGCCGCGCGGAACTGTGAGCAACGTGTTGATCGCTGATCGCTCCGGTGATGCGGTCGATGTAGAGCTGCGCGGTGCCGAGCTGCGCCGGGTGGCCCTGCCGGGAGGGGAGCTGATTCACACCAACCACTATTTGGCAGACGAGAGTACGGCATCATCAGCGATTCCTGGCTCGGTGCATCGGCTGAAGCGAGCAGAGATTCTGCACCGCCAATTTCAGGGACAGGGGCTGGACGGAATGAAGCGGCTGCTTGCAGATCATGAAAGCAAGGAATTTCCGATCTGTCGTGGCTATTCGCAGGGGCTGGATTTCATGATTGGCACTGTGGCCTCGATTATCATCGTCACCGGCCGTTCGGAATTGTGGATAGCATCAGGTCAAAATGCTGTTCGAAACGAGTGGCGTGTAATTTCAGCGGTTTAAGTTTTCACTAATGGTCAAGCCCTTGTTCTCCGACCTATAATCGCGAGGGTGCGTGCAGTACCCGATAAAACTTTTGGAGTTTTGTATGCAAATGCGAAAAATTTTCCTAGTGCTCGTTTTGACTGTCGTAGCCTTGGTTGGCAGCGGTGTGCGAGCTGAGGATGCAGAGAAGCCCTGGTCGGTCGACCTGAATGTGGCTTTTATGTCGGATTACATGTTTCGTGGTCAAAATTTATATGATGGGGCCTCGATTCAGCCCTACATCGGTGCTGGTTATGATACCGGTTACGGAACGATCGGCGCTTACAACTGGTCGCATATTTCGGCTGACGGCTCGGCCAATGTCGAAGAGTTCTTCGAGATGGACTGGGGTTTAACCTACGAGTTAGCTCTCGACCCCGTAACCGTGACGGTCGGCAATCTTTGGTATACCTATCCTAATGATAACGACGATATCGAAGATACGACGGAAAGCTTTATTTCATTGGCGCTCGATGACAGCTCGTACAATGATTTCTACACTATCAACCCAAAGTTCACCGCTTCGAAGGATTGGGATGTGTTCGATTACTACTACTATGAGCTGAACTTCAGCCATACTTACGAGGGCGGTGTGTTGGGTGACGGCGTCTCGATGACTCCTTATGTGACTTTTGGATTCACCTCTGATGGTGAGAAAGTTTATGAGGACGATGGACTGGTTCAGGTTTCGGAAGGAATTTCCGTAACTATGCCGCTCGGAAACATGACCGTTTCCCCGTCGATTAACTACACCCATAAGGTCGACGATCTGACCGTGGATCAGTTCTGGTTCGGAGTGACGCTGGGCTACAGCCTCTAAACCGGGTTCGGAGCTTATTTGAAGGCAGCTGTGGGGGCGACGGCCTCTGCAGCTGCTTTTTCAGTTTTCTGGGCCAAATTTTTGATGGCCATGGGCGCTGAAATATCACAGAATTGCGTCGTATGGCGCATGCGTCTGCTTCACCCTCTTCTCCCGATGCGGCTGCTGCCGTTGAGCTGCAAAATGTCGAAAAGCGATTTGCGGACTTCACCGCGGTTACTGGAATCAATCTGACGATCAAGAAGGGCGAGTTCTTCTCGCTGCTTGGTCCGTCCGGCTGCGGGAAGACTACGCTGCTTCGCATGATCGCGGGCCTGGAGTTCCCTAGCTCCGGCAAGGTATTGATCGCCGGTCAGGATGTCCACGATGTGCCGGCTTGCGAACGACCGGTCAACACCGTCTTTCAGTCGTATGCCCTTTTCCCGCACATGACGGTGCGTGACAATATTGGATTTGGTCTGCGCATGAAGGGCATGGGGCGCGATGAGATCCGCGTCCGCGTCGATAAGATTATGGAGCTGGTGCAGATTGGGCAGTTTGCGGAACGCAAGCCGCATATGCTCTCGGGCGGACAGCGCCAGCGGGTCGCCTTGGCACGCGCGGTGGTTAACGAACCGACAGTGCTGCTTTTGGATGAGCCCCTGGGCGCGCTCGATCTCAAACTTCGAAAGGAGCTGCAGTTTGAGTTGGTCGCGTTGCAGCGGCGACTCGGCATCACCTTCATCTGTGTCACGCACGATCAGGAAGAGGCGCTCACGATGAGCGATCGTATCGCTGTGATGAACAGGGGCCATATTGAGCAGCTGGGGGCGGCTGAGGATCTGTACGAATCACCGCGCACCCGCTTTGTCGGAGGTTTTCTGGGGACCTGCAATATTATTGAGGGGTCGGTCACGAACCGTGGGCCAGGGGGCGCGAGCGTCACTACCGCAGCAGGGCCAATGCGGGTGGAGTTCAGAAAGGATAGCGATGCTACGCGGCGCGACAAATTAACTTTGGGGATTCGCCCGGAAAAGGTGCGGCTGCGCGAGGAGCCCGGTAATGAGCAGGAAAATTGTTTCCCCGTAACAGTGAAGGAGCTGCAATATATCGGTTCGGAAACACATTATCTTTTAGACTGCTCGGGATTACAGCTGAGCGCGGAGGTGATGAATTCCAAAGTCGGATCGCAAGGTTTTGAGGCTGGTCAAAAAGCCTTTGTCTATCTTCCACCAGCGGGCCTGGTTGTATTGGACGATTGATGGAGTGGCGAAAAGAGCGTGAATGCATCTTTGGGGAGCAGCTATCGCCGCTCGATCAGACGCTCCGATCGCTGCGTACGAGTGGTCCAGCAATAGTTTGGACGACGCTATTTCTTTTCGTTCCGCTGCTCGGAATAGTTTTTATCAGCTTCATGAGCCGGGGATCTTACGGGGAGCTGCAGCTGCCTTTAACTTTTGATAACTACTCCCGGTTCTTCGGCTTCGGCAGCTTCGGTTTTGATCCGCTGTACCCGTATATCCTGCTGCGCAGTGTTTTGCTGGCAGTCGGTTCCACGCTGCTCTGCATGATTTGTGCGCTGCCGCTGGCATTTTTCATCGCCGGCCTGTCACCGCGCTATAAAAATTTGGCGCTTACTTTGGTGATGATCCCCTTCTGGACCAATTTGCTGATCAGAACCTACGCCTGGCAGATGCTACTTTCGGCTGAGGGACTGGTTTCAAAGATCGCGCAGTTTGTTGGGCTGGTGGGTGAGGGGATGCCGCTCTACCCCAGCCTGGGCGCCGTATATTTGGGAACGCTCTGCGATTATTTGCCCTACCTGGTTTTGCCGCTCTACGCATCGGTTGAAAAAATCGATTGGACCATTGTCGAGGCGGCCATGGACCTGGGAGCCGGGAGAATCCAGTCGTTTCGTCACGCCGTGCTGCCGCAAATAATTCCGGGGCTGGCCGCGGGGATAGTGCTGGTGTTTGTCCCGGCCACTGGACAATTTATTGTGCCGGATCTGCTGGGCGGCGCTAAGACCTCGATGCTCGGAAATTCAATTGCGCAGCAGTTCGGTCCCAGCCGAGATTGGCCTTTTGGCTCCGCCATCGCAATGTCCGGGATTTTGGCCCTGATGTTCGCGTTGATCATTTACAACCGGATCCTGGCTAAGCGCGGCGGCGAGGGGCTGCTATGAAGCGTAATGGACCGATCCTCTCCCTCACCTCGATCCTACTCTACTGCTTTATGTATACGCCGATCGTGGTGGTGGCGATTTTTTCCTTTAATGCCTCCAAGTATGGGGTGGCGTGGAAGGGGTTTACCACCAAATGGTACGGGGTCCTATTTAATAACGAGCAGGCCTTGCGTGCGGCCGAAAACACATTGATTTTGGCCTCGGCCAGCGCTGCCATTGCGACCCTGCTCGGAACTCTGCTCGGTTACGGACTTAGCCGTTACTGGTTCCCGCGTAAGAAATTTGTAGCGACACTAATGTATGTGCCGGTCGTGATCCCCGACATCCTGATGGCAGTCGCACTCCTGATGTTCTACGGCCTGATGCGTGACGCTCTTGGAATATTCGAGCTGGGCCTCAGCACCATGATCTTTGCCCATATCACCTTTCAAATCGCCTTTGTCGCGGTAGTCGTGAAGGCCCGCATGGTGGGGATGGATCCGGCGCTGGAAGAGGCCGCGCGCGACCTAGGAGCGAATCGCTGGAACGTCTTTTGGAGAATTACCTTCCCTCTCATGTTTCCAGGGATCATGTCCGGCGCGCTCCTTGCTTTTACGCTCAGTCTGGATGACTTCGTGGTCAGCTTCTTCACCTCGGGTCCCGGCTCAACGACACTGCCAATTTTGATTTACTCCTCTGTCAAAAGAGGTATAACACCCGATATCAATGCTCTTTCTACATTGATGGTCTGTGCTTCCGTGCTGTTGGTGGCAGGGGTCACGGCCTTACAACCGAGGAAAAATTATCATGAGAAATAGCTCTGTATTTAGATTGGCTGGATTGAGCGCGCTGCTAACATTGCTGAGCTTGGCGCTGCTGACAGTATGCGGCGGAGCCGTATTCGCCGCCGAGCCGCCCGCTAAACTTAATCTCTATATCTGGAGCGAGTATATCGATCCCGAAATTATTTCAAGCTTCGAGAAGAAGTTTAACTGCAAGGTCACGGTCGATCTCTATGAAGATAACGAAAGCATGATGGCGAAGCTGGCAGGCGGTGGGTCGTCATTATATGACATCATCGTGCCCTCGGATTATGTCGTCCCGGTATTGGTCAAGCGCGATCTAATTCAAACCCTGAATAAGTCCCACATCCCGAATCTGAAGAATGTCGACCCGCAATTTGCGAGTCCGCCGTTTGATCCCGGCAATGCGTATACGGCGCCGTACCAGTGGGGAACGGTCGGGCTGTACGTACGGCGCAAACCGGGGCAGCAGATCGATGAGAGCTGGAGCCTTGTCTATGATGCCAAAAAACAGCCTGGCCCCTTCGTGATGATTGACTCGATGCGGGAATCGATGAGCAGCGCATTAAAGCTGATGGGGCATAGTGTAAATGACACCGATCCGGAGCATCTTAAGAAGGCCCGCGACATGTTAATCGAGGCCAAGGGCCGCTCGGTCGGGTTCGACGGCGGCGTTGGCGGGAAAAACAAAGTGCTCTCGAAGGTGGCCAACATGGCGATCGTTTATAACGGCGACGCGGTCAGAGGCATGAGCGAAGACGAAGAAACCTACTACTTCGTGCCGAAGGAAGGGGGAGAAATTTGGCTGGATAGTATGGCGATTCCATCGAAGGCCCCCCATAAAGATCTGGCAGAAAAATTCATCAATTATATTCTGGAACCGGATGTCGGAGCGCAGTTATCGGACTTCAATCAATATGCGACACCGAATAAAGCGGCCAAGGAGAAGGTTAATCCGGACGATTTGAAAAACCCCGCGATCTATCCCTCGGCGGAGATCATGGCCAAGCTCGAATTTCTGCATGATTTGGGGGATAAGACCAAGCTGTTCGATGAGATCTGGACGCAGGTGAAGTCTTAGAGTCTAAGGTCGGTCGGCTGGAGACATAGCAGATAACTGCGCTCGGTATCTGACAGATGCCGGGCAATTGTGGATGTTACATATTTCGAGGAAAATAATTCTGTCATTGCGAACCCGAGCTTGGCGAGGGTGAAGCAACCCCTAACATTATGTCGATCTAGGCTTTGTCTCTAGATAATCGTAAAAGTTTCTTACGAGCAGTAAGACTACGGCTATTGGCTGGAAAATCTGCAGAAATTTCTCCTAACTTCTTCAGTCCAGAGACCATTACGACTCAAAGTTAGGGTTTGCCCGCCTCCGCTGATGCTACGGCGTAGCAGGCTTTCGCTCTGCTCGCAATGACAGATCAAAGCGCTCTTGCAGGAACTTCATCAACAGCGCAGCAATACTGTCCCCGCATTGCATAACTTGAACAGCAATAACGGCATCGCACGTTTGGGCGGGGGGCTGCTAATCCGTCCGGTAAAAAGCAGCACCCCTATGCAAATGGCTTTTTGAGTAACATCCGTGACAAATAGGTCCTCCACTCCGTTTCAGTCCTGGCATCGCTCTTGCTCTATAAACTAGGCGTCCTAAATGAAGAGATCTTCTCTTCGTTAGGAAGAAATCTTCAGGCTAGTTGTTAAAATGAGTACAGGAGTTATGCAGTTCAAGCTAAGAATTTTTATTACTCTCTTCGTGGCGCTTTCATTTGCCTCCTTGGCCCATGCTGAGGCGAAAAGTAAACACCCAAAGCTGCGTGAAAAACTCAGGCAATGCGAACAGATGCAATCGGCTATCGAAATCTATCAGACTGAAGCGGCCATGCGTGAACTCGAAGGCGGGGGAGGATCCTCCGATAGTACCTGCGTAAATGTGGCTCTTTGTTGTCAGAAGGGCAGTAAGATGTGCTATGCCTATGCCGGTTGCGGCGAGGTTGTGAACTGCACCACCTGTAAGTGTTAATGCGGTAGTAAGCGCGACCCGGCCTTTAATGCGCCGGGTCGCTGCCCAGACCCTTTCCTCAGCCGTCCTCCAGCCCTATAAAAATCCCTCTTTTTTTGTTAAAAAGAAGCGTCGCTGTACGGCGTTTGTTTTCATGTGGGAGCTGTCGTGCAAGGGGTATTGGCCAATAAAAACGTAATTTATCGCCTTGAGGTCGCCGGTGCCGACTATTGTCAGGGCGACCAGCTATGCTGTGCCCTGACCGTAGAAAATGTGGCCGTGGATCCTGTGGTCATCAACACACCTTGTTTACGTTTGGTAGTTGCTGACCTGAAGAAGGTCAAGAATCGGGACCCAGCGGCATATGCGGAGGAGATAGCATCTGCTGCTTGTCCGGCGGAGATTACTCTTGCGGGGAAAGAAAAATCCCGAGTTGCATGGGATCTGACCTTGGACCGCAACTGCGTGATCTCGGACAAACATCAGACCCTTTGCTTCGTTTACGGGTCAGATGCATCGACCGAATCACTGGGGCAGCTGCCGGCGGTTGTCAGCCCGCATAAACAGATACAAGGGATCGCTGCGATCTTTGAAAGTCCTTTTCAGTTCGTGCCGAAGGGGCAGCGCTCGAACGATGGCTGGGTAGAGCTTAAATTCAAGCCGCCGGCTTCCAAGCAGCTGGCCCTAGTCGAGGAGCTCCTGGCGCAGTTACGCTTTTCGGCGGAGGCGCTTCAGATGAGATATCTCTTTAAGGTTAAGACCTTCGACGCGACTGAGACCGCGGTCAAGGTCGGTAAAACAAAATCGATGGTCGAGCAAAGCCTGGAACCCCGGCAATATATGCTTACGTCTGACCATCTAAATCATGATTATTTGGAGTCGCAGATCGGAGCCGCGTTAAAGACAGTTTCTACCTCGATGACCTAGACACGGCGCTAAAATGGTAGCGGCGCTAAAGAGGTAGCGCTAATCAGGTAATCGTCAGCCGGGCTTCTCTACCGCTGCAAAATCTCCTTGGCCGCGCGTCGCCCGCTATCTAGCGCGCCATGTACAGTCGAACTCGGGCTGGTGGCTTCGCCGGCCCAGTAGAGCGGCGGGGTCGGTTCGCCCAATTTGGCGCGGCTTGGAAACCCGCCCGGCAAACAAACCGAATAGCCGCCAAGGGAGAATGGGTCGTCGCGCCA
>JAIBBU010000045.1 GCA_019694515.1 Oligoflexia bacterium | reverse complement strand
TTACTCGGGCTAATCCACAGCCGAGCCTCTCCCGTCCGTATGGTAATAAGCCGGATTATATCCGGGTCCTTGTTTCTTAATGGCCTCATCCATACAACTGTTCGGCCGCTATCTCATTTAGTTGACTGTCAGGTTGGTGGTACCGTGTGTCGGGGGCCTCATCCATACAACTGTTCGGCCGCTATCTCATTTAGTTGACTGTCAGGTTGGTGGTACCGTGTGTCGGGGCCTCATTTAGTTGACTGTGCTGTTGGTGGTACCGACAATTCTCCAAGTTTGGAGAGGAGCTGGGGATCTTCGAGGGCCTGGGCCAGGGCTTCGTGCATCGAGAGCGCCAGAACTTCTTCGACTTTATCTTCAGAGATGAGCGGGCCTTCGGCTGAGGCGGTTCCGGAATAGCTAGCTCGGTAAATCACTGTGCTCTGCGGGCTGTACAAGGTCAGCCGTACAGAGGCTTGGGATTCGACGGTGGACTTGGGAAAGTTAGGCTTCACCGATACGAACCACTCGGAAATTTCTCCATCAATCGAGGGCGAATCGAACAGCGCTAGCCGCACTCCACTGGCCTTTAACTGCTGTTCAAACGCGCTCTGCACACTATGGGGAATATCTCCCGATGGCGAAAGCTCGCGACCGTTGATTTCTCCGATGGCCTGCCGAGTGCGCAAATCCTTAAACTCCTGCACCCGCACTTTCAGCGGCTTCCAAGTGGCATCGACTGTGGCTCCCTCATCATTTCGCACCCGGTCGACCCGCAGAGTGTCGGAAAGACCCGGAGCACATCCCTGCAAAACAACCAACATCAGTAGCACGCTAACAATCCGCATCTTCATATATTAAAGTGTCTCCGCAATTCTCTGACGTTCCAAATTTACCTCAGTGCAAGCATCCGGGGATGCCGCACCCAAAACTTTCTTCAAGCGACGCCGCACTCGCGCATCCAACATAGCAAACTTCATCGCTGCCCAATGCGCAGTCGCCCGCACGACTGGGGAAGGATCGCGCTCGATGCACTCCAATATATCTCCTCCCAGCTCAAGCGCGCCAGTGTTAGCAGCAACGCAAAGCGCATTGCGAAGCAATCCTGGTCTTCCTATACGGCGAAGCGGAGTAACCCAATAACGTTTTCTAAATTCTGCATGGCTGCGAAAAGCGAGCGCTTCCTTGAGATTCACCAGCGGTCCAAGGCCCTGTTCAGAATCAAGCTCATGCAGCTCCGCTGCCTGCCCCTCTTTCAATGCTCGATGATTGAAGGGACACACCTCCTGACAAATATCACATCCCAATACCCACTCGCCGAGCATCTCCCGCTCAGGCCACTCCAGCATTCCGCGCTTCTCGATAGTCAGATAGGAGATGCAACGCCGCGCATCCACTTGGTACTCCGCGTTAAGCGCCTCGGTTGGGCAACTTCTAAGGCATTTTCGGCACGACCCGCAGCTACCTTCAACCTCCACCGGTCCGCGCCTTGCCCCTTCAATCTCAAAATCCACCAGCAGCTCCCCTAGCAGAGTAAAAGAACCCCGCCCGGCCGAGATTAGCAGCGTATTCTTACCAACAAATCCCAACCCCGCCCGTACTGCGGCAGCCCGCTCCAAGAAAGGCACGGCATCACTAAAACATCGATACTGGACTCTACGGCCCAGGCGCTGAGCCAGCTTCGCCGCCAGCAATCGAAGCCGCTCTGCGAGCACCTCGTGATAATCCCGGCCCCAAGCATAACGTGCCACCCGTCCGTATCCGCTGGGCCTAACCGGCTGCTGGCGCCGGTCATAGGCCACTGCGCAGCTAATCAGGGCCCGCGCTGATTCCATCATCAATCCCGGCGAAGTCATCATGACCGGGTCCCGCAACATGAATTCCATCTTTCCCGCCATACCTTCGTTTTGCCATACCCGCAGGCTGGGAGTGGCCTCGCTAAAGGGCGCCATGTCCGTAAAACCGTTAACGTTCAATCCGACCGCTCGCGCCGCATCTTTTACTTCTTCCGAAGTAAGGGATTTACGCGGTAGCATATTGCGGCATGACTTATCGGTACGCGCCTCCGTCATTTCTGGAAGCCATTTTTGGCTTGATGCTGCAGCCCGGCGAGACGAGCGAGGAGCTGTTGCGCTCGGCTCCGCCGCCCTATCCTTCGACACTGCTGCTTTGCATGCTTCTTTCAATTTTCGTCCCGATCTTTGCTCAGCTCTATAAGTACGGCCAGATGCTGTACGACGCTGAAGCTATCCTAAGCCTGTTTTTGGTTGTGATTTTTACCTTTTTGACCTTCATCCTACTCGAGGGCATCTTCCTAAAAATCTTCAGTGTGGATTTCTCTCTGCGCCAACTTTACGCGTCCGCGGCCTATTCGATAGCGCCTTTGCTCCTGGCATTATGGCTGATCTATTTCTTTAATTACATCTCCACCGGCAGGCTGTCGATCTTGCAGTTGATTCTAAACGGCCGGCTAGACGTCCCCGATCGTTTTATACATGTAGTCCCAATCGCCTCCATGATCGCGCTTGTTAATGCTCTAGTTGTATTCCTTTACTGTGTCCGCTTTCTGGGGCAAATGCACACCGTCACCGCGCTGTTCCTGACATTGCTTTCGCTGGGCCCCTTCCTGGTATCGGTCTCCGTGGGCATTTTCCTTGGAGAATTGGCCCATCCCGGTACCGCTGAAATCTTTTTCCGAGTCCTCACAGAACCCTCCGCTTTGGTGGCTGTGGCGCCGACTTGACCGAAAGTTACCCATTCGCTAACGTCTGCTACGTCTTTTGAAGCTGACGCAGGCTGAGTAGGCCTTCGCAGCCCAGGTCCCCATCGTCTAGCCCGGTTAGGACATCGCCCTTTCACGGCGGTAACGGGGGTTCGAATCCCCCTGGGGACGCCATATTATTCGGATCTTTTTGGATCACGGTTCAAGAAGCCATGTCGGTCGCCTCTTCACAAAGCTCTTTATCAGCTAAGGCGATTTTGGCTGAACGTCTCGTCAACCTTCCCGGCATGTCCGCAGTCGAGGAGTTAATCCGTTCGAAATTCGAATCCGACTCCTCCAGCCTTCAGGAAATTCCAGAATATCTCTTCGCCCTAGGCGGAAAGCGCATGCGCCCAATGCTTACACTGTTGAGCGCCGCGGCGTTGGGAATGCGCACACCCAGTCCGCGATTAATTGAGATCGCTGCCGGAATCGAGCTCATTCATATGGCGACATTGCTGCATGACGACATTATCGATAAGTCACCGATTCGTCGTCACAAGCAGTCGGCGTTCCTTAAGTATGGGGTGCCCAACACATTGCTGGCTGGCGATTTTTTGTTAGTGCGGGCTTTTAGCCTTTGCGCCCGGCTCGACCGCCACATAATCGACGCCACAGAACAGGCTTGTGTCGAACTCACAGAGGGGGAGATTGAAGAGATCCCCCTCTTTCGAGCCCATCTAAATGTCACTGAGGTCTTAGAAATAGCCCGGAAGAAGACCGCCGCACTGTTCCGGTTAGCTGCCGAATCCGCTGCTTTTCTCGCCGTTGGAAAAGAGCCCGTACTGAATTGCTTTTTGGAGTTCGGTGAAAAGTTGGGGGTCGCGTTCCAAATTTTAGATGATGTGCTGGACGTAATCTCTACCGAAGATCTGCTCGGCAAAAAGGCCGGGCAGGACCTGCTCGAACGCAAGCCCTCAGTCGTGAATGTCTTGTGGCTCGAAAGTGGCTCTGAACTTTCCAAGCGCCTGCTCACCGAACCGCAATTAGAAGGCGAGGATCTGTTTGTAGCGAAGGCGCTAGCCGAACTGCGCCACGGTGAAACCATCCAGCGCGCCCGCGCGCTTGCGATCAAGTATGCACGCGAAGCAGAAAGCGCTTTGGATGCCGGCTTGGCGCAGGCTCCGAATAAAGATAAGGCTTATAGCACCGCTTTGTATGCTTTGATTCGCTACACCACCGAACGCCTAGAATAGGAGACGCGGGACCTCAGAATTCTATTGTAACGCCGGCATTAAACGATCTTCCTGGTCCGGGCACAGAATGCATCCTCCCCATTCCACCTTCATAGCTCCAGTCGGCATAATCAACACCGCCCAAAGGCAGGAAATAGAAGGCATCGAAGAGGTTCGTGACGCCGAAGTCGAGCCGAATATTTTCCCAGCGGTAGCTCGAATAGAGGTTGGTAATAACATATCCCGCAGTTTCGAGCTCCGCCCGTCGCGCATCAACCTTAGATTTACGTGAGACCAACTGAAATTCTACGGCGTTGCTCCAGCTGCCCTTCGACTGCTCTAACGCTAAACGTCCATTGAGGGGCATCATATGATATAGATCCCCCCCGTCCACGCGCTTGCCTCGTACCCAGCCTAAGATGCCGCGAGCCCGTCCCTGGCCAAAATTTCCATCCTCAAAAATGCGAACCGCCCCTGACAGATCTATACCGCCCATGCGCGCGTCATGGTTAGCGAACTGTAGGAGATACTTGGTGTCATCCATCGACATCCGGGGGTTAAACGAGCCTATCCGATCAGCATCGATGAAATCCTGGATATAGCTGAAGTATGGGGTAGCTTGCAGTTCCCACGACTGCTCATTTACTCCATGCCATCTCGCGGAAAGATTGACCGTATTTGCCGTTTCGGGATCGAGCTCCGGATCTCCCACATATCCATTAGCATCTCCAAACCATCCGATCATGGTCATAGCCATCGTTCCCCGCCCCCAGGAGTATCGTTCGTAAAGACTTGGGGACCGGGACTTCCGGGCAAACCCCAACTCATAGCTACTGCGCGCGGTAGGCTCGTAAGTCGAACTCAAGGTCAGATCCAGATTGTGATCAACTTGCGAACGATCCAGGGCATTGAAGTGCGCCGCAGCTGCGGCATCATCTGCCTCGCTCATATCCACGGCGCGCGCCATCATCTCCATTTCGCTGGGCATCTCCGCTCCCATCCCGCCCATGCTTCCTGAGTTATAAGGCTGCACATCACCCGTGTCGGACAGCACCAAACTGCTCCTAACACCTGCAACGGTGGTCCACTCCGGGGCTGGCTTAAACTGCCACTCGGCGTAATTGCCCCATACCTGCCGATGCCCGTGATTAATATTCACATATGTGTCGGGGCCCATCATCATTGAACCCGGGACTGCCGGCCACCGATCGTCCAACTCGAAACGATGCAGCTCGTCTCCGACTCGTAATAGATTCTGTGAATCCAGATTGATCTCTCCGCCAACGCTGTAGCCGATATCACGCCCGTCCACCAACATCGGCATTGACCCCTCTTTTTCATGCGAGAAGAATCCCATCTCGTGATCCACATCATGCAGGAAAAATCTTGCATCAAGCTTGCCCCATTCGAAATCAGCACGATCTGCGAGACTCAGCGATTTCGCATCGTTCTGAGCCATATCCATATACTGATTGACGTAGCCTTGATAGGGAATCTCCTGTAACGCACCTTTGATGGTGAACTCGTTTGAATCACCCCGTAGCGCAAGATTAAGAGCGTGGTTTCTGACTTCGTATTGCGTCGATCTGACCTTATCACCGTGTCCATCGAAATAGCTGCTGGAGCGACTAAACGCGCCCTTGTAGCCCAGGCTCAGATTTGAGGTCGCAGCATCCGCCGCAAGAGATTCGGTGATACTCTCATTATTGCTGCGATAAATACTTGAGAGCTTCGCGCTCTTTCGAATCACACCTTGAACTTCCGCAAACTTAGGCCGATCTGTGCGCACTCGAATCACGCCCGCCAGATTGTCGCCACCGGAGCTGACTGCCGGACTACCATGGGACACCTCAATGCCTTCCACGGCCGATGGATCGACATACGAAAGGGGCGGATTCATATGATTCGCGCAGGCTGCGTTGATCTCCGCCCCATCAATGGAAACCTTGACTCGCTCGTCATTTAGGCCATGCAGCACGGGGAGACTGGATATCCCCCCAGCGGAGTAAAGACTAAGCCCCGGTTGCCATTTAAGCAGCGCCGCCGGATCTCCATCTTCGAGCTTCCGTGCTGCCATACTTTCGTCAAATTGAGGTTCCAATCTCGTGGCCGTAACATCCACCGTGATGGTATGCGGTTCCTCATCAGCAAAAAGTGGAGATGGCCCATTCGCCGCAGCAATTGCGCAATAAATAGCCAGACCAATAAAGCTCGATTTCTTTCTTGACAGCAGCGACATGTAACCTCTCCGCAAAAACTGACGCGTGAATTAAAAAGCTTCCGCTTTTACAGACTGAGTCCGCTCATCGTTGAAAAACAATGCGACAAATTGTCGCGGAGCCGTGCGTCCTCCCGCTTCTGATATGCAAGCCGCCACAGGCGTAACGTAATGCACTTTTCGCAAAGACCACCTTCCCGCACCGGCCGCCTTAAAAACTGAGGACCATCACCGACAAATACATAGCGAAATCAAGGCCTTACTGGGCCGCAAGGGCGTACTTTTTTAGTAGCGCACACTGCAGCCCTTGCTGTTCATAACTCTTTCTTGAAACTCGATGTCGCCGTGACTATGCCGAGCACTTCTTGCTCAATGTAGTCACCGGTTTTAGCCGGTTCTGGCCCTCTCGAGAACATTGGATGTTGAACGGAACAAGGAACTGTTCATCTCGCCAATTCTGCGCAGCCCCTGCGGTGCAGAACAAATCACTTGAGAAGCTCACAGGTTTTACTGGATGACGTATGACTGACTATACGGAGAGCAGTATTGTGAGTAGCAGTGATAAACTCCCTCAGATGGACTCAGCCTATCTACACGGCCGAGGATATGATTCCATTAACGAACTAATGCGCGCCATCATCTTGCGCGCGATTGAGGACTATAAGAGCGGGGGCGAACTTCGGGACGAAGCAATCGCATATATGTACGATTTGGAAGAGGATTACATTTTTTCCTTCAGCGCGATCTGCCGCCATTTGGGCTTTGATCCGCAGAAGACGCGTTACTCAATCATGAACGCCAAGCATCGAATCAGCACACGCCGCCGCGCAGCCTAGGCGCGATCTGCTTCGTATTTTTAATTGAATGCATTAAACCCGCCTTCACTGCAATGCAGCGAAGGCGGGTTTGTCTTGCCGGAAATGTTATTTAGCTAATGCTCTAAATCGTGCTATGCCCGTAAACAATCGACATCATCAAATCGACCCCCATCAGTTTTTTCTTCTTTAGCTTCTTTTCTTCGACCTCTTCCTGGGGGGTTAAAAATTTTCGATTTTGAAAACGAGTTAGCGTAGATTCCAAAGCCACATGCTCATCATACAGCCGTTTAAGCATGATGTTGCTTCTCGACACTTTGAGTATGAGTTCGCGATCGGCATTTTCCATGCGCTGGACTCCTATTAGTTAAGGGTGGGTTTAAAACTTGGATATGAGGGCGCGCTGACAACCGGCCGCAATTCCGATAACGCAGAGTTGCTAATCGCTACAGCGAAAGGCAATAAAATAGCGGCGAAAGGCAGATCCAGTTGCTGCGGGCCCAGCAATTTGACGAAAGGAATAGTTTTCATCAATAACGCTATCCAACGATTTTACCAGCCCCCGAGAAGGGCCGTCAAAAAAAAGGTGCGGCTGCCTCTTTCTATCGGAAAGCATTAGAGAAAAAGTCTGGCTGGAACAAAGTCTTAAACTGATCGAATGACCGTTCGGGCGATCTAGAATCTAACCTATTGCGATAAATGAAATATTTCGTCCTGCTTTCGCACCATCCCTGCGAAAGGAATGAAACCTCCGATCCGAGATCGTGCAAACACCGCTCACAGAGATCTGCGACGGAGCGAATACTGAGCACAGAATCTTCTCGGCAGTTGCAGCTAAGTCGAGCAACGCCTTCCCTCCCGGGACGGGACGGAACACGGCGCGCGCTCCTAACGCAGCTAATACCTCTGGGCCGACTTCATAACGTTGTGCCCCTGCGCAGGGACCAATAAAGGCTTGCCCGCCCTCCCAATCCTGCTGTAGCGCAGCCTCAATGATACCTGCAGCGAGCCCCCTCCATCCCGCATGCAAAAGCACCGTCTGCTCTCTGCCGATTAGAATTAGGGGGATGCAGTCCGCTGTTTTAATTCCTAAGACAGCGCCCTTGAACTTTTCCTTTTCGCTGTTTAAAAGCCGGATGCCGTCGAAAGGCCGCTTACTCTGATATACGATCCCTGCCGCCGATACGGGCTCGAAGCTCTGCTCAAACTCACTAGCTTTGAGATCTACGATTTCCGTACCATGACACTGCGATAAAAGGAGCAGCCGTCCAGCAGCCAGCTGTGAAAGAAGCGCTCGCGCCAAACTATCGATCTCACCATCTTTAAAGCTGAGTGCGCTCCCAGTGAACCCGGCGTCACCGGCCCGTAGGTAGCCAAAGCCTGCTCCCTCCGTCCACTTAAACCGGCTCACTCCACTGCCCTCCAAAGGCCGAAATCAAAGCCGCCATATCGGTCGGCAGCGGCACAGAGAACGAGAGCCGCTCCCCGGTGTGGGGGTGTGTAAAGGCCAGCTGTTTGGCATGCAGGGCCTGCCGCCCAAAGGTTTCCAACGCTTTCTTGAGATCGGGGGTCAGCTCCTTTTCGTTAAGATAAAGCTTATCGCCCACCAGGGGCGCACCCAGGTGATGCATATGAACCCGAATTTGATGAGTCCGACCGGTCTCAAGCACCACCTCCAGCAGCGCCGCATGCTTCATGCGTTCCAAGACTTGCCACTTCGTGACCGCCCGCTTGCCGCCCGCTTCGACAACGCTCATCTTGGTTCGATCTCTCGGGTGTCGGCCGATTTGCGTCTCAAGCATGCCACTCTGCTGCGGGACCTTCGCGCGCGGAGTGGAGTGCACTAAGGCTAGATAGGTTCTCCCTGTGGTCCGCTCGGCAAACTGCCTGCTAAGCGCCGCATGCGTAGCGGCATCCTTTGCCACCACTAACAGCCCGGTCGTGTCCTTATCTAAGCGATGGACGATGCCGGGACGCGGCGATGCTCCATCGACTTTGGCAAAAAAACTCTGATCCCCAAACCGCGCCACCAATGCATTCAAAAGCGTAGATTTCTTGTTTCCGGCACCGGGATGGGTACTCAACCCAGCGGGCTTATTGACGACCAATAGATACTTGTCCTCGTATACCACCTCCAGAGGAAACGCGAAGGCTTCGGCCTTCGCATCGCCGTAAATCGCCGCCACCTCCGAAAGCACCGTAACCTTGTCTCCGCTTCGAAGCTCCTGTCCCGCCTTGCTCGCTGCCGTCCCGTTTACGAGCACCATCCCGGAAGTAATCCAGTTGCGCACCTGTGAACGGGTGATTAGCCCCAGATCGGCACGCTGCTGCAGCTCGGCAGTTAAGCATTGGTCCAAGCGCTGCCGGTCAAGCTCGACGATAAATTTAAGAAGCTCAGCCAAGCGCCCTCGCTGCTTGGATATCCTGCGTGATTTGCTGCTTTAGCTCCTCGACAGAGTTGAATTTCCTCTCAGCTCGAAGGCGATGCTGTATGGTTAAACTGATCCGATCTCCATAAAAATCCACCCCGCGATAATCATATAAGTGCGGCTCCACCACCAGCCGACTGCCGCCAAAGGTTGGGCGCATCCCAATATTTATCACCGCGCGCTCAACTCCGCCCCTTCCTCGCACCATCCCTGCATATACTCCCGGCGCAGGGATTAGCTGTCCCGGACAGTTCAAATTGGCAGTGGGAAATCCGAGCTGTTTACCGCGGCCATCCCCCTTGACCACTCGGCCGTCCAACGAAAACGGGCGTCCCAACAGCTCTGCGGCCTGCTCCACCTCCCCTCGTTCCAACCGCTCTCTGATTACACGAGAGCCAATCTTCTTCCCGCCATCTGCAACAAAGTCCACCACCTCTACGGATGCACCTTTCCCAGCCAGCTCGCGCTTCAAAAAAGCCACATCACCCTCGCGGTTATGTCCGAAAGCAGCATCAGCTCCAACGATCAGCTGTTTCACTCTAAGACTGTCGATCAGAAAATACTGTACAAAATCGTGCGCGCTCAGCTTCGACAGCGCCGGCGAAAAACGTACCAAATAAAGCAGATCAATGCCCCAGTCCGATAAAATTGCACAATTTTGCCGCAGCGACGTGATACGCGGCAGTGGTGTAGACCGCAGAATTGCGGCCGGATGTGGATAGAAAGAGAGCAGCGCGGCCGGCAGGCCATGCTGCCTTGCGCGAGCCACCAAGGTCTCGATCAATCTACGATGGCCGAGATGCAGCCCATCAAAGACACCCAGCGTGGCTACACACCCGGCCCGACACTGCTCGGGCTTCGTTGGAGATCTGAAAAGCTTGATCTTCATATCATCTGTGAGGGCAGCCGCATCCGCACGCCCGTCAGCAGAGCACGACCGGCGGTGAGTCTAGCGGCGCAGATCTTTAAGTCTATCGCGAGCCGCAGCGGCTTCAGTGCTCTTAGGATACTGGGAAATCAACTTCTCGAAGGTCAGCCGCGCAGAGGGCGAATCGCCTAAGCGAATAAACACCGACCCCTGTCTAAGCAGCGCCAGCGGTACACGCGAACTGTTCGGGAACCCCGCGATCAATTCATGATAAGACCTAAGCGCGCTCTTCAGATCCGGCAGCCCATCGTTCGACACCCCAATCCAGAAGAGCACATTGGGATACCACTTGGAATTGTAGCTCTGGGCCAACGCCTCCTGTAGAAGCGCTAAGGCATCGGCAAAAGTACCTTCCCGTATCTTGTAAAGAGCTTCTCCGAAGAGCCTACCAGCTTCACCCGGAATTGCGGGCACCAAAGATTCATCCTCCTCCAAGGCACTAAGTGGAACGATCGGAGGGGGTGGTCCTTTCGGACGAGGTGGCGGTACGTAAGGGGCGCCGGGGTTATTCCCAGGGTCGCCAACATAACCTGTAGGTGGCTGCGCCAACGGGGCCTGCGCCGCCATGCGCATGTTCTGGCCATGCTCTAATTCTTCGATGCGGCCCTGAAGATTGCGAAGATCCGACTGCAAGCTGGAGATCTGTGTGGTTTGCTCGGCCTGAAAGCCTCTGACGTCATTTAGTTCACGCTGCAACCGGCTGACGTCGGAAGAAAGCTTAGAACCGTTCGCTGCGCATCCGCTGATGCACAAAATGACTAGAAAAAGTTTTGCCAGGAGCGAGGTTTGCTCGCTCCTGGCACTGAATGTAATCAACACGTGAGTACTCTTAAACTACTCAGATCAGATTACTGAACGTTAAAGTGATCCCGTCTGTTACGAGCCCAAGCGCTCTCGTTGTGAGCAGGATCAAGTGGCAACTCTTCGCCATAGCTCACTGTGCTCATGCGGCTAGCCTGAACGCCAAGTGATCTTAAATAATCCATAGCAGCGTTAGCTCTGCGTGAACCAAGCGCCATGTTGTATTCGTTGGTGCCACGCTCGTCGCAGTGTCCTTCAACCTGAACACGGCGGCTCGAGTTCTCTGCCAGCCAAGCAGCGTTGGCCTTAAGAATCTCTTTCGCCCGGGCATCAAGAGCCGAGGAGTCGAAAGCAAAGTTGATGTCCTTCAGCGGACCACCATCGCCGGTCAAGGGAATGTTATCTCCCGGGCCGACCTTTCTTGTGCGACACGAACAGGCGGCCATCGACAACACCAAAGCAGCCACTAATAAAACTTTTAAAATACGCATACCTAATCATCCTCCAAACGCTAAAGCCGAAACCTGCTCCGCATGCACATACAATGGGCACTCTTTAAACCGGCGCAAACGCTCTAAACGGCGACGCCAGCTCGGATAAGCCAGGCCTTAAGATTAATACTTTACCTACGCCTCTGAATCAATATGGATTAATTCTAAGCAGTTAAATAAGGTCCAGGTGTCACTATCGGCACGCCACGGTTACGGGATAAGCGGTCCCCAGGACGGCTCGAAATCACCACCTCGACTCTTAGTCAGCTCCTTCATACCACTCCCATCGGCTCGCATAAGCGCCAAATGGAAAGTCCCTCTACTCCAAAACGTTGTTGCGAACACCAGGTATCTTCCATCGGGAGACCAGTCAGGGTCTTCATTATCACCACTAGAGGTGAGTTGCATGGGGCTAGACCCGTCCGGATTAGCTATGAAGAGGTTAAATCCGGCATCCGCACGACATACAAATACGATTTTGTCACCTTTAGGAGACCAGCGCGGATCGGTACAGTAATTAGAGTTAACAAAGCTAACACGGTGCGCTCCGCCACCATCGGCCCCCATTACATAGATCTGCGGATTCCCAGCCCGGTTGGAGGTAAAGATGATCTGCGATTCGTCCGGCGAATAGCTTGGGGAGACATCAATAACCCCATTACTCCGAGTCAGCTTCTGGACTAAGCGACCGCCATTGTCGAGCAGCACAATATCCGAATCGCCACCTTGGCTTACTGAGGCAAGAATCGAACGGCCATCCTTACGGTACTTGGGACTAACTTCCAGAGCGCTGTTCTTCGTAACTTGCCGAGTGGCGCGGCTAAAAACGTCCACCTCAAAAAGATCCGGCTGCCGATTACGGTAGGAGGTATAAAGCAACCTTGAGCCGGAGGGGTCCCACGCCGCTGACAGGGCCAACGCCTTTTCATTGGTCAGCTGCCTTACATTGCTTCCGTCCATATCCATGACGAAGAGCTCTTTGAATCTCCCTACTCGTGACGAATAGGCGATCTGGGTCCCGAAAACTCCCGATTCCCCAGTGAAAAACTTCATAACTTCATTGGCCCAGCGATGCGCGATCTTACTCACCTGGCTGTAATCGCCAACATATTCTTTACCCAGCACAACCTTCTGGCGCTGCACATCGAGCAGGTACATCTTGACCCGGATTCCGCTTGGCTCAGCCACAATTTCGCCCCGCACTAATCCCTCCGCGCCGATTACGGTCCAATCGGTAAACGCCGTAGCATCCGGTGCAGTGCACTTTCCTGGAGCCTCAATGAAGGAGTTCGGATTCAAGACTTCGAAATACCCCGAAAGGTCCAGGTCTCGGGAAACAATCTCCGGAATATCCCGCGCCACCTGAGGATCGCCAGCCATGGTGCACAACCTGGGCAAGGCTATTGGGAAGAGCTTTCCTGAACCGCGCACGTAAATATCGGTTTGGCCCAGCAAAGTTGCAGGTGCAAGGAGGGCTACAAAGAGAAGTGATTTAAAACTCATGTGAAAACGCAAATATAGACTAGTAAAGTTCTTATGCCATGAGGGGGAACAGGTCACAAGGGACACACAGCGGAGGCTTCCAATGACACCCTTTACGGCTAACCAGCTGCCCTTTCCTACCTAGGGAGTCCTCAGTTTTTTTTAGCCGCTAGCCTCCTTGAACTGCTCATCTTTGTTTACTTACTCTGCCACCAATTGTTATCCTGGTAAGCAATCCCATTGAAGTTTCCGGGAATGCTGTAATGCCGATCACGAGAGCCTCCTTCCGTCCCCCCTCCCCCGAGGCTTTGCTTGCAGCCTTTTCGCTCCTCACCTTCAGTTTGCCGGCGCGATCTGCAACCTTACCTCCCAACTCCGAGAGTGTGACCTCCCCAATCCCTCACCCGGACTTTCAGGCTCAGCTCGCGAGCCAGCTCGAAAGTCTCCGGTGCACAGAGGGCGAGAAGCAGTTCTTGGGGCTGCGCGTGCTAGCGCCCCTAATTGATGAAGATCCAAGGGTAACTGAAATCTTTCGCCATTGTCTTTCTCGTTCCGATCTTCTCGCTCCGAGCGATTATATACGGGGAGCCCAGCGCGAAGAGATAATCCGGCAAATTCGCTGGAAGAAAGCGATCGTGTTACCCGTACTGCTTGAAAATTTGCATAATGCTGACACCGACATTGCTCATGTGGTGGGCTGGACCCTGGAACCGCTCGTTAACGTTCCCGAGGTACAGCAGGCCTTTATAAGCGAAATCGCTGATAGCGCATCAACCGCCAAATGGAGTGCGGCTCGGGGGCTCGCACGGAGCTCAAATCTCACTCCCGAGTTGCTGCAAAAGCTGAAAGATTTCTACCTCGCAAATCCCCATTTTGCTTACGAGTTTTGGGAATGCGCGAGTATTAATAAACTCTGCAGCAACGCGATAAATCTTGAACCGTTGATGCTGGAGATTTTAAGAGACTCAACGGTGGATGCGCGTCCCTACATCGAGATGCAAGAGGTTGTCATCACCGCGACAGAGATCGCCCCCCAGAATCCCCAGATCCGCGAAGCCTTGCTCGCTTTGATGGAGAAGACGATCGACAACGACTTTTCTGCGTTGGTTGCCAGTCAGCTAGCTCGAATTGCCCCTAACTACCCCGATGTCTTGGAGCACGCCAAGCGTGCAATGGCCTCCTCCTCCGGAACAGAGACGGATCGCTGGCTTCGAATTATCGGTTCTTGCCTTAGCCAAGATCAGGAAGCCCGTGAGTTGACGCTCCGCTTGGTCGGCTCGTCCGATCTGAATCTGCGCCGCAAAGCGGCGCAAATGATCGCACCGGAGGCAGCTTCGAACGAGACCCTCAGAAGAGCGCTACTGCAAAGACTTGAAAGCCCCAGCATTCCGCTGCGACAGGGCGCGGCGATTGCGTTGGGCGGCTCAGTCTCAGAACCTGCAATCCGCAGCAAACTGATCGCTCTACTGCAAACTGATCAGAGCTCCGATGTTAGAGAGGCCTGCGCATTGACCCTCGCAGCCGGCGCGGGGAAATATCCGGAGGTCGATTCAGCTCTAATCAACACACTCGACTCAGATCCGGCGCTCTGGGTAAAACGCTCCGCCGCGCAAGCGCTTAAAGGTGCAGTCGCAAGCAGTCCGGCCGCGAAGCGCGCGCTTGAAGCGGCGAGCTATGATCCGCGTTGGGCGATCGGGGCCGAAAGTCGGATATCGCTTGCAGCTGCCGCAGCTAGCGACTCCTCTGGAGTGCGAGATTTTTCTACGGCTTTAACTGCTCCGGATGAGGCCATCGCCCGAGCAGCGGGAGAAAAACTTGGAGCGCTCGTGGCGACCCAAGCCTTAACGCAACCGCCCGACTTATCCAGCCTCCCGTCCCTAAACGCTGCCTCTTCTGATGGATTCATTCGATCCTTGGCCGAGCACGGCAAGGGAAACCCGAATCTAATTGAGACGTTTTGCATGTTCGCTTCCATTGATCGCGCGCAAGAATCGGATCCAAACACTTTCGTCATGAGAGCTATGTCACCCGATCTTATGGCTTATACCTGCAGGAACAACCTTTCCGAATTAATTGCCGCCCTAGGCCCCTTCGCGGCGAGTTCGCCTCGGGCGCGGGCGACCCTAATGCTGCTGGCCGAAGACGGGCGGGGCGATGCCATGGCAGCGCTCGCACCGTTGGTCGGAACTAACGCAGAAGTGGAGCAGCTTTTCGCGCAGGCCCTCGGCCAATCTCGCGGCAATCTTGATGACTACGAACGAGAGCAGCTGCAGAACGCCGCCATCGCAGGATTGGCCGAGCGCGTTGTTACAGATATCAATTTGAGGAACTTTTTCATCACCCTCGCCGAGGGCATGACTAAAGCACCCAAATCGAGATGAGTAGAGCGAAATAGGTTACGACACGGGCTTCGGCCCATCACCGTCGGGAGGTTGTCATGCGTGTAATACTGCTGTGCATGCTGCTTTGCTGGGCGAGCGCGGGGACGGCCCAGGCTTGCAGCTGTCTGGAGATGCCTGTAGAGGCAGGACTCGAACGGAGCGATGTGGTCTTCGCAGGCCGGATCGTCAAGATCGAGCCGGTGTATCTCCCGAGCCGCCATCCCGGTCCCGGCAAGACCGTTACGGGGGCAGAGGAACCGATTGTGGTGACCTTTCAGGTGCTGCGCAGCTGGAAGGGCGACACGACCAAGACCATCGTGCTGCATACGCACCGTGAGTTCTCGGCCTGTATCGGACTTATGAGCCAATACTGTCGAGTCGGCGCTGAATTGCTGGTCTATGCCTACAACCAACCTTGGGAAAGCTGGTCGGCCGGCGAGAATGACCGCGCACCCGAGGACGCAGCGGCGATCGGCAGGTACCGTAAGGCTAGTGGCCGGACCCAGCGCCTGACCTCCAACATCTGCACCCGCACGCGTGAGCTGGCGGGCGCTGCGGAGGATTTGGCAAAGTTGGGCGCTGGACAAGAGCCGCGCGGAAGGTAGCAGTGGACGCATGGGTTTGGTCGGTTCGCGACAAAATGTTATGTCGCTCTCTCCGGCATCGAGGCTAGCCGTTTTAGCCTCACCCTTTTTCCCCTGCCCTGCTGCTTGGAAGCAAATCTAGGATCTGCCTACGGACCTCAGCGTAACGAAATCGCGATTCGCTCTTCTATCATGCACAACCAACCCGCAGCCTTTTGACCGGGGTTCACCATTGCGGCGGGAAATATTTTTTTCGATCGATCTGCGGACTCATATAGTAGGTCAACTGAGAGTTTCTAAAATGATTGAGTTTATCCTCTAATTCTCTAGAGGTCTCAGCACGGCTGGCGTATAGATCATGCTCTTCCCCCGGATCTACCCCCAAGTTAAAGAGCCGATGCTTAGTACCTCTGCGATCCAGCACCAACTTCCAGGGCCAATCAACAATGGCGTCCTCGTAAACTTGCACCTGGCCCGTTACGTAGATTGGGCGCGTGCCGGGATCGATCGCTTCTCCCGCGCTGCCCAGTAGTGCGCGACCCTGAAACCCACCATATGCCGGCAAGCCGAGTAACGAGAGGATTGTCGGCGCTATATCGACGTGCTGCACAATCGCATTCAAGGTCTGCGGTTGCGTGCTCGGCGAGCCGTCGCTAATGACGAGAGGCACTCGAATTGCGCCCTCGTGCAGTCGCCCCCCATGCGTTACCGCACCGTGCTCTTGAAACAGATCCCCATGATCCCCGGTAATAATGAAAATCGTTTCGCCCGCATCGGGTTCTGCATCGATCGCACGTTTTAGCGCAGTAATTAATCCATCAACATAGTTCAGATCGTTGTGATATCTACGCTTCATCAGCGCTGCGATTTCGGGGCGATACCAAAAGAATCCAGGCTCCTCAGTCAAGGTATCCACCTCGAAAGGCGGTACGGCGACCTGCGCCGGCGGATTGTAAGGGAAGTGCGACGTTTCGAGGTACATGCCCAGGAAGAACGGTTTCGGATTCTGCTTAATCCACGTTTGCGCAATCTCGATCTGGAGTTTATCCATCGTCCCGCTGGGAAACTGACTCAAGTTGATATGTTTATGAGACTCTTCCGAAAGATACTGTTGCACCTCCGCGGCATTGCTATGTGCAATGTCGAAATACAAATTAAGCCACGGAGACTTAGTGACTCTGCTGGTTAGAAACCATTCGTGCGTTAGATACGCTGTCCGATAACCTAAGGCGCCTAAAAGATCATAGATGCGGGCAAAGGGATAATTCAGGGAGGAATGCGAGTCACGGTAAGGAATGCGCAGGGGGTATTGCCCGGTTACAATCGACGTAATGCTGTATTCAGTGTCAGGAGCTGCCGCATACGCATTCCTGAAATAGACTCCATTGCGAGCCAAACCGGAAACAGTCGGCATGATCGGTCTGCCGTCAATGCTAGCTAAAGCCGAATCTTCCCGTAACGCTTCTACCACAATCAAAACTATATTCTTCTTCGTGAATTGCTTCGTTATCTGATGCGCATATTCAGAAACCGAATATGCCGCCTGCAGATTCAGCTGCGTCTCTTGATAATCCAGGGATCGATTCCTCCCAAGAATGAGTTCCGCTCCATAAAATGAATAACTGGGGGATAGGAAGCCCCCAGCAAAGCGCTGAAAACCACCGCGCAGATCCGAATTAAGCGTCGCTCGCAATACTAGCGCGCAGGCGCACACGATCAGGCTTGACGCAAACAGATGCGAAAGCCAAAAATTCCTTGAACAACCTCGCATCTTTGTGGCAAGCAGCGTTACTCCTCCGAGCGCAACTGCAAAGCCCAACAGAAAACTTAGAATAATCAGCTTCGTTTCAGCCGGGCCAAACTCGGAGATCAACCGGATATCGGCGAGGCGCTGCGCATGCGCAAGATCCTGTAACGTGAGAAAGATCCCGGTTTTTGAAAAAGCCATCCAGCTCCAGACCATAATCACGCTGTACACCGTCGCAAAAGCCAGCATCCCCGCAAATGCCAAGTAACGGAATATGCGGCGACGGGCCCTGCCGTATACCAGGGAGAAGACAAGGGAAAAAAGCTGCACCTCTGCCAACGGCAGAAAAACGGCTGACACCAGCAGCGGAATCATTTGCCACTGGCTGTAAAACGGATTCTGGTACCAGAACTCCTCTGCATATCGACTAAGCAAGACGCCCGGAGCAAGATTAATTCCGAGCCAGATCAATACGGCTAATTTGAGATTAAAACTTTTCACGGTGAGCTCTGTAAGGGGCTATCATCGGTCAGAAGAACCTCGCAAAACACTGCAGTTCGCGATAAAAACCGCCAACGGCATCCATACCATGAACATCTCCAGTCCGGGTCGAAGTAGCAGCGCGCAAGACAGAAAGAACAGCCCGCTCAAAACAATTACAACCGTCCGTTCTTCGACAACACGCAGCATTGCGGCGGTTACGGCTAGGTAGGAGGGAAAGAGCAGCACAAAGTCATGGCTCCAGCAGTACGGCACACTTAGAAGCGTGAGCGGCAGG
>JAIBBU010000077.1 GCA_019694515.1 Oligoflexia bacterium | reverse complement strand
GCCGTATGTGACTTGACCCCTATTCGCTTGGCAACCAAATGCGCCGGTTCGTCAGCGTCCAACTGCCATGCCGTTATGATTGCCGCAGCACGAACCCCTAACTTTGAATTGGCTGACTTTTTACTCATCAATTGGCCAATTTTACAAGAAATAGCTTGATTTGTCTAAAATAAGATATCTCTGTGGACGATCCTTAAATACGGAGGGAAAAATGCAAGGACATGTAGTTGAGAACAATGAACTTGTTTTACTGGGGCACGGAAAAGAGATGCCAACATCTCTACATTCTCCTCTCGTAATACGAGCACTTCACGACATGGAACGGGACTTCGCTGGCAAGCTTAGAAAAACTCCCCCAGGCTGGCAGGGAGAAATAATTCCATTTTTTCGCCACCTAGAAGAGGTCGGGGCGTCACTCGCTAGACGCGGATATGACCCAGAAGTCGTCGCTGCCGGTGTGCTTCACGACGCTATTGAAGATCTTCCTAAACTCTGGAGCAGGGATCGCATCGTTCGCGAGTACTCACCAAGAATTGCCGAGCTAGTCGATTGGGTGACACAACAAGACAAAAAAATCTCCTGGGAGGAGCGAAATGTACTATACAACAATAGAATTGCAGGTGCTCCAACTGAAGCCATTGCGATATCAATGGCTGACAAGGAGTCCAATATCGCAGGACTTCTTGGTTATCTTAAAAATGGATACGGGGTGGCTCAGATCTTAAAGCGCGGCTGGGCGACTAACTCTGACAAATTTCACGAACTAAAGAAAATTTACGAAGAACGGCTGCCAGCGAGAGATGTTTTGGAGTTTGAAATGGCGCTGCAACAACTAGATATTTTGGGTCCGCGCTGCGAAGTGCCAAAGGTTGGAGAAACGATCTACATTCCCACTACTCTGCACATGTCGCATGGAGCGGATGATTGTATGGGGGGTCGAGCCACGATCATCGAAGTGTCTGCCAATATAATTACGGTACAACAGCTCCCACACTTGAAATTCAATTGGCATGAATCATTGGCTGAGCAGCAGTCCGAGCTTAGAGCGCGTTTCGGCGATGAAGTAGCCAGACCCCTTTCTGAGCATCGGTCAGAACTTCATTAACCACGAGGCAGACCAACCTGTGTGCGAAACGCTTTCAATTCAGGCAAAAAAGCCTGATACAGGTCGATCACTCACCGGTTCAACCCAAAAATACGCGTGAACACATTGAACGCCCGCTCCCAATTAGTCAGATTATCACGACCAACATACTGGTTATCTTGCAATATATTATACAGGTCCATCTCTCTAAGCAGCTGAGGAGGCAGCGGCGCATCTCGCGCCACCGCCGAAAAGAATGAGGCGTAGAATTCCGGCGGCAGATCCCGGAGGATCTCAGCTTTTCGCGTGAAGGTGAGCGCCTCGCTCCGTCCGAAGTGTGCATTCACACTCCAGAGATCAATTCGCGGTATACGGGAATCGCGCGGGAAGATGAAGTCACAGCCGTAGCGCTCACCGAATGTGAAACGCAGCCTTAGCTCGGAACGTTCCTGAACGAGGATCGGCGCATTGCAAATGTCGACCATACTTCCCAACGGGAAGCGAGTGAGAAACGTACGGTAACATCTCTCGACCCCAAGAAGTGCCTCGTTCCAGGCGTGGGGCTGTTCGACAGGACGAATCTGCCCCAGCTGCAACCCCTCGCCGCGAAGAAATCGGCGATCTGCGAATTGCTTCGGTTCTTCGATAAACTTTTCCAGAAGGCGCACCGCGCTAGCCGCGGGAGATGTTATTGAGTCATAATCCACTGTAAACCTGCCGGAGATGGAAGCACCAAGGTCACTCGTGATGCGGAGCTCGACGTCTAGAGAGTTTTTGTGAAGGAGAATCTCCGCATGCCGCAGTTCCCACGGTGTCCGTCCGGTAGAAATACGCACCGACCTAGCCACCCCCTGAGTCGGATCGGGGGAGTATTCGTTCACCGAATACCTCCTCGCTCGCATTTGCTCCATGCAGCGCAGAACAGGGCTCCAGGCCTCATCTTGCAATGAAAATTTTGGCGACTTCTGCTGAAGCGGGGGTGATTTCGTATCTTTGAAAACCGCTTCGCCAACTAGTCCGCGGGAACTGGAATCAAAATACGAGCGACGCCATGATTCAATGACAGCACGCGCCGCCCTCGCACCATCAGCGGCATACTCTGTCGATGCCTCGTGAATACAACGGCTCAGATCTAGATCTAATTTATCGCGCGCCACAGCCGGCCACCCGTGCGAAGGAAAGGTCAAGCCCACTTGGGGACCGTGATTCCAAAATTTTTCAACTTGAGTTAACCCATTAGAGTCCGCAGCGCGCCGAAACCTCCCAAAAATCGCCGAGAGCTCATGTCCGCACGCGGGATCATACCGCAAGACGAACTGCGCGGTCGGAGTTACAGTGCCACCATCTACCTCGACCTCAGCCGGATGGGAAACCGTATGCCGCACCTGGCGAACTCCACGCATGAAATCGGCAAACGACATCTTTCGATCGGTGCGCTCTACACATTCGTAATTATTTTTATACCCCGTGCTTTGTCGATCGCGATACAGCGGAGTCAACGTAGCAGCCTCAGCGTCATCGAAGCGTTCGGTCCTTAGATGCTCAGCACAGCGCGCTCCCACCAGAGATATTAGGTCTGCTGGCGTTACATCTTGCAAATTTGCACGGACTTTCTCATAGGAAAAATCCCGCCCGACCAGTGAATTGAGATTCTCCAGTTCGTAGCGAACGCCTAACTCCACATCCAACCCTGCCAAAGGCCGAGCGATAAACCCAAGAAGATATCCGCTTCCTCTCTCGAAACGAAGCGTTATTTCCAGAGGTACCGGCCCCCGCTCGCAGTCGCAAAACGTCAAGTCTGGCGGGGAGGGCAAGGCCGCGCGACGGAAACTAGAGACGTGGCTCCCCTGCCCAGCCTCCGCCTGAGACTCCGCAGGAACAGCTGACGTTGGGCCGGACCTTGATGGATCAATCATCGCACGAGGAATGATCCTATCCCGGATGGAAGCTCTACTCAACCAAGCAAAATGACAGCTGCCGGCAATTGCTGTAACTCTTTGAATCGCGTGGGGAGAGGCGGGGTCCATTTGCGCTACGATCCCACTGCGCTCTTATTTGCAGGTCATTATTCAAGAATTTTCAACTAGTTGACGATAGGTCTACGAAAGGTTCAAAAGCCTTTAGACGGCTTCATTATGGAAATGATGTAAGGGGAAAATGGCGCAAGACTCCAAGATCGACGCGCTCATAGTCGATGCTGACACAAATCGCCGCATGCGGCTAAAGAATGCGACTGCGGCTCAGCATCAATTCGGTGATGTAGTCATGACACAATCCCTCGATTCAGCGGTAGAGCGGTTGGCCGGAATGAAGAGTTGCATCGTTGCATTTCTCTCCTCGGAATTCCCACAAACTCAGGTCTCAACGTTCATACAAAAGGCGAAATCTCTCCCAGCCGGGAGTGACTGCGCATATATATCGGTGCTGGCTGTGCAGCATCAGACTAGCTCCGATGTCGCCATGGGCATAATGAACGGCCTCGATGCCATGCTCAAAGAACCGTTTTCTGCTGATTCACTTCTTGTAATTGCTGAATTGGCTCAGCAGATCTCGGACGAGCGGAGGGCGGAGCGTGAAGCTGCTGCCGTGCGATTCCTTGTCACCGATCTGCTTTCCCGACTCGGTGAAACTGCGCG
>JAIBBU010000076.1 GCA_019694515.1 Oligoflexia bacterium | reverse complement strand
TTGATTGGTAAGTAGCGTCTATCCGATTTTCCACAAGAACGAGAGAAGCTTCCAGTTAATGAAATAGTAGACGATAAAACATAGCAGAAAGATAAAGGTCAGGATAACCGTTCCAGGAGTTCCTGCTTTGTGTACGCGCGAAACCACAGACCCGCTATGGGCTTGCGCCGGAAGCTTCAAGATACCTTGGGGAATTCCCGAAGGATCGGACTGCATGGTTGCCGCATCGAATGGGCGCCCAAAAAAGACACTTATCACGGCGCTCAGTATGAAAAGGATGGCGCCCGTTGCCGCGACAATCCCGCCAATTCCCATCACCGCCTGCAGTAGTGTTACAGCTGGATGAAAATCAAGATTGAACGGGGCCCCATTTGCAGTAACATCATAGTGCCGTCTCGGGACTCCAAAACCACCCATGAAGCTCATGCCGATAGACATGATGGCAATGCCACTGCCGAAAAGGTAGGGTTGATACTTCACCAACGGCCAGAGCGCGACCCGCTTCTGAAAAATAAGCGGAATCAGATAATAGGTTACCGCCATAAAGGCCAGCGCCGTTCCGCCTACAACTGTAACGTGAAAATGCCCGGGGATTCGCATCGTATTGTGAGCGATTATGTTAATCTGCTCTGTCCCGATTGTGACCCCAGTGATACCACCCATGAACCCGAATATGATCACCGAAAGGATTAGCCCGGAAAACCCCGGATCGCCCCAAGGGGCTTTCCTTAACCACTCAAAAGTCCCGCCGGTAAAGCCGCGTAGACGCTGCCCCATTTCAATTCCCGCAGGCACGGTGAACCCGTGGATCAAGCTGGCTAATACCGCCAGGTACATCGCATAACTCGTATTCCAGACCTTCCAGGCTGGCCCCATTCCGGGATCCACCAAAAGGTGATGCGCAGAGGCCATTGAAATAAACAGAATATAAAGCACGAAGGCCGTGCGGCTAATTTTTTCGTTCAACACGACGCCGCCAACGGTCAGGCCGGCCAGCAGATACCAAATCGAGACCATCGCTGCTACGTTAATCTGCTGAGAAGAGTGACCCAGCCCCCAAAAGACCAAGCGATAGAATTCGGCATTTAACGGAATCAGATTCAGCGACCAAAGATACGTCGGGATATACACCATCGCTCCGTGGAGGAGGGTGATGATTGCAATAATATTCGCTGTCAAAGCGCCAAAGGTCACCAGTGGCATCGACCCGCTGTAGGTTTTCTCACGCTTAGCAACGATGATCGCGGCCATAAAAAGGTACGTAACAATCAACGCGCCCACGGCAAAAAGGATGATGCCGAGATAATAGTTCGGATCAGCACGCAGCGGAGGGTACGAAGTAAATAGCACATCGGCCTTTCCCTGCAGCACCATCACGTTAACCATGACGGCGCCGATGAGCATTAGCGCAAACGCCACCCATCCAAGTTTCGGAGTCGGTAGCCGAGCATTCAGGAGAATTGGCCCAGCAAAGTAGAGCACCGCCATCTCAAAGAAGATAATAAAAAAGATCAGCATGTTCAACCCATGCAGAGTCAGAAAGCGATAATACATCTCGGGGGACAGCAGGTGTATCGCCTGCCATCTGGTGAGCACTAACCCAAGGGCTGCTATCACTCCGGCGAGAAGGCAGACAATAGCCACCACCGCATTCACCTTCACCAACGCCTCAGCTTGTTTATCGACTTTAAGCCCGGTTATCGGACAAGTTCGAAAGCGAGAAGCCAGGGATTCAACGACTGAATTCATAAATCATTCCTCAACGAGAACTTTACCAATCATCAAGTGGTGTGCGATTCCGCAAAACTCGTTACAGACTACGCGAAAATCACCCGCAGCGTTCGGAGTAACTTTCAGGCCGTAGTCATAACCCGGAACACCTTGGATATTGACGTTAATCGGGAACAGGCTGAACCCGTGATTTACATCGGCGGAAGAAAGATGCAACGTATACTCCGCGCCCTTCTTTAGCTTAAGCACCGGCGTCCAACTCCACTGCCGAGCTAAGAGGTAGATGTCACTGCCCGGAGGTGGCGCGACGACGGGAAAGCCATTTTCCTCGCCAACTTTGTAATCGTTAATGAAACGGTCGGTCCGCGCCACAAAATCGGCGGGGTTCACCTGTCCACGAATGCCGGTTGGATTCTGTCCGCCGCGCAAATGCCAAAGTGGCATCATCGCAAACAGCACCATACACCACACAAATGAGATTCTAACCCAACGGCGCTCCTGCTCACCTGCCGGCACCCACCAAACTCCCTGCGGTGCAACGATTCCAGAATGCATTTCTTCCGACATAATTAGACCCTTTAAGGCAAGGTTGACTGAGGCAACCAGAATATCTCGAATAATCCCCAGATAGTGTAAAAGACAAACATCACGACCAAACCGGCTATTAACAGTGTCACCGGTTGGTCGAATACTCGCTGCCAGAATGGCGGTTCGCTACTGTTGTTGTTCATAGAACCGTTATTGATGATGAGACCAATCCCTTAAATAAAAGACATTGATATCTTCATTAGCAGAAGCGCTAGGAGAAATGAAACATCAAATACGATTTGAAAATCAATATTACTGCAAGTCCTAGCTCAAGTTTGACGAAGATCAAGCAGTAGAAGAAGGACGGAAATAAAGAAGAGGCCGGTGGGGGTAACAACACTAAGCCGAGCGAAGGCCGGTGGACGGGAGTCCATCCGGCCTTCGCTCGGCAACGAACCGTCAAGCCCTCGCGGGAGCGTTCCCTTCATCCACCGCGCTCGGGTAGAGCGGGTGCAGCTTGGCCGAAGGGCTCTTCGGGGTGGGCGCGAGCTTCCGCAGTTCTGCGATCAGCACCGGATCCTCCTTCTGCACCGAGAGAGCGGCACGGACCTCGGACTGCGCACGCGCGATCTCGCCCGCGCTCGCTGTGCTCCCGGTCCCGCTTCCGTCGAGGCCGAGCAGGCGCACGACAGTCGGCGAGAACTGGGGGAGGAGCGGCTTCGACCAGACCCCGAGAGTCCGCGCAATCTCTCGGGCCAGGACGCCGTAGTAGAACGTCCAGCGGTCTTCGACGTTGGCGAAGACTGCGGAGGCAAGCCGCACGGCACGCTGGAAGTCCTCGGCCGACAAGCCGAAGCTCGCCATCACCATGATGGCCGAGCCCCGCTTCATCTGCGAGCGTCCGGCGCCGCTCTGCATGAGAAAGACGGCGAACCGGGCCAAGAACACCTTGGCCTCGCTGGGCGGCAACGCCCCACGCGCGATTCGAGCGTTCAGCTCCTCTGCGATCGCGGCACCTTGGCCCTCGAGGCCCGCAGCGTTCACAGAGATGATCTGCAGCAGAATATCCGATCGGGTCATGGCAAACTCCTGGACTGAAACTGACTAAAACCCCGCCACCGGGCGGACGGTTAAAGGCTCGCCCTAAGAAGCCCTTAACCGTCACACCCCAAGCGCAAGGTTTAGATAAAACCTTTACCCACCGGCATCTCTTACGAAGAAAAAAATCCTTCGGAAAAGATGCCACTACCGTCTACCAAGATAAGAATGAGAATTGAGTGCGGACGGATTATCTTATACCCGAAGGTCAAAATCAATCCGCCCGAATGTTAGAAATTTATTTACGATCCTGCAGTTTCATAAGCAGGCGGAGAATCTCAAGATAAAGCCAAACAAGGGTCACTAACAGTCCGAAAGCCCCGTACCATTCCATATACTTTGGCACGTTACCGGAGTTTGAGGCGTTTTCAATAAAGTCAAAGTCCAGCACTAAGTTAAGTGCAGCGACAATAACA
>JAIBBU010000075.1 GCA_019694515.1 Oligoflexia bacterium | reverse complement strand
GCCCATTTATTTTAACAGTTCCAGTACCAGCTTAGGCTGCTGATTGGCCTGTGCAAGGATGGCGGTTGCCGATTGCTGTAGGACCTGCAATCGCACCATCTCTGCCACTTCTTGGGCTATGTCGGCGTCCCGAATTTGTCCTTCGGCCGCAACGTAATTTTCCCGAACAACCTGTAGATAATTGACGGCGCTGGAAAGGCGGCTCTGAGCCGCTCCGACGGTGCCGCGAATCGCGCCGACTGTGCTGATCGCGGTATCTATTGCACTTAATGCATTCAACGCCGCAGATTGTGAAAGCGTACTGGTACCCGCCAGAATAGAGTAAGAGAGCTGGGCCGACCCGTTCGACCCGATGCCTAACGCACCCAGGGTCCCCGATACGCCGCTTAGAGTTATTTGAGAGTTGCTGCTATTTGTGAGCCCAACCTGAAGGGTAATATTCGAGCTGTTCGAAAGCAGTGAAATGTCATTGAAAGTGGTGGTTTTTGCGATGCGATCGATTTCAGAGCCTAGCGCCAGAAACTCGGAGCTTAGGGCTGAGCGTTGACTGTTAGTGTAAACCCCGTTGGCGCTCTGGTTGGCCAGCTCGTACATGCGGGTTAATATGTCGTTGATTTCCGATAGGCCAGCGTCCGCCATCGCAGCTAAAGAGATTCCGTCGTTGGTGTTTCTGATTGCTACAGCAGCGACCTTGGCATCGGCGCGTAAATTATCGGCTACGGCTAGCCCCGCTGAGTCGTCAGCAGCCGAGTTAATGCGCAAGCCGGAAGAGAGTCTTTCGAAAGTCTTGGATAGATTGGCGGACGTGCGTGCGAGATTGGTCTGCGCCCGCAAGGAGTCCCGATTGTTGGTTAGAGATACCGCCATTTACCAAATCCCTTTGGTCCTCGGGGCGTGAGGTGCCTAGGAGAGCTCCGCCAACACTGTCGACGGAATAAAATCCATTTCTCTCTAGATCAACGGCAGTTCCGCTGAATTGATGAGAATCTGGGGCGAAAAACTGTTCAGGAGATTTGCTCCTCTCTTCAGTCATTTCAGGCAGTTAGGAGCTGGTAGGGGGCTCAAAGCTGTTAGTGGCCCGCTGTCGGATGGATTTTCTGGGCCGGTTCGGCTGTCGTGGGAAGCTTAGGCGGCCGCTTGTGTGGAGGTCCCTGGCGCCGGCGGCGGGGCCTCACTTCCCCCAGGGGCGGCGGCTTTGGCTTTCGCGGCAGCTTCCTTCTTACGCTTCTCTTCTTCCTTCTTCAGGCGGGTGTAGTCGAGATAGCACAAGTTAGCCTGAATGTTGTCGGTATTGCTGTAAACATAGGCCAGGAAAAATTCAGTAATGGTTGCTTTGCGAGTCTGTAGCTCTTCGGCCAGACGCAAGACTAGGGCGGTGCGGTGCTTATTTTCATTTTCGAACGCTTCCCACCATTTGCGCGCACTGCCGGTGGTATTATCCCAATCCAGGGTCTTCTTAACCTCGGTGAGCTTGTCTTGAATTTGCTGATCGGTCCAACCCTTGGTATTCGAAATGCCGGGAGGCAGCCCGCCTGGCGCCGCGCTGCTCTGAGCAGGCCCCGCAACCGGCATCTTTTCCTCGTACTGAATCGGGGAGCTTCGCAGATTGAAATTAGTTTTTTCGCTCTCCTCGATGCGGCGCTTAATTTCTGGGACCAAATAGAAGGGCACCAAACGTCCCTGGAATACCGGGGAGCCCGGTAGAAAGAAGGTCGAGATGTTGTCAGTAGGTCTGCCGATTTCGTCCGGGGTGAGCACTGCGCGTTGCTGAACCTGCTCCTGTACGCTGTCGTTCTTGCTGGCGAACCACTCTACCAGTTTCTTGTTACTTCCGGTCGAGGCTGTTTGGAAGCGGATTGTCATCTGTCCGGACTCTTTGGAAGCCCATTCGGAATCCTGGACATCCAAGGTCGGGATCAAGATTTTAGTGTTAAAACCAGCCAAAACCGAGTCCGCGTCATCGCCGTAATTGGCCTTAACCTGTGCAATCGACTGAATCGCGGCCACGATGCTGATATTGCGGGAACGTAGAGTGTTTAACTTAACATGAATATCGGGCAAGCGGCCGAGCGAACTGGCGAACTCATCAATTACCAGACTCACCGGGCGGGGCAGCTTTACCTTGGGCTCTTTTTCGGCGCGCTTGGTTAAATAGCGCAACAGTTCGACCACGATTACGTTCGCCATTGGCCGCAGCATTTCAAGCTCGGACTCTTTAAATTCGACAATAAATAGCGAAGGTTTATCGACAATCTGCGCCAGATCTAGCTCATCAAAGAAGGTGGTGGCTCGGATCGCGTTTAGATCCCAGGCCGAGAGCCGCATGCTGAGCTCGGACATAATCGTATCTGCGTTCTGCGAGCCCGAGCGCGCCAGTTCAATGAAGGTGCGGGTATTTCGGAGTGCGTGCGGATGAGCTTCCAGCCAATCGCAAAGCGGCTTCATTCCGGACTGCACCAGCTCATGTACGCGGGGCATTGATAGTTTTTCGCTGGGATCATGAAGTAGTCCGACCATGATGGAGTTCAAAATCGCCAAGGCGTTATTACGGAAGAACGGGCTGTCTGACTTCGCGGTTGGCTGATCGGTAGCTGCAATCAGGGTCTGCGCGATCAATTTGCAGTCAGTATCGTCGGTGATTTTTCCTAAGATATTCCAGCTCAAACTGCGCATGCGATCGAGCGGATTGAAGAGCATGATGTTCTTCTGCGGGTTGTATTTATGGGTCAGTCCCGCAAGTTTGCTCCACATTTCTGGCTTGGAATCGATCACGATCGTCGAACGCACTGGGCAGAGGCAGTCGCTATATAGAATCGGCAGGATTAACTGTGAGGTTTTACCACCGCCGGTTTTTGCGATGGCCAGCATGTGCTTGTTGCGATCTTCCGTGCGGATATATAGATTTCCATTCTTCTGGAACGCCCCCTGACTGCCGCGCAGATCCGAAACCGCAAATACTGTATCGAGGCCAGTCCCGCTCGGTTTGGTCCAATGCGAAATCTGCTCGGCTGAGGCTAAATCTCCCGACCCTAACTCGTTCTGTTTAGAGCGCTTGGGGCGGGGATGGCCGGGGGCCAGCAGCGAACTGACGGAGATGTCTCCCAAAATGCGCTTGGTCTTGCGGAAATTCTGCCAGCTGGCAGCACTAATCGATCCTAGATAAAGCAGGAAGAATAAAAGCAGAGTTTCCTGATGCACGAAACGGGTGGAGGCAGGTCCGACAAAGGTGCTGAAGATAGGCTCGAGCCCAAGCGGCATCGGCGCTACGCCGCCCTGTTCATTTAATACATGCTCGAAGTCATCGAGCCTAAAAATTGTGTCTTCGGCGCGGAAGTAATGAAGCGCGGTAATCCAAAGAAGAACTATACCGATTATTCCGTACCAATAGGTCTCGCGGCGCTTATGCCACTGGATCACCATCAGAAGGGCGCCCACAAACCCGAAGGTCAGGATACTCCACTCCGGCGCGAGCCTTAGGTACTCCTGCCCGTAGCTGACCGCTAACTTTTCGAGCCCCTGAATCGTAAGCACCTTAATAATTTACCATATAAGCGAAAAACCTGAGTTACAGATATGTTATGACGACTCTCAAGTAGAGAGTAACATCAAAAACGAGATAAACCGCTCGCAAATTCAATAAGTTACTGAGATCTCTGGTGATCGACCGCTGCGATCCGGCGCACTTCCAAGTACTCCATCTTACCGCGGACCAGCGCTGTGCGCGAGAGTTCTGGGACCGCTTTAAGCCCGCACTTTTCCATAACCCTTCCAGACGCTTTATTCCGATCCACGAATTGGGCCGCAATTGTCTGCAATTTT
>JAIBBU010000002.1 GCA_019694515.1 Oligoflexia bacterium | reverse complement strand
TAACATTTGTATTCTACCGAACTACTTTAACTATTCAAATTCGGATTAACAGCCCCGAATCGAGACTGCTGCCATATATTCTACCGTAAGCCAACCTCAAAACAAACATGAAATCAGCAGGTTCTGACTCTTTGGTAGGGGCAGGTTCGCTGGGAGTTATTGATGAGTTCTCGTGATCAAATCTATTCATTTCTCTTGAGCAATCTCCGATTCTTCAAATTTCAGATTAAAATCTTAGATTAGAGTAGGAAACTTTGAGTCAAAATGCGCGAATCAATCGAGCTACCACCGCAACTATCTTCGCCAGTTAGTTTTATTGAATTTTTATGCGCAAGAACTACCGATCTGCCATTCCAGCGGATAAAACTTCCTTTACGTACGATCAGGGTGGGGGAAAGGAGCCGCTACGTAAACTAGAAAGCGGACCAGCTGCTATCGCCGCCGTTTCAAATTCCAAAATAGCTTGCAAGCCCAAACTATTGGATCAGGTTCGGAACAAATTGCGAGTGCTGCATTACGGATACTCCACGGAGAAAACATATCTTCATTGGATTAAGAGATTTATTCTATTTAACCAGAAGCGGCATCCGGCTGAGATGGGTGAGGAAGAAATCGCTGCGTTTCTAAACCACCTCGCCACACATCAAAACGTAGCCGCCTCGACGCAGAATCAGGCGCTATGTGCGGTGATATTTCTTTACAAGCAAGTATTGGACAAGCGAGTGGGAGATCTCAGAGGGTTGACCTGGTTTAAACGTCCAAAACTCTTGCCGGTCGTTTTAAGCCGACAGGAGATTATTCGAATATTTTCAAATTTGTCAGGAGTTGAGCATACGATCGCGGCTCTGATGTACGGCTCCGGACTACGCTTGAAAGAGTGCCTTAGTTTAAGGGTCAAAGACTTGGATTTTGAGCGCGGTTTGATCTGTATTCGAAGAGCCAAGGGGCAGAAGGATCGTATTGTAATGCTGCCGGCCTGTTTAAAGGAAGTATTACGGAAGCAAATTGAGCGCGCGAGGGCACTTCATCAGCAAGATCTGAAGAAAGGACTAGGGGAAACGGTTCTGCCACACGCCTTGGGAAGAAAATATCCGGGAGTAGGGCGATCATTTAAATGGCAATTCATTTTCCCGTCAATTTCGCTTTGCCGAGACCTATTGGATACAAGATTCGTGCGGTTTCATTTGCATCAGTCGACGCCGCAGAAAGCCTTTCGCGCAGCTTTGGAAAAGGCCGGAATTGCAAAGCATGCAGGCTTGCATACGCTGCGCCATAGTTTCGCGACTCATCTGCTCGAAGACGGGGTTGATATCAGGCGAGTTCAGGAATTACTAGGCCACTCTCAGCTAAAGACAACCATGATTTACACCCACGTAACGACAGAAAAGGGAATAGGGACCAGAAGTCCGCTCGACGGGCTTAACTTGAACACTTCGAAATCACCACGCATAGAGGATCAGAGCAAGAAGGAGGCGATACCGCCCGCGCCGACAAAAAACAACAATCAATCAAGCCGTACCATATCGCGCCGTTTTCGCTCCCTCATGATTCATTTGAAGAGCAAAACCTTACTAGGGCTTTTACCATTTTTCAAAGATTAAACTTCAATCCTAGAGCTCCGGTGAATATTCTTGGTTTTGCTAGACCTGAAAAGCGCCGCTCCTGATTGAGGAAAAAGGAATGCGAGTCTTCACAATCGTGGCATCAAAAGGATATCCGAGTGAAGTCGGTCTGTTTGTTGAAGAACCTACATCTTTTGTCGATCTTTTTAAGCGCGCGGTTTTGCTCAAGGTCGAAACGACCGAAGTGCGAATCGCTGGAATTGATAATATAATTGCTTTAAAGCGTGTTTCGGGACGCGCCCAGGACCTGCAAGATATTTATTCGCTGGAGCTAATAAAGGTACATGCCAAAAAGAGATATAGATCAGGACTGGACCTCCGGTTTTGCAGAACACCGCGATGCGCAGATCGTGCGAATGGCGAGGAATACTACTTGTAGCGCGGGGCTGGCCTGCAATGAACCGGGGCGCTTCATTTGGACCCACCCAGGGAGGCACTTACAAAAAAACGAGACGAGGAGACAGCGATAGATCTGCTCTGTTGCAAAGATAGGGTGCGTCTAGAATTCGGGGAATAATATAAGACAGAAGGAATTCGCCGAGAGGACGGAAACAATTTTCCGAGATGGCCGAACACCTACTGGGCGCCTGTCAGCAGTTCAGCCAGGATCTAGTTTTAAAAACACTTATAAGTCAATGAACCAGTCACTTATTCCACTTGAACGGATAGAGCAGGCGATTTACATGATTCGCGGCGAAAAGGTGATTCTAGACCGAGATATTGCCGAGCTGTACGGAGTCAGCACTAAGGTTTTGATTCAGGCGCTAAAGCGCAACTCCGAGCGGTTTCCTGTTGATTTCATGTTTCAATTGTCATTTCAAGAGTTTAAAGACTTGAGGTCACAGATTGTGACCTCAAGTTGGGGTGGCCGCAGAACTCCACCGTACGCATTTACAGAGCAAGGCGTAGCTATGCTCTCGGGCATTCTAAATAGCAAAAGGGCGATTGTCGTGAACATTGAAATCATTCGCGCCTTCGTAAGATTAAGAAAACTTTTAGCGAGCCATTCCGAGCTTGCGAGAAAATTGGATGCGATGGAGAAAAAATATAATCACCAATTTAAGATGGTCTTCGATGCCATTCGGGAAATCATGGCTCCGTCGAAGCCGCCTAAACAACGACAGATTGGCTTTGGCAGATAATAACGGTAGCGCGAGGCGCTTACCGTGAAATGGTTGATTGCTTAATTATCTCGAGAATAAGGAAGCGCGGAATATTTAGTGGGTTGCAGGCCCAGTAAATAAGCCCTATCCTTAGTTCACGAGAACTAGAAAACTAATCCCCTAGATTGGGTGCTTTAACCGGTTCTTGGTCGTTTCAGCAGGTTTTACCGTCTGGCATTATGGCGCGCTTCCGTTCGCAGCTTCCGGTCTCATCCGAGCGCCGCTCTTCTGGTGAGCGCACGGCGCATGAGGTGTGGCTCCGTATCACTGCTTTTCTGTCGCTCAAGGCTCCCGGCACGCAGATTACCTACCGCGGCATCATCGAGGAATGGTGCCGATTCTTAGGTGCCGAAGCTGGCAGCGCCGAAGCTGCGCAAAGAATCGCCTCGGCCAATGACCTAAAGGCCATGGCCTTCAGGGTCTGGCTCGAAAAGCAGCCCGGCGAAGCTCCGCGCGCTCAACGTAAGGAGTCGGCTCGGGCGCGTGGCGTCCAGGTCTATAGACAACGCGCCGGCGGAACTAAGAAGACTGGGCTCGAACATACGCAATCCAACGCCACGATCGCCAAGAAGTTCGCTGCGCTCCGCAGAATCTACCGCATGCTGATGGCAAGCGGCGTCGGGGTGCGGGAAAATCCATTTGACTCGGATAGGGTACCTGCCCCGCCCAAGGACGCCGGCCGCAAGCGCCCTACCGAGATGCTCGATTTTGCCAAGGTCATGGAGTTGGTTAAGTCTGCGGACGAATCCACCCCCAAAGGGCTTAGAGATAAAGCGATCCTCAGTGTTCTATTCGGCGGAGCGCTGCGAAGAAGTGAGGTTGTGGGGCTAAGAGTTGGAGATGTGCGGCGTACTCCTGCAGGCACGGCCTTCCTCTATTTGCGATCTACTAAGGCCAAAAAAGATGCGCAGCAGGCTCTGCCGAAATGGGCCGCGCGTGTAGTTGAGCTGTTAATCAAGCAGCGTATCAAGGACGGCGCGGGCGGCGCTGATCATCTCTTTGTGAGCTATACAGGCAAGGGCGGCTCGGTTGCTACACCGGAGCCCATATCGGATAGCGGCGTCTATAAACTCTTCAAACGCTACTGCGCGCTGGCAGGGGTTGGGGAGTTCTTGACCCCCCACTCCGCCAGAGCGACAGCTATTACAAAACTCTTAGCCGATGGAATTCCGCACCGTGAGGTACAGGAATTCTCTCGGCACTCGAGTATTCAGATGGTCGAACTGTACGACAAGCGCCGCATCGGAGTTGACCAAAGTCCCGCGGCCGGCCTCGAGTATGATTGATACTCTCAGAGACCGGCAGCTTAGCCTGCGAAGATATTCGAAATATTAATCTAGAATCTTTCTCGGATTCTCTGCTCCCATGATAGCAAGCCGCGGCTCTTCAATCCCTAGCTCGCACAGTCCTCGAGAGAACATGGCTAGCCCCTCACTGGCCGAAGGGCTGGTGACTTGGCCCATGTCCGAGCTCAAGATCACTTTTTCTACAGGCAGCGCGCCGATTTGTTGGGCGATGGCCGCGAGCGGTACGCGGTCGATGCTGTGCATGGCGTAACATTGCTCGGCATACACTGCCGGGAGCTGGGTGAGTTCTCGTTGAACTTCAATCGGCATCGCGGTGTCCCGATAGATCGGGTGAGTTATGATAAAGCGCCCTACTCCTAGCCTTAGCGCCTCTTTAACCAGGATCTTACTCTCCTGCCATGCGATATGGCCGGTTGCTAGAATGCAGCGGTTATCACGAATCGCTATCAGCACCTCGAGCACCTCGGGGAGGATTCTCTCTGCGCTGTCCAGAATTGAGAGGGGCTTCACCGCCTCGTTGCTTCTGGAGAGAAACCCTTTGGGCCCCCACTCCGCCGGAATCTCTGCGCCGGGTCGGCGCTGTATATGGTTAGCGGCGTGAATGGTTGGGAACCACACAATGATTCGCTCGCTGCTCAGTTTGGCTGCAGCGTAAACTGCATCTGGATTGAAGCCGCCCACAAAATTGTTGAGGGTAACCGATCCGATCAATCGAAGCTTTCGATCTGGAAGTTGCTCCTTCGCCTCAGCGATAAATGGGGTGGTGGGAAAGACGTGATTCTTTAGGGCTAGCCCCTCAATCCTGCCGGATTCCGCCTCTAGAATACCTCGGGCGGTATAGCGCCTCGGGAGAATCTCTGGGCCGATATGACAGTGCAGGTCGATGAAGCTTCTGACTAACTCAGTTATTTTATCCATGGTGCTCTAAACTCCTCCCGAATTACATATAGTGCTTTCAATGGGCCGCTGCGGTCCAACTTGTTCTTACCCTCGCGTACCAGACTAAGTTTGGTCGGCGAGCAGAGCTCTTCTATGATGCGCGCCTCTACCCAACGTTCGATGCAGTATCTGCGCGCCCGATCCTCGATCGTCGCTTCGTCGGCGCCTTTTGAGAATGCGGTGGAAGTTCTGATCGCTTCCTCGTATTCCCTGGGACGAATCAGATTCTCAAAATTAAGCGCCGTGTCGTTCCGCAGCTCTTCGTAGCGACTGCGATTCTCTGCTCTAATCGCAGACCAGGGACGCCAGTCCAGCTCGCAGAGGGAAGCTAAGTGCAGCTCGGCAACGGCTCTGAGTGAGGCAAAATAAGCCTCGACCTTCTCTTTGCTGCGCCCGTTTACCTCGACCCCATAGGTATCTGCCGGCATGAACAGTAGCCGTGAATTGACCCCGTAAAGCCTTAGGGCGCGTAGTACCTCCGCCATTTGCCCCAAGGTTCTGTCTTCAGGAGAATCTGTTGTGACCTCCGGCGAAAGATTGTTGTAGCGCGGTCCCCAGGGCACAAAGAGATTGAAATTGGTATTTTGAATGCGGGAAAAGATCAAAGCCTCCAGCACTTTGTTGGCGAGAGCCCCCTTCTCCAATAGACGATCGCTGCCCGGCACCTCACGTCTTGCTTCCAGATAGTTCCAGATACCCGCTATATCAGCGACGATCTGCGGGTCGATTCCTAGAGTGAGGAAAGCCCTCGGGCCATCGCTGGAGCAGATCAGGGTCCTCGTCGCCCAGCCCTCCCGGACGAAGAGATCTTGCGCTACTCGGGTATAACTCCCGAGCCAGCTCCGACCGGAAAAATCTACTGTTGATTCGCGAGGGGCAAGCGCCCCTACACTCATACTTTGAACACTGAACATAAAATTCTCCTATTACGGGCAAATTACCGCCGAAAAATATTGCGTACCGACGAACGGTCGCTAAGAAGTCAAAGATGAATATGTGTGGACGGATCTAAATTGACAGCGCTTTAGGCGCCGTGATGCAGGTGCAGAAAATGCGAAGTCGAGATTTGAAATGACTTGAATGTCATATTCCGAGGGTAATGCTAGAGCACCGACTAGTCAAGACAAAGGTATGGCAGACGCGTCCCTGTAAGTTCAGCGGATGGAGGTTCGGTTAGAGGTAAGGACTCTGCGCTTTCAGCACCAGATGACGGGTCGGCCCATCACTTTCCGGCGGAACATTAGTGCTGGTTTCTGCGACGATACGCCCGTGCCTGTCGATTCCGGCATATCTGGCGATTGAATACTGCAGCTGTTTATCGGCACCATAGTCAGCGTCGACTGGGCCAGCAAAGTATGAATTTTCAGTGCTCTTAACCAGTTTTCCCTTTGCGTCGATGCAAAATAGGATCGGGTGGCGTGAGCCGGCATTTCCATCGCGGTAGGTATTGCCGACGACGATCCCCTCAGGTGTGATGCCCTTTAATTCAAGTCGGGTTCCGGCGGGAACTACGCTCTTAAAATCCACCACATGACCTTGCAACGTCCCTGTAAGTGTCTGCGCGTTGATCTGGTCGCCGCGCGAATTTCGCATCGGATGGAATAATTTTACGTCCCCTTCTGGAAGTTCATGACCGACGAGAGTTGGCCCTGCGCGCACGGCGGTACTCAACCGCTTCATGCCTTCTTTTAGGATATTATCGATTAATTGAGTTATGCTCCGTCGCTCTGGGGCACGTTCGGTATCAATCGAATGTTTTGCGCCTCGAAGCAAAGCGGGATCCGCGTGCTCGCGAACAGCGATATTCGCGCGTTGAAGCTCATGTTGTGGATGTTCGCTGGGAGAAACCACCTGGGAGACATTACGGGCTGCGCCGCGGGCTGGAGCGTTCATGTATAACCTAAGAAAATACCATCGATAAACCGGCTACCTCTGTTATGACGCCCTTCACTTGCGGCGACACATTTCTAGAAACTAGGCAGCTACTGCAAAACTCGATCCCAGCCCATTAGCGCTAGAAACAGCCTCTGGGCACCGAAAACGGCATGCTATGGAGGCGACTATTGGGTTCTTAGATTGGACGGACTTTGCGGGGAGGTCAGATCAGGACCCCCGCTTAGATTCGGTATAAAGGAGATACTCTTAAGTTGTTGAGCAGTTAGATCTACCCCGAGGGCACCTGAGGTTGTTGCTAGCGCTCCCAGAGCGGTTTCGACATGCGTAATATTCTTAGCACTTGAGATCGATCCAGCGGGAACGGAGAGCGCGGCGGTCACCGGGGTGACAGCCTGGTTCCACAGACGAGCCACCAACCCCTCGGAGATTCCGTCATCGGCGGGCTTGAGCGCCCATAGTAAAGCGTTGGAGCCGGAAACGTTTACCAACGAGAAGTTAGTACCAGGATACTGCGAGCCCCCGCTGATTACCCCAGCCACCAGGGGATTTTGATGCTCAAGTGAAAACTTCATGGCGTCCCGTTGGTTATAGGCGTCGTGAGTAGTAAGAGCAAAGCGTTGCAAAAAGGAAGAATCCCCGCCCTGGCTGGGAACCCCGAATGTATTCCCGTCCACCTGCCCTCCTGCGAGTAGTTTGATTTCGGGGGTGCTCGTGTCAAGGTTCGGGCCGCCGCTGTTTCCAAGGCGCATGAAGTATAGATCGGCGTTGGACAAAGTAACGCCGACATTACCAGCTCCGCTCAGGTCGGCAAAATGATTAATCGTCAACCAGTCGTACCGTGCCGAGGTCCGACTGTAGTGTCCACCCTGGTCAGCATAGCGCGCACGTATTACGGCTCCCACCTCTTCATGATTAAGATCGGGGGCGGTCAAATTGAAGGCGAAGCGCCATGTCTGAACGTTCGAAAAATTGACATTAATCTGGTTTGAAATGTCGATGCGATTAATGTTCCTAAAGAGAGTGATGCGGGTGTCGTGCGCAAGCGGCGACGTGGAGCTGGCCTTCAACGTTACCGAAACTGCTCCCTGGTTCTCTACCACGAGTGTCCCTGCATCAGCGCCAGTTCCAAGTTCATTCAGAGCGGCTCCGCTTCCGACGAACTCGCGGTCCGCACGCGCTTTGTCTTTGAGGCTGGTGATTCTTCCCTGCCCTGTCAGCACCAGTTTATATAGTGAGTTCTCTATAGAGCCGCCCGCTACAGTTGCCGCATTCGGGAGCGAGGCCGGAGTCCCTGATCGAATTTCAAAGGTTTTGTATCCGACCGACGGAACATCGGAGGCCAATATACGGAGGAGGTTTTGACCATTAACCGTGATGGTTTGTGAAGGCACTTCCAGCTGCGTGGTTAGATCGATCACCAGCACTGGACCTGCGGCGGAATATGGCAGGTCGGCAAAATCAGTACGCTGCCAGCCCAGCGGATTGAAAACGAAATAGCGCGGAGCCGAACCGGACTTCTGAATCATCTGCCCAAGGGTGCTAACTGCATCTTGGTATAGGGTGGTGACGTAATTTCTGATTCCCGTGACGAGGCTGCGTTGCCAGTCCCGTCGCGCATTCCTTGAGATCGGGCCGTCGCAGGTCCAGTCATGCTCAAAATAGTTTCCAAAGTTTATGTTGGCTAGATCGCGCGCCGTCTCGCGCCCGCTCATAAACCCAGGACTCTTTACTGCGGCCAATGAAGCCATCGCCTCGGCAGCACGCAGCTGCTCCAGATAGCGCTTCACGCTAGCCGACAGTTCGGACATCGAGGCAGAATAGACATCCCATTCGTTGCCGGTGCTAGCACCGTAAGACGGTAGAGATGCACCGTAGGTCTGCTCAAAATCCTGGAAGAAGTCGGTTTCATTCGACACAATCACGGACCTAGATGCTGTCGTCAGCCCCTGTACCGTAGCGGGCCAGTTTGAAATCATGGTAGCAAGATCGTCCCCGCCCTTTCCGAAAATTCCCAAAACATTGAACGGTATATTGGTATCGGCAAAGGAGACCGCGGTCGAAGCGGTTCGCGCCTCGCCATACCCACCAATACCAACTGCATCCACGAAGCGGTACCACTTCATTAGAACGCGGCTGCCGTCATTGCCGGTTAGCCAGTACATTTCAGGAGTATTGTGTTGCGGTGAAACTCCGGTCGCGCAGCCGCAGACTCCGCGCCAGCTATACTTGGCGCCGGCGCCTGCCCACACCGCTCCCACACCATATGGAAAGGTCTGATTCTCCATCGCGACAGCTAGCGGGATGCGAAAGTTATAGCGGCGCTCAAGTTGACCGCCGAAATACATTCCGCGAATCAGCGCTTCCGCCGGCATTGCACCCATGCAAAGCACCAGCGGAGTAAGTGGGATGCTAAAGTGTCCGTCTTTAATCCGGTTAATGAATTCAGTTCGCTGCGCTGCGGTTACGGCGGGATCATTAAGGTATTCCCAGGCCCAAAACGAACCATCAAGATTGAATTTGTTTTGGAGCCGCGGAGCTACGCCATTGGTCTCGTCCTGCCGGAAGAGGTTCATGTAGTAATTGATCGTGTCGCGGAATGTTTGGCGGTACGTGACGTCGTTGGCGGTCCAAAAATAATCAGTATGATCGTCCAGCGCGAGATAGACCCGTTTTTGTGCTGAAGCGGGCGCCGGACCGAGTGCCGCGACGAAGAGCGTAAGAAGGACCAATCCGAACAGCAAGAATGGCGGCAGCTTGGCCTTTAATGGAGGAAACAAGTTAAGACCCACTCGATATAAAATGGTCGATTACCGACCGTAACCTGGAGATTTTATTCCCTTAGCTCGGTAACCGGATAGTAGTGAATTTTAATAGCTGATTAGCACCCCGCTAACCCAAGGAGGAGGTGCTTGCAAAAGGTAGACCGCAGCGCTGACGGCCATTTTCTGCCTAGGGAAGCTCAAACAGGCTACACTTTCGGGATTTTCCCCAATAATATCTGTGAATCGCATGGTAAGCATCGATCCACGCTCCAAGCCAGACCAGAGTTCCCCTGAGAGGACTCCTGCAGAAGGGAACCGTGCTACCCCTCCTTTCGCAGCAACACCTAGCTCGGAAGTTGCCGAGTTAAGAGCTCAGTTGGAGCGGCGTTTTTTGGAAACTTCACCCGCGCAGGATTTTGGAACTTTTGCTGTGGAGCAAATCATTGCCCAATGCGACGAAGTGTCCGTTTTAGATCCTAGACAATTAAGAGATTACCTGGCCCTTTTTCGTGCGCTGGTGCCCAATGATGGGAGAGTCCTTTGTCAGTTTGGTGCGCACGAGCACGGTATTACCGTGCCTAAGGAGGGCCTAAGGCCGCATGACTTAATGCTGGCTATTGACTCGTCTGCCACTGACATCGGTGGAGGCGCTGGGCCGCGTGCTGTCCGCATCTCCGGGGACGCGAGCGTTGCTGTGCCGTTACCGGACCAGAGCTGTGACATCGTCTTCGTATATGGCAGCGCCCCGCGCGCGGATCTATTTCAGGCAGTGCTCCGAGTCCTCATGCCAGGCGGAAAATTGTGTTACGACCTTAAGCGACCCGCTAGCGAGTTCGGAGGACTGGTGCCGAATGATTTGGTCATGCTGTTAAAGGAGATGAAGCTCTCTTTGACCGGGATATCATCGGATCGGGTTTCTGAAATTACACGATTTACCATGATGCGGACGCCGGCCGAGGAAAGCAGCAGCGCGTCAAACTCTTAAGAACTGAGCAGCCTCCTTCCCCAAGCCTCGGCACTCGGCTCGCGTCCTAAGAGTTTTCGCACTCCAATGATGGGGTCCCTGCTATTTCCGGGGGCTAGCACCTCCTGATACAACATGCGCTCGATCGTGGACTCCGTTTTGCGACGCAGTTCTATCTGTTCGAATAAGTCGGCCTCGAGTACTGCCGTGAAAAGGTAAACATAGTAGCGTGAATCGTAGCCGTACTCCTCTACGAAGATGTGCTCAAAAATTCCGGGCCGGGTTGAAAGTCTTGGTCCGCCGGCGAAAAGCGGCACCAGCAGCGCGTCGACATATTCCGGTATGCTCTGAGTCCCGTCAGGATCGTAATGATGATGCAATGCTACATCCATAGCAGCATTCGCCACATCATTCATCGCAACGCACCCGGCATCCAGCGCCCGGGATTTTACGAGGGCATCAACCGCGGCCTCGCTCAATGGTTCAGCGGTATGGTAATGACGGGCCAATTCGTGCAGGCTGCTCTTACTCCACCCGTAGTTCTCTCCAAACTGTGAAGGGGTTTCAAGGAAGTCAAAAGGCTCTACACCATCCATTTCGGAGGGGCGGCTTACGCGCGCGCCGCAAAAGTGCAGAGTGTGGAAGAACTCATGCAGCAGTACGCCGGTGAATTCCTCATGTGAGAGAAAGCAAGGACCAGTGCCCTCCGGCTTTCTAAAATTACAGGATAAAATCGCGACAGCTGGGACGCGTTGATCTCCGTCGTCGCGGGGATCGATCACCGGCTGCAAGCACGCGCCGTTATCGAACTTGTTGGGTCGGGAAAATAAATCCATATAAACAAATCCCAGGCGCGTGTGATCCTCGTCGTAAATAACGAAAGTTCGCACATCTGGATGCCAGGCCTCAATGCCGAACATCTCTACGATCTCCATGCCGTAGCGATGGCGCACCAGGTTGAAGAGGCGCTCCAACGCTCCATTGAGTTCGAAATAATACTTGAGCTCTTCTGTGTTTATTCCGGCGGCCCGCTCTCTGAGGAGGCGCCGGTAGTAGAGCTCGTCCCAAGGCTCAATCGACTGGGAGTCGGCTCCTTCGATTTCGCGTCGAAGTTCGGAGAGCTTTCCCATCTCAGCGTGGTAGGCCGGTGCGGCGGCCTCCGTAATCTGAGCCAGGAAGCCCTCGATCTCAGCCGCTGTTTTGAGAGAATAGTCGCAGTTCTGATGATCTACTGTATTATCATAGCCAAGCAGCTTCGCTCGTTCGCGTCTTAAGCGAATAAGTGCCCGCATATTCCCTTCATTATCAAGCTCACCCGAGCTGCAGCGGGTCTTAAATGCTTCATACATCGATTTTCGGAGTGCCGCCTTAGAGGCGTGTTGCATCACACCGAAATAGTCGTCGTCCCCTACCCCGAACACCCAGTCCCCCTCTTCAGTCTTCGCTGACTCTATAAGATGGGCAGGAAGACCAACTAGAAGCTCGCGATCCGTAACCGTTACTTTTGTTTGTTCGGAGGCCATTCTGAGATTAGATAGGAATTCGCCGGAATAGTGGTCGATCTCGGTGCTCAAAGCTTTGAGCCGATTACGGGTGGCAGCATCGAGATGCACCCCATGCTCCTTGAAATCGTGAAGGGTGTTGTCGAGGAGGCGGTTTTCGGCCGGTGATTGAGCGGCGCGCGCTTCTGGAGCGGCGAACCGGGACACCACGGCATATAATTCGGGATCTTGGAATACCGAAGCTTCCAGCTCACGCTTAATCTCTTGTAAATCGGTACGGCACTGCTCGTTAGCTGAAGAGTGATCAAGATCGACAAGTGCAAAGCTTAGATTTGCAATTGCGCGGATATCGACAAAGAGCTCGGCAATCTGCAGTACGCTTTGTTCGTAGCTGGCGTGGTCTCCTAAATTCTTGATGATTTCAATCCTTTCAGCTGCCCGATCGATCGAGCGGCGAGCCAATTGAACACGCTGCTGGGGATCAAGTCTGGCGATTGGCAGCGGAAATCTGAGTACCTCTGGAGGACCCTCGGGCGGGAGCGTTTTTCGAAATAAATCTGAAGCGCCGGTTTTGGGGACTTCGGGATCCAAGGAGAACATACTGCAACTGCGATTAGATAGCCCAAAGAACAGAAGCCGAAGTCTAAATCCTTCCAAAGCCCTTGTAAATAACGCACTCTAGGGGCTATCGTTTGCGTAGTGGTCCTATGAGTAGTTTAGATAGTTCCAACGCAGTTCAGAAGTTAACTCCCGGGCAGGCTCCGACACTCCCTCCCCCATTGCCGGACGAGGCCGCCGATCAAAGATTACAGGACATTATTAGGCGTCATCTTAACGGGCTCTCCAACGAGGCGGTGCGAGAGCGACTATCATCTCCCGCTACGCGCTTGGCCGACCTAAGAAAAGGGGCGGCGTTGCTTCCCACAGCCGCGCGTCGCGCACTGTTGAGTGATGCAATGGAGGCCGGCTTCAGCGCCGATAGTGTTGGGCGCAGGTACTGCGCCAAGCTGCCGCTTTTCTTTAGGCACTTCGAGGTCAAAGACCGAGTTTGGCTGGTTGAGCAGTTGTTAGCTAATCCGCGCCGCAAAATGCGCAGCTCAATGGTGGCTGCTGTGCTGCGTGCCTCGAATTCCCCCTCCGAGTTAAGATCAGTAATCGGGGCGGTGACCATTAAAAGTCTACTTAGCTTTAATAGTCCGACCGTCAAGGAGATAGTGGCGCTAAGCGTTTTGACAACCCGGCTCGATACCTTATGTAAGCGCAAATTGCCGGACCCTCCCGCCCCGAATGCGTCGCGGCGTTTGGTTCGCGCAAAGCTAAAGGAGCTCTCCGCCTTCCTGGGTGAATGTGCTGAAACAGTAGAGCGCTCTGGCTTTCTGAATAATACACAAGCTGCCCGGGACCTGCGCACAGCGATTCGGTTCAATCGCAGCTACTTGTCGCTGGAGCAGAAGAAACCGCGAGGGAAGCTGCCAAGACCCGCTAGCGCGCTCAGAGCGTTGTATGATCTGATGCATACCAAGGTGCCGCTCGAATTTGCGCTCGGGCTATTTTGGAGCAACGAACGCAATTCAAAAGGCGCCAATCTAACTCGCTGGAAAGCCTCCGAGGTGGCTGCTATGGGCCAGGCTGTCTCACGGTTTGCAGCACCGGTCCTGCTCACTCCTAAACTTAGAGAGGTGCGGCTAGTGCGCGGTAATGATTGGACCGCCTACCGCTCAGATTCCGGAATCATCCGCTTCGCCGAGGGCTCCCTCGGCGATAAAGATTGGGACAACCTTTTTGAGTGTCCGACTTTTGTGAGTCGCTTTTTACATGAGATTGGGCATGCGCTGCAGCTTGCCGGCGATCGAAAAAATGAAAAATCGGACGAGTTTGGACGGATTGTTCAAAACGGCGATGCGCTGCGTGAATTTCCGCAGTTCGCCGCGCTCTCCGGTTGGCGGGTGCATAGCGTCCCCTTTTCCCTTGATGCCGCCGGTTTGGAACTTACAATTGATGGACAAAGAATAGATCTGACAAAGCCGCGGTTGGAAAATGGGGAATGGCGCAAGTACTGTGTGCTCTCGGAGGAATCTGATCCCCCGGAGTTAACGCGCTTTAGAGAGCCGCAGAGGCCCAAGACGAAATTCTACCGCACCGTCTTTTCATTTGCGTTTCACAGCAGATTCGTGCGTGAGCAAGATGGCTATAGTGAAATTAGCCCCTGGGAAGATTACGCCATGGCGTTCCCCGAGTACGTGCTAAAACCCGAACGGCTAGCCGTGCAAAATCCCTATAAGTTTCTCTTTCTTGATGACAATTTTGATTTTTATCCAGAGCGGCCCGAATTGCGCTTGACGGCGATGGAGGAGCTATCGCGTGTAGAAGAAGTGAAGCCGACCCCGAGCCTCGAGACCTCCAGTAAGGTGGCGGTATCGCTACCGCCGCTGCAGGAGCGCTTTCTAGACTTATTTAAGCGGCTGCAGCCCTTTGAACAGACCGCGGTGCTGGCTCACCTCGAAAGTGTTGAATTTAAGATCAAGAGCGGTATTCCGGCGGACCCGACGACATTTATTGAGCATATTTCCAGTGAGAACGAACGTCATGCTCGCTTCGTCGGCTTCATTTCGGATCCTCCGCTGCTGGAGGCGGTCAAAGATACAGTAGCCCGAGAGGTGGTTGCGCAATATATGCCGGGCTTGTTCTTGGCCAAGCGCATGCTGCTTGAAGGGCATGACGTGGGATTGCTGAGCGGGCGTTCCAGCCGGGAAGCTGTGAGGGTGCTGCTAAAATTCATCCAACCGTTCATCTCACGGCCTGAAGAGCTATATCGTGTCCCGGAAGGATTACTCTACTGCGTCAATGAGCCCGACCCGGCGATAGCTTTTCACTCCAGCAGTACGCACTCCCGCATTCTTGAGGTCTTGCTGGGCCGCGTCAATGGGGAACGCCCTACCCCCGACGGGTCGGTACGAAGCTATCTGAAGCGCTATGATTGGGTGATGTATGTGGATTGTGAGCACAAGACTTTAACGGATCTGGATCGGTATGTTCATACCAATGCACTTTACGATCGACTAATTATAGTTGATGCCAACCTGCTTGACCCGGTTAAGGAATGGGAGCGATTTCTGATTACTCAACGGGGGCGTGGCAGGAGCGAAGCGCCGCACGGTTTAGTGCTGTTTAATCCCGATGGGACACTCTGCGATACCGATCTGGCATTTCATATCGTAGATCGCAGCACCGGCGAGCGGCTCTTTTCATACAATCAAACACATTTAAGGCGTCATCCCAGGGAGTATTGGTTAGAACGGGCGCGCGAGGCTTTCCCTAAGATCGACCCCCAGAATTTGCAGGTGGATTACAGCGACTCCGGGCCCGAAAGTACATTGAAGCGTATCGTTACCCATCGCAATATACTCCATCGCCGCGACCTGGCGGAATAACGGTTCCTGCGGGCTGCGTTCGCGATGCGCTTTCAACCCGCAAAATAGGCCCTTTGTGGTGCAATATTGCTACTTTACGGCGCCCCCGTATCTATATTATCATATAAGCATATAGTAATTTAGGGGAACGTTATGACGATTGAGCGGGCAGTTCGGGCACTGGCGGGCAGCCTAGTCCTACTCAGCTTGGCCTTAGGTTTACTAGTGAATTCATATTGGTTGATTCTGACCGGTTTTGTTGGGGCTAATCTTTTACAGTCAGCCTTTACGGGAATTTGTCCGGCAGAAGCGATTTTCAGAAAGCTTGGCTTTAAGGCTTCTAACGGCTGTGCTTGAGGTCAAAGACAATGAACAAAATAGTGCGTAGCGTTCAGGCGGGGGTGATTTTCATCACGGCGGTAGCAATGATTGGCTGTGGGTCGCGCGAGACCTCTACGAGTGAATCAGCCCCGGGAGTGCCGGTAAAAATCATAATTGTCGAGGCGCAGCAAAGTGCTGGGCTAGAACGGATTCCAGGTGGGGTGCGCCCTGCCGTCGAGGCGACTCTAGAGGCGAAGATTAGCGGCAAGGTCGAGAAACTTTCGGTGCGCGAGGGTAGTCTCGTCAAGCGCGGAGATATATTAATTACCCTCTCAGCGCACGAGATGCAGGCGCGCTTGGAGCAAGCGCTTTCCGCGGAACGCCAGTCCGTGCAAGATCTTGAGCGCTTCAAGAAGCTCTTGCCCAGTGGCGTAGTGACCCAGCAGGAATTCGATGCAGTTGAAGCGCGGGCCCGGCTGGCATCCGCCGGCGTTGCGGAAGCGCGCAGCATGGTCAGCTATACCTCAATTGAGGCACCTTTCGACGGAGTTATTACCAAGAAGCTGATAAACGAGGGTGACCTGGCGACACCAGGGAAACCGCTGCTTGGGGTTGAGAGTCAGAATCTCTTTCGCTTTGAGAGTGATGTTCCCGAGAGTGTGGCGGTAAACCTAGCCGTCTCACAGCAGCTAGACGTGCGGCTCTCAGGGAGCGAACATGCTGCGTCCGGCACTGTGTCGGAGATTAGTCCGACCACCGACCCCAATAGCCGTACCCGGCATGTTAAAGTCGATTTGCCTGCAGATCCACTGCTGCGTTCCGGGCAGTTTGGCTATGTGCTGGTGCCGGTGCGCAAACGTCCTTCGATTAAGCTACCTGAACGGGCTCTGATTGAACGCGGACAGCTTGAAGCTGTATTCGTAGCGCAGGAGGGCCGCGCACTTCTTAGATTGGTGCGGACTGGCAAGCGTGATACGGGTGAAGTGGAGATTCTCTCCGGACTTGCCGGCGGCGAAAGTGTAATAAGCGAAGGTGTTGCGGAGCTGAAGGACGGACAACGTATTGAGATCAAATAGTGAACACTCAAGGATCTGATGGTTTAGCCGGACGCATCGCGCGTTCATTCATTAATTCACCCCTTACCCCCCTGATCATAGTGGGATCGATCCTGCTGGGGCTCGGGGCTGTTCTATTACTCCCTCGAGAAGAGGAACCGCAAATAAAGGTTCCTATGGTGGACGTAATGGTTTCCCTGCCAGGCTTTACTGCCCGAGAGGTAGAAGAACGTGCTACCCGGCCGATGGAAAAATTGCTGTGGGAGATCCCGGGCGTCGAGTATGTGTACTCCATTTCCCGCAGCGCCCAAAGCATGGTGATCGTGCGTTTTAAGGTGGGAGAAGACCTGGAAACTAGCTTGGTCAAGCTAAATCAGAAGTTGGAATCGAATTTTGACCGCATTCCGCCGGGTGTCTCCCATCCGCTGATAAAGGCCCGCGCGATCGATGACGTACCGATCCTGGCGATTACCTTTCATAGCAAGTCTTACGATCACTTCATGCTGCGACGGTTAGTGGCGCAGATCGATGATTCTGTGAAGGCGGTCCCGCAGGTAGCGGAGACCGCTATTATCGGGGGCGCGCGGCGCCAGGTGCGGGTGCTCTTTGACCCCGTGCGTCTGGCTGCGCGTGGTCAGACAGCTGCCGGCATTATTCCGACCGTTTCGCAGGCTAACCGTCGCTATTCCTCGGGCGCTGTTACTGCCGAAAACAAGGAGTTCCTGATCGAAACGGGCGCATTCCTAACAACTCGTTCCGAGGTCGAGAATGTGCTGGTTGGTGTTTATCAAGGAAAGCCGGTTTATCTTAAGGACGTTGCGGATATTGAGGATGGACCCGAAGAGTTGTCGCAATATGTACTTTTTGGCGATGCTAACAAGAGCGCAGGTAATTCCGAGGAGCAAGCCGCTGTAACGCTGACCGTCGCGAAGCGGCCCGGCGCCAATGCCATCTCAGTAGCCGAAGAAGTGCTCCGTAAGATTGAGCTGTTGCGGGGCGAAATTATTCCAGCTGATATTTCAACAACGATCACCAGACATTACGGCAAGACAGCGGAGGAGAAATCCAATGAGCTGTTATGGCATATGCTTCTGGCGGTGCTCAGCGTCAGTGTTTTGATCGCACTCACGCTTGGGCTGCGAGAGTCGGCTGTTGTGGCGCTGGCTATCCCCAGTACGCTCGCATTGACGCTGCTGATGTTCTATTTGTATGGGTTCACGCTTAACCGCATCACCCTGTTCGCCTTGATCTTCTCGGTCGGTATATTAGTTGACGATGCGATTGTGGTAATCGAAAACATCGTCCGTCATATGCGATTGGAAAGCTCGCAGGGGAAGCCGCTGTATGAGGTCGCGATCGAAGCCGTGAGCGAGGTTGGTAATCCGACGATCTTAGCAACTTTCGCGGTGATTTTTGCCGTCCTCCCCATGGCCTTTGTGGGGGGGCTGATGGGGCCGTATATGCGCCCTATTCCGATCGGCGCTACTGCAGCGATGTTCTTCTCTTTGATAATTGCTTTTGTAGTGACGCCCTGGGCTTCGATTCGCCTGCTTAAGCACGGCTCGTCGGGTCACGCGCATGCCGAAGAAGATCGTTTCACCAAGCTTTATCGCCGCGTGATGACGCCGATTATCGAAAATTCGAAGCAACGCCGGCGCTTCCTGGGCGCAATCTTGGCGCTGCTGCTGCTTTCGATCGCAACCGTGGCGGTCGGATGGGTCAAGGTTAAAATGCTGCCATTCGACAACAAGAGCGAATTTCAAATTATTCTGAATATGCCAGAGGGCAGCGCCCTTGAGCGCACAACCGAGGCCGCGCGTGAAATGGCCCGGGTCGTGCGCCAAGAGCCGGAAGTCACTGACTATCAGGTGTATGCTGGGGTCGCCGCGCCCTTTAATTTCAATGGATTGGTCCGGCATTACTTCACCAGGCGCGGAGCCAGCGTGGCCGACATTCAGGTGAATCTGCTTCCTAAAGAGCAGCGCGATGCCCAGAGTCACGATGTCGCCAAACGGGTGCGGCCTGCCATTGCCGCGATCGCGGAACGCTACGGCGCGCGGGTGGCGGTGGCGGAGGTTCCTCCAGGACCGCCGGTACTGCAAACCTTGGTTGCAGAGGTGTATGGCCCTACCCAAGAGCAACGTGAGGCGTTAGCCACAAAGGTACGTGGAATCTTTCGCAATAGTGTCGGCGTTGTGGATGTTGATTGGTACGTCGAGGACGATCAGCCGAAGATTAGATTCCTAGTCGACCGGGAAAAGGCCGCGTTAAACGGCATCAGTGCCGAGACCATTGCGCAGACGTTACGCATCGCCTTGGATGGTCAGCAGATCGACATTCTGCATGAACCGCACGAGAAGGAAGATGTTCCGATTGTGCTGCAACTGCCAAGGGCATTGCGGAGCTCGCCGGATGACTTGCTCGCGCTAAGAGTGCGCTCGGGCGATGCCAATGCGCTTCCTGAACCGGTGGCCAATGCCGTGCTGCCGTTAGTCCCATTGCGAGAGCTGGTTTCCGTTTCTTACGAGACCGCGCCGCGCACGATCTATCATAAAAATCTGTTGCCCGTGACCTACGTTCTCGGGGATGTCGCGGGTGCGGTTGAAAGTCCGGTCTATGCCATTCTCAATATGAACCGAGAATTGGCCCAGCTCGATGGACGCGAGTTCGGGGGCAAGCGCAAGGAGATTCCAATCTTTAATGCTGTTCTTCCCTTTGATGACAGCGCACCCGCGATTAAATGGGATGGAGAGTGGCATATTACGATCGAAGTGTTCCGGGATTTGGGGATCGCCTTCGGGGTCGTGTTGGTTCTGATTTACATCCTGATGGTGGGCTGGTTCGGGTCGTTTGTCACCCCAATTGTAGTCATGGCAGCGATTCCTTTCTCGCTCGTGGGAATTTTGCCGGCGCATGGGTTATTGGGCGCGTTTTTTACCGCAACCTCAATGATTGGCTTTATGGCCGGCGCCGGGATCGTGGTGCGAAATTCGATCATCTTAGTGGATTTCATCGAACTGCGCCTCAAAGAAGGCATGCCGTTGGCACAGGCTGTGATCGATGCCGGCGCGGTGCGCTTCAGGCCGATGATGTTAACTGCGATGGCGGTGGTGGTGGGTGCGTCAGTGATTCTTGCCGATCCGATCTTTCAAGGATTGGCGATTGCGCTGATGGCTGGGGAAATCGCTTCGCTGCTAATCAGCCGTATGGCGGTCCCGGTGCTCTACTACATGGTAAGAAAGAGCGAAAAATAGCCGCTCTGTTCTAGCGAGAAGCTGCGCTCAGAGCTTCTAGTAGCCGCTCGTAATCGCGGTCGGTATGCATCGAAAAATTAGCAATTCGAATCTGGCTTTTGCGCAGCTCTCCGTACCCGGACCCGACATGCAGTCCATGATCCTGGATCACGCGGCGGCAGCGATCGACCTCCCCATTTACCTTGATCGTGATCACTGTGCGGCTTCTAAACTCAGGATCGGAAACGGCGGGAGCGTAATGCTCGCTGCGTTCCAAGAAATCGACCAGCATGCGGGAGCGCTGATCGATCCCCGCTCTTAGAGCATCAGCTCCTCCGGCTGCAACAAGTTCCCGGCTGACACCTCCCAGCAGATAGATTCCGAGCACGTTCGGTGTGGCTGGCGTCTGAAATGTGTCAGCAAAATTCTTTAAATGCAGGAGATTGTGATAGCTCCCTATCTCGAGTCCGCTGGCTTCAATTAGAGCGGCGCGATCGATACACCGCGCATTCGCAATCAGCACCCCCAGGCCGGCCGGCAATCCGAATAGTTTTTGCACCGAGAAAAAAGCCGCGTCGACGTACTGGTAGTTAATACGGGCATAAGGAGCTGAGGAGACAATGTCGACGGCGATTAACCGATCGGGATAGCGGCGCTTGAGATTGTTGATTTGCTCCTCTTTGAGCCATACCCCCGTGCTGGTTTCATTGTGAGTCAAACAGATCATCTCGGCTGCTTGGGGAATCTCGTAGATGTCCAGGTTGAATCCCTCACCTAACGGCAGCTCGGCCTTAAGCGCGCTCTTGCCACATTCGGTAGCGATATCGAAGAAACGTTTCGAGAAGGCGCCATTGACGAAGTGAAAACTGCTCTCCTTCACACACCCCTGGATTAAGCGCTCCATAGCTTCGTGCGCAGATCCGAGGAAGAAAATGTTATGCGAATCCGGAACGTTCATCAGATCTCGCAGCGCGGTCGCGGTGGTCCGATAGATCGCTTCGAAATCTTTGGAGCGGTGTGAAATGGAGCAGATCCCGGTGCGCAGCGCCTCCGATGCAAGCTGCTCAATTTTCGGATGGAGCGCTGTAGGGCCGGGAGTTAGGTAGATCGGCGTCATGGGGACCTTTCGAATGAGGAAAAGCGCTGAGGGGAAATGGGCTTCGGTTGGCGGGGGTGAAGCGGAGTTCGGCGGCTAACGGTAGGGATTGCTTCGCCTGCGGCTCGCAATGACATTGCTCCCATGCCTGTGGCTAGGAATGACATTTGTCCTTCGCTTTTGGCTCTCAATGACAATTGACCAGCGCCTGCGCCTCGCAATTTTTTGTCGTTGCGAGCGGAGCGAAGCCCGGTGTCATTGCGAGCGGAGCGAAGCCCGGTGTCATTGCGAGCCGCAGGCGAAGCAATCCCTAACGCAGCGCCACTTTCTCCGATGCTCCAAGGTCGCAGCACAAAGTTCCTCTCCGTCATTCGCCCAACTCCGAGAAATCTCTAATACAGCACCCTAAATTTAATCGTATGCGGGATCGAGCTTAACTCCTCGATCACCTGCTTGTTATAGCTCTTATTCACATCGGTGATTACATAGCCAACTTGCTCGTTAGTCTTAAGATGCTGTCCCAGGATATTAATGCGATGGGCTGCCAAGATGCCGTTAATCTTAGCAAGAATCCCTGGAACGTTTCGATGCAGGTGCAGGAGTCGATGGGCCTTTTCGAGCGCCGGAAGCTGGATTTGGGGGAAATTAACACTGAAGAAGGTCCCCCCGGTATTGACGTATTCCACCAGCTTTCTCGAAACGTATGCCCCGATATTTTCCTGCGCCTCAAGGGTGCTGCCCCCTATGTGCGGCGTCAATATTACATTCGGCATACCTAAAAGGTCTGATTCAAACCTCTCTTTATTGCTTTTTGGTTCTCTAGGGAACACGTCAATGGAGGCGCCGGCTATTTTTCCGGCCTTTAAGGCCTGAGCCAGTGCGGATAGATCGACGATCGTGCCTCTACTCAAATTAAGCAGAATTGCTCCAGCGCGCATCAGGTCGAGCTGCTTGGCCGCGATCAGATTTCGGTTCGAGGCTCTTCCGTCAACGTGTAGAGTGACGATGTCGCAGGATTTTAATAACTCATCGAGGGTTGCGCACTTCCTTGCGTTACCCAATGCGAGTTTATCTACGACATCATAAAAGTAGACCTCCATTCCAAGATTCTCGGCCAGAATGGAGAGCTGCGATCCGATGTTCCCATAGCCTACGATGCCAAGGCGCTTACCCCGGACCTCATAGCTCCCGGCGGCGGATTTATGCCATACGCCCTGATGCAACTTTACCGAGGCCTCAAAGGTGCGCCGCATCAGCATGATGATTTCCCCGAGCGCAAGCTCCACCACGCTACGCGTGTTGCTGAAGGGCGCATTGAAGACGCATACTCCGCGGGCTGAGGCCGCGGCCAAATCAATCTGTTCAGTGCCGATGCAGAATGCCCCCACTGCCATCAGCCGCTTGGCGCGTTTAAGGACCTTGTCCGTTATTTTTGTTTTGGAACGAATGCCCAGAAGCGAGACCTCTTCGATCGCCTCGGCCAGCTCCTGCTCTCCCAGCGCATCAGAAGCAGCGATAACTCCGTACCCTTCCGCCTCTAAGGCGCTAACTGCCGCCGGATGTACTCCCTCCAGGAGCAGTGCCGTTATTTTACTTTTGGGGTATGAAAATCGCATCGGAAGACGATATTCGTAGAGAAACTCATCAAAACTTTTTATAACTTTATCGGCGCTTTGCAGCACCGACTCGCGTCTGACGTTTTCCGTTAAGGCAAAGAACTTGGTTGCCAGTCCAGCTTCCCTGATCTCTAGGTCGGTTACGCCATCGCCAATCACGACGACCTCGCCCTTCAGCTTGAGACCCTTTACTGCGACAGCCTTGCCGCCTGTCTTGGTCAGCGGGTTCTTCTTTTCCACTCCCTGATAAAGCTGCCGGGCTGAAAAACGGAAACGATTGGCCCGGACATTTTGGGGCTTTAGTCCCAGGTGTTCCACTACGGGACCGATGTATTCTTCAAAACCGCTGCTAACGATGTAGATACGATCACGATTAGCTCGAAGAAATTCTCGATTACGCCAAAAGGAGGAGGTAACTTTCTGTTTCAGTATAGCGCTCAATTTGAGGATATCGGCGCGCGCAGGCTTAAGAAGATCCAGTCGTGATTGCAAAGAGCGCTCGAACGGGAGCTTGCCTTCCATCCCCTGCTTAGTAATCGCCGCAATCTGCGCCACGAGCTGGCGGCGCTTGGGGTGTCGCCTAAACACTAAGGCGGCTAACTCATCCAATGCTTCGACCTGAATTAGGGTACTATCAAAATCTATGATTATTTGCGGGATTGCCGTCATATCCATGGTTGTATCGCATGCCCGGGATTGTGGGAACAACCGCTCTTTACAAGCGTTAGTTAGCAATCCAATCTAGTGAGGTGAAGCCAAGCGCCTCAAATTTCGTCTCTATTTTGGATCGTTCAGCGATTCTCGATTCGCCAACAGACCTGCAGTTTTATGGGCGGGACGCATGTCCCGAGTTTGAGCCGGACCCCTCAATTGTTCTCCTGCCTAAAACTGCCGGACAGGTACAGGAGATCGTAAAATTGTGTGCGCGAGAGAAGTGGTCAATTGTTCCCTCGGGCGGCCGCACCGGCTATAGCGGCGGTGCCACTGCAACTAATCGGGAGATTGTTTTATCGCTGACGCAGCTTCACAGTATTGATGCGGTGGATGAGATTGAAGGCACCCTGCGCTGTGGAGCCGGCATCGCCACCCAGACAGCGATAGATGCGGCGGCGGCCCGGGGATTTCTTTTTCCGCTGGATCTGGCGAGTAAGGGTTCAAGTCAGATCGGAGGAAATTTGGCCACCAACGCGGGTGGTATTCGCGTGATCCGTTACGGTAACGTGCGCGATTGGGTGCGAGGGCTGAAATTCGTGACGGCTGAGGGCGACCTGATCGATACGGGCAGCAGACTGGTGAAAAACCAGAGTGGCTATGATCTACGGCATCTATTGATTGGCTCGGAGGGTACCCTGGGGATTATTGCTGAAGCTACTCTTAGGTTGACCGCCCCATCGGCGGATACCTTCGTTGCGCTGTTGGCTGTGGAGCAATCCGGGGAGGCGCTCGAATTTCTGCGGCGTATGCGGTCGAAGGGCTTCACCATTAACGTCTTCGAGTTCTTCGAAAGGAACGCATTGGAACTGGTGATGGCGCGTTTTGGTAAGCGTGATCCGTTCAGCGCCAGCGCGGGCGCGTACCTCCTGATTGAACTCGAAGCGGCGAGCCCAGCGACTCGGGAGCAGTTTGAAGCGCTGGCTCAGGAGAGCTGCGCAGATGGAACGATATTAGATGCAGTGTTCGGCGCTTCGAAAGCCCAAAGTACCGAACTCTTCTCGCTACGGGAGCTGATCAGTGAGAGCATCGCAAAGTCCGCGCTTGCCCATAAGCATGACATCTCTCTCCCCATCCGTGAGATATCGAAATTCTTGGTGGCGTTGAGATCTCTGATGGAGCAGCTTGCGGCTGATTTTCAACTCGTCGTCTTCGGCCATCTGGGAGATGGAAATATTCATCTCAACGTACTGAAACCCAAGTCGCTCGAGCCTGCGGCCTTTAAAACCCGCTGTGTCGCGCTGGATCGCAGTGTTTTTAAGCTGGTGCAGAGTTTCGGGGGCAGTATCTCGGCGGAGCATGGGGTCGGTCTGCTAAAGCGCGATTATTTGTCCTTCACCCGATCACCTGCGGAGCTCGCGCTGATGCGGGAGATCAAATCGAGGTTTGACCCCCGGGGAATCTTTAACCCCGGGAAAGTCCTAACCTAAAATCCCTGTAAAGATTATTTGGCAGGTTGCCGACCCTAGTATCGGGAGAGTGTATGTCTGTAGGGGCTATTTCAAGCAGCAGCTCAGCATCCAATGCCGTCGAGGTAAAGGTGCTTAATACCCAGCGCGACCAGCTAAAAGCCGTCGTCTCCACCCTCCTGCAGGGTGTAGCAGAGAGCGCGCCAAGAGCCGCGGGCCAGACGGGCCAGCGTCTTAACGTAAGCGCTTAGGTCGCTAGCTCCCTTCCAACCTTCCATAGCATTAGAATTAGTTCACCTCTTCGCCTGGTTTGACTAGCGGGTGTCCCGCAGTAAAATGCTTGGGCTTGTAGTTTTGTTGTAAAGAGAAGTTTATGGGAATGATGGAAGACTCCGCTACTCCAGCTGTTAGTCCAGTTCGCTGTCCGCGGCGATTGAAGGAGGTCGTAGAAAGCGGCATCGCAGCCGCGCGGCTGCTTTCGTCAGAGGACGCCCAGGCAATTGAAGCGGCGGCCTATCGTGCGTGCCAAGATGAGGCTGGTCCCACTTTTCATCTGAGGGAATTTGCGCAGTGGCCCGCCGAGTTTGCCGGTCACACTCGCGTCTTCAAACTAAACCCCTTTAGATCTGATCAGGTGGATGGGGTTTACTTCCGGTGCCCCAGCGGTCAGGCGGTGGAGCTCTCCTTGGAGGGCGAAAGCGCGCTGGAGGGTACTTCGGCTGCAGTTCTAAGCTGCCTCGGATTTACGCGTGACCTCCCCTATCTCTCGGTTGGGTCGGGTGAGCTCGAAGGTGATTACCACGGAATTTCAGTGTAGCACCTATCGGCGAGGCCTAAGCGGTCGGTTTGATTAACCGCGCACCGCGCGATATAACACTGTCTCGATATGCAAAGAACCGTCACGGCTACAGATCCGCGCCCCCATGCTGTCACCGCAGCTGGCCCAGCAGCTGCTGTTAGTGTACTCCCTGAACAAAAGCCCGCAGCTGCGCCTCAACCGGGGCCAGAGAATTCCAAAATCAGCCGCGCTGAGCTCCGTACCCTTCTCGGGAGGGGGCTTCATTTTCTCGGTGAATTGGTCGCCGTCGATCCAAAAATGGCTTGGGCGCGTGCCGGATCGATGGCGCTTAATAATGCGGTCACCTACGGTGCCTTCTTCGCTTTCGGAAAAGTCATTCAGCATCTGCGCCCCGGAGCGCAAGACGATCTCCTAAAATGGGGCGTCGCTGCTGCGGTGTTAGCCGTGGTGGAGCGCACCTTCGCCAGCAAACTTGAAAAGCAGGTCGAATCCCGGCACGAGCTGGTAATTGACAAACTGATTACGCGCCGAGTTTTGGAAGCTGTTTCCCGGATCCCTGTGGAATTGACTGAGAGCCGCGCGGTCGCGAATAAGGTGGTTGAGATCCGCCGCTCCGAATTCGATATCAAAGGGTTAGCCAAGAGCGGCTTTGCGTTCTTCCAGTCTGTGGGGACCTCCTCGATCGCTGTGGCTATCCTTGCAACCCAGCTTTCAGTCTCACAGAATGCATGGTTTGCGGGTGCGCTCTTCGCGGCGGCGGTCGTGATCGTCCCTGGGATGAATTTGCTGCGCTCAGCCTACCAGCAGGCTCAACTTAGAACCGAGGTCGCGCGCTCGCTGACCGAGTCCGACAAGCGTAATAATTACTGGCGGCAGAGGCTTCTTGATCCCGCGGGAGCTGCGGCTTTTTCATTGGCCGGCAAGACGGACGAGGTAATCGAGGCGTTTATGGAGAACTACTCCAGGATTCTCGATAGCCGCTATAAAACCGACAGTCACAACCGCAAATCACAGACACGCGCCGACTTCTTAAGTGATCTTCCGGTGGTGGGCGGTTTTTTATTCTTGATGCGTTATGTGGGTGTATTGCAGTCATCCATTTCGGGCTTCGTGTTTCTGGCCTCAACGCTGACCAAGGCGCGCTTGGGATTTAAAGATATAGGGGAAAAGCTTGGAGAAGTCAGCGAACGGCTACGTGTTGTCAGCACGCTTTATGATCTTGAGGAGCTGGGCCATGCGAATGCAGAGAAGCGCCAGCGGATCGCCTTTGTCACCCCACCTGACGCGCAGATAAAGGATCTGGAGTTCACCTACGCCAACACCCTGAAGCCGGCCCTGACAATCCCAGAGCTTTGTATCCCGGCGGGATTCAGAGTGGTGGTGGTTGGTGACAATGGTGGTGGTAAGACGACGCTGATTAAGCTTCTGACAGGAGTCTATAAGCCAACCAAAGGTTCGATTAAGATCGGAGGGTACGATACGCAGAGCTGGCTCCCGCTCGTGTCTCAGATTGCTCAGGATGAACGGGATTTCGCAGGGTTCACAGTTCGGCAAGCGATCGAGCTACGGGTCGTCGGCACGCCAGAGTTGGACTGGGACGAGGTCGCAACGCGCACCGGCGTGGATCAGATCATGGCCAAGAAGAAGTTCGGTTTTGATACCCGGGTGAATGCCTCCTTTAGCGACGGGGCCGGATTCTCTGGTGGAGAGCAGCAGCTGATCACTCTGATGGCGTCTATTTTGAGCGGAACCAAGTTAAAAACCCGCGATGAAGCGATGTCAGCGCTTTCCCCGCCAAAGGAGCTTGAGCTGACTAATTATCTCGAAGAAGAGCGTGGTAAGGTAACTACGATCGATATTACCCACCGTCTCGGGAGCGCCAGAAGTGCCGACCTGATTCTGGTCGTGGAGAACGGAAAGATCTCTGCCACAGGTACGCATGAGGAGCTAATGGCTCAGGAAGGCTGGTATCGCACTAACTTTCTCCGCCAATCAGAGATCTATACAAATGGCGCAGCTGAGGCCTCCCGTAGCGCTCAAACTCCAACCCTTGCGCAGCAGACGTTTGGTGCGGCAGCTAGCGCGATAAAGGGGCATGGTCCCAGCTCCCTACCCGGCACCACTTAGGGCATCTATGGCGCGGCAAGTTCCTCCGATACCCCCACCAGTGAGCGAGTCGGCGCAGCAGAGTGGCGAGGGCTCGGTCATTTCGCCTCTGGACCTAGGCCAGGTGCATATCGACCTCGGCAAATTTCGTGATGTGCAGATTGCGAAGCGACCGCTTAAGAGTCGCACCCCAATGACAGCAACCCTGCCCGACCTTTTTGATGAGGTAACCTTCCCGTCAGTACAGGACCCCGAGCTTTTCGATAACCTGGGCGATCCAGCCTATGGAGCAGCGGGCCTGCGTATCCTCACAGACTTCTGTGAGCAACACGGCATTCTCGGTCTAAAGACCGCATCGATGTGGCATGATCCCTGGCAAACCAAATGTGTCGAACTTATTACGGCCTTATTCAAAGCTCCGCAGGCTGAAGCGACTGAGCGTCAGGGGGTGCTAGTTAAATCTCCGACCGGTTCAGGGAAAAGCGTGGCCGTGATGATGCTAACGCAGTGGGCCCTGAATCAGGGGCATGCGGTACTGATTACCACCCCTCAGGAAGCGCTGGTGCAGCAGATTGGACGGTTCGCTGGAATATTTCTAAATTTGGAGGCACCCCACTCCGATGCTACTCCATTTAATCCAGTACCCGGCATGGCGCTACTCTCCGGAGATCTGTGTTCTCCGGAAAAACGGGCGCAGGTGTACTCCGACCCGCGCGTCAAGCTAGTCATAGCAACTCCGCATGTCATTTGGAACGATATCCGCGCGGTCGACGATCAGGGACGCCCCCGCTCTCCGAGCCTGAATCTGTCGCGCTTCTGGATGGTGGCATTAGATGAGATTCAGCACGGTTTTGGCGATGACCCCTTGGCAAAATTGGCCACGGCGTTAAGAACCGGCCCGCAGCTCGTTGTCGGAGTGTCCGCCACTCCAGCCTCAAGCAAGAACCGTTTGCGGGAACTTCGAAACCATTTCAGCTTCCAGCACTATTTTAGATTTAGACCGAAGCGGGTTCCATGGCGTGAGCGCTCGGTCTCATACAGCTGGCAGGGGCAGCAGTGGCAGCGGCATCGACGTGCACTGACCCTGTTGAAGGAGGCCGGCCAGGAAGTCGAAGCCCGTCTCCTTTACTCCCAAAAGCAGCAGGAGCTTAGCCTGTTCGACACCCCGATCCGGATTAGGCGCAAAAATCTTCTAAAATACCAGTTTCCGGACGACAAACGCCTTAAACTGCTCGCTTCTCGTCTCGACCGCGATTACCCCATATTAAAGCAGCGCCGCAAAGCTCAGATGCTGATCGCGCAGCTCCGCGCCTTCAAGCGGCTTTATACCCTTCTCAGAAAGCAGGGCGGACTTGCCTTCCTGAATGCCGGCGGCCGGATCTTAGGATCGTCGGGGATTGAATTTGTGCACCCCTTTCAGATCGACGTTGGCGCCGATAGTCGGCTTAGCGTCAAGGTTTTGGATGATGGTAGCTATAAGAAGCTGCGTAAACCGGAACGTCCGCGGTGGTGGGCCTTCGGTCTTAGTCGCTCCCGGCAATTTAGAGAAGCCTTTCGGTTAATGGCTGGCGAGACCCCCTTCCAAGAGCTGCTTTATCAGCAGCGTTGGGGGCAGCTCTTCCATCAAAGTCAGTGCGGGACGAGTGCCGTGGTCAATAATCGCGCCGCGGCGATCCGGATTTTTCTGAATGCGGCGCGAAACTCTTACATCAAGCAGGTAGGTGCCGCCGATCATCCGCGCCTTTTAAAACTCTGCGAGGAGATCATGGAGCAAGCGCTCAAAAGGCCCGGCGAGCGCGGGATCGTTAGTTCGCAGCTGCGAGATGACGCGGACTATCTCAGGCAGTATCTGAAGCACCATTTTGCCTTTTGGGGGATGAAGATCGTTGCGATTACCGGCAAAGGTGCGCATCCTCTGATCCCCTTAAGTGCAGCCGAGCAGGCCCGGCGCTTCGACGAGTTTCAGAGCGTCGCGCATGTGGCGGTGGCAACGCGTGTGATTGAAGAAGGTCACGACGTTCCGCGTGCTAGCTGGGTAATTGTGACTCACCCCAATGGAGAACCGGTTCGGATCCAGCAGCTGCGCGGACGGGCCGGCCGCTCGTCGAAACCCGGCGAGCAGGGGGTACAGAGCGCTGAAATTATCTATCTACTTGACCGCCACGGTTATGATCGCTTCGTATTGAACTCGGGGCGGAGGAAGATCCGCGAAATGGAACGCTAGGAGCGCCATCCGCGGCATCTCCCAAGGATACAAGGGCCCTAAGCGGGAATAAGCGCGCTAAATTCCTTCGTCCACCGGCTTGTCGGTGCCCGATGGTCGCATCGAGATAATATCAAAATTCATCGCCGCGCGCGTCTCGGGGGGCGCTCCATCGCAGATCCCAGCCACCTTGCAATAAGTGCAAGTCGATTTGTTTTCGGCATAGGGCCAAAGGCTTAGCTCCGTTTGCCCTGTCACCGGGTCGAAGAACCGATTGGCGCGGTCCTGGATCGCAAGCCGAATCCGCTCGCGGGTTACTGCCATGCCGGGCGAAGAATCAATACTGGCGGCTGAGTACTCCTCCACCCTGTCTTCTGCTGAGATTCCTTCACCCCGAAGATAGTAGAGCCGAAGAATGATGTCCTGCGGGGTAAGTTCAGGAAAGAGCTCCAACATATAAACTGCATACTCCGAGAGCTGCTGGAGGTGCTGGCGGGCTTTCCCTCCCCAGGGTCGATTGGTTTCAGGATCCAAGGTATTCGTCTTCCAATCGCAGATCACGATCCGTCCAGGCGAATGCCTGCCTTCGTGCCAGCTATCACGTTCGGGCTCGGCATATGCGAAATCTAAAATACAAAGATTTTTTGCATCGAACCCTCGACGCACCAGAGAACCCGTGTGGTCCCTGATCGTATGCACGATTGGTAAGAGAAAGTGTGGCCATTCATTTGAACGCGCATGGGCTCCGACGGAGTCAGAGGAAAATTCGCTTTCGCGCCAGCCCTCAATCGTCAGAAAGTCTCCTGCCGGATATCGTCCCGGTTTAAGCTGAGCAAAACCTCCTGTAGCCTGGGAAAGAAAACCCCCGTCAGTTAGTCCTTGGACCCGCGGAGCAAAAAATAAGGTGTAAAAATTTGTAATGCAGGTGTTGATGTCACTCCAGAGTTCGCTGCGCCATTTATGCATTGCAACCACCCCGACCCGCTCAACTTCGAGGGGGCGCCGGTTCATCTCCAGTACATCCTCAACGAGTAACGGAAAGCGCTCCGGGTCGGCTGCGAAATGGAGCCTGCTCGCGCCCGCGCTTAGTCCCATGATCCGTATGTACCAGCGGCTGGCGCGATCCAGGAGCTCGTCCAGTGTCACAATCCGCGATGGAGCGTATTGGTTCTCTCCGAGCTTCTCTCCGCATAATGTCGAGAGGGCATACGCCGCCGCTTCATGTACAGCATGTCCCAATATTTCTGGCGAGCTCTTAAGAGTGGTACGAAGAAAGATCTCGCGATCTCGCGGGTCGGCCTCGGGATCGCGTCCCTTCTCCCGCCGTGAGTATTCATAGCTCTGGCGCGGACAATCTTCCATGGTCTTGCGATGAGAGTAAGAGGATTGCAGCGCGGGATAACGCCGCCTGGGATCGAGCGCAATTTTCGGAATCGATGCCGCCACCCGGGCAGCGGCGGAACCGAACTGCGCTCCGCTCAAATCCGCGGACGAACCCAGCTCTAAATTGAGCTGCTCGGCTTGCGGATGGGTTGGATGTGGGGCGCTGCTCTTCACAATGGTCTCGTTTTAAGGCTGCAGTAATATAGCAGCGATCGGGGATATTAATAAAACATTAGTTGGATAAAATATTAAAGGCTAACTACCTGTAACTATGAGACATAACGACGTTTGTTGCTGAATGTGTTATCTGTTAGCACTATGTTATAAAAGACCCTACCATGGGTACCCGCCAAACGACCAAAGGTCCTCCCTCTGAGCCTCTGCTCCTCTTTGACGATCTGTCGTTCCAGGCGACATTGCCGAACTTTGCCCGCCCAACTCTCTCCAATAATTTAGGGCCACAAGATCGAGAAGCGCTGCTAAGAAAGAGCGTTCGAGGGATGAATGCTGCGCAGCGCGCGGCAGTAGAGCATGTCGAAGGTCCGCTTCTGGTGTTGGCTGGGGCCGGGAGCGGTAAAACCCGAGTCGTGACTAATCGAATTGCATATCTCACGGGATTAGGATTTCGGCCCGGCAGGATTCTAGCGGTCACCTTTACCAATAAGGCCCGGGAAGAGATGCACCATCGTTGCCGCGCTCTATTAAGGGAGCATACCTGGGCTCGGCCGGTGGTCCTCACCCTCCATGGTTTTGGCTCCAGGATCTTACGCGAGCACGCCTCCGTGGTGGGATACAGTGACCAGGTGCGGTTGGTCTCCGATATCTACCAAGATAAATTCTTGGAAAGAGGACTAAGGCAGCTTAGCCCGTACCAGCTCCACGAAGCTGGAGGGCGCCCGTTGGAGAAGCTGCAGGCGCAGATTGGATTATGGAAGAGCCGGCTCCTCGGGCCGCGGGACTTGGCCCTTAGTGACGAGATTTTCGCGCCCGCCTATGTCGAGTATCAGAAGGAGCTGCATCGTGCGGGATTGGTGGACTGCGATGATTTGCTGCGATTGCCAGTAGCAATTTTTAAGGACCCGTTGCAGGGGCCGGCGATTTTACAGCAATGGCGGCGAAAATTCGATTTCATCCTCGTAGATGAATATCAGGACACTAATCATGCGCAAGACGAGCTGCTAAGACTGCTGGCAGGCGGACATCAAAACCTATGCGTAGTCGGAGACGACGATCAGTCGATTTATGGCTGGCGTGCTGCCGATGTGGGATTGATCCGTGCCTTTCCGGCCAAATGGGCAGATGCCAAAACGATCAAGCTGGAAACCTGTTATCGTTGTACTCAGCCGATCCTGAATCTGAGTAATCGCCTCATGACTCATGAGAAGGAACGTCACCAGAAAATGTTGGTGTCGGCACGCAGCGGCGGCGCTGAGCCGGTCGTAATCGCGCATCAGGACGAGCTTAGTGAAGCTGACTGGATTGTGAAGACGATCATGGACTCGGGTCAGCCGCTGCATGATTTTGCAATTTTGGTGAGAAGTACGCTGCGACTTGCTCCCATCCGCGCAGCCTTAGAGGAAGCACGGCTGCCTTACGAGATCTGGCGCCGCGATCTCTTTAGGCTCGGAGAGATCAAGCGCAACGTATATTCGCTGCTCGCGGCCGCACATGATCCGGAGCGCGAAGATCCCGCATTCTTCCAACTCCTAGAGGATTCCGTTTTCGCCCTGCCCTCCTCCGACTTTGAAGCTCTCATGCAGCAGCGCGACGAGGGGAGTGATTCTTTCTGGCGAATTCTTCATGCCGGCGGACTCAGCGCGATGTCTGCGCAGGGACGTGCAGCAGCAGGACAGCTGGTTGAATTAGTCGAAACGCTGCATGCAGAGGCGATGCGCACTCCGCGAGTCCACACCTTAAGTGAAATTGCGAGGCGCGGCATGGCAGCGCTTTATCCTAAAGACACCGCTCCTGAGGCCTGGCAGGCGCAGCACCCCAAATCAGAGGCGACCAAGAATCTGCGTCAAATCTGCGGCTACATTGAAACCTTCGAGCGCAAGGCACCGCGGCCCAGTTTTAAGACTTACCTCGGACACTTAGAGCGAATTAAACGCAAGACTAGGCAGGCCAAGCCCGCTGAAAATGGCGAAAAATCGGCCATCATTATTTCTACGATCCACGGTGCCAAGGGGCTAGAGTTCGCTAATGTCTTCATGCCAGGTCTAAACGAGGGGCTTTTGCCGAGCAATCAGGCGCTGCGTTCAGGAGAGGAGGCTCAGCTAGCCGAAGAACGGCGGCTTTTTTATGTCGCTGCAACGCGGGCAAAGAACATGCTGTATCTCTCCTGGCCGATGGAACGGCAATCCCGCTATGGCAGCCGCCCGCAGTTCGCCAGCCGTTATCTAATTGAAAGCGGAGCTTTCAGCGAAGTAGCTCGAAGGCAGCTAGATATGTTCGAATAAGCGAGTCTGCTTCAGGTCATTACGCGATTAAGGGATTTTAGCGCTTTAAGCGCACTCTTTTTATTGGCGCTGAACGCGCCGCTATTAATCCTGAGCGCCCTTCTCACAGCGCTAGAGATCTTGCCTGCTGACTGCGTTACGTCTGTACCGTCCGTGGTGGTGAAGACTCCGGTAGGATGAGAGACCACACTATCAAGCGACTTGAGCAGCTCCTTAATTTTGGCATTTAGCTCTTTTTGCCTTTGGCGCTGCTGGAGCGTGGATGCAGGTTTTACTCTTCGGAGTGAGGCCTTAATCTGGGAGAGCAGGTTTTTAACCTCAGCGTTTGAGAGGCAGTCTGAAATTCCACTATGATCCAGGTCGGCGTCGGAGATCCCGCAGCCGCAGATTCCTGCTACTACCTTTAAGGGGTCGGCTGCGCAATCATCACAGAGGTCTCCTGTTCCGTCCGAATCGCTATCGGTCTGATTTGGACTAGAAACATTGGGACAGTTGTCCAACGAATCTCCCAGAATATCTCCGTCGGTGTCCGGGCCATTCGAGCAGGTCTTGAAATGCAAAGACCAACTGTTCAGCACTCCCACGTCCCCACCAGCATCATCAACAATTAGCAGGGTCCAGATACCGTTTGGGTTGACGCCATAAAAGGTGGCCAGCGATTCTTCCGGGGCGAGAGGTGTTGCAACCTCAAGATTGGTATAGACGCGATCAACCACCGGCGTGCCCAGATTGGTCCAGGTCGTTCCAGCGAAGACATTATCATTAGCACCGCCATTGTCCGAAGTTATCGTGGCCTGCCTTAGGTTGGGTGCAATCAAAAAAATCTCGAGATCTGCACCAAACGTGTGCGTGATATTAGTCGCTAACTCGAGCCCGCAAAGCTTCGAGCCAATGCCATTAACAATTAAGTCGCGACTAATTCCGGCAGGATTGTTGTCGGGAATCGCCACTGGTGCCGCCACGGCACCCACAAAGACGGCACTCGCTGATACGGGGGGTACAGCACAGACACGGATGGCGAGGCTCCAGCTGTTGAGAGTACCAACATCGCCAAGCGAAAGGTCTTTAACCGTCAGAATCCAATTTCCGCCCGGCTTCTCACCAGCGAAGCGGTCTAGCGGCTGTTCCGGCACTAGGGGGGTCTCTGCTACCCCATTCGTAAAGGCAGTGTCGGTCACAGCCCCGGGAGCATTTGCAATGCCGGCGCTGTCATCGAACAGCGTGCCCTGGAAAACGTTATCGTTACTTCCTCCATTCCCGCTTGAGAGCAAAACGGTTGTCCCTTGAGGAGAGGTCAAACGAATATCTAAGTCCTTAGAGAAGGTGTGCGAGATGTTGACCGTCACATCGACATCGGTAATCACCCGGGGATTGCCGGAGATCGGCATGATATAAGAGATTCCTGTGAGGTTGTTGTCTGGAATCGCGAGATTGACCGTGGAGCTGCTTACAGAGATGGTGGATCCGGCGCAGCCGGGAGGATCAGAAAAGATGCCGAATGCTGCCGGTTGGCTGATTAATACCCAGAAGACAGTTAGAATGACTTGGCCGACGAGTTTCATACTTAGTTCCAACGATTGAGGTTACTTCATGTCCAACTCGTGCCTTTAGGCGGCTTCCGGGATTGGACGATTTAAACTAACACAATTTGACCGGGTAGGCATTGGTGTTCCGCGTGTTAGGATTGCGAGTTTAATTGGAATTTGCCTCTTGCAGGGGCGCTGCACGCGCCGATAATCGTGCCATGTGGGGGAATACGAAGATTGAGCTCAGGTTAGATCGAGGGCGCTACTAAATGCCGCTCGCGCGCCCAATTCCTCCCCTTCAACGCGCTACTGCGGCTGCACTCGGGGCGGGGTGCCTCCTATCCCTGCCACTTTGGACCGGCGCCCGCGATTTCCCGCTCTTACCGGTAACTAGTCTTCCGGACCTGGGACACTTTCCTTTGCTTGTTTTCGTCGTATCTATTTTATTGCTGTTTAGCTTGCAGCTTACCGCGTGGCTGGCGCTGCTCCTGCTTGGGACAGCGACCTGGCTTGTACTTTCTGACATTACCCGGCTGCAGCCCTGGTTCTACCTCTACCTCTTGATGATCTGCGGGATGGGGCTAAAGTCCCCCCGGATCCTTAGGCTTGTAATGGTGAGCTGCTATTGCTGGAGCGGATTGCAGAAATTCAGTGTGGTATTTCCTCTCACGATTGAACCTTACGTAGAAACCGCGCTTAAACCAGTGCTATCGGCGGCAATCGTTCGACAATTCAGCCCTGCTCTCCTTGCGATTCCCGTGATCGAGGCGCTGCTTGGGCTGGGACTGAGCTGGGAGCGCACCAGAAAAATCAGCGTCGTCGGATTGACCGGCATGCATCTTTTCATCCTCTTGATGATCGGCCCCACCGGCCGTGATTACAATTCCGTGGTTTGGCCCTGGAATATTTTTATGATCTTTGCGTTATTGGCGCTCTTTCGAGGGGAAGCACCAGCTCAGACTTGGAAATATCATGAGAAGTTTTTTTTGGGTGTGGCAGGAATTTTCCCCGTGCTTGGATTTTTTGGCTTCGGGGATGCCTACCCGTCATGGGCTTTATACGCACCGAGATACCATGAGCTTCAGATCTCATTGCCGGCAGGAAGTTTGGATGGAATTGCTGCTGACCTACGACCGCACTTCTCGGTTATGAACTCGCAGCGGCTTGAAACCTCGGCGTTTAGTTGGAGTCTCTCCGAAATGAACGTTCCGCCCTATGCGGAACGTCGAGTAATGCTACAGCTTGCGGCTAAGTTATGTGCACGCCGAGAGATTCGGGAGCAGCTCAAATTTCAGCTTTTGAGTCCGCCTGGGAGATTATCGGGGGTGCGAAAAAAGGCCGCCTTTGGCTGCAATGAAGAGCGCTTCCGGCCAGATAATCGCGCTTTACTGCTTGAATAATTAGTAATATCATGGGCGTTTCATTCGAAGCCGCGCAGGCTTGCAGGGTAGAGCTGCGATTCTGTGCGACTTCGAAGCGAAGCACCAAGGTTTTGGGCCTTTCTGTCTTCTCTGTGTCAGTGGCAGGGGTTCACTCCTGTCGGAATCCCCCAAAGGGGAGTTGCCGCTCCATGCTGATACGTTTAGATGGGGGCCCTTAGATTCGGTCCGTCTGTTCCAGAGATCCCAAGTTCCAGTACTTCCTGATTAGCGGAGCGGTAAATTCAGCGAAGCGTAGATTCATCTGGGATTCGAGGTTCCGGCGGACCGTATATATCCCTCTGGAGCGGGAGCGCGTGGCTGAACGGCAGAAGTGTCGTTATGTGCCCCCTCTCGCTCCGGAGCAAAAGAGGTTCAGCTCTGTCCCCCAATTTGATTCAGCATAGTGAATTGAATTGTTTGGTACACCTAATCCGTTCTGACTTCGCTTCGATGTCGATTTTTTCGATCTCGATTTTTCGGCGCTATTCGCGCTTTGCTAGTGAATCTCCCAGTGCTGCTACAGCACATCCCATTCGTAGCCTTGCTTTGCCACCACATGGTCCGCCAGCTTCTTCATTAAGCTGTCTTCGTTGCGTTTCAGACGACGCAAATTCTGATTCATGCGGCGCTTGGCTTGTTGGGTAAAGATATGCGCGATGTTGATCGCATCTACGGCTTTCGCTGCGGAGCTTTCATTGATGATGCTGGTTACTCGGGATAGCACGCATAGCCCCGCAAATAGATCAATTACCGCATTGGCGAATCGTTTGGAGGTAAATTGCTTGCCGATGATATCCTTGCCGAAATGGCGCAGAACGCCCTCGGCCGAATTGGCGAGCTGCACTGTATATTCCTCATAAACGGCGGCATCTTCTTTCAGCAACGGATGCACCGAGTCGATGCGATCTTTGCCCAGTGAGGTCAATCTTCCCATCTTCTTCTGCACATATCCGGAGAGCACTCCGAAACCCTTGATCGGGTCATTGAATATCTGGCCGGCTCCCCGTCCGATCTCCTTTAAATATTCGCCAGCGTCCTTCATGCCGGAAAGGGCGATGTAGAGTCTCAGGATCTCATTCGTCCCTTCGAAGATCAGATTGATGCGGCTGTCGCGCACTACTCGCTCGTAGGGAAACTCACGCATGAAACCATTTCCCCCCGCGACTTGCAGCGCTTCGTTTGCGCATTCCCAAAGTGCTTCCGTAGCAAAGACTTTGCTAATGGCAGCTTCAACTGAAAAATCTTCGACTCCATGATCGATGTAATACGCGACCATGTTGACGATGCTTTCAGCGGCGAAGCAATTTACTGTCATCTGCGCGATCTTTTCCTTCACCAGTCCGAATTCGGCAATACTGCGTCCGAATTGCTTACGCTCGGCGGCCTGGCGCGCCGCTCGCGCGATCGATTCCTTCATCGCCCCTACACATCCGCCCCCCAGGCCGGTACGGCCATTGTTAAGGATACTCATGGCGATTTTGAACCCCTGCCCCTCTTCGCCAAGCAGGTTCGCGGCCGGAACGGTTACGTTTTCAAAAGTTACCGTGGTCGTGGCCGAAGCCCGGATCCCCATCTTGTCCTCCTTGGGGCCGTTGCTTACCCCGGCGAAAGAACGCTCGACTATGAACGCACTGAGCTGCCCCTTTTCTGAGCCGCTACGGGCAAACACCGTAAAGAAGTCGGCGAAGGCGCCGTTCGAGATCCAGATCTTTTCGCCATTCAAGCACCAGCTGCCGTCGCTATTGCGTTTTGCGGTGGTCTTGATTGAAGCCGCGTCCGAACCCGAGCCGGCCTCCGTCAGGCAAAAGGCCGCCACAATTTCGCCACTGGCCAATTTCGGCAGATAGCGGCGCTTCTGTTCCTCAGAGCCGAACAGCAATAAGCCCTTCATCCCAATTGAGCTATGGGCTCCGATGGTTAAGGAGGTTGAAGCGTCGTAACGGCTGGTTTGCTGGAGGATCCTGGAATAGGCTGCATTTGATAGCCCCAGGCCGGAATATTCCTCCGGAATAATAATGCCAAAAAGTCCCAGCTCTCTTAAAGCATCCACGTACTCCGGGGGCTGCGCGCCCTGCACATCAAACTGCCGATATTTATCTGCGTAGCCGCCCATGAAACGGTCGATAGATTCAATTACCATGCGCACGGTTTCGGCCTCGGCAGGCTTGAACTTCGGATAAGGGAAGAGGTTCTCTTCCAAGATGCTTCCTAGGAAGAGTTCTTTGGCGGGGCTGCCCTTCAAATCTAGACGCAGCGGGGAGTTGTCGTTCATCGGGCCTCAATAGTTTAGTCTGTCATTCCTATTATCGGCAGAGAATGCGCTTGGAAGTATAGCCGTAATCTGATCTTCGACAGTCCAATTGGAATGCGGGTTGATCACTTTTCGCTGACCTAGTAGGGTGAGTTTAGTAACTGATTTTACAACAAGTTTTGAGAGTCAGAGGTGCGGTTGGGGAGATTCGTACAAGCATTTAAGGAAAGGCGGCCGCTTTTTTTGGCGCGGCTGATGTGTGGGGTTAGCGTTATTTACCTGGCGCTACTCGTTCCCGCGGGGCTGGTTGCTGACACCGAGCTTAAGATTAAGCGCAGCGAGACCCCTCCGGAATTTCGGGACAAAACGATTCGCTCGATTAAGATCGATATTGCGAACGTCTTTGACGATCCCAGCAATCTAATTTATCGCAAGGCCAACGAGCTGAAGTTCCGAACCCGTGAAGAAGTTGTGCGCCGCGAACTGCTGTTTACTGAAGGCGATCGGTACGAGCAGTTTTTGATCGATGAAAGTCTGCGAGTCCTAAGGCAAACTAAGTATCTGCGTAAGGTCAATATCACTCCGAAAGTCGATGGGGATTTCGTCGATATCTTGATCAGCTGCAGCGATACCTGGACCTTCATCCCACAGGTGGACTATTCCACCGGGGATGGCAGGCGACGGATCGCAGCCGGGCTTGGCGAAAGCGATCTGTTAGGGCTGGGTAAGCGCGCGGAGGTGCTGTATGAGGACGACTCCAGCCGCCAAAGCATCGAAGCCGTTTACGAGGACCCGCGCATTCTAGGTTCGGAGTATCGCGGCTTAGGGGCCGTCTTTAATCGTAATGACGGCAATCGGGTAGTTTTCTTGCTGAGCGATCCCTTCCGCACCCTTTTGGATGAGAGGGGTTGGAATCTTAGTACCGATGTCTCGGACACGGTTGGACGTCTGTTCCAGAACGGGGATGAGCGCTTTATTTACCGCCAGGAGAAGGCCGATCTGGTCTTTCGATATACGGTGGCCCGCGGTGATCCATCCGCCAATCTCAGTCGATTCTCCTTGGGGTACGACTACCATGACGCTTCGTTTTCGCCGGCCGATGCCCAGGATTTTCACGATATCGACCTCGATCCTGAGTCGGTCAGCCACAATAACCAGCGCCTACTTGCGGAAGACCGCCGCTATACCGGTCCATCTATTAACTACGAGTATCTGCATCAGGATTTTATCTCGATGAATTACATCGATCGTTTCGAGCGGGTCGAGGATTATAATCTTGGGGACGATTTTTCTATAAATCTACTCTTCGCTCCCACCGTGCTAGGATCGATCGAGAATGCTGGGTTATTATCGGCCAACCAGAGCCGGGGCTGGCGCTTCGGCAATAGTAGCTTTCTACGGGGAGAGATTGGCGCCGCCTCCCGGGTCAACAGTCAAGATTTCTCAGATTCACTGCTCCGCACAGAGCTGCGTTACTATAATGTGCTCGGGCCCAAATATTTGGGCGAGCGCTTTATCGGAAGACATACGCTCGCGGCTTCCTTCTTCCTGGATTTCGGGGACGATCTAGATCGGGATCGCGAATTCTTGATTGGAGGCGACAACGCGCTGCGAGGGTACAAGGCTAAGACCTTTACCGGCGATAAACGTGCGGCGCTTAACCTCGAAGACCGGGTGCATTTCGTGGATGACCTGTTTGAGCTGGTGAGTATCGGCGGTGCTGTCTTTCTGGAAGCAGGCGGAGCTACTCCCGACCCGCTGGGCGACCTCTTTTCGAAGCGACTTTACGCGGATGCCGGGGTGGGGCTCCGGATCGCCTTCCCCAGGTCCTCGGGCGAGCGGGTTCTGCGCATCGACCTGGCCCTCCCCCTGCGGGATGGGCCGGATGACAGCGGAGCCTTTGAGCCTCGGCTGCTGTTAAGCGGTGGGCAGCTATTCGGTTCCCGACTAAGAAGTGAGACCTTTGGCCCTGAAAAGGCCAGCGTTGAGGTCGGGTTTGATCGTTAGGACGAGTGTAACGGCTGCTCCAGGCTCGAGGTGAGCACCCGGCAGCTTCGGAAGAGTCATGGTATAATGGATTTTGCATGCGAAGATTTGGATTGGTTGCGACACTCCTTGTTATCCTTGGAACCTCCTCGGAGTTATTTGGGCTACCGCTTGCCGGCCGATTGACCCTCAGCCCTGCCTCTCCCACCTCTTCCACTAACAAAGTTACGGTCTGGGTGGACACGCCAGAGGGGCTGCACCGATTCGTTTTCCGTCGTCGCGGGGCGCTGAATAAAGGGCGCCAACCGGAGGACCTGCTGCTCTTCCAGGGCAAGATGACAAGAACGGCTATTAGCCCAGCGGGAAACCCAAGAGCAGCGCTGAATGTGCGCAATGGACACGCCCAGCTGATCTTTTATGGTCGACGGCATGCGCGGCTGTATCAGGCCGAAATCGCGCTGCCGAGCGCTGCCCCTGCGAAACGGCGCCTTCTGCATTTCTCGCGATATATGCGGCTAGGCTGCGGAACGCTCGGCGCGGTCGGTGCAGCGTTTAAATCACCCTCGGAAGGGGCAATTTCCACCAGCGCGGCGCTTTATTCCCCTCCCCGTTATCTGGAGATCAGCACCGATGCGGACTTCGAGTTTTATACTGAATATGCTGGCGCTCCAAACACGGCGATACAGGCAATCCTCAATACGGCGGAGGCTATTTACACCACCCAGCTCGGCATTCTTTTCGACCTAAAAGACCAGCATGCCTTTAGTAGCTCGAGTCAGCCCTACACCTCCACGGATTCTTCGGTCCTGCTGGTCTCCTTTCAGGACTATAATAATTCCCACGAAATTCTGGGAACCGCTGATGTCTACCATCTTTTTACGGGCAAGGATCTCGATGACAATATCATCGGTTTAGCCTACACCGGGGCGGTCTGCGAGGATCCAGACTACGCCTACGGATTAACCCAAAGTGTTTCCGCCGGCATTCAGGCTTTAGTGCTAGCCCACGAAATCGGCCATAACCTCGGCGCTGGTCATATTTCGGATGGTGGCCTTATGGACCCTGTGGTCGAGCCCGATCACGATAGCTTTTCGGCTAATAGCCTTACGCAGATCTTCTCTCATATTGATTCAGTCGACCCAGGCGCTACCTGTCTTGCGCAGTCCCCCTCACGCAGTCTTACTCTCCGTTCGACCCTGAGTGCGCGCTCAGGCAGGCGTTACGCCAACGCACTGCTTTCCGTAGTTAGTGACGATGCGGTCGGATGTCAGGTCAGTATCTACGGTTCTACCCGCAGCAGCTATCTCGCCCAGCAGAGCATATTGGCTGGCAGGTCCATATTGATTAGTCAGTCGAGCTGGTCCGACTCCTCGGGGAGCTTTAGCGCTAGGTTTGTTAACGGCGGCGGGGACCGCAAGACCGTATACTTTAGAGCGCGAGCAGATTGTACCGGGGAAGAACCTTTATTCTCCTCAATCGTGTCGATTCGCCCCTTCTCATATGGAAGCGCCGGAAATGTTCGGCGCGCCCTGACTCTGATTCAGCAGAATTTGGTGCAGAATTAGGAGCGGCAGGCTTCCGCAGTGCAGCTGTTAACCATTTCGAGCACAGGCTCGCTCTCGTCATTGCTTTGCTAAAGTCGCAATCGCGGAAGAAATGAAATGTTACGGGGAGTGGTAGGGTCAAAAGAGCTAGCGACAGGAAGATAGGTAAAAAAGATAAGGCCCCGGGATAACAGTGTTATTCCGAGGCCTTACCTAAGAAATCTGAGCTAAACTACTTTCTCTTCTTGCTTCTTTTCTTGGAAGCTTTCTTTGTTGATTTCTTAGCTTTTTTCTTTGTAGCCATTTTTACTCTCCAAACAATTACTGCTGCAGAAACACAGAACGCATCCCTGCAAGAACTATATCAGGCCGATAAAAGCAATTGCTGCGGAGCAGAATCACCTTCTTATCAGCTCCAGAACGAAAACTTCTTACCGTTTTCATCCTGAAGGTCGTCTTCTGACTCGTACAACTTGAGAACAGAAGCGTCCTATTCAGTCTACACAAACAGGAACTTGCCACCAATAATTTGTGTTGGCAAGAGATAAAATTCATTTTTATTGCTCCATGCGCTTGTGCTTTCTGTTTGCGCAGGTGCAGCGATTGGAAGTTTGAGCCGTATGTCGACTGCATGACAACATGCAGCCCGATTAAATTGTTAATCATATTGAAGAATTAGTGATGACTTTGCGCTCGCGACACGCGCACGCGCGATCGATCTGCAGTTGCACGTGGATGTGCAACGAGCTCCGTCAGCGCAAAATAAATATTGTTGCAAAGGTGATAATCGAACCGAATTTCTGGCTGACGAGCAGCTACAAGAGCACAAAATTAGATGTGCAGGGCGCGGAGTGGATCTTTTTGGTTTGAAGGTTGGTCAACGTGCGGGCAGTCCGGCCTCGTAAGCAACAAAGCCGGACTGCCGCGTTTAATGGAGGAGAAACTAAAAGCTCGTGCTGGCCACAGTGTTAGCGATCAGCTCGCAGCTCTGGTTGATATACCGTTGCAATGTGTGCTTCGAAAAGCTGCTTCCGGACGGCCGATTGGAGACTTTTAGGCGGCGTTTGGCACTGTCTCCGCTCACCTTAAATTCAGCCGATTTTGCGATTCTAGCCGGTCCTCTAAGGCGTAGCCGCCCAACCACGGTAGCTTTGCCGGTCTGTCCAAGAGTCGCGTATCCAAGCTCACATTTTCCAAGCATTGTGCCATCAACCTGGAATCGGATTCTTACTGCGCTGCTGCTACCAGCTTCGCCGCTTAACTCAAGATTGAAAGCATGTCCCGGCGAGAGGTAAACCGTGCCACCTTCGCCCAGCAGACTGTCGATATTGACCAATCCATCATTACCACCGTTGCCGCTGCCGCTGCCCGGAACTGCATTGGAGGTGAGCGCTCTGTACGCGTTTAGACGCTTTCCGCCGGCTACTAGACCTTGGAGGGTGCCCAGTGCATCCCCGTCAAGGACGCGGGCCTTTAGCTGCGCGTAATTGAGTTCAGGCGCATAGCCTTTGACCAACGCGGCCACGCCGGCAACATGCGGGGTCGCCATCGATGTTCCGCTGTAAGAGGCGTACCCGCCGTTTGGTATGGTGCTTAGAATGGAGACGCCCGGGGCAGCAATATCGACAGAGTTGTCCCCGAAGTTAGAAAAGCTCGCCAAGACGTCGTTCTTCCCGACAGCAGCTACCGCGATCACATTGTCGAGATCGTAGGATGAGGGGTAATTGGGGTAGGTGTCGGTATCGAGACCGCTGTTCCCCGCGGCGGCCACAAATAACACTCCATGGGCGCGCGCATTATTTATGGCATCGTAAAGTGCTTGGGAATATCCTCCCCCGCCCCATGAGGCGCTGATAATCTGTGCGCCACTCGCCACGGCATAGTTGATCGCCAGAACTGCGCCATATAAGCTCCCTGCCCCGCCCGCGCTGAGGAATTTAACCCCCATAATGCTGACGTTCCAGTTAACCCCGGCGACTCCGAGCTCGTTATTGCCAAGACCCCCAATGGTGCCGGCGCAATGCGTTCCATGGCTGTTATCGTCCATCGGGTTGCCGGTATTGGAGATCACGTTTGCTCCGTAGACGTCGTCTACGAATCCGTTGTTATCATCGTCCCGGCCATTGCCCGCAATCTCGCCAGGGTTATGCCACATATTCGCGGCAAGCTCGGGGTGGTTGTAATCAACGCCGGTATCGATCACCGCTACCACAACATTTCTGCTGCCCGTGGTTAAATCCCAAGCCGCCGGTGCGCTAATCTTGTCCATCCCCCAAAGGGTCGCGTATTGGGTATCATTTGGAACGGCACTGGATCGAATGACGTAATTCGGTTCGCAACTTGAGACTGAGGGGTCGGCCTTTCTAAGTGCGGCACAAAAGGCGCCATGCGCTGCAGGATTATAAACTTCGATGCCATCGCTGCTCTGTCCTTCACTAAGGGCGCCAAGCATATTGGATTTCACCAGCGCAGCGATCTGCTTGCCGTTTGGGGCCTCAGCCAGGGTCGCCCCCGCATACTCAGAGACTGAGCTACGCGCGGGATTCAGTTGGTAGGGTTGACGAAGTACGACGTACTCACCTGAATAAACCTCAGCTACTTCATTGGACTCCGCTTGTGCGATTGATAAACTAAGACTTGCGAGTGCAGCGATCAATCCTAGGCTTAGGAGCGCAGATAGAGCCGTCTGGGTATAGCTTGAGAGCTTACTAGCGCGGCTTGGACTTCCAACCTTCCGGTACAACATTCCCTGTTCCCTTTAAACATCTTTTCCCTTCCCCAGGGGCTAAATGAGGAGCACAGAGAATTTCGGCCCTAAAAGCGGGCTGCGTTACGATCTGAGGCTAAAATCCGTGGAATCGGTCGAATTTAATAGATGGAGATATCGGGCGTTTAGCGCGCCAGCAGGGATCTTTCGAGCTGGCCATCTCGTATGAAACGTGCCAAGTTCTGGGCGTTTTGGCGGGCATTTTGGCGCTCAGGCGGGGGGCTGGCAAGGAGATTCGAATCGCACGCCACATTATACCGATACCCGCCCCGGGCAGGTCGCTTACTGACTCGGTAAATGTAGCGATTCTCCGGCAGGGGGGCCGAGTTAATTTTCATCTGAGGGATCGTACTGCCGTCGCTTTCAATCTCGAACTTAGGAGAGAACTCGTCAAAGAAAACGCTGACACGCTCCCAGGCGTGTACATCGGCACCAAAATCGACAAAAAAATCGGTGGGAGTGGCCTTAATCGCCTGACTAGATTGCTCTAAGGGCGAAATGACTTCGAATTTCTTGTTAATGCTGACGCATCCACCCAGTAAGCAACAAGACAGCAGTGCAATGCAGCAAAGCAAGCACTGCCTTCTAAGCTGTTTATGCATGCGGAGCAGCATGGGCGTGCACCCCATTTTTAGGGTTTAAAACGCCAGCGCTTAGCTAAAGGAGCTGCCACAACCGCAGGTGCGTTTAGCGTTGGGGTTGTTGAACTTGAATCCAGTCCCTTGTAACCCGGAGAGATAGTCGATCACTGTACCCTTAAGATACCCCGAGCTAACTGGATCTACGAAAATGCGAACGCCGTCGAATTCCAGCACTAGGTCTGTCATGCGGGGTTCTTTCTCAAAATCCAGGTTGTACTGATAACCAGAGCAGCCGCCACCGACGACAGAAACGCGCAGCCCATCACCAGCCTCGCCCTCCTGCTTAATCGCATTCTTGACTGCTTCAACCGCTGAGGGGGTCAATAAAATCGGCTTTTCATCGCTAGGGATGAAAGCTGAATTGTTCCCCGAATCCGATCCCGTGCTGGATGTACCTTCGCTCATACCATTTCCCACAAGTTTTGATTTTGAGTACCTAGGTCAATTTTAAAGACCTCGGACTCGACTGTCAAAGGTCCTAAAATGGGCGTTTCTACCCGCCCTAGTCCTTATAGACCGCCATCACCGACCTCAAAAGTTTGAGCCCGTCGGCCATCGGCCTCTGGAAAGCGTTCCGGCCCATAATGCTTCCGAAAGCTCCCCCCGCTTTGAGCCCCTTCACCTCTTCTACTACCTCGGCGTCGCTCTTTGCCTCGCCCCCGGAGAAGATCACGATCCTGCGACCGCCGAAACAGCTCTGCACCACATGCCGGGTGCGGTCGGCTAATGTGCCGGTCGGAATACGTTCTTTGTCGAAAACTTTGCGCGCCGCGTCTTGCTCAATATGCGCTGTCGGCGGTTTGACCTTGACGATGTGCGCGCCAAGCTGACAGGCGATCTGGGCTCCATACGCGATCACATCTATGGCAGTTTCACCATCTTTACTTAGCGCTTCGCCGCGCGGGTATGACCACACGATCAGCGGTAATCCATAGCTGCGGGCCTCTTCTCCCAGCTCGCGCACCTCCTCATACATCTCCTTGCGATTCGAGGAGCCCGGGTAAATCGTAAACCCGATCGCCGCGGCGCCGAGCTGCAGGGCGTCTTTCACAGAACAGGTCACGGCTGGAATCGGATTTTTCGTGGGATAAAGCGAGTCGCTATTGTTAACTTTCACAATTACCGGAATTTGTCCCGCGAAATCAGCGCAAACGGCCATCAACTGCCCGAAGGGTGCTGCGTACGCGTTGCACTGAGATTCAATCGCCAAATTGAAATGATATGCGGGATCGTATGCCGGCGGATTCGAGCCGAAGCTTCTCAGGGCCCCATGCTCGAAACCTTGGTCCACCGGTAAAATAACCATTTTGCCGGTGCCTGAGAGCGCCCCTGTGTTTAGAAGACGGTAGAGATTAGTTAAAACCCCGGTATTCTCTGATTTATACCAACTTAGTATCTCCCGTACTCGCGGAGTCGGTGCATTAAGCATGACTGTTATCCTTATGTTTCCTGAAAAAAAAGCCGATCTCTATCTTGTATAGCATGGATTGCGAGCGGCCTAAGCCGCTAAGTATTTGTAATCCCTGCTCGTGAGTAAAGTCTAACTCAAGGATGAGGACTTTGTGAAGGTTGTGAATTTAGTCGAGCACCCGCGGACAGAGGCTTCGCCGAAAGCGTTCAAGGAGCCTCGAAGATCGACGAGCCACCTCGAGAGCCAGCGCCGTTTCCGGGCGCTATTTCTAGTCTGCGCATATTTGATCCCGTTACTCCTAATTGCTGCCCCGCTCTTAGCTGAACGACCCGGGCGCGAGATTAAAGCTCGTTATGCCAGTCAGAGTGCGTCCGGTTCGCTAGCACGAATTGAGCTTGCGCCGCTGCAGCTTCAGGGCGGAAGCCGGCTGACCTTCATCTCGCCGGTCCGTTGGGTGCCCGTCACGACCAAGCTGTCCAACAATTTACGGGATACGCATCGCTTCTTCACAGATTTGTTGGGAGAAATTCCTGCATTTAGCAGCTCCATTCGATTGATGGACGAGGAGACCTTTTACGCTACGACTGGTGCTCCGCGGTGGACTAATGCGATGTACTACAAAGGTGAGATTATCATTCCGCTTTCGTTCAAGGGGCCGCTTGATTTAAGGAACATCGCGCGCTCGCTTAAGCATGAATACACGCACGCCATTATTAATGCGCTGTCGAATGGTAAATGCCCCGGCTGGCTTGACGAAGGACTAGCTCAATGGGCGGAAGGTGACGAGAACCCTGCGCTGCGACCGGCGCTGAATGGCTGGCTCTCCAAGCATCGGCCAATCTCGCTGGGCTTGCTACAGGGCGGCTTCACTAAGCTGGATTCAGATATGGTACCAGCCGCATATGCCCAGTCGCTCTTTGCGAGCAACACGATGCTGAATACCTTTGGCTTTAAGCCGATTCGAAACTACCTAGATAAATTGCGGGATGGCATGTCACGTCGTGAGGCATTTGCCGCCGCATTTAATCTAGATGAACAGAGCTTCGAGGCGCGGCTAGGTGGCGCGCTTAAGCAATGGAACCGTGAACTGTCGCGGAAAAACCAAAAGTCCGGTAGCGAGTAGGCTTCTTAGAAGTTCTTCGTCAGGGAGCCCGCGTACCCAGTTAGTTCGGCATAACCAACAGTCGAGCGGTCGGGAACCGAGATTGCTCCCTCCCAATATGTGGGTACTCCTGGTGCTGCTTCCGCACGCTGCATGCTCAACTCCTGGTCAGCCAGCAGTGGTTCTAGCTCCTGATCCAGCGACAAGGAAGGCACAGCAATCCTCCACCGACTGGGATAGCGCGCCTTGGTATGAGGGCTAAGCCAAGTATCTAACGATTCAATCGAGAACTCTGCGGGGGAAAGTGAGCGCGCTGAGCTGCCTGAAATAAGCGTACCAGCTTTTATTGCTCGGGAATCGGTAGTGGAACGAATCTGAAACAGCATCAAGCTGGTTCCGTCCTTGCGCATGAGGCTAAACCAATCCCATCCGATCTGGTCCCCTGATAGGGCGCTACTCATAAATTCGTGGTCCATCCAGCCGAGGCCGGTGACGGCTGTGGAGCGGCTCCCTTGCCTAAGCTCGCCGGTCCATTTAAGTCTGGGGACCGAGTAGTAAATCGATGCGCACTCTTCACAGACCCCTTTCCTGCTAAAACCGTTCAAACCGTGCGCGATAGGAACGTCACGAAAGTCGGCGCTTAGTGTCAAGGTCAGAGGACCGGCCGGGCTATTCAACCGAAAATTCAGCTGCAGCGTCTGGCCGATTTGGCCGGCACGCCACTCACCGTTAAGCACTCGAAGTGAATCGGAAGCAGCCTCCGCTACCCCCAAACCGCCTGGATTCTGAAGCTCGCGGTGATAGAAACGCGCTGCCGTTAGATCTGCTATCGCAGCATGCGCCAAATAGCTCTGGGACCATTCGGAAAGGTCGCCCGGCCGAGAGGAACGTCTAAAGAAGGTGAGCTGAAATCCATACAAGGGCGCATTGACGAATGCTGCTTCGCCTTCGCGGTAGAGTAGACCGGTGAAATACCACCACTCGGTTTGGAACTCAGGATGGGCGCCATGGTCGCGGGGAAAGTTCAGTCGATAAGATGGCTCCGCAACTCGGAAACGGGGCGTCTCCGCGCTGGCCTGGATTCCGCGGGCGAACACCAGCATCAGCAGGAGCGCAAGTCTCACGCGCCTTTGCTTAGATCAGAATAGGCTTTTTCAAAGTTGGAAAACTCTGCGATTAGTTGGTTAAGCAGCGCGGGTGCGTCCTTTAATTTCGCGTCTCGGCCGCAGCACTCCAGAGCGAAGGCGAGTTTATGACAGCGCATTGCGCCTAGATTGCCGAGCGCACTCTTGATAGCGTGAGCCGTAGACTGCAGCTCGGTTGAGTTGTTTTGCTCCAGAAGCGCTCGCATCTTTTGAACGCTAATCTCGAACTCGCTCATCAGCAGCGCTACAAGCTCGGCGTAAAACTCGCGATCACCTTCGACACGATCGAGCGCCGCGCTAAGGTCTAAGATGGGGGTCTCATCGGTCGTCATTTGAGCATCTCCCGCGCGATTACGAGCCTTTGGATCTGGCTGGTGCCTTCATAAATTTGCATCAGCTTAGCATCGCGCATTAACTTCTCTACAGGATACTCCTTGGTGTAGCCGTAGCCACCGTAAATCTGCACAGCATCGGTAGTTGCCTGCATCGCCATATCGGCGGCAAAGCGCTTGGCCATGCTTGAAACCAGCGTTGCGGGAGTGTCCTGATCAAGCATGCGGGCCGATTTGAGGGTTAGCAGCCGGGCAGCTTCAATCGCGGTTGCCATATCAGCCAGCATGAACTGAATCGCCTGAAAATTAGCAATCGGCTGCGAAAATTGCTTGCGGTCCTTGGCGTAAGCGCAGGCGTAAGCGGTCGCCGCTCTGGCAATTCCCACCGCGATCGTCGCAGTCATGGGGCGAGTCCAGTCCAGCGTTTTCATCGCTAACTTGAAGCCCTCGCCCTCTGCTCCAATTAGATTAGCGGCCGGCACTCTAACCTCTTGAAAATTCAGCTGCACCGTGTTGGAGCAGCGCTGCCCGAGCTTGTTCTCGTGCTTGCCGCGCTTGATGCCGGGGAGATCTCCCGGTACGGCGAGACAACAGATGCCCTTATGTTTCCTGCTCTTATCTAGAGTAGCAAATACCGTGAACTGTTTGGCAACGCCGCCGTTGGTGATCCACTGCTTGGTGCCATTTAAGATGTAGCTGTCGCCGTCGCGGCGCACCGTGCTGCTCATGCCGGCAGCATCCGAGCCGCTGCCCGGTTCTGTAAGACAAAACGAGGCTAAGGCGCCGCTCTCGCAGATCGGCTTTATCAAACGCTGCTTTTGTTCAGCGGTTGCACCAAGTGCAATCGGCAGCAGCGCCAGGTCGTTGGCTACTATCGTGGTCGTAACTCCCGCGCACCCTGCAGCCAGCTCTTCGATTACCAAACAGGCGTCGTGTACGCCGAGGCCAGTACCGCCAAGCTCGGCGGCTTGAACCAAGTTCATCAAGCCCAGAGCATGGGCCTTGGCAAGGATTTCAGTTGGAAGTTCAGCCGTCTCATCGAAGTGCGCTGCCCTCGGTATAATTTCCTGCTGCGCGAACTTTCGCGCTTCGAGAGCTAGCGCAAGCTGCTCCTCAGATAATCCAAAACTGGCTGATTCGTCTAACATAGTGGGTCCAGGTAAGATACGAGGGCCCGTACAGCGCCCTGCGGCATCCAGACTATACCGCAGCACCAAGCGCGCTTGTACCCACAAAAACGCACGAATAGAGCAAATAACGGGATGCTCTGCGGAGACTTGGCTCTGCAGAGCTAAAGTGAGACACCCTTAAATCGGCTCTTTAAGAGGCGCTAGATGCGGTTCCGATCCGTAGCTCCGGCAATCGCTGGATTGCTAATTGGCGCTGCTGTTGTGGTCGAGGCCGCCAATCCAACTTCCCGTTCGATCGTTGACACCAGACCTTTCCGAATCGAGCCAAGCGAGCTTGACAGCTGCGCCGCCGCGTCCTCAAGGCTAGAAGCTATATTTTCGATCTTGGCGCGATATTGGGGTACCAGCACCTCGATTGCAGCCACTACCGCACCGCTGTTTCCGCGGACCACTCGCGAGATCGAAACGACATCAGCTTCAATCGCCGCGCGGTCGATGATCTGTCCGGAGTTGCGGAGCTCTGTCAGCTGATTCTTAATTGCAGCGTCCTGCGGGGTGTTGCCGGCCAACATCTCTGCCAGAATGGAGTCCGGGAGATGGGCAGTTAGCAAACGCCCAGCAGCGTTATTCTTAGCAGGGATAGAGATCGCCACGCGCGGTGCTACTTTAACCGGCTTCTTGGCTTCGATGCTCAATGGAAACTGCACCTGTCCGCTCTGGAGAACTGCAAGATTAACCGTTTCACCGATGGAGTCGGAGAGGCTCTTAAGAATCGGTGTCGCGCGATTAACCAGATTGCTCTGGGTAAGGTAAGCCTGACCGAGTTGCAGAGCCTTCACCCCTAAACGGTAATCTTCAGTCTCGTGATTCTGCTCGACATAGCCGCGCAGCTCCAAGGTGGCGAGCAAGCGAAATACGTTATTCTTATGAAGCTTTAAGCGCTTTGATAATTCGGTGACACCGATCTCGCCGGCTGCCTTACATAGTTCCTCGAGCACATCGATAGCGTGTGACACCGACTGAATCATGTAATTGGCTTTCTCTCGCTTGACCATGGGCAGAAATCCTAAAAAGATATAAAAACTGCTAAAAAATATTGTTCTGCTCAGCTAAGGCTTTGCAGAACCTGGATTTTGAGCGCTGGACTATTGCTCAAATCTCCGTTCTATAAACGCGATTATAGTACCGCAGCTTATAACAAGCCAGACCCTATTATGCAATGATAATCGATATTTCCGCCTGTTTTGAGGCTAACCGAGGAGATCGTCAACGTCATAGAAACCCTTACCTCGGAGTATCAGTTTTTGTCCGAGAAACAACGCGCCACGTGCAAAAATTTTTCGGTCTGCGACACGATGCGAAATTTCAATTCGTTCGCCATCCAAAAAGAAGTGCACGGTATGCTCCCCCACTACATCTCCGCCGCGCAGACTCGCGATACCTAACTCTCCTGGTTTTCGCGCGCCCTCGCGGGCGGAATTGATCGACAGCGATCGGGAGGCAGCCAGCGCGCGGGCGAGCCATAGAGCGCTGCCCGAGGGAGCGTCCTTCTTCTTGGCATGATGTGATTCAGAAATCTCGATATCGCACCGCTCAGGGAGGAGCTGTGAAATTTCCAACGCGGCGGACTTGAGTGCCGCCATTCCAATCGAGGTGTTAGGTATCAGGGCGATTGGGATGCGCTCGCCTGCCTGAGCGAAGGTGCGTCGTTCAGCTTCGCTATGTCCCGTCGTTCCGATCAGCAGGGCGCGGCCAGCCGCGCAGCAGCGCTCTGCGCACAGGAGGCTGGCTTGCGCAGTGGAAAAATCCACTACCAGATCGGCTGAAGCGATCGCGAGGTCCAGTTCGGCGCTATATAGCACCTCCCCCTGACAGCGCTTGCCGATAAGCTCAGATCCGCCGCGCACTAGCGCGGCGCTGAGAACTATATTTGGGTATTCCTCGAGAGCTCCAATGACCAGAGAACCGAGGCGGCCTGCGGCGCCGTGGACACAGAGCTTCAGCGGTTTCATCCCAGAACTCGCCCTAGCAAATCGATGGTTGAGGCGCTCGCGCCGAGCAGTGGCAGCCTAACGGTGGGATGTTTAATCCAACCACGGAGTGCCAAAGCTGCTTTAACTGGTACGGGGTTCGTCTCTGTGAATAGCGCTCGCACGATCGGAAGCGCCCGCATCTGCGCCTTTAGCGCACCATTCCAGTCCCCCTTTAGGGCAGAAGTGGTAATCTCCACGAAGAGCTCTGGAATTAGATTGGCAGAAGCGGAAATAACCCCCTGCCCTCCGCATGCCATCTGGCAATGCACCAGGGAATCTTCCCCCGAAAGGATTGCCAGTGGAGTAGTCCCAAGCGCTGCGCGGGTATCTAGAAATTGATCGATCGATCCTGATGAATCCTTCAACCCGACAATAATTTTCTCCCGTGCAAGCTGCGCCACAGTAGCAGGCAAAATATTAGCAACCGCACGGCCAGGAATATTGTAAGCCAGGATCGGAATCGAGAGGCCCGTTCTAACAGCGGCGAAATGCGCCAAGATCCCAGCCTGCGAGGGCTTATTATAGGGCGGTGCAACCACCAGCACCGCATCAACGCCCAACGCTTGAGCTTCCCTGGCCATAGCGGCTGCGCGTTGTGTGGAACTGCTATTGACTCCCGCGATCACCGGTACCTGTCCGGCGCAGGCCGCCACAGCTGCTTCGAGCACGGCTCGGTACTCCTCATCGCTGAGGGTCGCAGCCTCGCCTGTAGAGCCGCACGCCACGACGCCTGCAACTCCACACTTAAGATGGATCTGAATCAAACTAGCGAAAGAATCAAAATCCACCGCGCGGCCATCTGCCGTAAAGGGGGTAACCAAGGCCGGGAAAGTGCCCGAAAGAGAAGCATCGATCAGCATTAGAACAGGTCCTCCAGATCTTCAGCTTCGGAAACGGCTACTAACGACGAGGCCGTCTGCTCTCCATTGAAAGTCACCTTAAGCAATTTGGTTACACGACCTTCGGTGTCGCCCTGATTAAAGGGGACTACTCGATATAAGTAAGTCTTGCCCGCTGCCACTTTCGGATCGGTGAAGCTAAATTCTTTCGCACTGTCTGGTGCCTTTAGTCTGCGTGCCGGCTTACCTGCGGCCAGCGCTTCATCCTTAAGCTTCTTGAGGTCAGCTACGTGCGAATCAGGAATTGTTGCAAGGAGCTCGTAGTCCGATTCCTGTCCCCCTTCTGGCCTAGTACCCGTTGCGACATCCTCAATTCCGAAAGAAAGCTTGCGATAAATTCGATATCCATCCAGGCTCTTCAGATCCTGTCCGCGCAGATCGGCCTCGGGACTGCGCCAGCTGAGCTTCACCCCCTCGGCTGCACCCTCCGCGCGAAGTTCATGCACGGCAGCGGGGCTAAGCGCTTCAGGAGGAACCGGTGGACCATATTTCCCGCAGCTCGAAAGAGCGAGAGCCAAAAGCAGAGGGATGGCGATGCGCAGCATTTGAGGACTCCTTTTTCTCGAATCGTACCGAATCTCAGGGCAGAATGGAAAGACTCCGCGATTTGCAGCCGCAGCAATGATATCTGGCGGACTCCGCCGACCGCTAGCTGAGCGCAGCTCCGGATGCCCTCTTGAGCATTCTTTCGAGACAGGCGAATTTAGCAATGATGAAGATTGTTCATATGGGCGGTGTTCCGGCCGCCGTAGGGCCTATAGTCGCCTTTCAAAGAGCTCAGGGGCACTCGGTTATCGCGCATTTGCCTCGGTCGCTGGGGGTGCTCGAAGGGGACCCAACGGGAACACCGGCTGTGACCAAGCTGCTTGAGGAAGAGCCTGATCTGATTCATCTGCACCAGCTAGGGGGCCTGGTTGAGCCGATCAGCCCCTGGGGCGCGCTGCAGGCAGCGGGAGTAAAATTGGTGCTAGAATTGGGGAGCCCCGTTCTCCCGGAGGAGCTGGATCTAGCCTCCGCACACGCCCAGCTGCTGGGAAGCTTTAGTCGGATTCTTAGTTCAGCGCCTGAGCTGGCTTCCAAGCTGAATCGGCCCAAGAATTTCCAGTGGAGCGCTCCGGGTCTGCCTTTAGAGTCAATTCCTAGAATCGAACCGTATCAACCTGAGATTCATAAGGTTAAGGTGCTGCATTTTGCTCTTCCAGGTTTTGAAGCTGACACGGCGACGATTGCAGCCAGCGTTGAGGCGCTCAAAGCCAAGGGGTTAAAATTCCTTTTTGCTACGGTTGCCAGCGACGAACTGCCGGATATCGCTACCCTTTGCTTGCGGCTAAGCGAGTGCGATCTGTTAATCGAGTCGACATCTCAAGCCAGCTTTGGCTTGGCCGGGGCCTATGCCTTGGCCTGCGGGAAAACGGTGCTGGGAGGTAACCGCAGCGCCTCGCGGGCCCTTTGGACCCAGCTCGAGACCTGCCCGGTGATGGATGTCAGCGCGGAGAACTTAACGCAGAAACTAGAAGCGGTCCTGCGTGAACCGAAAAGCATGCGCGATCTGGGAAAGCGCGGGCGAGCTTATGCCGAGAATTATCTTGATATAAGGCGCACCGGCGCGCTGCTGTACCAGTCGATTTAGCTTAGCGCGGCCGTAGCGCTGCGGCTTTTTGACTATTTTTCAACAAAGCTTCGGAGCTTCTTTGAGCGGCTCGGATGCCGCAGCTTGCGCAGCGCCTTGGCTTCAATCTGTCGAATACGTTCTCTGGTCACGTCGAAATTCTGGCCGACCTCCTCTAGGGTATGATCGCTCTTCTCTCCGATGCCAAAGCGCATCCGCAATACCTTCTCTTCGCGTGGCGTAAGGGTAGCAAGGACTTTACGGGTTTGTTCCTGAAGGTTCATGTTTACTACCGCATTGGCAGGCGAAACCACCCGCTTGTCCTCGATGAAATCACCCAAATGCGAATCCTCCTCCTCGCCGATAGGAGTCTCGAGCGAGATCGGCTCTTTGGCGATCTTCAATACCTTTCGCACCTTCTCGATCGGAATCTCCATCTTGGCAGCAATTTCTTCGGGGGTCGGCTCCCGTCCAAGTTCCTGCACCAGATAGCGCGAGGTCCTGACTAGCTTATTGATCGTTTCAATCATGTGCACAGGAATTCGGATGATGCGGGCCTGATCAGCGATTGCGCGGGTAATGGCCTGTCTTATCCACCAGGTCGCGTAGGTCGAGAACTTATAGCCGCGCTGATACTCGAACTTATCGACGGCCTTCATTAATCCGATGTTGCCTTCCTGGATCAAATCAAGGAACTGTAATCCGCGGTTGGTATACTTCTTGGCAATCGAGACTACCAAGCGCAGATTTGCTTCTACTAACTCCTTCTTGGCTTCATAGGCGCGCACTTCGCCATCTTTCAGTACCGAGACAGAGTGCTCGAACTCCCGCTGTGACATGCAGGCTTTCTGTTCCACATCCTCGATGCGGTCGTTGACCGCCTTGAGGCGCTGTCCCAACTCCCGGGCATCAGTGGCTTTAAGCTTAAGTCTGCGGCAGACGCGCTTGAATGCGAGCTGATTATCCGAAACCAGCTCAGGAATGGCCTCTACCAGCTCCTGGGTCGTGCGGCCATCCATGCGCTTGACAATATCGTTAAGCGCATGACGCGAATTGACGAGCGCGTCATGCTCATCCTTGATCAGGAGCGCCATGGTTTGCAGCCGGCGCTGGTTGAGATTCAGCTCCGCGATCCGTGCCGCATTCTTCTCTAGAAATTTGCGATATTTCCTTTCAATCTCCGGCAAATTGCGCTGATTATGCCGGCGGGCATGTTTAAGGTCGTGAAAAAGTTTCTGGGTGTCCTTGAGCGCCTTCTTATAAGCGGGAGCCTTCTTCAAGAACTTCTTGCGGGCCTCTTCTTCCTCTTCGCTGATTGAAGGTTTCTGCGGAACCTCCTTTTCCTCGACATATTCTTCATCGTCGATCGAGCGCGGAGGACGCTTCTCTTCTTCTTCCTCTTCCTCCTCCTCTTCTTCGTCCTGCTCGGCATCCTCTTCGACGAAAAGATCGCGCAGGCGCACCTCCTCGCTCTTCACCTGATCGAACAGCGAAACGACGTAGCCCATCGAGATCGGCTGCTTGAGCGTCTGTTCCTTTACGGCCTTGAGTCCAGCTTCGATCTTCTTCGCAATCTCGACTTCCCCTTCGCGCGTCAGAAGGCTGACATTCCCCATTTCACGCAAATACATGCGTACAGGATCGGTGCTCTTACCAAGCGCGGATGTCTCAACAGGCTCGGATGATTCCGCAGCGAATTCGGTGGTCTCTGCTTCCTCTTCAAAACCGGCCGCGGCTTGATCGACAATGTCGATATCATGCTCGCCAAAAATGGAAATCATGTCATCGATGCGATCTTCGGAGACGGCTTCCTGTGAAAGTGCTTCGTTCAGATCCTCAAGGGTCAAATAGCCCTTTTCCTTACCCAGGTCGATTAGTCTGCTGACTTCGCTGTCCGGATCGATCTCGGTCTTGGCCCCTTCCTTGCCTTTCTGGCCGGCCTGTACTTCGCGCTTGATACTTTTGAAATGTCTGAGCTTAGATGCTTCCGGAGACTCATCCTCGGGAGGCTGCCCCTGGCTGGCCTGACGCTTACTGCCGACATAGGCCTTGAGAAACTTGCGCTTATTCTCGGCCACAACGGGAGCCGACGCCATATTTTCGCGGGGCTTTCCGAAGGGACCCTTAGATGGTGCACCGACGGGCGCGACAACTCCCTTTGGGCCGGGCTTGGCGGCAGCGCCCGCGGACGGAGGTGTGGCGATTTTTGATTTAGGTTTAACGGGCTCGGCCGCGGCTGGTTTCTCCAAACGCGGTCGTCCGATTCGTCTTAGCTTCTTAATCTTGGCGCTCGATGGACGTTTTCTCAATGTAACTCGACTGTTCTTCTTACCTGCCACGCTCTTTCCTTACACTTCAAACTGATTCGGAGATCCGGTGATCGAAACTGTACTGCCCGACCTGAAATAACCGCCAGGAACACGATTGCAGCACCCCCTCGGTGAAAAGAACGCCGCATCAATGTTATGCAAAAAAAACCAACCAGCGAGCCTGAGTCGCGCAACAATTATTATGTAAAGAGCGGACTGCTTTTTAAGCTCCCGAAACCAGGCTAAGCCCGGCTATGAAGGCAGAATAGTTACACTTTTTTCGAAAAGGCGCAAACTACGGGAGCGCTATTCATGGCGGGAATCAGCGTGCCTCGGCGCTCAAACCCTCAATTCGCAGCCGTACCTGTCGATGCTCCTCGGAGACCTGGGTTCGCTCTTCCTCGTTCGCGCACCCGCGAAGGCGCATATCCAACTCGCTAAGTTCTCTATTTAAAAGGAGTTTTCGGGCGGATAAGCGGCAATCGTCGAATTCCTTTAGCAGATCGACCTCATGCTGAGCTTTCAAATGATAGGCCTTTTTCCAAAGATTTACCCAGCTATCCCCGAATTGGTGCAGAAGCTCTTTAATCAACTCTTTTTTTCGGTCCGAAACAATCTCGTCCGATTCCAATACTTCAAGTAAGCCCGAGAGGAATAACAGCGCGACAGGATTTAGGGCGCGGCATAGCTCGGTGTCCATCAGCACGCGCGCGCAAAGGTCTTCCTTGTAGGCCATCGCTGAGAGCAAAATGCGCTGGTCAAGAATCGGCAGCTCCGCCACGGGCTTTGCAGTACTAAAGGTCGGTAGTGGTTCGGCAGAGCTCGATATCTCCTCGCTCGCACGTTCCTTCTTGTCCCCCTTTAGCATCGAGGAGAAAGCCATCAAATCCAGATTCATTTTGAACGCTGCGCGCTTGGTGAGTTCGTTCTTTTCTACCGCGTTATGAATTTTCGAAAGCACCGCGCCCAGCTCCTCTGCGATCTTGCCTTTCGAAGCTGCGCCCAGGTCCTCGACCTTCTCAGCATAACGCGCGATCGTGGCGTCTAAAAAACAATCAAAAAGGGTGCGAGTTGGCAACGCTTCGAGTGCCTGATCCAGCGATCCCGTTGTAGCGGCGGCAAAGGTGTCGGGATCGTGGCCTTCAGGTAAAAAGATAGCGTGAACATCCAGGCCTTTATTCATGAAAATATTGAAGCATTTCGCCGCGGCCGCACGACCGGCTGCGTCCCCGTCGAATAATATTCGCACGCGCTTGGCTAAACGAGAGAGTCGGCTGGCGTGCGCCTCAGTCACGGAGGTGCCGCAAGTTGCTAGCACATTCTTGACGCCGTGCTGCCACATCCCGATTACGTCGAGATATCCTTCGACCAGATATATCTGCGATGTACGGCGAATCGCGTCGAGCGCCTGCGGCAGACCGTAAAAGATTTTGCTTTTTTGATAAACCGGACTTTCGGGGGAATTTAAATATTTTGGAGCTTCGTTGCGCTCGTCGGCACTAAAAAGATCGGGAATGATCCGCCCGCCAAATCCAGCCACGCGCCGGTTGTCTATAAAAACGGGAAAGATCAGGCGCCCCCGCAGAGCGTCGTAAAGCTCGCCCTTCTGATTACGGCGAGCCAAGCCGCTAGCGTGAATGATTTCATCTTCAATCTTCGCCCCCCGCAAAGCGCCCACGCCCGCGCCCCAGCTCTTGGGGCTAAATCCGATTGCAAAAGCCTTAATCGCCTCGGGGGTAAGCTTCCTGCTCTGCAGGTACTTCTTTACCGTGGCATCCGCTGAGGCCAGAGAGAGTGCAAAAAACTTCAAAGCCTGGTTGTTCGCCTCATAAAGCAGCTGCGGGGGAAGGCGATTCTGCGCTTCAGCGCGATTCCCGCCGCGTTCTTTTTCAATCGGTACATTAAAGCGTAGTGCTAATTCCTCAATCGCCTCGGGAAATGAGATTCCCCGCGTTTGCATCAGAAAGGTAATCGCGTTTCCGGATACTCCGCAGCCGAAACAGTGGTAAGAGCTACCGTCTGCCCGGATATGAAAGGAGGGGGTCTTTTCGCCGTGAAAAGGACACAGCCCGGTGTACCCCCCGCCGGCGCGCTTAAGGGTTACCGTCTCGGAGATGATTTCTACGAGATTTGCCCGCTCGCGGACAGCATCAATGGTGCGCTGCGAAATCATACAAGCAAATACCGTTGGGGCTTAAAGCTGTTCAATTAATACCGCAATTCCCTGTCCTCCACCAACACACAAGGTGGCGAGACCTAAGGATTTCTTTAACCGCTGGAGCTGATAAAGCAGCGTCACTAAAATGCGTGCACCACTTGCTCCGATGGGGTGACCGAGAGCAATCGCCCCGCCGCAAACATTAACTCGGCTGGGATCGAGCTCGAGCTCCTTTGAGACCGCAAGCGCCTGAACGGCGAAGGCTTCATTAGCCTCAATCAGATCAATTGCACTAAGCGCTACGCCGGTCTGCTGCAGGAGCTTCTTTACTGCCGGCACAGGACCGATTCCCATCAGCCCAGGCTCCACTCCGGCCGAAGCCCAACCCAAGATCTTGGCAATCGGCACGCCGCTTCCTCCTTTTGGAGGATTGGCAGAAAGAAGCAGAGCCGCCGCCCCGTCATTGATACCCGAGGCATTACCAGCCGTAACGGTGCCGTCCTTCTTGAAGGCCGGCTTAAGGCTGCCTAATGAGTCCAAGGTCACGCCCTTTCTCGGATACTCATCGATTTCGAAACTGCCACTCTGAACTCCGCGTTTAAACAGCGGGACCGCTGAGATTTCGGCCTTGAAATGCCCGGCCGCGATCGCCGCTTGTGCTCGTTCCTGGCTGGCAAAAGCAAATTGGTCCTGAACCGAACGAGCAATGCCGTACTTTTCGGCTAAATTCTCAGCGGTAATTCCCATGTGGCATCCGCCAAAGGCATCTGTCAGCCCATCGCTCAACATCAAATCGAGCAGCTCGGTGTTTCCCATGCGCTGGCCCCAGCGCACGTTGCGTGCGACAAATGCGCTTTGCGACATGCTCTCGGTGCCGCCCGCCAAAATCACCGAAGCCTCTCCGGACCCGATCGCCGCAGCCGCTAAAGTGACAGCTTTCAACCCTGAACCGCAAACTTTATTGACGGTGTAGGCCGGCACATGCGCTGGAAGTCCTGCCTTGATCGCGACCTGCCTGGCGATGTTCATGCCATGTCCGGCGCCTAGGACATTACCCATGATAACTTCGTCGACGGCGTTAGCGGGCAGCCCTGAACGTTCGAGAGCCGCCTGCCCCGCGACGCTTCCAAGCAATACCGGAGAGCAATCAAGCAAAGCGCCCCCGAAGGAACCAATCGCAGTGCGGGACGCTCCGGCTATATAAACATGGCGTTCGGTGCTCATCTTAGTCCTCTTCCACAACTACACCATCGTCCTGATAATCGACGTAGATCTCCCGAATTTCAAACTCGCGACTTCCCCCGGGGAGTTGAACCCGCGCAATCTCCCCACCAGGTTTGCCGATCAAGCCTCGGCCCAGCGGAGATTCAATTGAAATCCAACCCCGTTCCACATCCGACTCATCTGCTCCGACGATCGTAAGGCGGCGCTGTTCCCCGCTGTCTACATCCTCAATCAAAACCGAGACGCCGAAGACCACATTCTCGAAGCTTTGGAGCTTGCGAGGGTCAATTACATCGGCCATGGTCAATTTCGTTTCCAGGTCTCTAATCTTAGCCTCGGTCATGGCTGATTTTTCCTTAGCGGCATCATAGTCTCCGTTTTCGGAGAGATCTCCATGACCGCGCGCGACTTCTATGGCGCGCGACAGCTCCGGACGCATGGATTTTAAGCGCTTCAGCTCGGCACGAAGCGCGGCATAGCCGCGGGGAGTGATAGGTCGTCGCATAAAGTTACATCCGTGGATAACGAAACCCTGAGTTTAGCGCGGTCTGAGAGATTTTGCACCTGTCGCGTTAACTTGGAATCCGCAATTTACAGCTCAAAAAACAGGGCTTTAGGTGTGATAGCTTTGCAGGGCCTCGACCTCGAGAAAGGCCTCGGACCCAACGATACCAAGCGATTTAGCTGCAGCCACGGCTGCCGCCATCGATGTGTACAGGGGCACCTTTAACTCGCTGGCCACGAGCCGAATTGAGCGTGAGTCCAGCAAAGGCCCGCTGCCCTCCGGCGTATTAATTACCATCTGAATTTCACCTGCACCAAGCAGGTCGACGACATGCGGAGAACCGTCACGCACTTTATTAATTCTCTCTACTTGAAAGCCATGTTGTTCCAGCCATGCCGCGGTTCCAGCAGTGGCCACGATTTGGAAGCCTTCATTAAGCAATAGCGGAGCGAGCTCTGCGAGTTCATCCTTATCCTCATCTCTCACACTTATGAAGACCTTGCCTTTCTCCGGCAGCAGTACATGCGCTGCGCACTGCGCCTTGGCGAAGGCTCCCGCAAAGGTCGAATGGATTCCCATCACTTCGCCGGTACTCTTCATCTCCGGCCCCAAAATCACATCGACGCCCTGAAATTTATTAAACGGAAAGACGCATGCCTTGACCGCCACATGTTTGCTGGGGGCGACCTCAGTAACCTTCAGCTCGCTGATACTTTTGCCAGCCATCAAGCGCGCGGCTACTTTAGCCCAAGGCACACCATTAGCCTTGCTGACAAAAGGCACCGTGCGTGAGGCTCGAGGGTTGGCTTCTAAAATATAGATTGTCGAGCTCGAATCGACGGCGAACTGCACATTCATCAGACCGATCACATTTAAGCGCTTCGCCAGAATGCAGGCCTGCGCCTTGATCTGTTCGACCACCGGTTTCTTCAGCAGCTGCGGGGGAATGGCGCAGGAGCTGTCCCCCGAATGGATTCCGGCGCGCTCGATGTGCTCCATTACCCCTGCCACCACGACCGCAGTTCCATCGCTCACTACATCGACATCGACTTCGATCGCATTCTGCAGATATCGATCCAATAAAACGGGGCGTTGATGCGATACCTGAACCCCTTCCGCCAGGTAATTAGCGAGATCTTCATCGGAATATAGGACGCGCATGGCCCGGCCGCCGAGCACGAAGCTGGGTCTAATTAACAACGGATACCCCAGCCGTGTTGCCGCAGCTTGGGCCTCCTTGTGATCGCTAGCAGTTGCAGAGAGCGGCTGCACTAACCCCAGCTCTTCAACCAAAGCAGAGAAGCGCTTGCGATCTTCGGCCATGTCAATGGCCTCAACGCTGGTACCAAGAATGCGCACGCCGGCCTGATCGAGCTCTTCGGCCAGCTTGAGCGGAGTCTGGCCACCGAACTGCACGATTACGCCGAAGGGCTTCTCGCGTTCAATGATCGCAAGAACCGATTCTAGAGTAAGCGGCTCGAAATAAAGTCGATCGCTGATATCATAATCGGTCGATACCGTTTCAGGATTGCAGTTGACCATGATGGTTTCGTATCCATCTTCTTTGAGCGCGAAGACGGCATGCACACAGCAGTAGTCAAATTCGATGCCCTGTCCGATGCGGTTAGGACCGGAACCCAAAATGATAATCTTCTTATTACTGGTTGGCGGCGCTTCGTCCGTATCGTCATAGGTTGAATAGAGATAGGGAGTAAACGCGACAAACTCAGCCGCGCAGGTATCGACGGACTTGAAGGCCGGCAGTACCTTAAGCTGATGGCGCAATGCGCGCACCTGGTGTTCCGATTGTCCGCAGAGGTCGGCGATTCGTCGGTCCGAGAATCCCTGCCGCTTAATCTCACGGAGTTCGGCGGCTCCCAGCTTTGCTAGATCCTGCTGCCGTAGCTGCTCCTCACGTCTGACAATATTCGCGATATGACTAAGAAACCAAAGATCGATTCCGGTCGAGGCTGCCAACGACTCGGTGGAGTGACCAGCGCGCAGTGCCTCTCCTAAAAGCCACAGCCGGTTGGGCCCCGGAACTTTACAGGCCTCAAACAGCTCTCCCCGTCCCAAATCTTTAGCAAGGGCAGCGCGATCGAAACCGTAAGTATCAAGTTCCATGGAACAGATCGCCTTTTGCAGCGCCTCGGGGAAATTTCGTCCGAACGAAAGTACTTCCCCCACGGATTTCATCTGAGTCCCCAAGATTGGGCTCGCCATCGGAAATTTTTCGAAATTGAAGCGCGGAATCTTGACCACGACATAGTCGATCGAAGGCTCAAAACAAGCCGGAGTCTCGCGGGTGATATCATTGCGCAGCTCGTCCAAGCTATAACCGACTGCAAGCTTGGCGGCAATTTTCGCGATCGGGAATCCGGTGGCCTTGGAAGCGAGCGCGGAGCTGCGCGAGACCCGCGGATTCATCTCGATGATTAGGATCCGGCCATTCTCGGGATTAACCGCGAATTGTACATTCGACCCGCCTGTATCGACACCGATTCTACGGATTACTTTGATTGAGGCATCGCGCAATCTTTCATACTCTTTATCGGTCAAAGTTTGGATCGGAGCGACGGTAATCGAATCCCCAGTGTGCACACCCATCGGATCGAAATTCTCGATGCCGCAGACGATTACTACGTTGTCATGAAGGTCGCGCATCACCTCGAGCTCGATCTCCTTCCAGCCAAGCAGACTCTCTTCTATTAGGACCTCATGGTTGGGGCTGCATTGCAGAGCATAGGCAACTTTCTGGCGCAAAACACTGGCGTCCTCTACGATCCCTCCGCCCGTACCGCCGAGCGTGCGTGAGGGCCTTAGAATAAGAGGGAAACCGATGATTTCCGCCAGCATCTCGGCCTCCTCGACCGAGCGCGCAATTCCGCTGCGCGCGGATTCAAGACCGATCTCGTCCATGGCGTTTCGGAATAGTTCACGATCCTCAGCGGTCTTAATCGCTTCGATACTGGCGCCGATTAATTTGCAATTATACCGTTGGAAAACTCCCCGTTCGGCAAGCTCTAATGCCACATTCAGCGCCGTCTGCCCGCCCATTGTCGGGAGCACTGCATCCGGACGCTCCCGCGCGATGATGCGTTCGACGAACTCCGCTGTCAGCGGTTCGATGTAGGTGCGATGCGCAAATTCGGGGTCGGTCATGATCGTCGCAGGATTCGAGTTTACCAGAATGACTCGGTAGCCCTCCTCCTTAAGCGCCTTAATTGCTTGCGTGCCTGAATAGTCGAACTCGCATGCCTGCCCGATTACGATCGGCCCAGAGCCGATTAGTAGAATGGATTTAATGTCAGTGCGTTTTGGCATCTCTTATCTGACCACCATTTCAAAAAATCTCCTGAAATGCGGCCGTGCATCATGCGGGCCGGGAGAGGCTTCGGGGTGATATTGAAGAGAAAACGCGCGCAGATCGGGCGCGGCGATCCCCTCCAGGGTATTATCATTCAAATTAACGTGAGTTTGCGAAATCTCACGGCCCAACTTTTTGGGATCGACCGCAAAGCCATGATTTTGGACCGTGATCTCGACCTGGCCGCTCTTTAGATCTTTAACCGGATGATTTCCGCCACGGTGTCCAAACTTGAGTTTAAAGGTTTCCGCTCCGAGCGCGCGGCCTAAGATTTGGTGTCCCAGGCAAATTCCAAAAAATGGATATTTCCCGAGCAAATCCTGGGCGGTGGCTACCACATAGGGAAGCGCCGCGGGGTCGCCGGGGCCATTCGAAAAGAAAAGCGCATCGGGACGTAGAGCCGTGATCTGTTGGCTATTCCAGGTCGCCGGAACAACCGTAACGCGAAAGCCACACTCCACCAAAATTCGTAAAATGTTAAATTTTATGCCGCAATCCACCGCGATTAAATGCGGGCGCGAAACCAACTCTTCTTCGCTGACCTCACGGTACCCGGTTTTAAGGGACCAGACCCCTTCCTTCCAGGTATACGGTTCGGAACAGCTAACCGCCTTGACGTAATCTTTGCCCTCCATGGAGCCTTGAGCGCGCGCTTTATCGATCAGGGCGCTGGTATCGATATTCTCCCCCGCCGCGATTGCCCCCATCTGCGCTCCACGGTCCCGGATATGACTTACCAGCGCACGGGTATCAAATCCGCAGATGCCCATTACTCCATTTTCTTCGAGATATCTGGAAAGCGATCGGGTGGCGCGAAAATTGGATACGACTGGCGTGAGGTCGCGGATAATTATCCCCTCTGCGTGCAACTTAAGGCTCTCCCAGTCCTCCTCGTTGCATCCCACGTTTCCGATGTGAGGAGTAGTAAAGGTAATGATCTGGCCGGCGTAGCTGGGGTCGGTCAAGATCTCCTGATAACCATACATTGAGGTGTTAAATACGACCTCGCCCAGCACTGGGTTGTTAAGGTCCCGCCGCGCGCCGAAGCAGGTCCCGCGAAAGACTGTGCCGTCGGCTAATGCGAGAACCCCGGGTCCTAAGAGTTTCTGTTCTAATGCTGCCGCGCGTTTTCTCATCTAACTGTCGAAAGCCTCATTCAACTACCGGGAGAGCTTGTGTGCCTTAACTACAACTTGCCCTTCAACGATGACGGTCTCGGCTATGCCGCTTAAAGCCCGCCCCATGAACGGGGTATTAAAACTCTTCGATGCTATAAGTTCCTTGGACAAAGTCCAGTGGTAGTCAGGATTAATTATCGAAAGATCGGCTGGTGCGCCACATCTTAACGTGCCGCGCTCCAGCCCAAAGGCCTTGGCCGGTCCGCGCGTCCACAGCTCAATCGCTCGCATCCGCGAAATAGTCCCGTTTCGGACTAGTTCCAAGGTCAAGGGCAAATTGGTTTGCAGGCCTAGGATGCCAAAAGAGGCCTTAGAAAATTCAACCAACTTGGAGTCTTGTTCATGAGGCGCGTGATCACTGGCAATCGCGTCGATCGTGCCATCCTTAATTCCTGCTCTCAATGCTTCAACGTCCTCCTGCTCTCTTAGCGGAGGGCTCATTTTAGCGTTGGTGTCATAATCGCCGACCGTTTCTTCCGTCAGCAGCAAATGGTGCGGCGTTACCTCCGCGGACACATCGATGCCATCATGTTTCGCTCGACGCACCAACTCGACTGAGCGAGCTGAGGAAAGATGACAAATGTGAACCTTTGAGCTGGTGGCGCGGGCGAGTTCGATGTCACGCGCCACCATCACATCCTCGGCCACCTTGGGCATGCCATTCAGCCCCATGCGATATGAAAGCGCGGACTCATTCATACAGCCTCCACAGGAGAGCTTCTTGTCCTCCTCATGGCAACTGATTCTAGCACCCAACATCTTGGCCCACTCCAAGGCGCGGCGCATTAATCCGGAATCCCAAACCGGTTCACCGTCGTCCGAAAATGCGACGCAGCCAGCTGCCCAAAGCTCCGATAAGGGCGACATCTCCTCGCCCTTTAACCCCACCGAGACGGAGCCAATCGGCAAGACACGGCAGGCACCGGCCCGGCGCCCCTGTTCCAGAATAAACCTGGTGATCTCCGCGTTGTGGTTTACCGGCTTGGTATTGGGCATGCAGCAAACTGTAGTAAAACCCCCCAGCGCCGCCGCTCGCGAGCCGCTTTCAATCGTCTCTTTCCATTCAAAGCCGGGTTCTCTGAGATGCACATGCAGATCAATAAATCCCGGAGTAATCCACATTCCCGAAGCATTCAGCACCTCCGTAGCTGCGCTCTCTGGAATAGCCCCCGGGCGCTCCACGGCTTCGATCAGTGCGCCGTTCAGCAAAACATCGCGGGGCTCTTCCAGGCTTGCGGCGGGATCGATTACCAGTCCATTCTTAATCAGTAATTTGCTCACTCGCTCTTCCCCTCACTAACAGTTTTACCGGTGGCCAGCGCGAATAGGACGGCCATTCGCACAGCGACCCCAAAATTGACCTGCTTCTGCATCAGGGACTGCGCACCATCCAGGACCGCACTTGAAACCTCTAATCCCCGATTGGCTGGCCCGGGGTGTAGCACCACGCATCCGGGGTTGGCGGCCTGCAAGGCGCGCTCGTTGACACAATACTCCTGGCTATACTCCTCTAATGAAGGCACGAACTTGTCGGTTTGACGCTCCAGCTGCATACGCAAGCAGATTACGACATCGGCGCCGCGCAGCCCGGTTTTCAGATCGTGAATAATATTGATCTTCTCTCCGAAAAGTCTGGGATGGCGAAATTCTTCGGGAATCAGCGTGGGCGGGCCGACCAAATTGATACGATTGTTAAGGGCTAGGTGCGCCCAGATATTGCTGCGTGCCACCCTGGAGTGCCTAATATCGCCAACGATCGCAACCGTCAGATCCTCTATCCCCGCTGAGCGCTCCTTGAAGTGATGCTTCAGCGTAAGCAGATCCAATAACGCCTGAGTCGGATGTTCATGCATCCCATCCCCGGCATTAACGATCGAGGTCTTCTCGAGGTGCTTAGCGAGAAAGTGCGGCGCACCGCTCTCTTTGTGGCGCATCACTATAATATCCGGAGCCATGGCCTGCAATGTTCGTGCAGTGTCAAGCAGCGTTTCTCCCTTGGTTATCGAACTATCCGAGGCGCCGACATTAATCGTGTCGGCGGAGAGCCGTTTGCCCGCAATCTCGAAACTTACGCGGGTGCGCGTACTAGGCTCCAAGAACAGATTTACGATGGTCTTGCCGCGAAGCGGCGGCACCTTCTTTAACTCACGCTCGGAGACCTCGACAAAAGTCGCGGCGTTATTCAAATAACTGTAGATGTCCTCCTTGGTCAGTCCCTCAATTCCAATCAGGTGTCTGCGCATGATAGCTATTCAATTGAATAAACGCCGTCCGGAAAGCCCTGCTCGGAAAGCTTTAACCTCAAGAACTGTCCTTTGCTCGTAGGCAAATTCTTTCCCACGTAATCAGGCCTGATGGGAAGTTCGCGGTGCCCGCGATCGATCAGAACTGCCAGCTCGACGCAGGCCGGCCGCCCAAAATCGATGATCGCATCAAGTGCCGCTCGGATGGTGCGGCCGGTATAGAGCACATCATCTACCAGCACGATTCGCGCACCGGAGATAGAAAACGGCAGATCGGTGCCCTTGAGTGTCGGTTGGAGGTCCGAATTCGAGAGGTCGTCCCGATAAAGGGTGATATCTATTACACCCAGCTGTGGCTCGACTCCCTCAATTTCTTTGATCTTTCGACGAATTCTTTCGGCTAGATACTCTCCTCCGGTGCGGATCCCGACAATCGCGAGATTATTAAGGCGCCGATCCTTCTCTAGAATTTCATAGCTCATGCGCGAAATACTGCGGGAGATCGTTTCAGCATCTACAATCGTTTTCCAGTTCGAGGGAACTGCATTCATCTTGTTGGCCATAGCATTCCTAGCTGGCTCATTTGAGCCAAAGAACGCCGCACCTGCGGCGTAAAACAAATAATAAAAGAAGAGAAGTTGAAAAAAGAATTTAGCGGGAGTCCTTCCGCCCGGACAGGACGGAACTTAATATTGAAGGGTATCATTTCTCACCTTTGCGAACTCGCCGGTTCGCTTTTAAAGGTTAATTCCTACCGCAAATTAACAGAGGCAGCTGAACAAAGCAAGTTGTGAGATCCGATTTTAGATTAGGCGCATCGTCGACAAGACCATCTCAGCGCCATTCTTCCCAGGTGGCGTCGTGGGTTAATCTTAACTGTTCGATCATAGATCGGTCTAAGTCGACCCCAAAGCCTGGCCGATCTGTCGGCAGACGTATCCCCCCCAGCATGGGCAGTTGACCTAAGCAGAATTGCGGCAACTCTAGATCCATATCCAGGTCGGTTAACACCACTCCTCCGGCAGCCGAGGCAAAGTGCGCTCCGGTTGCAGAACCGAGGGGCCCTTCAAGCATCTGACCTACCATTAGGCCCATGCCGTGTTTTTGGGCTAGAGCCGCGATTTCAAGCGCGGGGGTCATGCCGCCAAGCTTTTGAAGCTTAATATTAATGCCATCGAAGGCCTGTGCGGCAATAATCTGCCGCAACTCATCTAGTGCGAGACAAGACTCGTCAGCAAAGATCGGAACCCCGCGCATGCCCTTTCTGACATAACTGGTAAGCTCCAGGTCACCCCGCGGGCAGGGTTCCTCAATCAGCATCACTTTTCCCAGGTCAGAGCAGATCTCAGTTAGGGCCCGTATCGCCCGGTCGCCGTTCAGATAGCCCTGATTAGCATCCAGCGAAAAACTCAGACGCGGCGCCCTTAACTCTCTTAATTTCTTACAGCGCTCAACATCCCCCTCGCCTTTAAGCTTTATTTTTATCACTTGCAGTCCGGGATAGAGTTCCAAAATTCGGCGCCCTTCAGCCAGGGTTGCCTCGGGAGTTTCCTTCAGGAAGATCGTTACGCTGTTGGGCACATGCAGAACGTTTGGTCGATAGAGCTTGCACACCGGCAGCCCGCGGGACCGCGCCACCAAATCATGCGCCGCTAGATCCAGCGCACTTCGCAGCGATACGCTGCGAATTTTCGAATGGATCGCCGCCCAAAACTCATCAGGATCTGAAAATTCCGGTAGCGCCTCCGGATTTAGCGCCTGGACCTCCGCCCGGATATCGGATTCCAGCTCTCCGGTTAGCGGAGTGAAGGGACTACCCTCGCCAATCCCGTAAAAACCATCCTCGGAGTGCAATTCAATAAAGAAAATCTCGGCGAACCTGAAGACATGAAAAGCGATTGCCATCGGCTCATTCAGTTTAAGGCCAAGTTTGAAGCTCTTAACTTGTTGTATCCGCATTTTTATAAAATCTCAAAAAGCAATCAGCGCCGCGCCAAGATCCGCTAAGGACAGATCGGCAACAGCTGTGAGGCGCTTTTCAGCACTAAAAAGCATGTCGTAGATTCGATGCGAACCCAAAATAAGGGCGTCTCGAAAACTCAGCTGCTCCAAGCCCCGTTGCAGGTGGCTTAGGGTCTGTTCGGTATCGAGAATTAGATCAGATATTCCCAAAGCTCGCCACCCAGAGCCCAGTATGAAGAGCGGCCCGGTGCAAAAGGCGGAAACCGGAAGCTTACGAAGCGTTTCAGAATCCGCCGAGTGCGCTAGATACCGCAGAAAGCGCGTTTTCATCTCGGGCAGGTATGCGACTTGGTAGAACCCGCCTTGACATACGATGCCATGCTCAAGAAAGAGCAGGAATGTTATTAACATCCCGGGATATATCTCTCCACGGCGAAGCGCATCAATCAGACTCTGAGCGCTAAGTTCCACTTTGATATCTTCGCCTATCAGGAAGTCACCCTGGACGCGCAGGGCGCACGAACGTTTGCCCTCCGAAACTCCCCAACAAAGCTGCGAGCCCTTGCCGTCTGAGGACCAGGCCCCGCTCACGCCCTCAAACATTTTCAAGGCCGCGGCTCGATCGGCGGCATTGAGCATGATCCTAGCTACGGAAGTATCCTGCATTAGCTCAGAGGAGAGCAGCTCCACAGCAATATCTTCGGCTGAGAGATAAACGATCGGGCAGGCCAAAGGAGCCAACGCCAGCGACATTTCGTAGTTGATCAGGCTAACTTGGTCTGAAAAACGGGTCATCGATAGCAGCTGTTGTTTGCGGGGACTTAGCTGGCGCTGGAGCTCTTCGGGCAGCCGCTTCCATCCCGGCGCGTCAAGCGCGGGACAGAAGTGCACACTAGTATGCTTCATGCTGTCCGAGAACAGAGGAAAACGTTTGCCATTAAACTCAATTCCTCGGGGATAGGATGGGTTATTCAGCCGCACTCCCGCGAACGAAAAAACGACAGCACTCTGAAGGCTGCTCCGCTTTGCTCCACAGGCGCTAAGCACGTCCCCCTGGAAAATGCTGAGGTGCGAGAACAGACCGTGATGACTGGCGGTCGAAACAGCGGCGTTCGAAAGCAGCTGATTTTCTATCTCGCTCGCAAGCTTCTTCCCGAAGATCGGTGCGGCGACCCGATTTGCGGCTTTTGCGATCGCCTCGCTGGCTTTATATCCTGCCGGAAAAAGTTGGGCAGCATAACGTGCCATCGAGTAGTCGCCAAACTCTTGCAGAGTACGGTAGATATCGGCGTACTCGGTTTGCAGCTGCCGAACCAACGAATGGGCTGCGAGGACCGGCGGTGCTGAGGAGCTATCAACATTACTCATCGATCCTCCTGTAATAAGGGAACAACTACAGCTTCCACCAGTGCGTCGCGGATTGCCCGTGTACACTCGAAGCCGGGCGTTTCGGCGAAACGCGGCCCCGCGATAATGGGCAAACCTAATCGGGCGCTTGCAGCATTAGCAAGCTGTCTCAGATAGGCTAGAGTCTGCGGCGCGCTGGCCGCGAGCTTCTTTAGAATATCTGCGGGGCTGTCCTGAAGAAAGATGCGTTTCCCTCCGTATGCTCCGAAATTGTTTGGGATGTAGTGCACCACTGGCTCTGGGCGGCTAGTGCACGCCGGTAGGGCGTCAACCACATAGGCGTATTCGAGCCCAACATTCATGCGCTGCATGACCTCGTCGTATAGCCGTTCCCTTTCCGGGCCAACCTTAATCGAGAAGCCAACCTGATCACGCAAGAACTTTGAGAGCGCGATTTCATTAAGGGTGTAGGTTAAATCGGGCGCTCTTCCTGGCGGAATAGTCGCCAATATAGCACGCTCGCCCTCAGGAACCGAACGAATTTTTAAGAGCTGCTGCTTGGTATTTTGGAGTATCTCGTCGAAGCTGCGGGTTGACATTAGCTCCGAGGCTAAAGCCACCTCGCCAGATAGCTGATAGGCCTTGATGCCATTTCGCAGAACTTTGCTGAGCGCACTTGCACCACTGAGCACTGCTTGTTCCGGTACTCGATTAATGCGCTGGAACTGATCAACCACAAGGAATTGCATGCGATCGAAGATCGGAGCTACCAGAAGAAAGACTGCTACGTCGATTGGCACCCCGAGCTTGCCATAGCCCAGCCCGACGAAGGCGCTCCTCCCAAAAAGCGGCCGGGTATCGGTGCCGGGATAAAATAACTTCTCGCTGTGCTCGAGCTCTGCAATATGAGGAAAGCCTGCCGGGGATCGCAATGCTGGATCGCAGGCCGTGGGCGGAGGCGACGCGGAATCCCGAGTTACGGACGTAGATGGACTGTGCTCTTCAATCATAAGAACAATTGTTGTTTACGGTTAGATTGATCCCGGCGAGATTGGCGCGGCTGAACGCGGCATTATCCCGAGATTAATAAAAGTGCGCTAAGTTGTGGGTATGGAGCTGGTATTTTTGGGGTTATCCCCAAAAATATCCGTTAAAATGATATCCACCGGCCCAAGGAGACCGTGGACATGACACACTCCGGCAGGCCCGCGGAGCGATGATTTCGCTCTCAATGATGGCGCTAAAAAAACTGGCGCTCGGAAAAAACGCCTCTATGCTGCTCGAGAAAAGTATCATTTCTCTCGGTATAACGATCTCGTGAGTGTTAGTCAAGCCGTCGATTACTGAGGAACACGGCAGAACTCGGGGAACTTAACGGCGCGAGCGAGCCTCGGTGCGCTGCAACTCCAGAAGCACTTCAAATATTAAGTTCTTGAGGTTCCGTCGACCGCGCGCCACAGGGCGATTATCCTTCGAAACTACTTCCATGTGCGAAATACCGGACGCGCCGCCGGGCCTGCCCGCAGCATCGTTGGTCATAAGACTGAGACCGATCACTTTTATGCCGAGCTGGCGCGCCGCAATTACTTCATAAACCGACATCGAAGCGGCGCCCTGTCCGGCAAAATCGAGGTGACGAATCTCTTCTGCTGTTTCATAAGAGGGACCTCCGGTGAGAATGCCGTGCGTGCCCTTTCGCAGCATAATTCCATTTCTTAGAGCAACTCGCTCTACAAGCGTCGCTAACGCCTTGTCGTATGGGTAGGTCATGTCGCAGAATCGTTCGCCCAACTCCACATTCTTCAATCCCCGCGAAGGGTTTTGTCCTGACAGGTTGATATGATTGTTTAACAGCACGATTTCGCCCGGCGCCACATCCTGGCGTATCGCGCCGGCAGCATTGGTGACTACTAGAGTCTTTAGGCTGCCTAAGAGGCCTAACGCCCGCACTCCGAACGCTACATATTGAGCCGGCCACCCTTCGTAATAGTGAACCCTTCCGCGCATTACTGCGACAGGGTGCCCCCTCACTGTGCCCACCACCAAATCTCCTGCATGCCCCTTCACTCCAGAGCGCGGAAAGTGTGGGATGTCGCGGTAATGGATAATCTGACGATCTTCAAGCTTGGAGGCGAAGGCACCTAACCCGCTGCCCAGAATTACTAGCCGTTCCGGAAGAATTTGCAGCCGCGCGCGCAAGTAGTCCCGCGCCTCGTGTAAGCGCAGCATGTAGAGCTCTTCAAAGATACTTACTTGTCCACCCGCAGCTTCCTCGATGCGCCCAAGCCCCTCCACAAAGGCGCTTCGCAACGCCTTATCTTTAGCTAAACGCCGCGCGAAGAGGTCCATTACCTCCCTTAGCGTCTGGGGATTTTGTAATGAGGTAAAAAAAGCCGAAGCCAGGGGAGACTGAGAAGCCTCTGAATCAGGGCCGGAAAAAAATGGCCTGGCAGGAGCAACTCTTTGATTTGAACGACAATGCGACATACAACACCTCCGCAATCGCACCACCATAGATCGCCTTGCTCCCTGTTACAACTAATTCGGGATCGGCTAGGCGCTACAAAGATAAGTTGACTATCGCGCTAAGAAACGCGCCCTTCTGCACGGGTAGCAAAATGGAAGGTGTGGAGGTCGTAGTCCTTCCCTCGGAAGGTTATGAAAAAGATCTCATCCCACTCCAAACTTACGGTTAGGATGCTGTTCTCACGATTAATCTTGAGATCCTCGGGCTCTACTGGGATATCATTGTGCTGAATGTGGTACCAGAGCTTCTCTCGCACCTCAGCGTCCGTCAGAGTCGAGGCAATGCGGATCACCTGCTCCATCTGATTCTGCAGCTCAAAATACCGATAATAAAAGGGTAGAATTTTATACCCGCTGAAGAGCGCCGCTCCCAGAATTATGGCAAAAACAAGGGTCGTGAGTTTTCCGGCGCCCTTTTGCGATTGTCGTGTTGGCATAACAAAATTCTCGAGAAGCATCGCTCTGAAATCAAGGTCCTGCGAGACTCTGCAATTGTAAACTGCCAGGCCAGAACTGAAAATAGCCAGTTCTATGCGCTCGCGGCCTTAATAAGGGTAGCAAGCTGGCCAAAAAACCTGGATCTGGGAAGCGCGTCGGAGGCTCCCGCCATTACGGCCCTTTTCAGCCGATCGGCATCGACATGCGAGCCGAAACAAATGATTGCAGAGTTTGGATGTTGCCCCCGCAGCGTGCTGATGGCCTCGAATAAATCATCGCCGCCAGCCTCTAAGTCTATTAGGAACAAGGTCGTGGCTTCACCTGCCGCGAGCAGCTGTTGTGGAGTACGCCCAATCTTGATCTCTGCACCCAGCGCAGCGCACGTTTCGCGAATGCGGCTCGAGCACATCAGATCCTTGGCTAATGCCGAAATCATGATTTCGAGCCTTGCTCAAGACCGAAGGCTTGAACTTTCGCGATCAAACTAGAACGCGATATGCCGAGCTCGCGCGCGGCTTCGCTCTTATTCCAAGCCAGGCGCGTCAGGGTGCTGAGCAACATCTTTTTCTCTAGATCTTGGACTGCGGCTCCCAAGGTTCCGGCGCTACCAGCCGCTCCTAGGGCTTTCGCGCTAAGAATTTGGGGTGACAACGCTTCCGCTCCAATACAGTCTGCGCTGGAGAGCAGTGTGGCCCTTTCAATTTCGTTGCGCAGCTCGCGAATATTTCCGGGCCAGCCGTAATCGCACAGCGCCTCGAGTGCTTCCGGAGAAAAAACCTTGGCGCTGCCGCGCTTGGAATTAACCAGCGCCAGGAAGTGTTCCACTAAATGCGGGATATCCTCGCGCCGCTCTCGCAGGGGGGGCAGTTCGATCGGCACGACGTTCAAACGATAGAAGAGGTCTTCTCGAAACGTGCCCTTTGAAACCATCTCCTTTAAGTTGCGGTTGGTTGCGGCAACAATACGAACATCAACCTTCTTGGGATGGGTAGCTCCGACCGGAATGAACGATCCATCCTCCAGAACCCGCAATAGTCGCGCCTGCAATGCCAGGCTCATCTCTCCAAGTTCATCTAAAAAGAAAGTTCCCCCATCCGCGATCTCAAAGAGCCCCTGTTTGTCCTTCAGCGCACCGCTGAACGCCCCTTTGACATGCCCAAAAAGTTCAGACTCAAGCAGATTCTCGTTAAATGCCGAACAATTCTGAACAACCAAGCTCTTTTCGCGGCGGCGACTGGAGTAATGAAGCGCCGTAGCTACCAACTCCTTACCAGTGCCGGATTCGCCGGAGACCAGGACCGGCACCTCCGCATCTTTAACCTTCTCTAACGTCTCGAAGAGAGCCTTCATCTTGGCACTGCGGCCGACAATATTGGCGTAATTATATTTTTCGGAAAGCCGTTGCTGAAGTTCGCTGCGCAAACGGTTGCTGTCGCGCAGCTCCTGGTAAAGCTGCCTGGTTCTGAGCACCGCATGGACGCGCGCCAGCAGCTCCTCCTTTCTGAAGGGCTTTTTGATGTAGTCGTCAGCGCCCTGCTCTAGGCCATGGATGACGTCATCTAGCGAATCTTTCGAGGTTAAAAGCACAATCGGAATGTAGCGTAGGACCGGATCGGCTTTGACCTGGGCAGTCACCTCGTATCCATCGGGCCGCGGCATTACTACATCCAGCAGCACCAGATCAGGGTTTTCGGCTGTGATTTTAGCGATTGTCTCCGTGCCGCTAGCGGCGGTTATGACCTCATAGCCCGCGTCTCTAAGCAGTGCTTCGAGCGCAAACAGCGCTTCTTGATTGTCATCAACGGCTAGAATTTTGGTCATCCAAACCGCATGCCAGAAAAGGAATTAACCGGCCTTCATCATATCGAGGAAGTCCTTATTGGTCTTGGTGCCGTCAATCTTGCTGAGCAGCCACTCCATCGCTTCGGTCACGCTAAGCGGCTGCAATACTTTCCGTAGCAGCCAAACTTTTTGCAGCACATCCGGCTTCAACAAGAGGTCCTCCTTACGGGTACCGGATTTATTCAGATCGATCGCCGGGTAAACCCGCTTTTCCGAGAGCTTCCGATCCAGCACCAACTCCATGTTGCCAGTACCCTTAAACTCTTCGAAGATCACCTCGTCCATCCGCGATCCGGTCTCAATCAGAGCAGTACCGATAATCGTCAAGCTGCCGCCCTCTTCGATATTTCGAGCAGCGCCAAAAAACCGTTTGGGCTTATGCAGCGCATTGGAATCCACACCGCCCGAGAGAATCTTGCCGCTCGGCGGCACGACGGCGTTGTAAGCTCGCGCCAAGCGGGTAATCGAGTCCAGCAAAATTACGACATCCTTCTTGTGCTCGACCAGCCGCTTGGCCTTTTCGATCACCATCTCTGCGACCTGCACATGGCGCTGCTGCGGCTCGTCAAAGGTCGAGCTAACGACTTCGCCCTTAACGGAGCGCTGCATGTCTGTAACTTCTTCCGGCCGCTCATCGATTAACAGCACGATCAGCACGATATCCGGATGATTTTCCGTAATAGCGTTCGCGATGTTCTGCATCAGAACGGTTTTGCCGGCTCGGGGCGGAGCGACGATCAGAGCGCGCTGTCCCAGCCCGATCGGCGAGAATAGATCAATTATACGGGTTGAGATGCCGCTCTTAATCGACTCTAGGTTAATCTTTTTGTTGGGATAGAGGGGAGTAAGGTTATCGAAGTGGACTTTCTTCTTGAGCGTCTCAAGCTTGTCTCCGTTGACCGACTTAACCTTGAGTAGAGCGAAATAACGCTCGCCCTCTTTCTCACGCGGCGGCCTGATTTGTCCCTCAACCGTATCTCCGGTCCTCAAGCCGAAGCGTTTGATCTGAGCCGGCGAGACATAAATATCATCTGACCCAGGCAAATAGTTAAAGTCGGGCGCGCGCAAAAAGCCGAAGCCGTCGGGTAAGCATTCCAAAACGCCTTCCGCAAAGATATTGCCATTGGAGTCAGCCTGCTTCGTCAGAATGGAGTAAATCAGGTCCTGACGGCGTAGCGCGTTAGCACCCTCAATTTCGAACTTTTCAGCGAGTTCGACCAGTTCTTCGGCTTTGAGGGCCTTTAGTTCGTTTAGGTTCATTTTGGATTCCCAAGTTTCAAAAGTGGCCGGTTCTCCGTGGAGGACCGAGCCGATACAAATTTAGAGTGATTTAATTAACGGGGATAAATCAGGACCAAGCGATAAAATTTAAATGATCAAAAGTTCAACGATCAAAGATAAACTCAGCGATTATGACCAATCGATTCTTTCAGAAGGCACTGTTTTTTGTATGCACAACTACTGCCCATCGCCGCAGTATCGAATGACAATCCCACTCACCGCGCACTTTCTAAACCAATTGTAAAAGTAAGGTTAAAAGGCGGTAGAATGATCTGCTACTTGGTGTGACTTGGACTGTCTACAACTTTGACTCTATCCAGCACCCTGCTATTAGTCAATAGCCTCAAATTACTCACGGGGTCGCAGGATTGGAGTTCCGGACACCCGGTCGGCAATCTTGCGTGCCGCCACTTCGCGTATATAAAGCGGAGTCAGCTGTGCCAACTGCAGCGCCGCAGCTTCCTCCCTTCTATCGTCCTTTATATCAGGGGACTCAAGCTCAAATAAGCGCATACCACCCAGGGCCAAATTAGGGAGATCCGCGCGTCGAGCTTTGGCGATGGTGGGCAGCTCAAGCCCCTGCTCGCAGATTGCTACAATACCCTTAGCAGCTAAACCGCGCGCACGGAGGGCCTCGCTGACCGCGGCTTCGATCTTAACGCCAGAAAGAATCTGGGGTGCTATGATCTCCTTAAGCTCCGGTCCCGTTTTCAGATAGGCCGAAAAGAAGCACTCGCCACGGCGAGCGTCTGATAGCACGATGCGCAAAGTTTCAGCTCCCTCGAAGGCCAAAGCCGCGGCGGCGAAAGAGGAGAACGGTCGCACAGCCACCTGAGAGCCCAGCGCCAAACCCTGCGCAAAGCTAAATCCGATCCGCAAACCGGTAAAAGATCCAGGCCCCTCCCCAAGTAAGATCAGGGCCAGCTGAGAGCATTGTATGCCGGCGCGCTCAAGCAGTTGCCGCACTGCGCTGTGCAGAGATTCGCTATGGCTATTCTCGCCGGCGCTTTGGAATAAGAACTGAGCGCCGGAGCGTCGGTGGCGCAAAGCCCCATACGCAAATTTCGAACTGCAGTCGAGAGCAAGCACCCATGTCATGGCGCTACATGACCAGCTGTAGCAGGTCGTTTCCGACCGCAAAAACCATCAGCGCCAGAAGCAGCAACATTCCGACCTGATTTGCCACCTCCTGGAAGCGCATGCTCAAAGGGCGCCTGCGAATGCCTTCCAAGAGGAAAAAGAAAAGATGTCCGCCATCCAATACCGGTACTGGAAGCAAATTTAGGACCGCCAGACTAATGCTCAGGAAGGTGAGGAAATCTAGAAGTCGCTCAATTCCCTGCTTCGCGGAGCTGGCTGCCTCTTTGAAAATAAAGATCGGCCCTCGAATATTCTCAGGAGAGACCGCCCCCCTGATCATTCCGACCAGCCCCTTGAATGTGAGAGTCGCAACATACCAGGTCTGCGTGACGCTCAGAGTTGCCGCTTCGAATAGGCCAATCCGTTCTCGCTTGGTGTCCGGAACGATTCCAATCTTGTAAGATTTTGTGACCGGCGAGCTCTCGATAATTTGCAGGTCAGAAGTGTCTGATGTCCCGGTAACCCGCACCTCCAGTTCGGCTGCGGGCGCATCGTCTTTAGCGGCGCGTTGGATCTTCAACAGCAGCTCCTTGCCGTTGGAGCTGGATACCGTTTTCGATAATTCCTCCCAATTCTTGGGGCTCATACCATCGATGCTGATGACCCGATCTTTAATCTGCAGCCCGGCCTTTTCTGCGGGATATCCAGGGATCACGGCCCCGATGATGGGTTCATCGATCAGCACGGATTTTCCGTAGGAAGCGAAACTGACAAAGGTCAAAAGAATGGCAAACAGGTAATTGAACAGCGGTCCAGCGAAGACGATTGCAAAACGACGGCTTAGAGGCTTTTCCGCGAACCACTTAGTGCGATCTCCGAGCAGCTTTCTTTCCCGCTCCGTCAGATCAGCTTCACGCTCAGAGAGCAGCTCTTCGGCCGCACGCGCCGGATCATCCCCCACCATCCGCACATAGCCCCCTAGCGGAATAATCCCGACGGAATAAACCGTGTCTCCGCGCCGCCATTTAAGCACCTTGCGACCAAAACCAATTGCGAACTCCAGCACTCCAACCCCGCACCACTTGGCTACGAGAAAATGACCAAGTTCATGCACGAAGATCAGAATGCCAATTACTAAGATGGGGACTAGGATATTCATTGAATTGCCAAAACAAACATTTAATCAGCGCGTTAAAGTTCTCTTCTCGAGCCGGCCGAAAGCGCTGCCGCGAACTCGCGCACCTGCCGTTCCTGCGCAATAAGTTCCCTCAGGCTAGTGTAGCAAAGCCCTGAAAAGTGGCCCAGACTCTCTTCTATGATTGATCTAATTCGGTCGAAACCCAAGCTACCTTTAAGAAACCGTTCCACGGCCACCTCATTAGCGGCATTAAATACCATCGGCATCGACCCGCCCGCCTTCAATACGCTGCGGGCCATGCCAACGTATGGAAATTTGGCGTCGTCCAGGGGCCGGAACTGCAGCTGGCCAACCTCGAGTAGATTTAGCCGGCTCATCGCACGATTCAGTCTTCCGAACGGATAGCTGAGAGCAAAGCCGATCGGACCATGCATGTCAGGATTCGATAGCTGGGCGATCTGACTTCCATCCTTAAATTCCACCAGGGAATGCACAATACTCTGTGGGTGTACCAAAACGTCGATGCAGAGCGGCGTCACCCCGAAAAGCCAAAAGGCTTCTATTACCTCCAAGGCCTTGTTCATCATCGTGGCGGAGTCGATGGTAACCTTTGGCCCCATTTTCCAGCGCGGATGTTTGAGCGCCCGTTCGGGGGTAATGCTCGCGAACTCCGCTAGTGGGAGATCTAAAAATGGGCCGCCGGAGGCGGTCAAGAGTATGCGCGAGATGTCAGCGGGGCGCTCTCCCTGGAGCGCCTGAAAGATCGCTGAATGTTCGCTATCAACCGGCAGCAGCACGGCCCTGCCCTGCTCCAGGATTTTAGCCGCCAATTCCCCCGCACAAACTAGACTCTCCTTGTTGGCCAGCGCAACGATTTTACCAGATTCCAGAGCTGCGAACGTTGAACTAAGGCCAGCAGAACCCGAGATAGCTGCGATCACGAGGTCGACTCCTGGTTCGGAAGCAAGTTGATCGACCGCCGTGACGCCGAACTCTAAATCAGCCTTGATCGCGGCTGCCTGTTGGTGCAGCAGCTGCAGGCTATCGCTGGGGGGGGCGCTGGCCAACGCTATACGGCGGGGTCGGTATCTGCCGGCCTGCTCCGAGAGTGTCTGCGCATTCGAGCCGGCAGCGATCCCGACCAGCTCAAAGCGTTCAGAATGAGCCTCGATCAGCTCAAGCGCCGCCGTGCCGATCGAGCCAGTCGACCCCAGCACCGCCACGCGGGTTCGACGAGCGAAATCAAAACGACTCTTTGGGACACTATGCGAAGCCAGCATGGTAACAGCAGATGTTAAAGCAGGGTTTGCTTTTTACTCAAAGTATATTCGAGAACAGCACCCACAGCAGCAGCAGCGGTGCAGTCATTAAGATACTATCCATTCGGTCAAGCGCCCCGCCATGCCCGCCCAAAATCTGGCCAAAATCTTTAACGCCTTTCGTACGCTTAATAAAAGACTTGCTCAGATCACCGGCCTGCGCAGCCACGGTGGCGAGAAGTGAAAATCCGAACGCGGCCGCACTAGAATATTCAGGCGACACCAATCCGAATAAGAGTGTACCAACCATGGCCCCCGCGGCGGTCCCGATCAGTGCACCGCTCCATGTCTTGCCAGGGGAAAGATGCTGCGAGAGTTTTGGGCCCTGCATCTTTCTGCCGCCAAAATAAGCCGCGGTGTCAACTGAACATACCAATGCCACTAACCAAAGGATTAGGGGCACGGCACTGCTGCGTGAGACCAAGCTCAATAGCGTGGCTCCTCCCGCGCCCACTAGGAGCACGCCAACGAAGAGCTCTTGTGCCGCAGCTCCGCAAGCCTGGAGATCCACGCGTCCAGCGATAATCACCAAGATCGCGCCTAGCAAATAGGCGCAATAAATCCCGCCCAAAAGCGCAGTCAGAAGCGTGCGGTCATCTAGCGGTTCGCAAAGTCCGCGCGAGAAGATTAAGCCCAAAACAAAAATGGACGGCAGATACGCGGTCAAGGTGTATAGTCCGACCCTGGCATGACCAACCTCGCGACCACAGACGCGACCGAATTCCAAAGCGCAAACAAGCACCCCGGCGGCCCCGAAAAATAACAACAGCCATTTTCCTAAGCAGCTAAATGCCGCCAGTGCGCACAGCACTGCTAATGCTCCCAGCAATCCGCCCCCTACGCGGATACGTTGCCGCAGTTCTGCGCTATTGTCTGAATTCAGCGAGTTGTTCATCAGTTAACCCGAATCTTCTAATTCTTGAGGAAAAACGCTCGAGGCACCGGAGATACTCGTCTTTCGAGAATTCCGGCCAAAAAACCGGACTGACAACAATCTCGGCGTACGCCAACTGCCAGAGCAGAAAATTTGAAATGCGGCACTCATCGCTAGTGCGAATCAAGAGGTCAGGATCTGGTATATCCGGCCCATAGAGCTGACCGGAGAATAGGTTTATATCGATCTGGGACGGGTCGAGTTCGCCCTTCTGTACCGCGTGCGCGAGACGCCGGGCCGCCGAAGCGATTTCCTCGCGTCCGCCGTACGAAACCGCCAGAATCAGATCCATACCGCGCTGATCTGCAGTTGCTGCTTGGCACTGAGCCAGGCTTTCTTGCACGTCCTGCGGCAAGCGCGCCAGATCTCCAATCGCACGCAAACGAATCTGATTCTTTAGCAGCAAATCCATCTCGCTCTCGAGGTAGCGCTTAAAGAGCTGCATTAAAGCTGCGACCTCAGTAGGCGGACGGTTCCAGTTCTCGGTCGAAAAGGCAAAAAGAGTCAGGTAACGAATCCCGAGTCGCCGCGATTCCTCCACCACCATGCGCACTGTCTTAGCACCCCGGCGATGTCCTTCGACGCGCGGCAAATGCCGCGCCCGAGCCCAACGACCGTTGCCGTCCATGATGATGGCGACATGCCGGGGAACCGGCGTAGCAGCGCTGGTAAAGTTAGAACGCGGAACTCCGTTAGACCCGCCGTTCATGCCTCAGACTTCCATCATTTCCTTCTCCTTGGCGTGGAGAAGCGCTTCAACGTCAGCAGTCGCCTTGTCGGTAATCTTTTGGACCTCATCCTGACCGCGATGAAGTTCATCCGAGGAGATCTCCTTGGATTTCTCCTGCTTCTTAAGCTCATCAATTTGGTCGCGGCGATGGTTGCGCAATGAAACACGCGCCTCCTCGGTCATGCGATGAAGAGTTTTTATTAGCTCCTTGCGCCGCTCTTCGTTAAGCGCCGGTATGACGACCCGCACCAGGTTGCCTTCTCGCGAGGGATTCAAACCCAACTCCGACTTCTGGATAGCTTTTTCGACTGCCTCAACGGCGGAGCCATCGTAAACCTGAATCGTAAGCAGGCGTGCCTCGGGGGCGTTAATTAGACCCACCTGGATCAAAGGCACCTGGGAACCGTAGTAGTCTACCATGACCCCTTCCAGCAGCGAGGTGCTGGCCCTGCCACTGCGCACGCGGCCGAGCTCCTTCTTAAAGTGCTCAACCGCCTTGACGCACTGATCTTTGAATTTACTTAATTGCACGGGCATAAAGCGCTCCAATCAACAAACAAAGCTCACTCTTGAATCGCTCGGTGGAGCTAAGGCTGCACCAAAGTTCCCACTGGCTCGCCAGTGACAACACGTTTCAAGTTACTTTCAACACCAATGTTGAAAACCACGATCGAAAGATTGTTATCCATACACAGCGAGATAGCGGCCGCATCCATGACTTTGAGCCCCTTCTGCAGAACGTCCATGTAGCTTAGGGTTTGATATGGCCGGGCAGCGCTGTTCTTGACGGGATCGGAATCATATACGGCATCAACCTTAGTGCCCTTAAGCAGGACTTCGGCGCCAATCTCCATGGCGCGCAGACTGGCAGCTGTATCCGTTGTAAAGTATGGGTTGCCGGTTCCGCAGGCAAAGATCACTACGCGCCCTTTTTCTAAATGGCGGATCGCGCGCCGCCTGATATACGGCTCGGAGATCTCCCGCATCTCAATTGCCGACATGACGCGCGTGTAGATCTTGTTTTGCTCCAGGATATCCTGGAGGGCCAGGGCGTTAATCGCAGTACCCAGCATTCCCATGTAGTCACCAGAGGCTCGATCCAACCCCTGCTGGCCAAGCTGCACTCCACGGAAGATATTTCCGCCTCCGATTACAATGCCAAGCTGAACCCCCAGCTCGCACACTTCGCCAATCTCGCGTGCTAGTTTGGCAATGATGTCCCTTTCGATTCCGAATTTCTGGTCGCCGGCTAAAATCTCGCCGCTGAGCTTAAGCAGCACGCGCCGATACTTGGGGGGACGAAACATATCCGACCGCCTATGAAGCTAAAATTCAAGATCCAGCAACTTTAATTGCTGCCTGTCATCGCAGCGACTTCGGCCGCCAGGTTACTGACAGTTTTCTCGACGCCCTCGCCAACTTCGAAACGCTGGAATCGACCGATCTTCACCTTCTCACCTGTTTTCATCGCCAACTCGTCAATCACGTCTTTAACGGTTTTCTTACCGCTATCGTCCTTAACAAAGTTCTGGCGAAGTAGACAGGTATCGCTGTAAAACTTTTCGACCTTCCCAGGCAAGATCTTGTCCGCCTTGGAACGTTGCGCAGGATCGAGCTGCTCCAGAAGGATCTCCTTTTCCTTCTCTAGCACCTGAGCTGGGACCTCCTCCGCGTCAAGGTAAAGCGGGCGCATTGCCGCGACGTGCATGGCGACTTCGCGCGCTGCCTCCTTAAACTCCACGCCGCGCGCCACGAAATCAGTCTCGCAGTTGAGTTCAACCAGCGCGACGATCTGGTCGCCGGGGTGCACGTACACTCCGATCGTACCTTCCGCTGCGACCTTGCCAGCGCGCTTGGAGAGATCTTTAAGCCCCTTTTTGCGCAGATTCTCTATGGCAACTTCCATATCGCCGCCACTCTCGGCCAAAGCCTTTTTACAATCCATCATGCCGGCGCCAGTGCGGTCACGCAGCTTCTTCACTAATTCCGCTGAAATTTCAGCCATAGTATCCTCGTAGCAGTTTACAGTTCATTACCACAGCGCGCGACAGCTGGTGTTGCGCGCTAATGGCATTAATTTGGTCCAAAACCATTGCCAGCAGCCACCGCACCTGCACTCCCGCCGTTGGCGTGGGCTGTGCCGTTGCCGGTTGCCGATTCTTCCTTCTCACCCTCAGCCGGCAAACGCGATTCAAACTCGGCTCGTCCCTCCAAAACCGCATCCGCGATGGCGGCGGTGAAGAGCCGCAAAGTCTTGGCGGCGTCGTCATTGGAAGGAATCGGGAATTCGATTAAACCCGGGTCCGCATTGGTATCGACCAGCGCCACCACGGGGATGTGGAGCCGCCGGGCCTCCGCCACTGCGATCGCTTCCTTGACGATATCGATGATGAAAATTACATCCGGCGGACGCTTCATGAAGCGGATACCACCCAAGCTCTGCTCAAGCTTGCCGAGCTGTCGCGAGATGTTAAGCTTCTCTTTCTTTACGAGCTTAATCTTGCTGTCTGCCTCTTCAGCCTGAGCCAGCAGCTCCTCCAGCTTCTTCATGCGCTCGATAGAATTCTTGATCGTTTGGAAGTTGCTCAGCGTCCCACCCAGCCAGCGGGTCGTAACGTAGAAAGCGAAGCAACGCTGCGCTTCCTCGCGCACGATATCACGCGCCTGATTCTTAGTGCCGACAAAAAGAATATTTCCGCCCCGACCTACGACATCGCAAACGAATTTGCGCGCGCGTTCCCAAGCCTTCAGCGTGAGATCGAGGTTGATGATATGGGTATTATTCCGGGCGCCGTAAATAAACGGCAGCATCTTAGGATTCCAGCGCTCGGTTTGATGTCCGAAGTGCGCGCCTGCATCCAGCAGCGTCTTAACATCGACTTTGACAGGGGTGTATTCTGGGGCCTCTCCTTGAGCAGAGTAACTCTGCTGGAAATTCTGATTGTCCATTTGCTATTTCTCCGTCTTAGTTTGCCTCCTCGAACGTGGAGAGACGATTATAATCGTCCCCACTAAGACCAAGTTCGAGTGTGTAATTAGCGACGCTCTGGGCATTCCGAGGATCGGCTCAATTGTAGAGGCAAACCGAGGAAAGGGAGGCCGCACCGCCCAAGCTCAAAGAGCCCGACCGGCAGAGGAGCGTAGCATAGCGCTGGCTAGCTGGCAAACCAACCGCCACAATTGATCAGTGGTTCCCGCTGCTTACCGGGAAAACTGGATCAAAAGCTGTAAAGTGTGGGATTTATTAGTGTATATGCGTATGCTCCCGCTATTATTTGCTTCGGTGATTTCGCTTTTCCTAGCGCACCCAGCATCAGCCACCGACAGCGCCAAGCTTACCGGAGTTCTGTTTTCCAACAGCTGCCTGCTTTCCTCGCCTTTCGAGGGTAAAATCTGTTTCGAACTGGCTGAACCATACCGTGGAAAGGTCGGAATTTTTCGGGAAACCGAGACCGGTGCTCAGTTAGTGCGCACAAAGCGCAGCAACGATCAGGGCCTCTTTCAAGTTCGCTTGCGCCCAGGAATTTACCGCATCGAACTGCTCCCGTTGCGGGGCAAACGCGCTATCACCTCGAACAATGCCCTATCCATCTCGGACTCCGCCGAGGTTCGGCTAGGATTTAGAGTCGAGAAAATCACTCAGTGAGCGTCTGAACAGCTTTGGGCTTTTGCTCCACCCTCACCGCAGCAGCATCCTTTCTTACTCTCGCCACAAGCGGGTTGATCAGAAGTGCGACCGAAGCAGCCCGAAGCGCAGTGCGAGCAGGTGCATCCCTTGCCGCATTCGCAGTGTCCCGCGCACTCCTTATGCCCAGCCCATTCTTTATGATTGCGACCATCACAGTGCGGGTGGCGAGGAGCGCAGCCTGCTAGCCCCGATCCAATCAGACCCAGAGCTACCGCTAAGACCAATAAGTTCTTCATAGTTTGATCCTTTAAAGCAGAATAGTTCAGTTACTTAAGGAGCCTGCAAACATTGGCAGGCCTGAATTTCTTCCGACTCCCCCAATGATATCCTCAACCGCTCTTTCCGGATGCGGCATCAAACCCACTACATTCCCAAACTCATTTGCAATTCCAGCAATGGCATGCGCAGCACCGTTAGGATTTAGGACTCGGTCGGCTGCGTCAACACGGCCATCACGGTCGCAGTAGCGGAATACCACCCGACCCTCGCCCTCCAGCCGCTCCAGGGTCTGCTCATCGGCAAAATAATTGCCCTCGAAGTGCGCCACCGGACAGGTAATCACCGATCCCTGGGCGCACCCGCGCGTAAAAACAGTGCCCGCATTCTCGATCTTAATATGTACAAACTGAGAGAGGAAACGCATTCCAATATTCTGCAGTAGCGCACCGGGAAGCAGTCCGGACTCGCAGAGAATTTGAAAGCCATTACAGATTCCAAGCACCGGCCCCCCGCGCGAGGCAAACTTTCGAATCTCCTGCATTACCGGAGAGACGCGAGCTAATGCTCCAGTCCGCAGATAGTCACCGTAAGCAAATCCGCCTGGCAGCACCACTAGATCCGGACTTCGAAGATCATGTTCACGGTGCCAAACAAGCTGAACCTCTTGCCCCAAAAGCTTCCGATACACATATTCGGCATCATGGTCGCAGTTGGATCCGGGGAATAAGATAACACTGACGCGCAATCTAGATTCTCCTAAGCTCGAAATTCTCGATAATCGAGTTGACCAGCAATTTTTCACAGATCTCGATTACGCGCTGACGCGCGGCGGCCTCGTCCCCCGCCTCAACTTCCAGCTCTACTAGGCGCCCTACCCGCACCTCCGATATATCTTGAAATCCAATGCTGGCTAGGGCGTGTTCGACCGCCTTTCCTTGTACATCTAGAACTCCGCTTTTAAGTCGAACCAACACCTGCATCCGCATCGCCCGCCTACTCCTTTAGTGCCCGTTCAAAGACAAAATCGATATGTCGCAAATGGCGCCGCATGTCAAAACACTCGGCCAAAACCGCAGAAGAGAGCTTGCCGGCAATGGCCGGGTCAGAGGTGACTCGACTCTTAAAGTCAGCTCCGCCTTGCCAAGCTTCTAAAGCATGCGCCTGTACGAGCTTATAGGCCTCCTCGCGGGTCATGCCGGTATCAGCCAGCGCGATCATTAGCGGTCCGGAGAAAATCACGCCGCGTGTCAGCTCTAGATTCTTCTGCATGTTCTCGGGATAAACCTTCAGCCCGGAAATCAGGCCATTCAATCGCTGCACCATAAAATCAGCCAAGATACAGCTGTCCGGCCCAATTACCCGCTCTACGGAACTGTGACTGATGTCCCGCTCGTGCCAGAGGGGAACATTCTCGAGTGCGGCACTAGCGTAACTTCTAAGTAAGCGCGCCAACCCGCAAAGGTTTTCCGAAAGAATCGGATTCTTCTTGTGCGGCATTGAAGAAGAGCCCTTTTGGCCCTTGCCGAAGTCCTCCTCTACTTCGCGCACCTCGGAGCGCTGCAAATGCCGAATTTCGGTGGCAATGCGTTCGATCGACGAGCCCAGTGAGGCCAGCGCTCCAAAGAAAACCGCGTGCCGGTCACGCGCCACAATCTGCGTCGACACCGTCTCAGCCTTAAGTCCGAGCGCCTTCATGACATGTGCTTCAACCGCGGGCGAAACAGTGGCAAAGGTGCCTACCGGGCCCGAGATTTTACCGACCGCGACTTCTGAAATCGCCCGCTGGATTCGATCGTGATGGCGTCTGATCTCAGCATACCAACCGATCACTTTCAGACCGAAAGTAATTGGCTCGGCATGAATGCCGTGACTGCGTCCGATGCAGACTAGATCTTTGTGCTCCACGGCACGTCGCTTGAGAGTTGCCAGGAGCTGTTCCAATCCCTGCGTGATTAGCTCTCCCGAGCGTTTTAACTGAACCGCCAGGGCTGTATCCAAAACATCACTCGAGGTCATCCCGCGGTGCACCATGCGCGAGCTGTTCCCGACGTGCTCCGCGACATTAGTCAGGAACGCTATGACATCATGCTTAACCTCCCGCTCGATCTCCAGCACTCGCACGGCATCAAAGCGTGCCTTGGCCTTAACCTCCGCAAGAGCTTCCTTCGAGGCGTAGCCTTCCTCGACCAATTTCTCGAAGGCCAGTATTTCTATTTCAAGCCAGATTTGAAAGCGGCTTTGATCACTCCAGATCGCGGCCATCTCAGCTCTTGAATATCGTGGAATCATCCGGTGTTTAGGGAAAAACTGACTGCGACATTGTACTTTAGAGCAAGCAATAAAGCTAGGGACACCCTCAAGCAAAGAGCGCGCGCCCGCTGGTTAGAGGGCAAAAAGCGGGGTCGCGGCATGTACCGAGGCGCACATTACCTGATCGAACCGCTCCCGCGGCACATACCGCCGAAAGGTCTCCAGTGCCTTCTCAGGAGTATTCGAGTTCTCGCTCAGATGTCCGAGCACCACACGCTGCAAATCTCCATGCAGCAAATTAGCGACTAGATTGGCGGACGTATCATTGTCCAAATGCCCTTGCGAAGAAGCGATGCGCCGTTTCAATTCATAAGGATACGAACAGTCTCTGAGCATGATCTGATCGTGATTGGATTCCAATACGAAAGCCCAGCTTCCCCGCAATGCCTCCTCGACCTGAGGAGTGACTCGACCTAGGTCTGTCATTTGAGAAAACTTCAGCCCCTCCGCCTGAACAACATAACCAACCGGATCGTCCGCATCATGTTCTATGCTCACCGGCAGAATCTGAAGTGCCCCGACCCAGAAAGACTCACCCGAGACAATTTTCTCCAGGGCGTAAACACGGTCGAGATGCCTCGCCGTCGCGCGGTTGGCATACACGGGGATGCGATGACGTCTGGAAAAAACCGACAGTCCCAGGATATGGTCGGAATGCTCGTGGGTAATTAGAATACCCTGAATCGTCGCAGGATCGATGCGGTGCAGCGCCAGCCGCTCCTCGAGGCGACGCGCAGAGAGGCCACAGTCAATCAGGATGCGCGTTGAGGCAGCCTCAACAAAAGTGCTGTTAGCCTTACTCCCGCTGGATAGAACTGAAAACTGCATTGTCAGAGCTTAGTCACAGAAGGTCCGCACTGCAACGGAGGAAATCGCTAAAGTCCCAGCCGGATTCCGCTCAAATCTCAAACAGCACCATATTTCCACTCAATCCCCGCATCAACGCCCCGGTGTTGTGGAACAGCAGATTGTCGTGCCGAAAATTCTCAAAGGGGGCGTGCGTATGCCCGAAATAGATTTCGCGTATGCTCGCGAGCCGGGGATCGTTCTTTTGGCTGAGATATTCCACGATGGCCTGAGCTGAATGGGACTGGGACTGCCTAGCGGCGTGCCAACGGCTCAACCCTGAAGCCACGGCAAAGTCATAGAGCTTATCGAACAGCCGACTTCCATGACCAGCGGCCTCACAACGCGCACGATAGCTATTTAGATCGCCTCGAGCATGCACAATATCGCCGTGCAGGAATAGTTTGCGGTCTAAAATTAGATATTCCTCGTGCACGGCCAGGCGTGGCTGACTTTTTGCGAATTCCTTAAGACCCTCCAGATACCACTTGCGATAGTCAGCATTGCCGATTACGTAGTGCAGCCTGAGATTCTTGAAATCCTCCAGTAGATGCCCTAACCACATTAGCGCGCTCTGCGCAGTGCTCGGAACATCCCCAAGTACGCTCCACCTAAAATCGACCAGGTCGCCATTGATCACCAGCAGCTGTGTCGCGGAGAGTTTGGCTCGGAGTTGCGGTAGGATCTCATCGCCCAGGCTGCGTGGCGAAAAGAGATGCAGGTCGGATATTACTAAGCCCTTTGGCATGGTGGTCGTATACTCCTCCGATCTCTGATATCATATCTGAGCGCGATGAAGAATCCCAATAGCCCTGCTCCATCCAGAGTGACAATCGTCGGAAGTGGCGCCACCGCACTCGTTACTAGTGCTGCCATTTCGGCTGTTAGGGCCGTACGCATTCTTTCCCGGACTCCTTCCCTACAGACGACGCAGATTGAGGCCCACCCGGGAATCGATAATGCCAACGCCGTCGAAGTTGCCGCGCTTGATTCCTGCCCCGTCTTCCAAGCTCACGAACCTGTAATCTTATGCGTTAAAGCTGCAGCCATCGGAGCGATTCTGCAAAAGCTGCGGCCCGCCCTGCGAGGTGATACCACCGTGGTTCTGGCCTCAAATGGACTTGGTATTTTTCAAGACGCCGCCGAGATTCTCGGTCGCAGCATTCCGATCGTACGCTTTCTTTTGACTTTTGGATGCGTCAAACAAGGCCCCTTTCAAGTGGCCTGGTACGGGAAGCTTTCCGGGCTGCTGGCAAGCCCCCGGGAACGAGCCGGCGCGTTACATGACATCGCAGCGCTGCTCAGCGCCGCCGGATTTCAGGTTAAGCTCGAGGATAACATCGCACTGGCCGAGTGGAAGAAGTTGCTGGTAAACATTCCGGTGAATTCGCTGGCGACCATCGCTAATAGCTGCAATCGCGTGATTGTGGAGCGCCCCGAGCTTAAGCTCATGGCACGAGAAATGATGTCAGAGGTGCGCCTTGTTGCCGCTGCAGAGGGCTTCGCCCTTGACTCTCCTAGCGATCAAAAGATCTTCGAGCAAATTGAAAAATTTGGAGACAACATAAATTCTACCTTAGCGGAGCTGCGCGGCGGGACGGCACAGGAGGTTGATTTCATTTTTGGCAGGTTTGTACGATTGGCGCAAAGCTACAACATCGCGGTCCCCAAAACCGAGGCGGCGTGGCTGCTGCTGCGTGCACTGGTCAGAGATTGCGCCGGAAACTCTTGAGCGCCTAAGCCCTACAAGTACTTGTCGATTACATATTCAGCAAAGGGCAAACTGCAGGTGAATCCTGGAGAGACTGCATTCAGGATGTGCACGGAATGCCGATCGGCCTGCACTACGAAATCCTGCACCAGCAAATTGGAGCTGCGATTCAGCAGCTGCGCTCGAATGCCGGGAGTCGTAAACTCGCCGAAACCTTGCGGATCGAGATGCTTGACCAATTTCGCCGCACTACGGATTAGGAAGCGACGGTCGTACTTGCGGAGCTCGGTGAAAGCCAAATCCCGGAATCCAAAAGAGTTCCAGAGGAAAAGCTTGGCCTCCCAGCTGAGAATTCCCAACATCTCTAACAGATTAAAACCGCTAAGTCCGCGATAGTTCTCACGCCATAAGGCGGGGATCGCGGTGGGCCCAATCTTGATATGGCCATCGACTGTTTTAGTGAAATGCACCTCTAGGAAAGGTTTCTTTAGATCGGGCACCGGATAGATGTTTGTTCTTATGTCGGTCTCATTTTTGTCGTATTTCAGGTAGATGCCTTTAAAGGGAATGATCGTGTATTCCTTTCCAAACCCACACTCGCGCGCGATTCTGTCGGCGCCTAACCCGGCTGCGTTAATAAAGCGATCCACACGGTAGGAGCGTAGTGATGTGAGCACCTCGCCCTCGCGATAAGCCAGAAATCTCTCATTCAGCTGCACCGCGACCCCGCGTTTTTCGAGCTCGGCTTTGAACGCCAGTGCAACCTCGGACGGCGATACTGTCGCGGTGAGAGGCGACCATAGCGCGTGCTGATAGGTGCGCACATTAGGATCGATGCGCTCAGCGTCCGACGCCGATAAAAGCTCAACGGTGGCGCCGTTGGCTTTTCCGCGCTTTTCAAGTTCGAAGAGTTTCTCGAGTTCGGCTGCGTTAGTGGCGACGATCAGCTTGCCACATTGATTGACGCGAATGCCGCGCTGTGCACAAAATTCCCGCAGCGCGCGGTTGCCAGCCATGGTAAACTTGGCCTTCAACGATTCGGCCACATAGTAAATGCCGCTGTGCAGCACCCCGCTGTTGCGTCCCGAGGCGTGTTTCGCCACCTCCGATTCTTTATCAATTACAACAATGCGACTGCCCGGATTTCTTTCAATCAGCCGCAGCGCCAGCGCCATGCCAACGATTCCGGCTCCCGCAATTAAATATTCAATGCGCTCGCTTCGCATGCACCTACCGTTGCCGAGGAAGGCTCAGTAGCCTTTCGGCTATAATATTGCGTTGAATTTCAGAGGTGCCCGCGGCGATCGTACGACCACGCGAATAGAAGTACCTAAAAACATCTTCTCCCGCCTCGCTGCTATGCTCGCTCAGCGCCGCCAGTCGACCGCGCAGCTTTAAAGCAAACTTGCAGAGCCGCTGAAAACTCTCGCTCCAAAAAAGCTTATCCAGCGACCCCTCTGGCCCGGGGGATTTTCCGGATGCGTATTCGATCAAATGCTGATAAGCGAGAGCTCGCACAGCGCACGCTTCGGCGAGATGCCCCGCCAATTCGGCGCGCAGCGAGCGATCTACGATCTCCCCCTCGCGTTCCAGCAGCCGCCGCAACAATACCTCGGACTGGATTTGCCGGGCAAAAGTTAACACCACGCGTTCATACATCAAAGTGGAGATCGCGATGTTCCATCCGTCGCCAAGTTGCCCAACTACATTTTCCTTGGGAACAAAAACTTCATCAAAAAACACCTCATTAAACTCATCATCGCCGGTGATTTGCCTTAACGGCCGCACTTTAATCCCAGGGCTCTTCATATCGATCAGCAGATAGGAGAGACCTTGGTGCTTCTTAGGTTGATCTGATGTGCGGCACAGCAGGAAGCAAAACTGCGCGACCTGCGCAAAGCTGGTCCAGACCTTTTGGCCTGTTATATGTAGCCCTTCGGCTGTTACCCGTGCTTTGGTTTTAATTGCCGCCAAATCGCTTCCGGCTCCCGGTTCCGAGAACCCCTGACACCATACCTCTTCCGCCGACAAAATCTTCGACAAGTAGCGCTCCTGCTGCGGACGGGTGCCGTGCTTTATCAACACCGGACCAACCATGGTAAGCCCAAAGAGGCCCAGGAGCTGTGGTGCATTCACCCGCACTAATTCCTCCTGCACCACGGCCTCTTCTACCAGCGACAGCGACCGTCCTCCAAATTCACGCGGCCAGTGCACTCCAACCCAGCGCCCGCCAGCGAGTTTGGCCTGCCAGCCCCGGCCAACTTCAACGAAAGTTGCGGTGGTGGAATCAGCCTGTGCTCGGCGTGGCGGAGGATTATCCTTCAGCCACTGCTTGAGCTCCTCCCGAAGACTTTCAATCTGAGTCGAGAGCTTGAGCCGTATCACGCTTGCAACCCCTGAGCTGCGGCGCTGTCAACGAACCAGGTAACCCTTTCGTTAGCGCGCTTGAAACAGCGCGCCGGCAGATCCTCCTCAGCTCCTTCGTCGCGCAGCACACGACGCAAGGTGTCGGATTTGTTGGAACCAGAAACGATGAAGAGCACGCGATTAGCAGCGAACAGAAACTCCGGCAGCATGGTAACTCGCTCAGAACCATCACTTGGGTGCTTAACCGCTCGGCAAAGCTCCCCCTTAACAGCACACAAGCCAGAATGCGGAAAAACCGAAGCAGTGTGCCCGTCCTCGCCCATGCCCAAAAGCACCAAGTCCATGACCGGCACCGCCGCTCTCTCCGGCAGCCCCAGCGCTTTGATCTGCTTGGCGTACTCCGCTGCAGCGAGCGCAGGAGTTTTGAGGGAAGTATCGACCGCATGCACGGTCGGTTTAGCTTCACTCAGCAAACCGAGCAAGGTTTCGTGCGCGAGCTTGAAATTGCTCTGACCGTCGCTCTTGGGAACCCAGCGTTCGTCGCCCCACAGCAGCACGACCTTGCTCCAGTCCACCTCGGAGACCCGCGGCGGACAGGAAAGCGCTCGGTAGATCGTCCCAGGGGTGCGTCCGCCCGAAAGCGCCGCCACAGCACGCCCCTTGTCAGCGATCGCGTCATTTAGACTTGCGATAATCTCATCTGCCACTACGCCGGCAAAAAGCTTTGCCTCTATTTCTTCTACTCTTGGATTCATATACGAACTCCTAATGTGGAGCTATAAACGCTGCAATCTTGAGAGCTGCCTCCAGCGAGTGTTTATAGTTCGAGACCGATTCCCCAATTAAAAAATATCTTCGAAGTAACTCGATGCGCGGCTCATTCTCTACCGGCGCAAACAATCTGTACTCGCCGCCGCCGAAATGGCTCTCGATCCCTCCGGGAACAGATGCAAGCTTCAAACTTAAGCCTGACTCAAACACAAACTCGACCATCCGCATCTGGTCGCCCGGAGAGAGTTTGAAATTAAGTTCCATCGCGTGATGATGCCGATCCTCCAGCCTGACCCCGGACCCGGAGCCCTTACTAACCCGTAGACCCAGCCGGTTTACAATCCATCCCGCCAAAAGAGCTCCTGCTGCGGAGCGCGACAGAGCTGGGCACTCAAGTCTAATCTCCGCGAGTCTTAAATTGGCATTGCGCAGCATCACGCGCTCGAAACAGAGCCTAATCTGCTCGCGCCATGCCCCCAAAGCGATCCAGTTCAGATCGACCAGCGCGGCGCCGTGCGCTAGCAACGTCTCTGCCATTCCACTCTGAAAGAATCGCTCGCCGAAGCAATCGCAGTCGTAATAAATGCGCTCGGCCAAAGCGCCAAAGTTTTGCAGATCCGTGATAGAAACAGACTTGTCAGCTAAGTAGAGCTCAGTACCGGTGCCGGTCATCAGGTTGGCAAGAACCACACCAGGCACCGCGGCTTGGGCGGTGGGGCTAAAACTGATTCTGATCACCTCTGTACATAAATGTTCACTCTTCCCGACTCTCCTGCAAAGCGCCGTGATTTCGGATTGAATCTTTGCAAGGCTGGCATCCGGACGCAAAATGAAAAACCGGCAGGGATGGGACACCGAAAAAAGGTCCACGAGCTCTTCAATTAGATCCTCTTTCGGCGCCGCACCCGCCAACAACATCAGGTTGGTATTCGAGCCGCGAGCGTATAGGGCGTCATCCCCAAACGACTGAAAGAGTCGGTCAAGTGACCGGCCAATCTGAGAAAGTTCGCTCTTTTGGAATCCCAGCATACATCGCTCTGCAATTAGAGGCGCCGCCAGCGGTGACCGGATGGCCGGAGTAACGCCGCCGCGGCCCGCGGCCCCCAGCTTCCAGCTTCATAGGTATGAACCGGAACATTGCTTGAACTCCATGCCTCAAAAACCGGCGCCAGGAGGGCCCAGGCCTCCTCGATCTCGTCGTCTCTTGTAAACAACGTGGCATCGCCGCGCATCGCATCCAATAGTAGACGCTCATATGCATCGGCCGATGGAACCCCAAACGAGCTGCCGTAGGTGAAGTCCATCACCACCGGACGTACACGCATGCGCGGCCCCGGGGCTTTAGAGCTAACCTTCAGTGAAATGCCCTCTTTCGGCTGTACCTGAATGGCTAGCACGTTATGTTCGAGCTCTTCCACCTGGCGTCCGCGAAAAAGCGACTCGGGCGGACGCTTAAAGTAAACGGTAATTTCAGTAATACGCTTGGGCAGCCGCTTGCCCGCACGAATATAAATCGGCACGCCGGACCAGCGCCAATTCTCAATCTCAAGCTTCATCGCGACAAAGGTATCGGTGGACGAGCCTTTTCTAACCCCCTGCTCCTCCAAGTAGCCGTTAACATTCTCACCAGCGATAAAACCGCGAGTGTATTGAGCGCGCACAGTATGCGAAGCAACCTCCTCCACCCTGAAACGTTTCATCGCCCGGACCACCTTGACCTTCTCATCGCGAATGCTGTCGGCATCACTTAGTGAAATGGGAGCTTCAATACAGAGCAACGAAAGCATTTGAAGCAGATGGTTCTGCACGATGTCGCGCATAATTCCGCTCTGATCGAAATAGCCTGCTCGATTTCCAACCCCGATATCCTCACAAACGGAAACTTGGATGTGATCGACGTAATTACGGTTCCACAGCGGTTCGAAAATACCATTCGCGAAGCGGAACACTAAAATGTTTTGAACTGTCTCCTTGCCTAGATAGTGATCGATGCGCAATATCTGCTTCTCTTCGAAACTTTGCCGCAGGGTCGAGTTAAGGGTGCGGGCGGATTCAAGATCAACGCCGAAGGGCTTTTCCACCACCAGGCTAGTGCTGCGGATGCCACTGCCCGGGCGCTCGGACAGTCCGGCCTTGCCCAAATTGGTAGCCACCGCGCCGAAAAAATTGGGGGCCGTGGCGAGATAGTATAGATAATTGAAGGTCTCTCCACGTTCTGCAGCGATCGCCTCCAAGCGCTGCCGCAGCAAAACGAAATCAGCCTCGGCTCCTATGTCTAAGGGCTGGTAGAAGATGTTCTTAGAGAAAGCCTCCCAGATCTCAGCTTTGACTTCGCGTCGTGAATGCTCGCTGACGGCCTTGCGCATATCGGCACGGAACTGCTCGTCTGAAAGTTTAGTACGGCCTGTTCCGATTACCAGGAATGCCGCAGGCAGATACTCGTCCTCCGCCAAGTTATACAAGGCCGGCATCAGCTTACGATGATTAAGATCGCCGGTGGCACCGAAGATCACCATCGCTGTAGCCGGGGGTCTTAGGATCCGGTTCTCACCTTCGGCAAATGGATTTTCCATGTGGAGCCCGCAGAATGTGTGATTAAGCCAGCGCGGTCTTCTTCTTTTCGATCGACTCTAGAAGTTCGCGGTAAGAATCGGAGAAGGACTTGCCCCCCTGACTCTGCAGCTCCATCAGGCACTGTTCGAGATCTATCCCCATGGCCTTGACTCGCGAACAAAGCTGGCGCGCCGCCTCAACACCCCGTTCCAGCCGATTTTCGATCGTGGCCTTTTGCATCAGCGCCTTCAGCGTGGCCGGGGGCATGGTGTTAACTGTGTCCGGTCCGGCGAGCTCCTCGACGTACAGCACCGGACTAAATGCAGGATTCTTGGTCCCGGTACTGGCCCACAGCGGACGTTGCACGCGGGCATTCTTGGCCTGCAGTTTTCTGAAGCGCTCGTGCCCGAAGATCTCCTTAAAACGGGCATACGCCAGTCGCGAGTTCGCGATACCAACCTTGGCCAAAAACTCCGCACGGTTTTCCTCTTTAACCTTGCCGCTTTTTAACAATTCGTCGAAGCGCTTCTCGCAGATCGCGTCAACCCGTGAGACAAAAAAACTGGCGACCGAAGCAATTCGATCGATCGGCAGCTGCTTCGCGACCCGGGCCTCCAGAGCTGACAGGTACGCCTCCATCACCTTTTCATGATAGGCCACGGAAAATATGAGGGTGATATTGACATTGAGACCCTCTTCCAGCGCCGTTCTGATCGCCGGCAAACCTTCATCCGTCGCCGGAATCTTGATCATCACATTCGGACGGTTGAGCCGCTGCCACAGCCGCCGCGCTGCCGCGATCGTTCCTGCCGTGTCCCGCGCCAGATATGGGCTAACCTCGATACTCGCGCATCCATCTGCTCCGCGGCTAGCATCGTAGATCGGCCGAAGCAAATCAGCGGCAGCACCTACATCCTTGATCATCAGCTCCTCGCAGATCTCCTCAGTATTCAAATTCTGCTTAACGAGACTGCGAATGTCGTCATCGTAATTAGAGGTGTCTGCGATAGCATTCTTGAAAATCGTGGGGTTGCTGGTGAGCCCACTGACACCTGCGCCGATCAGTCCTGCCAGCTCCCCGGATTTCAATACATCCTTGGAAAGGTTATCGTACCAAACAGACTGTCCGACTTCATTTAATGCCGTTAGCTGAGGATTCTTGGATTGTGCCATATCTTATAAGTCTCTATCGGACGCGCACCTGCGCAGCCCTAAGCGTTAAATTACTAATATTCGGCCGCAAACAACCGGCCCGAGACCACAATTCAGGATACAAGCGATGTCTGGAACTTCCAAGGGCTATAATTCCGTTGTAATCCGCGACAGCGGCTCCTGCCGCGATGGTCCAATTCCTAAGCAGAACAAATGCGAATCTACTGGGAACTGATTAATTGAATTTAACGACGCGGGTCCGATAAGGAATTACGACCGCTCCACGGGCCGCAGCGGGCTCCATGTTTTCGCGAGCGAACATACGTCTGAAGCGGGTTATTTCACGAATTTCTGTGCGAATAGCGATAAAGCTAACGCGCGGTCCTCGATTCGAGAGGATGCAGCTCCGCTCCCTGGATGCTTTACGGCGTGAAATCATAAGGTTCGGTTCTAAAATGATATATTATTCTAGAGGGCTACTCAAACAAAAAACCACCTGAGCACCCGGAACCTTAGAAAACCAGAGAAACCAAGCACATTTTGTGTCACTTAAAGGGGTATGGAAGCCGTGCCCCGCCGGGTGACCTAGAGACACTACATTTTTAAGGGAGCGATAGGAAGCTAAAGTAGGCCCTTCTCAATCATTAAACCGATTCCGCCAGATATCTCCGAGAAGAGGCTTCTGCGGCACTCCTCAAGCGCCGCTGAGGCGCGTGCCTCAAGCTCAGGCACCTTGCAGATGAACTGCTCCACAGAGCGCACCTGATCTTGCTTTGAGACAGAAAAATGAAGGAAGCGGCGCAGCAGGGTTATGGGAATCACCTCGGAAACACTCATGACCACAGCTTGGCTTAGAAGCTCATAAAGCCGGCTTCGCACCATGTCACGAACCTGCTCAGGCAGAGTTGAGGCAGCGGTCTCTTCAAGCAGCTCCTCGACGGCTTCATCTATGCTCATGGAGCTAAAGTGCCGTTCACTCATCTGACTGCTCCTCGCCTGCTCCCAGCAGCGCTTTCGAGACCCTAGCTATTCCCCCGAGAAGGGCAGCTGCTAAAGCGGCCGGTGCTGTCCTTCCGATGAAAACCAAGGCCCCCGTCGGCCCAGATTCCGTTACTAATGACTGAACCGGTGCGGATGCGGCAGACACAGTGGCTTTGGGGTCTAACACTAGATCCTCCAATCAGAGTTACTTGATAGGGTTATGCTGGGCTTGCGGAAAAGTGTCGGCCCCGCGGACCAGCGTCAGGCTGGCTTATTATCGCTAACTGCCCCCCGGCCCAGCTTTGGGACATCAACGGGGCCAGGGTATGTAATCACACTGCGCCGGCGATTTTGATAAAATCGATAGGAGGTCAGGATGCAGTGCATGGCATAAGGTATGCCATTTACATGACAGATTTCATCGCCGTAGTAAGTTGGAATAGGCCGTTCCACGATGCGCATTCCGCGCTCGGCCATGGCCAGGATAATTTGTGTGTCAAAGTGCCAATCATTAGTAAACGATTCGAAGGGAATGGACTTCAGCGCGGCGGTCGAGTACAGCCGGTAGCCGGAGTGATATTCACTCAGCTGCAGCCCCGAGAGCTTATTTTGGATCGTTGTCAGAATACGATTTCCCACATATTTGTAGAGCGGCATCCCGCCCTTCAGCGCAGCCCCTCGAACAGCCATACGGGAGCCAAATACCATATCGGCGGAGCCGCTATGGAACGGCTCCAATAGGCCGGGCAGCGCCTCCGGAGCATACTGACCGTCTCCGTGTATCAACGCCACTACGTCAAGCCCGCGATCGATGGCGTAGGTATAGCCGATCTTCTGGTTTCCTCCGTAGCCGTGGTTTTTCTGATTACGATGAACGGTGAGCTTTTCAATCCCGTATTCGTGCTTATAGCCCAAGGCGGCATAGTAAGAATTGTCCTTACTACAGTCGTCGATTACGAAGATCTCTTCAACCTCGTCGTAAACATCCTTCGGTATGCGGGAAATCGTTTTGATTAGATGGTTGACCGCATTGTAGGCGATTATGAAGATTCCGATGCGTGGTTTGGAGGTCATGTGATCAAGGACCCGCGACTAATCAACCGAAATTAAGGTTCCAACTAAATCATACCCGGCTGAATCAGTGATTTCAACTTGGCCCAACATACCGGCTCGAACTTCGCCCAGGTCCTCAGTCAAATCATTGATTATTACCGTGCCATCAACATCCGGGGCCTGAAAAGAAGCCCTGCCCGTCACCAACAAATCAGTGTCCTCATGCAGGCCGTCGATGAGGACCTCTACTGTACTGCCAATCTGTGCCTGTAACCGTTTCTCGACCACGCGCTGCTGTGCCAGCATGATGCGCTCGCGCCGCTCATCTTTAACCTGCTGTTCGAGTTGCATCGGAAGATCGTGCGAGTCCGTGCCCTGTTCTTGCGAATAGGTGAAAACTCCAACGCTGCTGAAATGCCCTTCGCTGATAAAGTTCTCTAGATCCAAGATATCGCTCTCGGTCTCACCCGGAAAACCCACAATCAAGGTTGTTCTCAGTGCGATCTGCGGGGCGGTTTTACGGATAAACTCGGTCAAGGCCCGTGGTGCATAGCGTCCGACTGGACGCTTCATTTGTCTCAAAACAGCCTCAGAGCTGTGCTGCATCGGGAGGTCAAGGTAGTTACAAACGTGCGGCAAATCAACGATCGCAGCAAGCAGTTCGGCCGTGATGCCGACCGGATAGGCGTAAAGCAATCGGATCCAATCTACAGCCTTGGTCTGATCGAGCGCCTTAAGCAGCGCCAGCAGATCAGGTCCCTGCAGATCACGTCCGTAAGAGGTCAAATCCTGGGCAACCAAGTTGATCTCGCGCACTCCCCGCTCGCCCAAATCCCGAACTTCGCGAACCAGCGAGTCTAAAGTGCGGCTCCGCATACTACCCCGCAGTTTAGGGATGATGCAGAAGGTACATGGGCGGTTGCAGCCCTCCGAAATCTTTACATAGGCGGTGTGCGGCAGAGTAGAGAGATGGCGCGGCATGCTGTCGTCGTACAGGAAATAGGGACGCTCGGCGCCGCGCAACAGCTCCCCAACCTCACCGCACGCGGCCTCCCCGACCTTGAGAATTTCGTCAATTGACAGGAATCGATCCACTTCCGGCAGACTTTCGCGCAGTTCTCCGCGATAGCGCTCGACCAGACAGCCGGCCACGATCAGCTTACGAAGCTGCCCCTTCTTCTTGTACTCTCCAACGTCCAGAATACAGTCGATACTCTCCTTGACCGAGCTCTGCAAGAATCCGCAGGTGTTAACAATCGCCACATCCGCAATCTGCAGATCGTTCACAATTTCAAAGCCCTGCTTGGCTAGCACGCCCAGCATTACCTCGGAATCGACCTGGTTTTTGGCGCAGCCTAGGGTGACTAGTGCAGCCCGGCCGCGGAATGTGCCTGGAGCCAGCTTTCCTTCGGCGCAATTCAGATGTAAACCCGGCCGCGAGGTGCAGCTGTCGCCTTGATCAAGAATTCCAAGTTTTGACTTCACTTTGATTCCTTACGCCGGTCAATAATATCCAACCCACTGCCAAAGTCAGGCACGAAGAGTTTGGTGTCGAGCTTATCCTGCAGCTGGGTAGCGTTAAGCACTATGGTGGTCACATTGTTTCCGACATCCGAGATTGAAGCACCTGCAGGCAAATTAGTGCGCGGATCGACCAACAGACGAAAACTTTTTAATTCGGATTGAGCAGCTTGTTTTGATCTTAAGCTCAGCACGATCCCATCTTCGGACCGACAGGCTGAGTCCAAGCTAAAATCACGCGACAGATCTCCAATGCCCATCAAAAACGCTACGGGAAGATCCGAGATCAAGACCTGCCGAAAGTTATCAATCAGCACCTGACGTTCCTCGGCTTGGTAAAACCACAACGTATCGGCTTTGATCAGAAAAACTTGCTCCGCGGGTTCGCGATAGACCCACTTCATCAAGCCCGGCTTCTGAAAAAACACCTGGCCGGAGCTCACCTCTGTGACATCCAGCGATTCGAGATAGGAGCTCTGGATGAAATCTGCGCGCAATGCTTGCACCGCGCTGTAGGTGCTCTGCACCTTCTGCAGTAGGCCGCTGCCCTCTATGGCAGAAAGTCCCGCCCCCTCCTTACACTCGAAGGAGCGCGCAGGACCCTGCGCAGCTACAGGCACACTCAGCAACAGCAGGAAGAGCAAAGTAAAAGGGCGCAGCATGGGATTAAAAGTTTGTACTAAACCGAACTGGATCAGCCGTTAAAGGCTCCGCAGCTGTCGCAGCCGCGGACTGGCCAGAAAACAGATTCAACCGCACTTTGGGGCAGGTCTAAACCTGCGCAATAAGATAGATTATGGCACAAACTTAGGCAAATTGGGCTAGGCTCAGGCCTCTTCATTTCCGGTTGAGGCCACCAGCACTTCCCGCGGCTTGACCCCGTCCATCGGGCCGATTACCCCTTCACGCTCCATCTGCTCAATAATCCTTGCGGCCCGGTTATATCCGATCCGGAAAACTCGTTGGACCATAGAGGTCGAGGCCTGTCCCTTCTGCACCACGATCTCCACGGCCTTATCATAGAGCGGGTCAAATTCCTCAGCCCCATTTTCGCCATGTTCACCTGAACCGTTGCCTTCTTGCTCTTCCTCCGCCAGCGCCTTCTCACAGAGCTGCATAATCCGTTCGTCATAGTTCGGACGGCCGTTGGCCTTAACAGCATCCACGAACCGTTTAACCTCGGAATCCGAAACGAATGCTCCGTGGATACGCTTAAGCGACTCTGCCCCGGGCTGCATAAAAAGAATGTCTCCGCGACCCAGCAGCTTTTCTGCTCCGATACCATCTAAGATGGTGCGCGAATCGACCCGCGTGGAGACGCGGAAAGAGAGCCGCGCAGGGAAATTCGCTTTAATCAACCCGGTCACTACATCGACGGAGGGGCGCTGGGTAGCCACCAACAAATGGATCCCTGAAGCGCGCGCCTTCTGCGCCAACCGCGTAATTAATTCCTCGATATCGCGGCCGACCGTCAGCATCAGATCCGCCAACTCATCTATTACAATCACAATCTTAGGCAGCGGCTTGAGCTGTTCTCCGAACTGCGCTTCCTCCCCCTCGCCCTCCGCCCCGCCGGTTTCCGTCGACGGCGCATCTTCGACCACATCCTTTTCGGTCAGGCGCACGGCATCGGGCGGCGTGGGGGTCGAGACCTCGGCCGTGTTTCCGCTCACCACACGATTGTACCCATCGATATTTCTAACGCCGAATCGCTGCATCAGCCGGTAACGACGATTCATTTCGTTGATCGCCCACTGCAGCACGGCACGCGCCTGCTTGGGGGCTACGACTACGGGCACCCGCAGGTGCGGAATATCCTCGTAAATACTAAGTTCCAGAATCTTTGGATCGATCAGGATCAATCCCAGCTCCGCCGGTGAATTGCGATAGAGCAGGCTCAACAAAATGGTATTAATACAGACGGACTTACCAGTTCCGGTTGTGCCGGCCATCAAAAGATGCGGCATCGTGGCAATATCCGCGACCACCGGCTCGCCGGAGGTGTCTTTTCCGATGGGCACCGCTAAAACCGACTCCGCGTTCAGAAACGCCTCACTCTCCAAAAGATCCCGCAGCCGCACGATGTCACGGTGGCGATTGGGTACCTCGATGCCTACCGTACCGCGCCGCGGGATCGGGGCAATAATGCGCACGGAGGTGGCGCGTAGTCCCATCGCGATATCCTCCTGCAGCGCCGCAATCTTACCAACCTTCACTCCGGGAGCAGGTTCAAACTCGAATAAGGTAATCACTGGACCGGGGTGAACATGGGTGACGCGACCGGCGATATTAAAATCGCGCAGTTTTGACTCGATCTGCATCGATTTGTGCTTTAGCTCCTCGTCACTCTCGGACTCGACCGCACCTTCAGCCCGTGTCAGAAATTCTATGGAAGGCGGCTGATAAGCAACGACCTCCTGGGGCTTTTCAGGTTTCTGGAGTTTGCGATTCTTCTTTTCTTCGGCCTTAGCCTTGGTCGCATTGCGACGATTTACAATCACATCATAAACAGCTTCGTCATCAGCGTGCTCGCTGGGGGCCGGCTCCGCTAAAGGCGCGGCGGGTGCGGTGTTTATAAAGGGCTCGGGAGCTTTGCGCCGGCGTCGCGGCACCGGCAATCCCGCCTCGAGAGCGGGCCGATCGGAACGGTCGCGAGAGAGCGCCTGTCCAACCGCGCGCAATCCAGCGAAACACAATCCTGCCAGCACCCATCCAGTACGCAGCACGATTCCCGGAAGGCTAATAAAAACAAAGTGCCCAGCGCTGCCAAGCAGACCGCCTAGGTCGGAAACCGTCTGCGCCAATGTCGATTTAGTTGCGAGCGCGACCGAAAGCAGCAGAAAAACCCCCGCCACCAGCATCGCTCCGCCCGCGCTAAAGAGATGCTCCAAGGGCTGCCCCACGAGGACTCCCAGAGAACCACCAGCGGCGCGCCCTAAAAAAATGGCGAACAGCGTGCAACCAAAAACCAGCATGCCGGCAAAACCTAGCAGCACGATCCAGATTCCGGCATCCGATTTCTTCCGTGTGGTTTGCTCGAAATTCCAGAAATAGATCGAGAACCAGCCGCTCCAAAAAACCAACAACAAGGTGCACCAGCCGAAAAATCCATTTAACAGTGCGCCGACTAGATGTCCTACCGGGCCCATCAGGTTGGAGGCCGCACGCGACGTGGCACTCTCGGAATACAGCGGATCAATCGCCGAAACGTGGTATTTATATGAGAGGAAACTGACCACCACAAAGAGCGCAGCCGAAAAGAACACGACTGCCAGAATCTCATCAAGCCAGCTCTCATTTTTGCGCTGCACCTTAGGAGCAACCGTAATCTGTGACTTTTTACGGGGAAGCGCGCGCCGCTTCTGCGCCGCAGCAGTTTGGGACACCATATGATTAACCTTACAGAGATCGCTATTATAGCTGCCTGTTCTGCAGCTCGAAACCTATTTTTATTATAAGCCTCTTCGCTTGCTTACAACCGGAGACCGCCGTTGCGCGGCTCGCGCCTAGCAGGGCTCGACGATACCGCGACTAAGAAAACTGCTGCAGCCGCTTGCTGCCGAGGTCGGACATTGCCGACTTGAAGCCCTGACGAGCCAGCTCCGGAGCGTTCCGCCATTGAGGCCCCGATTTCTCCGTCAGCTTGTCCTTAATTCTGAAGAGATTTTCTGATAAAGCCTGGTCCTTAAAATAGTACGAGCCGCTCCAAAGCTCCGCTCCGTCTGCCACCCGTAGCAGCTTCATTCTGAAGCTTACGGCCGCCGGAATATTGGTGCCGACCTTCGACCCCTGCCGCTCTTCGTACTGATTAAAGGTAGTCAGAAGCAGGCCATCTAGATGCATTTCTTTCGCCAGCCGCAGCTGCTTAGCCTGGGAATCCGAAGATGCGGCCGATTCGAATCGCTTCAACACCTCAGTACCCGAGATCAATTTGAGATCCAGCTCCTCATCTGCAGCATCCGTCAGTAAACCGTAGAGCATGGATTGATTCGGCGCCGAGCCGCGCGCGGCTTCTGCAAACTGCGGCGGAGCAACTAAGATTGAGTTGATTCCAACCAGTTCCCGGGGGGTCTCCGAAGTGGTGACCAAATGCGGCGTGACGATCGGACCGGCACCCCCTGTCACAGAATATCCCTGGCAGCCCAGTGCCCCCAAAAGCAGCGCGCAAATTACAACTATTTTCAACATGTTATTAACCAAAAAAACTTAAAGCATCCGTGGAACGTGCTGCAGCATTATTTATCAAGTGAAGAGCGCGCTCAACAAGTAATTCACTGGGCTGTGGGTGCTGCGTGCAGATCGACAGCTGTGCTTAAGCCCGCGCATCGAGCCAGCTCGAAACGCTGCTTCCAAGCCCAGAGAGGTGCGGTCGTCTAGTGCAGTCTCCTTTGTGTTGCAGGCTAAGTGAATAGTGATAGAAAGGGCGTGTCAACCCATCGCCCCCTAACCATGTGAATGTATTAATTTGTATGCTTGCGGGCCGAAGGATACACGCGCGTGTTTTATTCGAGACGAGGGCATCGTCTCTCAGACCCAGAAGAGGACGATTGCCGTTCTTCGGATCTGCGGCTATGAAATTCAGGAGATGCTCTACGTCTTGATTTTTGGTTCAAGGTAAGACAGCCTTTAGGGCGCCAACGTTCTGAAGGTGCTACACTTCTTTCGAATTTGGGCATTTGTTTTTGACGACTTTCAATAGACCATGACTGCAAAGGCGACCGAAAAAATTATCGATGCACTGACTCAGCTAATGGAAGGCTTTAACGAGCTCCGCGAGGAGATCGAAGCCGAGTACAACACCGCCGGCGATGACGATGACGTTGAGACAGACGAAGACGAGGAGCAGGCTTCCGAGGCCGATGCGGCTCTGGTCAATGAAGTACGCGCAGCGGTTGAGGCCGTGGTGGAAACCGAGGACGTAGCCCCTGAAGAGGTAGCCGCGATGATCTCTACCGTAACGGACGCACTGGAGGAGATTGACCCCAACGTGTTCGAGGATGCAACCGAAACTAGCTCAGACACAGACACCGAGGCTGTAATCGACGACGACGACTTAGACGACATCGACGACGATGACATTTACGATGACGACGACCTCGACGATGACGAAGAAGAAGACGATGAAGATGACGACGACGAGGAGGATGAGGACGAAGACGAAGAAGAGGATGACGAATAGGCCATCCCCTTCTTCCGCGTTTCCTGGTTAGGCCAGATCGACCGTACCAGTGCGTTTAATCCCGGCCCCTCTATGGTGAAGCGGTTTTATAGGCTGAGCCGGTATAGGTCACGTCACAAGTCTTGATTTCACTCCCTCTGGTGCAAGTAATAGTGGAGTGGCGGGTGACAAAGCCCGCCGTAAGCGAGACAAAGTCAATTGCGTCGTAATTGAAATCTAGAATTTCTATACAGGTGTAGTGAGACAGAAATCCGGGCAGCTCATGCGGCGAACCGGAGGCTGAAAACTTACTGCCAGCTCCATTAGCATCGCGCTCTCCGATCCCCACAAAGGTGTCGGAGCCGTCATTTAAGACGATATCGACAAGCACATTGCCGAGCGCATCCTCACTGATCCCCTGCTCCACATTATGCAGAAAAGAGATATAGCGAAACTCTTCGGGAATTGCGCGTGGACAGCTATTGCTAACTAACGAGACACCACCGCTCCACGAACCGGCATAGTGTGGAGCCGCCGGCTCTCCCCCACCGCCACCGCAGCCAAAGAGGCAGAAACCAATCGCAATCGACGCCAAGCTCCTCATTTTCATATTTACCCCTACCAAACTAATTTTACGGCCAAAATGCGCCTGTTCGAGCCGCGCCAACAACAGCTTAAGCCACCTCATGGCGACTGCATGTCGTTCCGCAGCGCAAACGCCCTTGACATCTACCACTAGGTGGATAAAATATCCACCATGAAATTGAAGAATCTCGAATTTTTTTTGATGCTGGCATTAGCGCCTTGGCTGAGCAGCTGCGGCGGCGGTTCGTCCGGCACTTCACTTGGCGGCCCCCCGGACCGACAGGGCATTTTATTTTCAGGCGTACTAATTTCCGATCAGGGTCGCGAGCTGCCCTTCGCCCGGGTGACGCTCCTAAACACCGACGACTTCGTCAACACCGACGAAGCAGGCGCATTCGAGCTGCACTCTGGTTTTCCCGGAGGGGAAGCCACTTTGGAGATTGAACCCCAGGATGGAAACTCTGCGACTCTGAGCCTCCCCGCCTCGGCCCTGGTCGGCGACAACATCGACCTATCGATTGCTTACGATGCGGCACAAAATTCGGCGGAGCGCCTAGCCTTGACGCTGCGGGCGCGAATTGTGCGAAGTTGCAGCGCCTTGTTTTTAAATACTAGAACGATTCGCCAGACAGGTTCCGTACCGGAGGGAACCAATTGCACGATCGAGACGCAAATTCGCAGGAATGGACTGCCTGCTAACGATTATGTTTTTCAGCTTCAACATCGAGGCTGTGCGCCGACGGATCCCTGGGAGTTTTCCGCGGCCGGGGTCACTGGCACAAGCGGGCCCGGCGATGGAGAGGTCGAATTTCCTTTTCACAATGATGAAAGACATTGCGTTTACCGCATAATTGGGCCGCTTAATGCAGCCGAGCTGCTGCCGTTGACAACCCATCTGCACACCCTAAGAAAGCTCAATTTCGACGCGCATTAAGGCACCCACCGATGGCGAAGGCTTCAGCTAGAGAGACCTGCAGGAAATCGCTGGGATTACTTCTAAGACCAGTGGTGCGTCTAGCTCTGCGGCAATCTCTAAAGCTAAGGGAGATCGTAGAGTATCTGAAAATTGTCTTCGTTCAACTTGCGGCAGCCGAACTAACGCGTCTGGGAGAGACCGTTACCGCCAGCCGCGTCAGCGTAATGACCGGCATACAGAGACCCGAGGTTTCGCGCCTGCTAGGGCAAAAAGAAACGCCCATCAACAACACCGATATCGTGACCCGCGTAATTGGCTTGTGGCAAAACAGCAACCGCTTTCGGGACGAGGCCGGAAAACCCAGGATTCTGACCCATGCAGGCCGGAACGGTGAATTTGCAAAGCTGGTCGCCGCTGTGAGCACGGACCTCAATCCATACACCGTGGCCTTCGAACTAGTCCGGGCCGGAATTGCGGAGGAGCATTCGAAGGGGCTCAGATTACTCAAGAAAGGTTTTGAGCCGAGCGGTGATCTTGAGGGCAGCTTGGCATTATTGGCCCAAGACTCGCTGGATCTCTACAGCGCCGTCGAAGAAAACATCTTCGAGTTTCCTGCACAACGGAATCTCCACATAAAAACGGAATTCGATAACATTCCGGCCAGCAAACAGGAGCTGGTGCGCGCATGGTTCTCATCAAAAGGTGCAGCATTGCATGAAGAAGCGCGAGCGTTCCTATCCAGCCTCGACCGTGACACCAATCCGCCCCAGTCAGAGGCCGATCACAAGACCCCGGCGCTGCGCGCCGTACTCGGAACCTATAGTTTTACGGAGAAGAAATAGGGCGCGAGACAAATCTTCTCACTCAGCTAGCCTTTTTACCGCGGCGCGATTCATTCTTTCGAAACGGGACCTCTCGGCCTCGATCAAAGTACGCAACTGCGAGAATGCGTTCTCCAGATCCTCATTTACGACTAGATAGTCAACCGATTCACTTTGATCCTCTACGGCCAGCAATTTTTCGAATTCCCCCTTGGCGGTGTTCAGCCGCGTCTCTAGTTCCTGTTTGGAATCGGCCCCCCGTCCGAGCAAGCGCTGCTTCAATTCCTTAAAGGAAGGCGGAACCACAAAGATGACTACGGCGTTCTTAGGAAAGGCGCGCTTGACGGCTAACGACCCTCGAATTTCGATAATTAGCAGCAGGTCCCTACCGCTGCTAATGACATCCGATAGCGAGCTCTTAAGGGTCCCATAGAGGTTGCCATGCACCTCCTCCCATTCGAAAAACGCCCCCTCACTGGCGCGTTTTTCAAATTCATCGCGACGGATGAAATGATAAGATTCCCCATCTACCTCCCCCGCGCGCGGAGCCCGCGTGGTCACCGACACCGAACGCACCAGCGTTCCGGCATAGGTTTCCAACACACGTTTGCCCAGAATGGTTTTTCCGACCCCAGCTGGCCCGCACAGACAGAAAAGAATTCCCTCACGGGGGATACGACTCATCGTTGATTACTCCACATTCTGCATCTGCTCGCGCAACTGCTCTACCAAGGCTTTACCGTCCACAACCAGATGCTGAACTATCGCATCCTGCGCTTTCGAACCGACCGTATTAAGCTCGCGCGACATCTCCTGCAGCAAGAATTCCAATTTTTTCCCGGGGGCAGTTCCGCTGGCGCTGCATCGGAATTGCTGAAGATGCGCAGCCAGCCGCACCAGCTCCTCGCTGACATCGATCCGGTCGGCGACCTGAGCAGCCTCCTGCACCAGCCGCTGCGGGTCGAGAGTAATCTCCGGAGCAAGCTTTTTAAGCCGTTCGAGAATACGACTTTTCACCTTCTCCGGCGCACTGGCCGATTCCTGGCGGAGTTTATCCAGGATCTGCTCGAGCCCCTGCAATCGCATCGATATATCATTCAATAACCGGGCACCCTCGTTTGCACGCATCACCAAGAGCGCATCCACGGCCTTACGGAGTGCGTTGATCACCAGCGAGCGCTCAGAAACCGGGTCTACCGCCGGTCCGCCCTGCTCCACCAAATCCCTCCGCAACAGCAGCTCCCGCAAAAAGTGGCCCTCCCAATCCCCCTTCTTCCCCAGAGCCTCACCGGCCAACTGCCGGTAAAGGTCCATGTAGGCCTGCAACAAAGCACTGTTTGCCCGCAACTGAACTGCCTCGCCGCTCAAGGGAGTTCGCTCCACTAAAATTTCGACACGCCCCCTTTTTAGCGCGCCACTCGCCACATCCCGCAGCTCTGGCTCAAACAAGCCATACTCCGCTGGCAGCTTCACGATCAGATCCAGGTGGCGGCTATTTACGGATTTAACCTGAACCGAAACGGACACCTGCGGCAGGGCAGCGCTAGCGATCCCCATTCCAGTCATACTGACGAGCTTCATCTCCGCTTTAGCAGTCACTTGGAACCTCTCCCGGCACTCAATCTTTCGATCTCGCTGATTAACTTCTTGGGATCGATTGCCACGGTACCGACCTCCGAGACCACAATTCCGGCTCCAATATTGGCCAGATCGCCAGCCTGCGCGGGTGTTGCGCCAGCCGAAAGAGCCGCAGCAAAAAGCGCGGTCACGGTATCGCCCGCACCACTCACGTCGTGCACCTCTTGCGCCACCGTGTCCAGATAGATTGGCTCGACGCGCTTGCCGCGAGGCGCGATCATCAGGCCGCGCTCACCCAGCGTTAAGAGCACCATTTCGGCCTGCCAATTCTCGATTAACCTGCGTGCGGCCTTGAGCGCGGTGGCGCGGTCTGTAATCTTAATTCCGGACGCTTCTTCGGCCTCCTTACGGTTCGGTTTAACGACCCCCACTTCCCGATAGATCTCGTAGTTGACCGGATTGGGATCGAGCAGATATGGCCGGGCCCTCATGCCCAATTGCCCCCGCTCTTTAGCCTCAGCTAAAAAAAGCATGAGCTCCTGACCGATCGCTCCCTTGCCATAGTCAGAAACAATCAGCGCCCGCATCTTCGGAAGGGCGGCTCTAACCAGTTTTACCAGCTCACGCTGCATGCGTTTGGCAGAATTTCCAATTTCCTCACGGTCGATTCGCACCACCTGCTGCGCATGTGCAATTACCCGCGTCTTCAGAGTCGTTGGGGTAGAGCGATCCCGCAAAATAGCCCTGGTATTCATACCGTCGCGTTCAGCAATCTTCAGAAGCGTCAGCCCCTCTTCGTCGGCACCCACTAATCCCGCCACGTGCACCTGCGCACCAAGCCGCGCTAAATTACGGGCCACATTTCCAGCTCCTCCAAGCCGATCTTCAACCCGGTTTACTCTTACCACCGGTACCGGCGCCTCGGGAGAGATGCGCTCCACCGCTCCCCAAATATAGCGATCGAGCATCAGATCCCCGACCACCAATATTGGAAGTCCGCGTATCTTATTTAGAATTTTAATCAGGTCGGCTTTGCGGCTCAGCACGCGCTCCTCAAAGTTAAGCAGAACTATGGGCTTGAGAATAGTAAAAGCGTCGCCGCTCTACAACTGACCTTGAGAATGGCCGATCGGGCCCTGATCCAGGGCCTCCGCGATCTTGAGCATTACGCTTTCGGCGCTTATTAAGCGCATACAGAGCCGGTTTAGACCAGGACACTTTCTGAAACCACAAGGTGAACATCCGATACTGGAGCGCACCACCAAATTTGCCTGCCCCCAAGGCGCAGTACGGGCGGGAGATGTCGCACCGAAAAGCGAAACATAGGGCACCCGCAGCGCCGACGCCAAATGGCCCGGACCAGAGTCTGGACCCACGCCAGCTCGGGCATACCTAATCAGCGCGATCAGATCGAGCAGGCTGGTTTCGCCCGCAATACTTCTGACCAGGTCGCTGCCGCTGCGCTGCTGCAGCTCTGCTCCCAGATTTCGATGTCCCGGGCCTCCAACTAGAAACAGCGGATAGCGCAGACTGGCACAGAGCCTGTCAAGCAGCGCCGTATACCCGGACGGCAACCAATCCTTCGATTCCCAGGCTGAACCCAAAACGATGAAAAGATATGGACTGCCTGGTTCGATCGAAAGCTTTTTTAATCGTTCCGCTAGATCGAGCTGCTCTAGTCCTGAACCAAAATCTTGCTCCGACAATCCCAAATGGTGCGCAAACTTCAGATAGTGCTCAAGCTTGCTAAGTGCGTCTCCATAGGCCGGGATATGCTGATTATTGAAAACCCAATTGAATTCTTTGGCATCCCGCCGGTTAAATCCCAAGCGTTGCGGAGCGCCCGAAAGCAAACTGAAACAACCACTCTTGAAATGCCGCTGCAGATCTAACACCAAATCGAATTTGTCACGGCGCAGCTCGGAGATGACGGCGCGCAGGGCCCCCCAGCTTAAGCGCCTTTCGAATACAATGATGCGATCGATACTTGGGTGCACCTTCACCAACTCGGCGCTGGCTGGCTCGACCAGCCAAGTGATCTTACTCTCTGGAAGCTGTGTCTTGATCGAACGCGCGAGATGCAAACCGCGCGCAACATCGCCAAGCGATCCCATCAGGACTATCAAAATTGAGGCATTCGGCTTGAGCGCGCCCATTTAACCTCTCATGCTTCGGCCGGTCTGCGCGCCGCTTCCGCCGGCTTATGTCTAAGCCCCAGACACACAAGCTCCGATAATACTTCAGGAAGACGATGTTTAATCACTGCGCGCCGCCAACGAAAAACATATTTGTCGCGCAGATCCTCGCGACTTCCGGAAAACTCCCCAGCCTTATCGAAATCGACTAGATGTACGCTGGCCCCGGGTCCCACCAGCACATTTCCTGGATGCAGGTCGACATGAAAGATCTGATTGTCGATCAACAGATTCATCTGCGCTACCAACGCTGGGATGATACTACGTGCGCGATCCTCATCGGCCAATGCCAGCTCGGCTAAGGTCAGGCGCTCCCCTACTTCACGCGTGATCAGCCAGGTACGATAAAATCTGCCCCCGCGACTAATCACCGCGACAGCCTCAGGCGCAGACACCCCCAGCGAGCGCACCACCTCCAACATCCGGCACTCATGCTCAGAACGCAGCGCGCCCACCCTCCAATACACCTCGCGCACAAAAATGCCGAAAACTCCGCCGCGCCTGTATTGTTTAATTACCACCGCACCTGCGCCCGGAAGCTGCGCATAGGAAACTCCGCCGCGCCCGCCTAATCGGGCGGCCTTAGCCTCCGCCGGCCTAGTCACTAAACTAATCAAATCTTGAGCGCTGACATGTCCAAATGCCGGCTGGATATCGACTCGATAGCCGCGCCCATTAATATCTCGTGCGATCTCACTCATGCGCCTGTAAAACTCTCAAAACAGATTGATACACCTGCTGCGAAGAAATCTCCCGCATGCAGCGTTCTGTTCCCGTGGGACAGGTTTTATGACCATGACGTCCGCATGGCCGACACTCCAATCCTGTCACTCCCAGCACTTCCGCTCGGTTCTCCCAAGGCCCGAAACCAAACTCAGGAACAGTCGAACAAAACACCGCAATGCAGGGCACCTTGAAGGCGGAACCAAGGTGCAATGCCAGACTATCATTACAAATTAGCAGCCGCGAGTGCCCCACCAATGCCATCAGATCTGAAATGCTGCTATGGCCGGATAAATCGGTTAGCGCCAACCCCTTAGCAATCTTGGCGCAGACCCCGACCTCGGCAGGAGAACCCGCCAGCACCACTTTTTCGCCAGCCGCTATTAGGCTCTGAGCAAGCTCGCGGTAACGCTCCCAATGCCACATCTTCGTACGCCAGACACTGGCGGGGACCAGCAGGACATAGGCTGGTCCGGTGAGCAAATCGCGCAGCCTTGCGCTGGTTTGCTCTATTGAAGGGAGATGCAATCGCAGCGCTGTCGAAAATTGCGCTTCCGGAGGCAGCTCTGGCTTTAGCAGACTAAGATTACGCAGCACATCATGTGCTTCACGAGCACGCCCGACGCGGCGATGGTACAAGAAAGACAGCTTAGCTTCGCGGAAGCCGATGCGCATGGGCAGCCGCGATAAAAACAACATCAGCGCCGTACGGGCGGAGCGATGGAGCGAATAAACGCGATCAAACTTCAGAGCCGCGAGTTGCTGAGCCATGCGCCGCATGCCGTTCCAGCCTCGATCAATGCCGCGCTTGTCGTACACTAATATTCCGCTGAGCCGCGGATCATTTCGCAGAAGCTCCTTACCTCCGGGAGTGGTCAGACACCAGATCTCTGCCGAAGGGAAAAGCAAATCTAGCGCACCAATTACCGGAGTGGAGAGCACCGTATCGCCGAGAAAGCTAGTTTGAACCAGCAGAATCTTCATGCACCTAGAGAGGACTTGAGCCAGGCAATCTCGGCCCGCAGCCCATCGGCCAAGGTGGTCTTTGGGGTAAAGCCGAGCTTGTGTTTGGCGAGTGAAATATCAGCATAGGTATGCCGTGCATCACCGCGCTGACGCTCTTCATATTTGACATCCAGCTGGCCTAATTCGGCATCCAAAATCTTCAAAACTTCATTGACTGAGGCGTGCGGGCCGCCACCGACGTTAAAAACTTCCCCGGGCGCTCCCTTCTCGGCAGCCAACAGATTGGCTTCGATAATATCGTCGATGTAGGTGAAATCTCGGCTTTGGGTCCCATCGCCGTAAACCACGATCGCCTCGCGCTGCAACGCCGAGCGAATGAATCTATTAAATGCCATGTCGGGACGCTGACGCGGTCCGAACACGGTGAAGTATCGAAGCGCTACTGTGGGCACCGCGGCCTCTTTAGCATACAAGGTCACCATGTGTTCACTAGCAAGCTTAGTAACGCCATAGGGTGAGACCGGGGCAGGAATCACGCGCTCGGAAGTCGGCGCGGTTTCGGCGTTGCCATAGACCGAAGAGCTGGAGGCAAATATAAACTTGCGCAGATGCTTTAGCCCCTGACACCCCTCAAGCAGCGCCTGGGTCGCGGTGATATTGTTATGCGTGTAACTTTGGAAATAACGCCCCCAACTTGCGCGCACTCCCGCTTGGGCCGCCTGATGAAAGACAACCTCTACGTCCTTCAGTAGGTCCTTTAAATTGCTGGCTGCTAAATCCCCCTCCAAAAACTGGAAGCCGGGCTGTTTTAGCGCCAAGCTCAGGTTCTGCTCCTTTAAGGCGCGCGGGTAGTACTCTACGAATGAGTCAATCGCACGCACAGTGTGCCCGTCGCGCAGCAGGCGCTCACAAAGTGTTGATCCGATGAATCCAGCAGCTCCAGTAACCAAACACAGCATAAATGCGAGCAGAATGAATAAAATTAAGCTTGCGGGGCAATCTGACGAAATTATACAAAGGCCTAAACTCGCACTAGATTACATTAACTAAAGCGCCAAACGCAAACCTGCGCATGTCAAAAGCGCCTACCATTGCGCTAATTTCTCCGGATGATGCCGGTAGTGGTGTGATCATGCCGCTCTTTAGCCGCCATGATTATGAATTGCGTCCGGTCGTGAATTTGGCGGAACTTTTGGCTTGGCCGGTTTCCGAGCAGGCCGAACTGGACTGCGTCGTCGTGCCGCTGCGGCTGCGCGATGGGTCCAGCGGGGTGGGCGCCTGTTTGCAGTTGAAATCCAATAGCGTCCTCACTAACACCCCCATCATTGGCTTAGCGCAAACCACCGACAAACCGATCCTCCAATCGTTTTTCGAAATGGGAGCGGACGTTGTACTACTGCAACCATTCGATGCAGATCTGCTTTATCTGCATATCGGCTCGATGACGCGTCAGCGCCGTGCTTTCGCCGAAACAATTCAGTCCCTATCGGTCAAGATTAGCTCGAAAGGCGAAGCTCTAGATATACTGAATCTTGCCCCTAGTCCGATGATTGTGTTTTCGGAGCGGCTCGACCTTGAGTTTATAAACAATGCCGCTTTGACACTGCTCGGCCTCGAGCAGCAAAATGGTTCGCAGGACGCGCTCTGGATCAAGGAAAACTTCGAGGAGCTGATCGTCAACCATCGTCCTTCAAGGCCCACGCCCAAGAATGCCTTGGGCGTCGAACCCGCAAAGCTGCCCGCCAACTTGGCCGTTACACGCCCGGACGGCTTGGTTTGCCGCTTTGCCCCTGAAATCGTGGAGTTAATCGATAAGCATGGGCGGATAAAGTACATCGCTCTCATACTGCATGAGACCGCGCAGCTCTCGCAGTTGCACCACTCGCTGCTCCTGGGCCAGCGCACGCGCTCTGTTGGTTTGATGACTACAGCCGCATGCATTCGGCTGATTGAATCCGCGTACCTTGGAAGCGGGTCTTCGGTTCTCAATTGTTCGCAGGAGTTTCTGGAAGGCCTTCCGAAGAAGAGTCGGCTCAATCTCTGCTTGACCCGGCTGCTGGAATTCGTAGATCTGCTGTTAAGCTCTGGGATAAGCCTGCGCGTCGATGTCGAAGAGAATTTAGATCTGGCGGTTACTAGCACCGACCTGATCCAGCTGCTGGGACAGATGCTCCTCTACGCCTCGGAATTCATTGGCGGCCACGGCGAGATTCGCATCAAGGGCAAGAGCGATTCTCCCGGAAACAGTGCCGCGATCGAAATTAGCTGCATTTCGAAGCGCGGGCTGCCGTTCCTTCCCAATCCTCGGCTGAGCCGTCTATTGGCGGGTAAATTCGATGAGGATCCCAGCGAACCTAGCCACAGCAAGCTGGGCTTTGGGTTAATTGCAGCTCAAAAGATCGCGCAAAAGTACCGCAGCGCAATTGAGTTCAAGAGTCCGTCGGAACAGGAGTTCAGGGTGCGGGTCAAACTCCCAGCGATTAAAAAGGAAGCGGAGAAGGAAGCGTCGCCGAGCTCAACTACCTAACACGGCGCCTATCCAATCATCCACCAAAGCGCGAGTCCGGCCACAACGAAGAACAAAATCAACCCAATCGCCAGAATTAGCCGGTCTTCCAGTCCTCCGGCCCCCGAGCCACCCCCGAAGGTGCCAATATTATAGCGCATCGACGGATGCATATCGGCGCCGGTCATTTTAGATTCCATCTCGGAAGGATCGAGAGCCATGGTTTCATCCACTCCAGCCTGCGACTCTAAGGGTGCCTGACCGAATCCTCCCAGCGCCTTGGTGTGCATTCGTCCGCTACTGGGGGCATCAGAAGCTCCCCATTCTCTGGCTCCGCCAACTTTTTGCGGAGTAAAATCGGCCGAGCCATGGGAAGGATCGTTTAGAAGCACGGTGTAATTTCCGAGCTGGATAATATCGCCATCCGAAATGTCGCTGGTGGTGCGCCGAACTTCGTCGTTCAGCAGCCACTCGACCTCTTTCACTAGAGAGAAGGCACAAATTTTATCCCCGCGCCTCTCAATCACCAGCGAGGCCTGTTCAAAAATGTCGCCCTCCAGCGCCAAATCGGCCTGCGAGCCTCCAATCACCAGCGCCCGTCCATATTCCGGAATAAGAAACTCGTCGACAAAGTCCTCCGCCGAGAACACCAAAAGCGAACGGCCGCCGATACTGCTGATGCCCGGCGCGGGCTGGTTCCGATTCATCGCATCGCCCCCGCTGCCAATCCGCACCAACAGGTCCGCAAACTGCATCACGTTCCCGGCTCGTACTAAGCGCCACTGGTTGGGTTTGCATTGCACACCGTTGATCCAGCTGCCGTTGGTCGACCCTAGATCCCGATACATCCAGTGATTGCGCACCTTGGTAAAAACACCGTGATTACGAGAGACCGCCCGGCTGCTGAGAGCCACACCATTATTGTCTGGCTCACGGCCGACAATTACATCCCCCGACTGAAGCTGTCCTACTTCAATCGGTCCCTCGCTTCTGAGCTCTTCAAGTTTTAGGTATCTCGCCATTGTTAGTTGGAAAATACTCAAGCTCAGCTATAAACACAACTGAGGATATTTTTTAGGGATGTACACCAGCCGGCTCGGCCATCCGGAGTATATAGCAGCGTTCTGATTTGCCCCCAAGCGCCGAGGCATTCAGGAAGCGCCCTTCGAGCTCGCGCCCGAACTGTTCTTAAGTACCCGCTAAAGCTTACCAAGCTCGGCCAGCAGCACCGCCACGGCTTCAAAGAGTTCTCTTGGAATCTCTTGGTCCAATTCGAGCGGATCAAGAGCACGGGCTAATTCGGGGTGCTCAACCACGCTTACTCCGAAGCGCCGGGCTAACCGGACGATCTCATCGGCTGCCAAAAATTCTCCGCGGCAGCTGAGGCTCGGAGCTGCACAGCCGCCGTAGCTAAGGCCCACCGCTAATTTATGAGCGTTTGTCATGCCGAACAGGGTCTAGCACATCGTGAGTCTGCTCTTCGCTCGGGAGACTGTTAGCTCCCGGCGCCGCCGGATCGGCTCTTGCCACTAGCACCTGAGCACGCAGCCCGCCCAAGAGCTCGAGCTTCTCGAGCAGCGGGCGCAGATTTCGTGCGCCAAGTGGCTTTTCAACCACAAAGACGTTCTCCAATCCGTTTAAGGACAATCCCCAGCGCTTGCTGTCGGCGCAGGCCACGATTACCTTTACGGTTCGACTTTCATGGTGCAGCAATCGAATAAAGCTTGGGACGTTGTACCCTGAATGATCGACATCGATCACTACCAGCCGAATCACGCCCCGGTGCGCCCGCAAATACTCCAAGGCGCGCTCGCTGCTCTCAAAGTGGGCCAAATCAATGCCCAGCGCCCCTAAGGTGGTGCTCACCTGCACGGTGATAGAGCGGGCAGGATCGATCACCATGGCCTGGGAAGGGTCCCCCGCGGAACCAACCTGCTTCTCCATGCTGCTACGCTGGCGTTGAGCATGCGCGGGCAAATAGACACTGAAGACACTGCCCGCGCCCGGCGTGCTGCGGACGGTTATTACCCCGTCGTGGGTCTTAACTACGGAATAGGCCGAGGACAGTCCCAAGCCCGATCCCTCGAATCCCAAGCCCGTGGAGGAGTCCACATTCTTGGTGGTGTAAAAGGGCTCGAAGCAACGTGCGACCTTTTCGGCATCCATTCCAACTCCGTTGTCTTCGATATCGATCCTTAAGTACTGCCCGGGCGCCAATTCAGGGTCGACCTCGCCTGACTGCACGCGCACACGCCGGGTCACAATGCGCACTAAGCCGTTGTCCCGCGCGCCAACCGCTTCCTTAGCATTGACCAGTAAATTAGTGATGACCTGTTGAATCTGCGAATAGTCCCCCATGATTTGGGGCGAATTTTCCTGCAGATCGATCTCTAGCTTAATCCCAGCACCAAGCACGGACTCGTAGAATTCGCGCGATTCCCCGAAAAGTTCATGCGGTCCAATCGGGCGGCGATCATGGCTGCCCTGCATCGTAAAGCTTAGCAGCTGTTTAATTAGCGCCGCACCCTTGCCCGCCGCATCAATGATCGTGCGGCCCGCCGAACTTAGTAAGCTGCCGGGAGGGGACTGCATTTCAATCAGTGAGGCTTGCCCCATCACGGCCTGCAGTAGATTGTTAAAATTATGTGCTACTCCGGACGCTAAAAGCGAGGCCATCTTCATCTTGGCGGCATCGGCCATCTTTGATTCAAAGCGCCGGGCCAATATGACCGACCCGATCTCGCTAGCCATGCTGGTCAAGAGGGGCAGCTTCTTCTGCGCAAAGAAGCGCTTGGGTGTCGCAGGCTCGACAATCAGCACCCCAACCACCTGCCCCAAGGACACCAAGGGTACGACAATAAAGGTGCCTGGTTTTAAACGCTGCATGATCCGGTTCAGGCCCGAACACTCCATACCCTGCCCCGCCTTTACGATTACCGGTTTGCGATTCCGCAGTGCTTCATCTAAAAAATCGTGACGCAGGTCTAGCTCAATCTGCATGCTTAGGAGCCGTCCGCGCACTCCGGGTCCCACGCCTCCCTGCCCCACGAGATGCGTTCCCTGTTCATTCAAAACGCCCAGCCACATGCGCTTGAATGCGAACTCCTGTTGAATAATGGGAAATGCATGTTCGACGATCTCGCGCGGGGTTAGGAAGCGTGAGAGTTGGTGCGTCAATCGGTAAAGCGCGGCCAGCGAGTTGGCCTGGCGTTTCTCAGCCGCATACGTGTCAGCTTGGCGCGATGCCAACGCCACCTGCCGACATGCGGCTTCCACCAGATCGAAATCCGCTTTGCGGTAGCGGCTGGCGCGCTTACAAAAGAGACCAAGCGCGCCGAGCACCTCCTGCTCGAAAACCAGGGGCATAATAATCGCTGATTTCAACCCTTCGGAGCGGGCTAAATCTACGGCCGCCCGATGGTCGCGTTGAATATTATCTAGAATAATTCCGCGGCTGCTTTCGACCGCGTGACGCACCAAACTGCGCCCGTTAATCACCTCGGGCGCCTGTCGCAGATATGCCGAAGACAGCCCTTCTGTCGCGACCAACTCGAGATTACCGCTCCCCGCATCATAGAAACAGGCGAAGCCGCTGTCGGAATTTGTAGCGCGCAGCAGGGCTTTCAAACCCCGCAACGCCACCAGCGCGGGATCGACATTGAACGGCAAGGAACGCGACACTTCATACAGCGCTTCGACGCGGCTGCTTTGCACCGACAATTCCTCCTCCATCAGCTTCTTGGCAGTCACCTCGATGCCGACGCCGTCCCACCCGGCAAGCGTACCATCCGGCGCACTTCGCGGAATGGCGCGCACAGAGATCCAGCGCTGCTCTCCAGTCGCGCGGTTAATCGTCCGCAATTCGCGCGAAATTTCCCGAGGATGCGCGCCCATACCGCGAATTTCAACCGCCAGACGTTTGAGATCGTCAGCTTGTACGAACTGGCTCCACACTTCGTTCGAGCCGATCAGTTGCTGCGCCTCGATGCCGAAAAGCCGCAGGGTATCGCCCGTCACGACCAATGGATTAAAACGCGCGTCGGTCCGGGCGAAGATCAAACTACTCTGCTCCAAAACCGGACCCCAGTCGCCTAGAGCGGCGCTCGGGGCCGGTTGTGCCGGCTCAGAATAGAGGCGCGCAAGAGCGATCGAAAGTTGGTCGAGCGCACGTTCAACCAGGATCAGATCCTCACGTCGAAAGTGGTGATAGCCGCGGGTAAAGTGCAGTTCCGTCCAGCCGCTGAGTTGATTCAGCAGATACAGCGGGATCAGGGCGAAGGATCTCACCCCGCACTCCCCCAGAACTCTCGTGACCGCCGGATCGATTAACGCGCGCGAAAGGTCATCGATCACGATTGGGGTAAACTGAGCCTTCCCTCCCGCCATCAAATTATTAGCCTTTACGGAGAAGACTCCCTCCATGCGGGGTTTCGCCTCCAGCGGCAGCGCTTCCCCCTCCGACCAGCGCACTAACGGAGATTCTTCGTTCCCGCGCTCCGCAAGTACGATTGAAATCCGATCCGCCCCAGTGCGCTCGAAGAGGAACCTCGCCAAAGTTCCGAGCATGGCCTCACGGGTGCGGGTACCGGCGAGCTGCTCTCGAAGCTCCTGCATCGCCTGAGATGAAAGCTTTGCACTCATTACGTGACAGCCTCCAATTTGTGGCGCTGCGGTCTATTGATTCGTTCGACGATGATCACCTTAGATCTTTTCACCCGGCTGACTACGTCCTGCATTAAAAGAGCCTCGTGCTGCGCCCTGCGCAAGGCGCGTTGCTGCGGGTCGCCCTCATTTTCCCGTTGCTCCTGCTTAAGCTCGTGGTCACTCATTCGTAAAGAATTCAGAAAGGCCCGTCGTTTAAACAATTGGTCAAGCAATACAACTACCAGCGCCTCCAACCACACTACCGCTGTAATATTGAGAGCCAGATCTTGCCAAGCAGCGCTACCAATCAAAACTCGCAGCGGGTACGCAATGCACTGTCGAGCAAGGAGCCCAATCACTCCAGCAAGAACCATCAACCGCACACCGCTGTGCAAGCTTGCGCGCGCTCCCTCCCCGATGGTAGTCACGCCACGCATGAGCGGCCGTCGAATTCGAAAGCCTACGCGTCCACGTGCGCGGCCTGCCTCATGTACAAGAGCCGCTACCCCCGCGGGTGCCAGCATCAACACCGTGGTCAGGACAGTCAGACATGCGAAGTTCTGCCAAAGGGAGCTCCAGTCGGCTAACCCCTCAGACAGACTATATTCTAACAGCATTTTAAAGCTTACCAAAGAATGTTGAGCGGTCACCACAACCATCAGGAAACTAACTGTGATTGCTATTAGTTGGGGAGGAAATGAGCTGTTCCCGTGACGGCCCTCCCGGTAAGCCTGCTTCCGCCGCTGCTCGGTGGCGGGGTGCCGCCGCTCCAGGCTCATCCGGAGATCCAGCTGATTTGGGCCAACTGAGCTATCCCAGCCTTCGAGCCCGCCGCCCAAAGGCTCAGCAGCGCCAGCGTGCCTACGACTGTCTTGATCAAAAGCCCCTCCGCGTTGAAGGTCAGACCGGGTAAAAATCTCGTTCCAATACCTAGCGCGATTTCAAGGGAGAGAAAGAGCAAGACCACCGGCAAGAACCATACAAGTCCGTTACTCAGCAATGTTGAGCATTGGCCGATCAGGGCCGTGCTGAAAAAGCTCTCGGGTAAAACTCCCAGTGGAAAAATCTGCTGCGAACGCTGAAGGGAACCGATTAAGTTCTCGAGCGCACCGCTCATGCACAGACAGCTCAATATTAATCTCCGGGTTAGCGCCTCCATACTTGAGCCCGCCTCGGAGACTTGCGGCGCGTAGGAGCCGGCAATCGACTGCCCGCGCATGAGATCGAAGAGCGCTCCGCACATTCCAAAAACCTCCATTACTAGGAATAGCGGCATTCCAGCAACGCTGCCGATTATGAGTTCCTCAAGCATCCGCAATCCGGAGATCTGAGGTTGCGCGTCGGAGGGATTGTAAATAGAAAACGCCATGACCGCGGCAATAACAAGTCGATTCAGTGCCCCCACAAGCCACCCTTCAAACGGCAGATAAAGCAACGCTCCGAAACACCGCATTAACAACAGCGACACTCCGCAAATATAGGGCGAGTGCAGAGTCCGCTCCAACAGGGCCACCAGCGGCTGAGACTGCTCGAACTCAATCACCAGGATGGCGCCCCTTTTCCAATCAGCAGCATAACCTTTAGCGCGTCCTCAAAGAGTTCGGCCACGAGACCAAGCAGATAGTTGGAGAAGATCACAATCACAGCTGACATCACAGCAAACTTAACCACATAGCCAAGGGTCTGCTCCTGAATCTGAAAAATAGATTGAATCAGCGCTACCAGCTGAGCAGCTAAACAACCGCTGCCCAGCGGCAGTGCTGAAACCAAGAGTGCTGTTTCTAGCGCTTTGACTAAGAGCTCTGAGATCACGTTCTAAGCTCCACTCCGTAGGAGCTAACCAAGGCCTTGCTCAGCAACAACCATCCGTCTGCAGAGACAAACAGCAGCAGTTTCAGCGGAACGGAGATCATCACGGGACTCATCATGAACATTCCAAGGCCCGCGAGGATGTTCGAAACCACCAAATCAATCACCAGAAAAGGCAACAGCAGCGCTAATCCCATCGCAAACGATTCCTTCAGCTCGCTAAGTGTGAATGCCAACAAGACTGAAAAGAAGCTGCGTTCTTCCGCAGCGGCTTCTGAATTTAACTCAGCAGCAAATTGTAATTCGGATGCTCCAACATGCCGCAGCATGAACTGGCGCCAAGGCTCGGCCGCATGCCGCAGCACAGAGAAGTCTCCTTTTTCCAAGGTCTTGAGATCGCCATGTGCCTCCAACTCGCGCGCGCCCTGCTTCACCACCGGCCCCATTAATGCCGCCGTCAGAGCTAGAGCCAGCACCGCACACAGCATATTCCCAGGCACACTCTGGGTACCCAAACCATTGCGTAACATCCCCAGCACGATATTGAGCTTGAGGTAGCAGGTGCCCACCCCCACGAGCACCGGCAGCAATGCCAATGCCACCGACACTCCAACCAGTACCAGCGGGTTAAAGCTGTTCATCCGCTCGCAATCCGCAAAAACGGAGCCCTCCATGCGCTATTCCGGCGCCCTCCAGGGCTCTAATCAGCCGCTCCCTTCCTGTCCACAGGCGCTGCATCGCACGACCTGTATGCGTCTCAATACGGGTCTGAACCGTACCGTTCAGGCGGCGCTCAATCCGAACGTCGAACTCATGACCGGCACGGGTTTTCAATCCGAGCTCCACCGCGCTCCCTAATAATCCCACCCAGCTCCGGAACGACAGCAATTCACTTTGCGGTAGTGGCAGATCCCGGATTGAGCGCATCTTGCTACCGCATTCCCGCTGCCCGATCGAGGCGCTGCTAGCGGGGCGTGGAGGTGAAGACTCCCCAGACAGTACCCGCTGCGCCGAATCTATTACGGGGGGCGACGTCCTCTGACCGTCGGGTCGATCCGAAGCGCTGACCTGCAGCGGCGCTTCGGTTTCGAGCTTTATCCAGCCCTGGTCCTTGGGGTGCAGCTCTGCTGCGAGCCGATCTTCAACCACCTCTTGATCAAGTTTGTAAGTCTCGCTACGGCCGACCCTTGACTTGTGGCTGTCGATATACCCTGTCAGCAGTTCGCAACGTCTTTCGATCCGCTTAATTTGACTGTTGGAGTCAGTGCTGGCCCGCGCCAACGAGATTGTCTCGGAATTCATCCGACCTTCCGACTGCTTGGTTGCCAAAACATGCCGGAGCCAGACCGGCCCTTCGTGGGGAGCTGCCAGAATCCCCGCAGCCGCCTGCTGCGCCGATCTTTTTACAGCCGCCCGCTGCGCGCTTAACTGCTTGGAACTCCGCTCCAAATCGCTCTTTATTTGGACGGATACGGCACGCTGACGATTCAGGCGAATGGATTCCTGATACCGTTTAATCTCGTAAGCACGGGTCAACTCAGCTTGCATTGATCAATGTCCCTGCTCCAAGCGCCGTATTGACGAGTTGGCACTCTCTCCAACTTTCGAGAGTAGCTCTAGCCCCAACCCATATTGGCCAATTCTAAACTGCAGCTTTAGAAGCTCGATCAAACGTTCTGAGTTGGGACCACTGAGTTCTCGGCTAACGGACTCCAGCCGCTCCGAGAGCGCTCTTCCGTCGCTTGAAATCTTTTTCACTGTGCCGCTTAGGACATCCCCGAAGGATACAGCCGCACCTCCGCCGCGCTCGATACGCACGGGTCGAAACTGCGCCTTACCAAGGTCCACCTTCATCTATTGCTCCGAAAGAGAAAGATCGAAATCGCGGGTGCCAGCACGATGGAGTATGGGTCCTTAACCTACGGTCCCGACCTAACGGCGGAACAGGCGCCCGCAATTCCGACAAGCTCTGTTCGGCGCACAAACTAGGAAGTTTCCAGATTATTTCAGCGGGACCGGATTAGAACTAGCGCAGCAGCAAGCTCACCAGCGTTCCGAAGAGAAAAATGCTTAGTATCCCGAAGAAGATCGCCCCAAGCTTAAACACTGAGAGCCCTCGGGAGAAGCCGCGCTCTTGACCGCCGTAGCTGTGAGCAGAGGGAAATGTGTTTTGCTGGAGAGAAGGACTTGAAACCACAGAAAAACTTTGCGGGTTAATGCTCCAACCATCGGCCTTCCAGGGATTAAGCGCACCGGAGCTGCCCTTTCTACGGCGGTAACGTTTGGAGAAATCTACGACCGTATTGTCGCCGGCTGCGCTAGCAGCGGGTCTCGGGAATACCGATCGCCACTCAGAACCACTTCGTTTACGAGCCACTGACATAACCCCCTGTCAACCTCATTCCAAGAGCCGATAGCTCGGCCCGTCCCATAAAACCAGCACGCAATCATGCTGTGTCTATCTATTTACCTCTTATCAAGGATTTAGAGACTATTGCTTCACGCAAAAAAACACCAATATTTCAGCTGGTTAGAAGCTCGCAAGATTTAAAGGCCGGAGTTAATCAGTCGGCTTCTTGGGCGCCAGTAAGTCATACATCAGGGCAATCGTAACGGCATTAAAGTCACGCTGCTGTGAGAGCGCGTCCTTCAAAAGGGCGCGCAACAACGGATGCAGAACGCGCTTCACTGCCACAATTAGCGGACCGATCAAGGGACGGTGGCTCGAAATTTGCCTTACGCGAATATCGACATCCCAGAGCTGACAGAGACGCCGCAGCTTATCCAAACTGGCGTCGTCCAGCCTGAGCTCACGGCCGCGCATCGAAAAATCCAGCTTTGCGACGCGTCCGATCTCCGACTCAGAAAGTTTTCCGGCGTTCAGAAGCTGCTGTAATTCCTGGCGACACGACTCAGCGATCTGCTCACTCCCCTGGCCGCATACAACTATCTCCGGCTCCATAAAACTCCTCAGCTAAAGCGATGCCGCTGCAACTCTACCCAGCGCAGCCGGTAGAAAGATTCGCGCGGCGTAATGTAACCGCTGTCCAATCCGGCGATCGCCGAGACTAAAATTCCCATCGAATCAAGCAAGCGTGGGCCAGGCCGGTGAAAGTGCCCACGGCCCTCCACAAAGACAACTTCGCCCCGTTTGACCGCGGGAATGTCGTCCCAACCGTCCAGTCGCTCTAAGCGCTTGAGCGATTGCGCCGATCCATGGAGATCGACCCCTCGCAGCCCGAAGATCATTACATCCGGACGAAAGCGCTTGAGCGACTCCCAGTCGGTATGCTCATCGACCTCGCCTCCACTCTGACTATGACTGTGAGCCGAGCACATGTGAATCATATCGGGTACCCAGCCACGTGCCAGCGAAAGCGGTTCAAGCGCAGAGATAAAGGAGACGCGCTTGTTCTTCATGCGCTCATAAAAATTATCGCACCAATCCATGGCTTGCGCCTTGAAATTGTGACTAAGCGCCACGCCGCGATCGGCCGCCCCGAGCTCGCGCCCCACTTTTTCAAAACACTCACTCACCTGTTCCAGTGTTCGGGGCCAATAGGAGGAAAATTTTACTCCCTCGCCAAAGGTGCTCCGCACCACCTCACGGGCCCGCTTCAGGCGGGTGCCATCCTCATCTTTGCCAGGAATGCCTCCAAGCAAAATGTCTGCCCCAACATTCTTAATGCTCGCCGGATCGACTGCCGCGCTGGCTAGCCCGTTTATCATGCCAGACCCAGACTCGGCGGCAGTAACGCGCGGCAACGCGCTAATCGCCTCGGGAAAATCCGAGTCGGCAGAGACTCCGACGAGGTGATCCTGCAGTCCAAAATGACAGACTAGTTCGGTTAGAAATGACTCTAGGGCTGCAATACGCATGCTTTCCGATCATAAACCCTGAAACCGCTTTAGTAAATTGCAGCTCTGACAGAGAACCCCAATTGACCGCCTTTAAGCGCCGATCTTATGATCAAAGCATGGAAAAGCCCCTTAGAACGAGATCTGTCGGTTTGGTCCTCAGCAGCCTTCTCAGCGCCGGTCTTTTCCTTGCGAGCGGCTGTTCTGCACCCCAGGTCAACACCTTCCCATCGCTAGCTAACCAAGGTCAGCTGGCGCTCAGTACCACCAACCCTTATCTCGGCTCCAATTTATTTCTTAGTCAGGAGATGGAACGGAGTACCTATCTCTATAATTTTATGAAGGGCCGCGGTGCACCAACCGCCATGGAGCTACTCGAGAAGGGCGACAGCCCAAGCCGCATCCTGTTGTACTACCCCAAGGACAAGGAGGTTTACGCTGCCGATCTGATGATCGTTGGAAAGGATATTAACAGCCGACAGTGGGTTACCCGCGGTCCCTACCAGATCGACCGCAAGGATTTCAAAAATCTACTGCGCATGGAGAATTCCATGGTGGGAGAACCGGTCTTCGTACTGCGCGGAAAGGAGCATCGCTTTCGCTTTCAGCACGATGAACCCTCAGATCGTGTAATTGCCGCGCTTCCTCCTCCCATACCCACGCCGAAACCCGCCCCCAAACCTAAGAAGAAGGTAATTTATCAATCAAACGGCGAAGGTGGAGTAAGCGAGATCAATCCACGCGACTTCCGTCCATTGAACTCCGATCAGCAGGCGATTCAAATGGCTAAAGGCTTTGCGGAACGCACATCGAATGGGGATGTAGTGCATACCGTTAGATCTTCGGATGAGACCTTGGAGCTTATTTCGCGCTGGTATAGCGGGGGGCCCAACAATGCCGCCAGTCTAGCTCAGGCAAATGCTATTCCAGTTGGCACCGCTCTTAATCCCGGCGCTCGGATTACGATTCCCTTGCGGATGATCAAAGAATTTAAACAGATGCCTGAGGGCTACAAGTAGATAGTTCGCTGCTGTGCCGCCCGGTCCGGATCAGGCAGATCGGCCGCACTCCATAAGCAATTCGCGAGGTACTGTTCTGTTAAAGGTACCGTTCTGCTAAGGTTACCGCGCTGCGAGATCGTGCGCAGCTAAATCTTACTGGTGCCCAAGAGAGGACTTGAACCTCCACGGCATTTCTGCCACCAGCCCCTCAAACTGGCGTGTCTACCATTCCACCACCTGGGCAAGTTTTGCTATTGAAGGCCGCGCCATCAAAAGCAAAACCAGCCTGGCTATTTAGCGGGCTGCGAGGCAGCCTCGGCCGGGGCCGCTGCTGAAATCGAAGAAGCTGCTGCAGCCACGCTGGATGCCTGCGCTGCGGCCTGCGGCTTCTCGTCCTCAGCCATTTTGGCCGCAACGTTTTGCATCACCGAACCGGCCAGTGGATCAGACTGCCCATCAGCCCGTACGAAACCGCGCTCTTGATAGGCGCGCACGAGCAGTACCGACGTGATCATGAATGCTACGCAGATTCCAGTCGTAATCTTGGAGATCATATTGCCGGCACCTGCCGCCCCGAAGAGAGTATTAGAGCCGCCACCAAAAGCAGCGCCCATATCAGCGCCTTTACCCTGCTGCAGAAGTACTATTCCGATTAACATCACACACAGTACGGCTTGCAATATCAGCAAAAAATAAAACACCTGGGGCTCCTTACTTAACCGAATTCTAATTAACGACTCTTAGTGGCTCAGCAGCGTGTTGCTTCTTATCAAGAATTTCAATGATTTGCAATGCAAGCGCTTTAAAGGCGCGGGCAGCCTCGCTATCCCCTTCTGAGACGATAGGTTTGCCGCTGTCCCCGCCCTCACGAATCGCTGGATCAATTGCGATCTGCGCTAGGAGCGGTACCTTGAACATTTCGGCCAGACGACGGCCTCCACCTTCACCGAAAATATTGTGACGCTGACCATCAGGAGCAACGAACCCCGACATGTTTTCAACAATCCCCAGCACCTCGACATTAACTTTGCCGAGCATGTTAATCGCCTTTCGTACATCCGCCAAAGCAACTTCTTGGGGAGTAGTAACCACGACTGCCCCAGCCAGCTTCAGCATCTGCGCCAATGAAAGCTGTGCATCGCCCGTCCCAGGCGGCATATCAACGATGCAATAATCAACCTCGCCCCAGCTGACATCCTGGAACAGCTGCGCCAATGCCTTGTTGAACATTGGCCCGCGCCAGATTACGGCATCGTCGGGGTTCTGCAGGAAAAATCCGAGGGAGATATACTTAATCCCGAACTTGACCGGAGGAATCAGGCGCTCTTCATGGTCGACCTTGATCTCGCCTCCACCCAGCAGGGTCGGCACACTCGGTCCGTAGAAATCACTATCAATCAGCGCTACTTTCGCGCCGGTTTGTGCTAATGCGACCGCCAGATTAACCGCCACAGTAGATTTTCCTACTCCACCCTTTCCGCTAATGACCGGAACAATGTGCTTCATACTCAATCCTTAAAGGGCGGCCTCAAGTGGCATCTCAACTTCGCTGGGGGCGGGCCCCGCCTCCACACCATGCGCCCGCAATGCCTCACGCATCAAAAGCGACTTCTCAATCCGTGAATCTACCATATCCCAGGGTAGAATTTCATCGAAGGGTATGCGCCGCGAGACATAAAAGTCAATCGCCGGAACTCCCGGAATAATTTCCCGGCCGCTGTTCTTAACCAGCCATTTCCAATCTAAGTTACGACGCTCGATATACTCAAGCAACCGGCCCACCCGACGGTCGCCGCGCGAAAGCAGCGCTTGAAAATAACTCTCTTTGGGAGGCTCGAACTTTAGCTCTAAATTGGACAGTCCCCGTATCCCGGAACGCACCAACTCAATCTTCGCTTCCAACTCCTCGCGACCCAGCATGGGCTCCCACTGGAAGGGAGTGCAGGCCTTCGGGATAAAAGGATTCACTGACAGATTGATCCAAACATGCTTGCCGTATTCGCGCGCAGCCGCAATTACAGCGCTCCGGACCTGCTGCGCCAGAAGCGCAATCGCTTCCACATCAGCCGCTGTCTCGGTCGGGAGGCCCACTATAAAGTATAATTTAAAGCCCCGAATCCCGTTCTTAGCCAGCCGTTCTGCCGCAGCTACCACCTGCTCGTTCTTAACCCGCTTCCCCACAGCGAAACGCAGCCGTTCGCTACCGGCCTCGGGAGCGAGAGCTACGGTGCGGTATTCGCTCTCGGAGATACTCGAGGCCAGTTCGTCAGAGACCTTTTGCGACATAATCGAGCTCAGCGAAGCCCGGGCCCCTGCCCGCGCCACAGATCTTGTAAGTTCCGAGATCGCACGATGCGAAGAGACCGCCGCGCCAACAAAACCAATTGCCTTTGAATTTTCCAGCCCGACCTGTACCGTTTCTGCCAAAACGGACTCAGAACGCTTCCGCACCGGACGGTAGATATAGCCCGCCACGCAAAAGCGGCATCCGACCTCACACCCGCGTCCGGTCTCGGTAAGAAACATGGAGCTAAATTCGGTTTCAGAGGTCAGAATCCTCGAATAGGTGGGGAACTTGGAGATGTCTTTCACGATGCGACGTTGGGGACGACCAATCGGAGCGTCGATCGAGAAATCGCGCACTGCTCCGCTTTCAAAATACGTGGCTCGATGGAATCTCGGCACATAGATACCCTCGATCTGCGCCAGCTGTCGCAGCAACTCCAGTCTTGGAGTACCGCTTTTAACGGCCTGCTTGCACACACCAACGAATTCAGTCAGCAGCTCTTCAGCCTCGCCCAGCACAATCACATCAAGGTAGTCGGCCAAGGGCTCCGGATTCAATGTAACCGCAGTGCCCCCCGCAATCAGCAACGGACTGCCGAATTTCTGCCAGTCAGCGCGCTCCTCACGAACTGCCGGATCAGCTTCGAGAAGTCGCTGATTTGCCAAAATCCTGAATAGATGCGGATAGTCCGTCTCGAACGACATGCTAAAGCCCAACACGTCACAGTCGGCTAGCTCCCGCTCAGTTTCGAATGTTCTCCAAGGTTTGACCGTCGCGGCGTCTTCCTGGTCGGCATTGGGTAGAAAACCGCGCTCGATACTGACTCCGGCCTGCTGACCTAAAATGGCGTAGACCGCTTGGAATCCGAGATTGGACATCGCGATCCAATAGGTATTGGGGTAAACCAAATTGAACACTAAATCTGAGCCGCGGTGAGTTGGCGCGATGAGATGGGTTTCCTGCTCAAGCAAAAATTCCCGGTCGTAAGCGTCGCGGCTACGCCCCCGGCTGCTTCTCTTCTCTGGTGAGTTGCGGGCTTTGCGCTTACCGCTCATTCGCTAACCCGCATAGATTACTCCTGACGACTGCCCTCGTGATCCTCGGAGCCTTCGGTCGGCGCTGCGCTATCCGCCGCCGCCGGGGTCTTTTCGGTCTTACCGCCGATCTTCTTCCAGGAAAGCAGACTAAGGTCCGCCACAGTCGAGCTAATTGCTGAGCCAATTGCACGCTGCGTTGTTTGGCCCGGCTTTAATGTATACGAAAAATTATCGGTCTTAATCTTGCGTTGATTCTTATCATACTGATAGACGGCGACGCTGGCTGAATAGGTGTCCTTAGAATTGTTTGCCAACTTCATCGTCCATTCTCGAGGCGAAGTGCGAAAAACCGAGCCCCCGATCGGAGCATTGGCACCAGAGAAGGTATCCGATCCCCACGGCAGCCCAACTTTGGCGCTGCCCCCTGCCGTCATATCGCCGGAGCTTGAAAGCGACCCACTTTTCGGTAGCTGCTTATCCTTGCTGATAGCGCCGTTATCATCAGGATTGGCAGCCCACACCGCCCCAGTGCAAAGTAAAGTAAGAGTGCAAAGAAAAACCAAGAAAAGAGTCACATTTTTCATAGAAGCTCCGGCGGTTGAGATAACAGACTAAAACTTCGCGCCTCAATATAGTAATATACCAGGAATATGAATGCCAGACTCGCCCTAGTAACCTGCCCTAACGAGACCAAGGCCCGCGAGATTGCCCAAGAGCTAGTCCAAAATGGCCTGGCGGCCTGTGTTAATATTCTGCCTGGGATCGTCTCAATTTATCGCTGGAAGGGTAGCGTGGAGACTGAGTCCGAGTGCCTGATGGTGATTAAGACGACGAAAGCTAAAACCACGGCATTAGAAGCGCGCATTCTCGAGCTACATCCTTACGAGAATCCGGAATTCCTCGCGCTCTCTCCGGAGTATGTTACCCCCAAGTACCTAAGCTGGCTGGAGAGCTAGGCCGTTGCGCCGTAGGATTAATCGTGATCTCGCGGAGCACGTTCACCGTCCCGGCGGTCAACAATGACTCCTACCGCGCCCGGCACCGGGACTTGCGGTGGACTGCCTGCAGAGCTGGGAGCGCCTCCCGCAACAGAGCCGGCCGTAGACCATACCTTGATCTTCTTCTTCCCATCCGCCACCTCCTCTCCCGGATAAACCGGAGGAAGCCTCTTATCATACGAAGCATCGGCGCTGGGGTTAGGTGCGCGCTCGGAGCTCGTTTCAACCCGGAAGGTGTCCGGATTCGATCCGGCATCAGCGCGCGCGAACTTTGCTGGCGTTAGAAAAACGGTTGGTATTAGAATCGCGAATAACAGGCGGCTCATGAATATCCCTTCTTTAAAACCTTGCTCTAATTCTCTCATACCCCCAGAGGCACTTCAATGAGAAAGAGTTGCCGGGTGGCGGTACTAATCTCAGGTCGAGGCTCAAACTTAAAAAGCCTAATTGAGAACGCGGCTAACTACGAGATTTCGCTGGTACTGAGTAATAATCCCGAAGCTCCCGGAAAAACTTACGCAGAAGCTCATAAGATCGGCTTCGAGGCATTCCGCCGTGACAATTATAAATCCGTGGGCGAGCTCAAAGCAGCGATCCGCTCGCGCTTAATCCAGGAGAACCCGCGTTTTGTCTGCCTCGCGGGATTCATGTTAATCGTCGATCAAGAGACCATCGAGCAATTTCCAAATCGCATCCTTAATATCCATCCGTCGTTGCTGCCGAATTTCCCAGGCTTAGACACGCATGAACGGGCTGTTGCAGGCAGTGTCCAGCGACATGGATGTACCGTTCATTTAGTAGATCGGGGAGTCGATACGGGCTTGATTGTTGCGCAAGCCGGCCTCGATGTGCGAACGGGAGAGTCAGCGGCGGAGCTTGGCGCGCGGGTGTTAGCACTGGAGCACCAGCTTTACCCTTGGGTTGTGAATAATCTCGCGGCCGGCAATATCGAGCTTAGCGACGGCAATGTTAAGTTTTCTTCCGTTGCCAAAGAGGAAGCCGAGCGGCGCGGATTTCTTCTGCCTTAATGCGAATGGTTCACATCCCCACGCAATCCAAGCGTTACTCTAAGATCCACCAATGCCCGCTCAGATATATTAGATTGAAAGCGAACTGCATTACATTCGCGATCTTCAGCGTCAGCTGAAGATGCCAACGCGTCCGCTCTAATATTTTGGATTAGTGACGAGTGAGTTTACATTCGCGATCTTCAGCGTCAGCTGAAGATGCCAACGCGTCTGCTCTAATATTTTGGATTAGTGACGAGTGAGTTTACATTCGCGATCTTCAGCGTCAGCTGAAGATGCCAACAATAAGGTTTGGGACATGCCAATTCTGATACCTAAAATGACTCCTTCGTGCCCTGAGGGACGATCGGCAGGAGTCGTAGCCGATCGTCCCGAAAATAGTGTACCCCCCCGACATTCCGTGTCTCGCAAGCCCTTCCGTGGGAACGATCTCCCGGTCATCGGCGGACCATGAGAACCACCTGAAGAAGAGGGGGTAACAAAGAGGGCCACCTTATCGTGTTCAGCAACGCCAAGCTTTCGATGCATAGCGAGGTGCTAAATCTGAGCCTGGCGCTTCGCAGAATCACGTATAAGTTAGCCTTTTCAAAGGGGTCGCGTGCGACGGGCTGGATTTCGGAGCTCGTACCCTGATGTGTTCCAGTATCCACCGACACGCGACCCACTGGGGGGGCACCACCTCGTAACCAATCGACTGGAGCGAAGTCAGCCAATTGCCACCCTGAAACAGTGTCGAGGTGATGCAAGTCAACTAGATTCGCAGAAGATAAGTTCGGGACCCTCCGCAAACTGCCGTGTTACCCAAGTTAGCTCTCCCGGTCTAAATTTCCCCCTGAAACGATGCAGTGCATGATGCATGGGGAATTTCTTGACCTTAGACGGTCAGTCTTGGAGGCATTACTAGGCAAGCACGAACAGCTCACAGAAGTGATATGGGGGTTTCTCATCCTTGAGGGTCCCGGTTTAGACGACTTTAACAATCATCAAAACCGGAACCCCCAGGTTGGTCTCACCCCGCGGTGCTACCCATTTGGCAAAAATCAAAATAACCGTAAGAACCGGCATGTCCCTGGAAAGCGCACTCTTATGCGCTTTCTAGGAAGCCGATTCCAGTAAATCTACCCTCAATAAATTTTAAAAGAGCCTCAAATAAAGCAAGCCGCCGATCACGTAAACATGAGACGGAACAGGCTGATCTATATTCGGTAAGGTTACTTCTAACTCCGGGGCGAAGGGCCCCAATGGACTTCAGTACCAAACATCCGAGTATTAAAAGGTAAACGCAGTTAGAAAGTTAGTCAAGTTATCCACAGGCCCTGCAAATACCACGAAATAAGGCGGGCCCGCAGAAGGGGGAATCGCCCTAAATATCTTATTCGGTTAGCCTACCATCCTAAAGCTTTCCGGAGTCCTCGTTATGACAACCTTAAAATTGACCTTCGCTGGGCACTCAGCCTGCTTTCTTGAAATTCAAAATTCCGTTATTGCAATCGACCCCTGGCTCCAGGAAAACCCATCCTGCCCCGCCAACCTCAAGATGCCGCCACGCATAGATTTAATCGTACTAACCCATGGACACGCGGATCATGCTAGCGAGGCAGCCGCGCTAGCTAAGCGGCTGGGGTCATCGATCGCCGCCACCTGGGAGCTTGCCATGTTGATGATGGCCGAAGGCGTTCCCCAATCGCAGGTCATTCCGATGAACAAGGGCGGCACAGTCTCGGTGAACGACGTTCAGCTCACTTTAACGCATGCCTTTCACTCCAGCTCATACGACACTCCACAAGGACCGCGCTATGCGGGCGAACCCTGCGGGGTGGTGCTGCGGAGCGCTGGACTGTCGGTCTACCACGCTGGAGACACTGCGCTCTTTGGCGACATGCGCCTGATTGGGGAGCTTTACCAACCGCAGCTGGCGCTGCTGCCGATCGGAGACCGGTTTACCATGGGGCCAGCGGAGGCCGCGTTGGCGGCTAAGCTAGTCGGTTGCAAGATTGCCATTCCGATCCACTTCAATACATTCGAGTTGCTTACAGGGACCGCCGAGGAGTTTAAGAAATTTTGCGCCGCCCAGGGGGTTCAAGCCGTAGTGCTTGAGCCCGGCGCAACTCATCTGATCTAAGCACAAATGGCCAGATTTTTTAATCTTAGTTTAATTGAACTCCTGCTCCTCAGCGGCATCTCATTACTGCTCCTTTTCCCATTGGGTGCGGCTGCGCTCGGCACCCCGCTCTATCTCCTCTTTTGGGCCATCCACTTGCTGATTCTGTCTTTTTGCGAAGTGCGCGCCTTTGGAGTTCTAAAACAGGAACTGCTAAAGGGCCGCTTTCTGCATGCTTTGGCCGGCTGCGGCGCCATTTTTCTCCTGGGGGTTGCTGCGCTGCAGGGCTGGCTTCCGATTACGGCCCGTGATGCGTTGATCTATCATTTAGAGGTTCCCAAATTATGGCTGCGCGCCGGTCGGATTATCGAACTGCCGTGGAATGAGTGGTCCTATTTTCCGTTACTAGATAGCTTCGCCTACGCGGGATTCCTGAAGCTCGGCGTCGATTTTCTTTGCCCGCTCTATCACCTCCTTTATCTGCCGATCGGTGCCGCACTGATTTTGACGCTGCTTGCCGAGCAGGGGCTTGAAAGACCGGCGCGCCTTGCTGCGGGGGTGCTGATCTGCAGCACTCCGTTATTTCTCAGATTGGCATCCGAACCGATGGCCGATCTTAGTATGGCGACTTGGTTTTGCGGAGCTTTTTATTGCACCGTGCGCTTTGCTTCCGAACAGCGGCGCTCCGATCTTCTCAGCGCGGGCACATTCTTAGGACTAATGCTTGCCACCAAATACAACAGCGTCCTGGCGGTAGCGATCTTCCTTGGCCTCATGCCGGTGCTGCTTTCTGATTATGGTCTCCCGGCACGTCGGGCCTTTCAACAAACGCTATTAGCTGCTTCGATCGCGGCGCTAGTATTCAGCGGCTGGCCGCTTCAAAACATGGTCTGGACTGGCAATCCATTTTTCCCATTCTTGCAGGGCGTTTTCGGTGGACACGGGGCGAACGTTGCATTCATGGGCGCAGCTCCGCTCGTCCATCGACTGCATATCTACGGCGAGTCATGGTTAGAGATTGCTCTTATTCCGTTAAGAGTTTTTTTTACTGGTGAGGATGGCAACCCGGCCCAATTTGACGGAGTCCTAACACCGCTGCTGCTGATTGGGGTATGGGCAGTCGGCCGGATCAAGGAGCAGCGCTTCCTGCGCTTTACCCTATTTTTTAGCGTAAGTTACTTTCTTCTTTCGCTCGTCCTATTCCACGCGCTGATTCGCTATCAGACCCCTGTGATCCTACTGCTGTGCTTGCTTAGCGGAATTGTGCTTGGACGAGTGCGTCTCAAAAGCCTGGTAATCTACAACAGCTGCCTGCTGCTGAATGTGGCTTTCGCCTTTTATTATCTCCACGATTCTTTCACGCGCTCGGGGGGATATGATTATCTGCGCGGAAGATTATCGCGCGATGCATATTTGCAGAGACATATTCCAGAATATGAGATGATAAAATTCGCGAATAGCAACGTTCCCGTTAACGAAAATATCTATTTATTACTTACTGGAAATCGCTATTACCTCTACGAACCGGGAGTCAGAGGAAGCTATTTTTCCGCCACTCCCGTATTGGAATCGCTCAAGGAAGCTGACCCCGCAAAGGCCTTGGCTGAGTTCTTCAATAACCAGACCACCAAATACGTGCTGATCAACAAAGCGCTGACGCAACGGGTTTTCTCGCAATCCCTGGACGCCGCTCAATTTGCCGTCTGGCAGGAGTTCATAAATTCCCGGCTTGAGCCTCTGCGCGACGAGAATCTATACTTCCTGGGTAGAATTCTGCCTTAGAAGATATGCCGCAAGCGAGCTCAAAAATCCGATGCTATAAGGAGCTGCTGCGCCTTGACCTCCGTCCCACCCCTTACGAAGCGGTCTTCGCAGTTTTCGCGCTGACGGTATGCACGATCTTATACACTCACAGCCCCCTCCCGCTCTCTTGGACTCTAGCCACTTTTTTTCTTCTCGATCTCTGCAAGCTGGTTTTGGCCGCTGGCATCCTGGGGGCGGCGATCACCCTTGGTAAGTTGCTGCGCTTTAGACATGCAGCAGGCGGCTGGCCCCGCTCGCAGTCTCAGATTTTGGAGATCTGCAGTCCCTACCTAACTCTGGACTGGTATCTGCGAAACTTTCGCCGCGGCTTCTCGATCCTGGGTGTAATTTACTTTTTTTTACACCTCAAGCATGTGGTGCTGTTCATAAATCCATCTAATCACGATCTCTTCTTCTGGAATCTTGATCGAAAACTGCACTTCGGAGTTCAGCCCAATATTTGGCTGATGCAGACATTCGGATCTAACGGCGAGCTCGCGCTGCTGGTGGACTGGCTGTACATCAAGTATTTTGACTTCAAAGTGCTGGTCAGCGTGTTATTCTTGCTGGAGCTGAAAGGTCGCTTGCTGACGGAGCGTTACTTTTTTGCCTACGCGCTGCTCTGGTCGATCGGCGGTTTGGCCTACCTAGTGGCACCCACCGATGGCCCCTGCTATGCCATCCTAGGCCAGCACTCTGTTCCGCCCGAACTTCAGCAGCATGTATTCCAATTCCCGGTTACCACCGATATCCCACCGAGCTATGAAGAGCAGTATCAGGCGGCACGCATCTGGAACGCCAAAATTTACCAGGAGGATCTTTGGAAGGCACGCTTCGACCTGATCTTAAATCACCGCTTGCCTAACTATTTCTATGGCATCGCCGCCATGCCAAGCTTACATGTAGCTGCGGTTGCAATGATTTTCATTTTTCTTTGCGCCCTATCTTCGGTGGCAGGGTTTTTCGGAGCGATCTATTTTCTGGCGATTTGGTTCGGCTCGGTATTCCTGCAATGGCACTACGCGGTCGATGGTTATGCCGGATTGGCAATGGCAATCTTTGCCAGTTGGCTCTCGTTCAGACTTGTACGCGCTCGCCGCGGCATTTCATTTTAAATGATAAGCGACACTCAACCGTTCCACTTCGCTAAAGACATTCTTGCTGATCTGAACCTTTACCGCCTGGACCTGAGGCGCGAGAGATTTCACTTCCCAGGCCACATCCATGCACATCTTTTCGAGCATCTTCCATTCCTGCTCCGCACATAAGCGTTTAATCGCGGCAACGATCAGGCGATAGTCCACGGTTGTCTCGGTCTGATCTTGGGAAACCCCCTCTCCTACTGCTACGGCGACTTCGAGGTCAATTCCGATCTCTTGCGGTGCGGATCTTTCCTCGACGCTCCAGCCCAGCCTGGTCGACTGCCGCAATCCCTTAACTTCGATCAAAAAGTTCCTCATGCCCCCGTCGCTTTAGAAAGCAAGACCACACAATGCGCCTCGACGCCCTCGCCTCGCCCTACATATCCCAAGCCTTCGGTCGTGGTTGCTTTGATCGCGATGCGCCCAACGTCACAATTCAATATTGCGGCAATCTTCGAGCGCATCGCGGGTATGAAGGGCTGCAACTTGGGCTCCTGCGCCAAGATACTTGCGTCCATGTTAATAAATTCCCAGCCTGCTGTGCTCAACTCAGCCCAAACCAGCGCAAGCAACTTCGTACTCTCGGCATCCTTCCATTGGGATTGATTGTTAGGAAATCGCACCCCAATATCGGATCCGCCGCTCGCTCCCAGCAGGGCATCAATCACAGCGTGCAGCAAACAATCGGCGTCGCTATGGCCGTCCAGTCCACGGTCGTAAGGAATCTGGATGCCACCAAGCAGCAGCTTTCTACCCTTGATGTAGGCGTGGATATCGATCCCGTGACCAACTCGCAGCGTGTTTGGCGCAGTCACCTTAGACTACCCGATGGAATTGCGGCGATCAGCAGCGCTGGCAGTTAGTATTCGAGTGTCTCCATCTTTCGATAGCAAACAGCTCGCGATGAAGCGCGGCACAAAGCGTGCCGTCTCAGTGTTAAGTCTTCCAGTCCGAGCTAGAGCCCAGTAATCGCTGCTACCGGAGGTTGAAATGGCCCGATTAAGAGTGCCGCTCCCGGCATTGTAAGCAGCCAACACCAGGTTCCAATCATTGTAATTTTGATAGAGGTCCCGAAGATGCCGCGCCGCAGCCAAAGTTGAAAGGATCGGATCCTTTCGCTGATCCTCGAATAGATTCACTTTGAGCCCATACAGCTTGGCAGTGGGCGCCATCAGCTGCCATAGACCAACAGCTCCGGCATGACTCCGAGCTTCGGAGTTAAAACCACTTTCAATCAAGGCCAGATTAGCCAGCTCTACCGGAATTCCTTCATCCAGCAAGATTTCCTGCATGATAGGCAGATGATCAGCTCCTCGTTCAAGCGAGGCTGGGACGAGCTGGCCGCGGTCCATGTTCACCAACTCTCGTTTTACCTCCGGGGTCATCTCCAACCTCGGCGCAGGCAGTTTTACCGCCGTCACGGATGGCGGGGGGAGGAGTTCAGGATGTTCGGCTCGCGCCTGGGCCACCTGGGTTTTGATATCCACCTGGTGCGATGGGCCGCCGAATGAAAATAGCGGCCTGTAGACACAGCTGCTTAGTAATAGCAGGGGAAGTAATATCAGGACTCGCCACAACGGCATTAGCTTCAAATCAATGCTTAACGAATACATCAGCAACCTTGTCCCAACTTGAAAGACAGAGGCTGGTATCCTTCCCTAAATTAGCGACAGAAGACAAGCGCAGCCTAAAAATAACCCCAGATCGAGGTTAGCCGCTAGATAGTTAGATCTTGCGGGCTTTTCCCCAACCGGCTATTTAACTATATAGAGATATTGCATTTTCAGGAGCGCCCTTATGAACACACTAAGAACAGCTTGGGCGATGTTTTTTGTTTTAGCGTTAGGAGCCTGCGCCCCGCATCCCGGCATTGCTCCGGCAAAGTCGGCCTTAATGAAGGATGGCGTAATCGTAATCGCACGGTCGGTCCCGCCTGTTTCCGAGGTTGCTCCTGAAAGCGTACTGGCCTTCTTGCCTGTTAGCGCTGCGCATACGGGAGTTTGGCTTTCAATTCAGAGCGCAACGGGGAATATCGCTCTCATGGACGGTGAAACCATGATCAATGCGATGCAGGGTGAAGGGATTCAGAAGATAAAGCCCACGACCTATCATCTTCTCCACAAGCAGAGAAACGCGCTGTGGTATGCACCCGATAGCTATTTCGAGCAGCGCCACCTCGCAGTCCCCGCGAAAGGAGATCGTCAAAGATTCCGCCGTGGGGCGTTGGGCGATTTTGTGCTCTATATTGATAAGGACACCCCCATTCATAGCGGGCCGATCTGGCTCGACGAAATCGGCGGTGTCCGCATGAGCGAGGAAGACCTTTCCAGAATTTACTACCGCCTGCCTGTTGGCGCCCCGATCGAGGTCAAGTAACCTTCGCCCCTCCAGCATTGGCGGAATGGGCTGCCCCCCCCCGCGATCCCCAGCGCTGGAACGCTTTAATTCCGTATTAAATCACGGCGGCTTTGACTAACCGCCGCCCTAATATTATCCTCACGGCTCAGAATTACTTACGGAAATAGCTTTAACGCTAGATCCAAGTGCTTGACTGGAAAAATTGAAGTGCCGCGGGAAGAAGAGTCTAAAGTCATCGTAAAGCGACGCCAAAAACGTCTGGTCGGTATTTTTATCGATGGCACTGGACTGGACCGAGCAACCAGGCGCCTTAACCGGCGCGTCGATCTCTCAGCGCTAATACGCGGCGTTTCAGCCGGCACGACCCCCCTAGTCGCTCGCTACTATACCCTGATTCCCTACGAGGACGACTCCAGACATCGAGCCTTTCTTGATGCTGTCTCGCGCGCAGGCTTATCGGTTTTTGTGAAGCGCCTGCCCCCCAAAGGAGTCTCCCGCCAGGTTAGCATCGACTCCGAGATGTCCGCGGATATCGCGGCATTCGCTATGGGTCACTCGGCCTTTCCTGCGCCGGCATTAGAGGAGCCCATGGCTAAGCCCCCTAGCGGCCCGGGAATCGCAATGCCCCTCCCCGGCGGAGCCCGGCCCATGCGCTTACAACCCGTTCCTGAAGCCGAACCGAATCCTCAACCGGAGCCCATTCCCGAACAGCTCGCCCCAGGCACTGAGGTTTTACGCTCGGTTATCGTGGTTTGCCCCAGCCGTGATCTAGTCTATGCGATTTCACTTGCTAGAGAGATCGGGGTTGATACAGTTACAGCAGACTTTGGCCGCTTCAATCATGATAACATTTTGAAGTCGGCCGCCAAGTGGATCGATCTTTCAGACTCAGAGACCATTTGGAAGGATTAGATCATGAATACCTTTCGAAAGCCTGCGTTCGTGCAAAGGAAGGTTCCCGCCGTCGACGCCGCTTACGGCACACGCATACCTCCGCACTCACTGGAGGCCGAAGAGTCAGTACTGGGAGGAATACTCTTAGATAATGAGGCCATTAACGTAGCTCTTGAGCGCCTGACCGCTGAAGATTTTTATCGGCCAGACCATTCTGCAATTTTCGCCGCTATGGGCGCGCTGGTCGACAGAAACGAGCCGATCGACGTAATCACCCTCAGTCAACAGCTTCGCAGCGCCGGCACCCTCGAACAGTGCGGCGGCCCTGAGAATCTGGCGCGGCTCTCCTCGGCGGTCCCTAGCTCTGCCAACGTCGGATACTACGCCCGAGTTGTGAAAGAGATGTCGCTGCGCCGTAAAGTGATCCACGAAGCTTCGATGATCATCTCGCAGGCTTTTGACATAGAGGGGGAAGTTGAAGAATTTCTGGATGCCACCGAACAGAAGATTCTAGGGGTATCAGAGAATCGGGTGCGACCCTCTTTTCACCGGGTCAGCGATGTCATTCACGACTCCATCAAGCTGGTGGAAAAGCTCTACAACCAGAAGGACATGGTTACGGGCGTGCCTACGGGATTCGATAAACTAAACGAATTCACGGCCGGCTTTCAGCCCTCGGACCTGATTATTATTGCCGCACGTCCCTCTATGGGGAAAACGGCGCTGGCGCTCAACATGGCACAGTATATCGCCATTCACTCCTCCACCGAGACGCCCCGGGCAGTAGCCTTCTTTACCCTGGAAATGTCGAAGGAGCAGTTAGTGCTGCGTATGCTGTGCGGCGAAGCCCGCGTGGATAACAGCAAGGTGCGCGTGGGAAATCTGGGAGATCGGGATTTCCCCCGCTTAGTCGAAGCCGCCAGCCGCATCTCGAATGCTCCCATATTTCTGGACGACACACCCGCAGTTACGGTTACGGAAGTTCGGGCAAAGGCGCGCCGACTTCATCGCGAACACCCGCTCTCTTTGATCATAGTCGACTATCTGCAGCTGATGCGCAGTCCGACCTACTCACATAGTCGAGAACAGGAGATTTCGGATATCTCGCGTTCGCTCAAGGCTCTGGCCAAGGAGCTCAACGTTCCGGTGATCGCGCTCTCGCAGCTCAATCGATCGGTCGAGTCCCGTAACGATAAGCGCCCTCAGATGTCGGACCTGCGCGAATCCGGTGCGATCGAGCAGGATGCGGATATCATCATGTTTATTTATCGCGACGAGGTTTACAACAAAGAGAATTCCCCCGACAAGGGTATCGCCGAGTTAATCATCTCGAAGCAGCGTACCGGACCTACAGGAACCGTAAGACTGGCGTTCTCGCCTGAATTCACCCGTTTTGACTCACTCTTCGAAGGGGAAGTAGCGCAAGATGATGGCGGAGGCACGCCTCCGGACTTTGGCCCGCTTGAGAGCGATCCGTTCTAAGCGGTTCCGTGAACACCGATACTCCAAGCCAGCCCCCCAACCGTCGATGGCCAGAATACAGACTTGCCCTTTTGAGCTGCGTACTGCTTTATTTCTGGGCGGACGCTCCGTCACGGGTCCTAACCTTCGAATACTACGATAACGGCGAGACGCTGCTGCACACGTTAAACCTGCTCGCCGGGGTGGTACCCTACCGCGAGGACTACAACCATCACTTCTTTGGATACCTGCTGCCCTTTGTGGCGTTGGGCAAGCTGTTCGGTGTCGGGCCGCAGCTAATCAGCCTTACGCGCTTGATCTTTCAGGTCTCGACCGCCATCGGGGTATTTGCGCTCTGTCGAATGCGCTGCTCCTTCGCACTGGCGCTGCTCGGAGCGGCGCTATACATCACGGCGCGCGCGCCGATGGCGTTTGCTTTCTACCCGCAGCATGAATTGGCGACATTTCTAATCTGGATTTTGTTTTTTTGCTTCCGCGCCCTGCAGAACGGCCGGATGCTGCGCTGGGCCTCGCTCCTGTGTGGCATGGCGTTCGTGTGCGACCAGCGTGCCTTGCTGCTCTTCGTGCTGCCAGCCGCAACTTGGGTCTTGCGGCAACGCTCCGCGGGGCTGCGCAACAGCGAAGCAACTCCGATGCGAGCGCTTATTTTCCCCGCGTTAATTGCCCCCAGCGCGGTGCTGATCTATCTCACATGCACCCATGCGCTGCTCCCATTCTGGGAACAGACCGTGGTTTTCCCCTTTTTCTTTCGGTCGGCGAGTCTCGGTTTTAGCGCCAAGCTGCACAGCTGGCTGTGGGTGCATCGCTATCTAATCACCATGACCCCATTTCTGAGCACCTTTGCCGCGATCGGTGTCCTGGCAATAGCGACCCACCGTATGCAGTTGGCAGAGGGTGAGCGGCTGCTTCTTAGCACCGCTATCTTCGTCCTTCTAGGCACGACTTTTTTCAGCGGTCGAGATTTCCAGTACTACACGATCCCCTTTAACCCGCTCTTGGCCTACCTGGCCGTTTGTTCCAGCAGCTTCTTTACCCGCCTTCCGATCGCTGGGCGCAGAGTGTATTCCGGATTACTTCTAACTCCGGTGCTGATCGCGCTGCTGCAAAGCTATCAAACCATGGCGCAGCTTCCCAAGGCAGGCTTTGATGATGGAGCCAGTGAAACCATCAGTTTTTTGCAGCGTAATCTTGGCACCCAGGATCGTCTGTTAGTCTGGGGTTATCGAATGGATTTACAGGCGCGCCTCGGTCGCCACTCGGATTATCCCTTCGGTAACCAGATCATGATCCATCCCGATCGCTCCATTACCACCGAAGCAGATCGGGCCCTGCATGTCTTTGGCAAATATGAGAAATTATTCTTAGGCGCGCTCACTAACGACCCCCCCACGGTCGTTGTTACCTTCGACAAACCCGAACTTTCCAAACTCAGCTCGTCCGCCGAGAAGCAATTGAAACTTTTGCTTCAGGAGCGTTATACCAAGGTCTTCGAAATTACACGGCTGAACATCGCCCAAGAGCCCTGCACCTTTCGTATCTTTCGACGCTCCGCTTAATCCGGACTCAATTACAGCCGGAGTACTGCCTGAAGCCGCCGCGCTAACTAAGCTGGGTCGTCCGGGAGGTGAACGGAAGCGTAACCGGTCAGTGCCATTAGGAAGGTCCCCGGCAGATAAAGCGCTAACGGCGACTCGCCCAGATTAGCCGCACTATTGAGCATCGACTGAGCTAAGCCCAGATCTTGCCCGCCTTCAGCCGCAGCTTGCGACGAATTTGCTGCGCTGGGCAGTGCTAGTTGATAGAGCAGCCGCGCGATGATTTCAATTCCCGCGTCTCGTGCTCCATTATCAAGCGCCGAGACCGCCAATTTCGCAGCCTCGGGGTTCTGTCCCAAGGCAAAACGTGCCACTCCTGAATAGAAAAGCACTTTGGGATCGGAACTTTGCGGAGCCTGCGGAGCGATTAACTGAGCTGAGAAACTCTCTGCGGCTTTATTCTGTCCTAGCGCGAGAAGCATTTTAAGATGCCGCCCCGCCTCTTGCGCATTGGGAGTATCGGCATAAGCAAGATACGAGTAACAGAGCGCCTCCTCCTCGTTGCCCCGCCGGAAATTCAGCACAGCCAAGCTGCGATGAATGCGCGCAAGGTTTAGGATCTGATTCTGCTCCTCCGCCACTGCGAGCGCCCGCTTGTAGTAGTCGGCGGCTTTCTCGAAGTCCGGCTCAGTGTAATAAGCCTCGGCCAGTGCCAGCAGCAATTCGAATGAATCGGGGGCCGAACTCAGGAGATCAGAATAGATCGCAATACCCTCCTGAAACTGCCCCTGTTTGATCAGGCTGTACGCCAAATTTGTCCTAACATTGCGAGCTTGCGGATAGAGATATAACCCTTGCCGGTATTTTAGCTCTGCATCGGTATAACGGCTTTGTCCAAAGAGATTATTACCTTCACGTACTAGCGCAATCGCCGTTAACTCGCGAGGTGCAACAAAACTCTGAGCATGCCTGTCGATCGGGGCGGCACATCCTGCCAGCAGAAGAAATAATGCCGCACTCCATTTTGCCTTCAAAGCCGCATCCTCTTAAAAACTCCCTCAGGAATAGATCTTATAATCCACATGATCGGCATCCAAAACCAGGGAAGATAGGCGACATCGGAACCGCGGTCGACCGCCCTTACAATTCCTGCACCCAAAACGGCTGGCTTCACGAAGAGCGGACCCTTCTTGATCGCCGCGGTCATCGGCGTGTCGACGAAGCCCGGCTTGATCGTTAGCACCTTGACCCCCTTATGAAACAAACGATTTCTCAATCCTGCTAAGTAGATCGACAAACCGCCTTTGGCGGCGCCGTAGACATAATTACTTTGTCGGCCTCGATCTCCGGCGACCGAACTAATTACAGCGAGGGTGCCGCTGTGCCGGGTCTCCATGCGCTTGGCCAACTCGGTCAGCAGCGAAACGACACTCAGAAAATTCGTATTGATGGCGTTCTGCGCCTGCAGGAAGTCCGTTTCCGCCAAAGCTTGATCCGGCAGTGTGCCGTAGGCAATCAAAACTAAATCAAAGGGTCCAATCGCACGTTCGCCCTGCTCGATGATTTCAGCATGTCGGCTGGTATCCGACAAATCACAGCAGCACACCACAACTGTTTGCGCTCCGTGGACAGTCAGATCACCTTTGACTGCTTCCAACCGATCGGCACTACGACCCGCCAGAAGAAACTCAGCTCCCCTACCCGCCCAGATGCGGCACGCAGCCTGAGCTATCGCAGAGGTTGCGCCAAAAACAGCGATCTTCATCGGCTTACACGCCTCCAAAAACTTGAAGAGATTTGCGAATCAACGTACTCCGCGAACTCGGCCCATCTCGGATAATATGATTTAAAATTTTCGGCGCGCATCAATGCGTCTTTCGCGGGATACATCGCTCCGCCCGCCTGAGCTACCATTTGATCAAGCCGCTGAAGGAGCGCCAAAGTTCGCTCCCCGCGCATTGCGAAGTCGAGGCACAGCGTTACCCCAGGCCGCGGGAAGGATAATATTCCGGGAGAACTAATTGCGCCAAATTCCTTGAGTACCGCAAGAAACGAGGCCTGCCCCGAAGCAACAATCGTGGCAAGAATCTCGCGAATCGCCTGGTGCCCGCCCTGCACGGGAACGACACACTGAAACTGCACCAGGCCGTTTTTCCCGTAGATGCGGTTCCATTGCAACACAGCATCCAAAGGATAGAAAAAGGGATCATAGTATACCGAGCTCTTCTTCTCGCGAGCCACCTGCTTTCCATAATAAAGCGTATTGAAGGCTTTGACGCTCAGCCGGTTCAAGGCCCAAGCAGGAAAATCCAACGGCACAACAAGCTTTTGCCGTCCCGGAATCTTGCGGGTCTTATCGTTTTCACTCCGCGAATGATTGCCGCGCATGAAAATCCCGCGCCCAAATGCGCTCCCGCTGCTCACGCAATCAAGCCAGGCCACGGTGTATTCAAAGTTCCGATCTGAATCGGCAGAGATCTGAAAGAACTCCTCGAGCGAACGAAACTTTATCGACTCCATCTCAATGAATGGATTCAAAATCGGGCGCAATTGTATTTCGGCCCAAGTGATTACCCCCGTAAGTCCCAAACCGCCAATCGTGGCCGCATATAGCCCTCCGTCGGACCGTTCGGAACACACCCTGCGGCTACCATCGGAACGCAAGAGTTCAAATGCTCGTACATGCCGACCGAAGGTCCCCGCACGATGATGATTCTTGCCATGCACGTCGTTCGCGATTGCTCCCCCAACAGAAACGAACTTGGTGCCGGGAGTCACAGGCAGAAACCACCCCTGCGGGACTGCTAGATTCAGAATCTGCTCCAGACTAACGCCGCTTTCGCATCGCAGCACCCCGCTCGCAGGGTCAAATGCGATCATACGGTCGAGTGCTCGGGTTGAAAGCACCACGTTGTTCTCGTTTAAGCATGAGTCACCGTAACTGCGGCAGAACCCCTGAGCCAAGATCGACTTTCCGCTCAAGGTAGGCAGCTTATCTCCACGCCAGTTGAAACCTAACACACTCTGCGTGACTTGTGGGTAACGGCCCCACGATTGGTAATCATCCATTTTAGATCGCTAATATTACAACCAGCAGACAGAGCAATCCGCTAATGTAACTTACTAAGTCGGAAATCGCGAATACGATCGGATCTTCGTGCAGCTCTCCTCTATGGGCAATTAACCAAATACGGCTCAACCAGTAGAGCAGCACTGGGCAAACGAGCCAAAGCACTTGGGGATTACTATAAAGTTGGCGAATCTCGGCGCTACTCACATATAAGGCTAAAACCAGAACAGATATGTAAGCGCTCGCCGATCCGAACTGAGAGATCTGCTCAAGGTCGGAAGCACGGTACGCTCGACCCTTAATCCGTTCTTTATTGTCCTTACGCAAATTATAGAGCTCGGAAAAACGCTTGATACAGGCCAAACTAAAGAACATAAACATCGAAAACGCGAGCAGCCACTCCGAAACAACGACCTCGCCCGCGTACCCACCTGCGAGCACGCGCATCGTATACAACGAGGCTAGCACGCATATATCCAAAACCATGATCTGCTTGGCCTTGAGGGAATAGCATAGTGTAAGCGCCCAATAAAAGAAGAGCGCGCTCAAAAAACCAGCATTAACCAGAGACCCCAAAAGCACTCCCATGGCTAGCAAAAGTGGCCAGCTCAGCATGCCGACCAAGACTGACAGCCGTCCCGAGGCAAATGGGCGATCACGCTTATGGCGGTGATGGCGATCGCTCTCAAGGTCGAGCAGATCATTCAGAACGTAAACACTTGAGGAAGTCAGACAAAACGCGCTGAACGCCAGTCCCACCCTTAGCCAGGCCGCGCTGTCCCTCCAGTGGTGTGCCATAATCAACGGTGCAAAGATCAGAAGATTCTTGACCCATTGATGGGTGCGTAGCGCCCGCACGAATTGTTCCAGCACCCCCGAGGGCTGCAGGAATATCTGCGCCTCCGGCCAGCGTTTCAATACCTGAGCGGCAAGTCTCCTATTTGCGGTGACAACAACCGGGGTATGGCCATAGGGCCAGATTTCGAGGTCCTTGTTTCGATCTCCGCCGTAATCAAACCCTTGCGCACCGAATTTCTCGACTAAGCACTGCGCTTTCACCCGGCCGGTGTAGTTAGTTATGCCATCACTCGCGATAACTTCATCAAAACACCCGAGATGCCGGGCCACCTTGTCAGCAATTAAACGATCGCTCGCAGTCGCCAACACGATCCGCCGTCCCGCGGCCTTAGCAGCTGCCGTAAATTTCAAGGCTTCATCAATGTACGGCAATACAGCCGGATCGAAATCAATCCGCTCCGCCACTTTGCGCTTAAACGCAGCGAGCCCTCCTAAGATCCAAAGCGGGAAACAAAAAAGGTATAGAGGATTGGCTTTGAGCAGATGACAAACCGACTCGTAAAGCATATCGGACCGGTGCAGGGTGCCGTCCAGATCCATGCACAGCGGACGAGCAGTTACCATCTCCCTAATTCCTATTTCGCCCAGGTATTGTACTTGAGAATCGCATAAATTGCGCGGAAGCCATCTCGCCAATTAATCTTCTTACCTTCAGCATAGGTCCGTCCGTAGTAGGAGATGCCCACTTCGAAGATGCGGCACCCTTTGCGGGCAACCTTGGCCGTGACCTCGGGTTCGAACCCGAACCGATCCTCTTCAAGCTTAATCGACTGAATGATCTCGCGTCGAAAGAGTTTGTAACAGGTCTCCATGTCCGTCAGATTGAGATTGGTGAACATATTGGAGAGCAGCGTTAGAAACTTGTTCCCAATCATGTGCCAGAAATACACCACGCGGTGCGGCCCGCCACCGGAAAAGCGCGAACCGAATACCACGTCTGCACGTCCCTGTTCGATCGGCCCCATTAAAAGCGGATACTCCTGCGGGTCGTACTCCATATCAGCATCCTGAACGATCACGACATCACCTGTGGCATGCTCGAATCCTGTACGCAGCGCGGCTCCCTTTCCGCGATTGAGTTCGTGATAAACGATTTTATCAACCATGCCGGAGATCTTCTGCTTCAAAAGATCTCGTGTGCCATCGGTGGAAAAATCGTCGACAATAATGATCTCTTTGGACGCCACCGGGGCGGCCTGCACCGCCGCCACAATCCGTTCGATCGTACGCAATTCGTTGTAGCAAGGTATGACGATTGACAGTCGCATTTATTTTAGCAGCAGCGCGAAAACGTTAAGCCGTACCAGGTCCGCCAATCGGTCCGGTCAGCCGGGTCAAGAATAAGCAATGCTGGAGTAAGGGTCAATTGGGCTTTGGGGCAGAATCTTTCCGCGCTCAGCCTGGCAGCGTTACTGGTGACCGCGCAGTGTTGAAAAAAATCTATAATTGCACCCTTCAATCTGCCGCTCTCTTAAGCCCAATTTTTCGGCCGTGTGCAACGCCATCTGAATCTCATCCGCGTGCGCAGTCGGTTCCACCACCACCACCTTGGACATTCGCGGGTCTTGAAGATCGAGTGCGCGATCCCACTGTTCTAGCGGAAATCCATTAAAGAGCATGGCGCGGCGGTTTGAATAAAAGGCGATCTCGGGCGAGATACCCCAGCCAAAACCGACGATCAGCGCATTCTTTGGGGTAACCCGACGCAGGTGCCGGAGACAGGGGACCGCTGGAATCTCATTCACCATTAGCCTCGAATAATGTGCATCGGCCATCCCCGTCACGAGAGATCCGATGATCAAAACGCTTAGCACCTTCGGCACCCAGCACCACGTGGCTCGCCCGCCCCAACCCGATAGCGCGATCCCCACCGCCATCAACAAAAAAAGCAGGTTAGCGTTGGAGTAATAGTTATGAACGACATAGAGATTAAAGAAGGTCCCGATGGGCAGAAGAAACAGAAAGACGAAAAAAAGGACCCAGTAGCGGGATTTTGAGAAGATCAACCCCAGTATGAGCGCGGAGACCAATAAGGCGAGGCTAAAATAGGAGTGCGAACCGAGCCCGAATAGATAGTGATTAAGCAGATGTTCCCAACGCCACCCCTCCCAGCGCTGCTCCCAGCTGCCGTAAATCCAGGGCTTAAGGGCGCCTGAGGTTAGATAGCCTGCCAGGGGGTGCGCGGCCTTAATATCATCGGCGAAGGAGGTCCAAAGATAGGCACAGCCCAATCCACATACAAGGGCCAGAGCAATACACCAAAGGTGTAGACTGCTAAGCAGCCTTCGACATCCCCCTACCCATCCGCTGCGCCTCAATTCTCGGATTATAGTAACACTGCAGAGCAGCGCGGTCCCCACCGCAACCGGAAAGAACGTTGTAATCTTTGTTGCAGCGGCGATCATAGAGCAGACAAACAATCCAAAAATCTCGAACCAAGGCGCTCTCTCCAGTGTTCTTAGCGCAAAAAGTAGCGCCGCCAAAGTAAGGGCCAGCGCGGTCGACTCGATCAAGAAAGCTCGACTCCAGAATAGGTAAAAAGGGATGATCAATCCGAACACGGCTGTTAGCGGGCCTCCTTCAGGAGCGCCAATTTGCCGTGCAATTAAAAACAGCAGCCAGAGACAAAGCAGATATGCAGATACAGAGAGCAAACGCCCGGCGGTGATGATATCGAGCCCGCTAGAGGAGCTCAGAAAGTAGACCAACGCCTGAAAAAAGGGGAATTCGAACGGCACGCTCCACGGGCGCCCTAAGAACGGAGTGCCATAGTTCAGACTTACTCCGTGTTCCCGTTCGAACTCTTGAACCGTTACCGCCGTCTGCGTTTGCCTGAACCCATGTTCGTCAGAGATTGAACGGGGATTGAAACCGAAGTGAATTTGCCAGATGTAATAGAGAAGAGCTCCCAGCACACACACAAAAACCGTGATTGCCTGAACCCGATGGGGGTCGGTTCCCCTGCTTAGGTCTGGCGCATTCGACACGGTGCTCATCGTTCTACTGCTCCTTCCACGGCCGCACTGCCCGGCTCGGAAAGGCCAGCCTGAAGTCTTCGCTCTCTAAGGTCAAATTCGGATTGTAGTAGGGATCTCTAAGTAAAGTCTCTCCCCAGCGTTCCTGCATAACCTGCACCTCTTTTTCGAAACGCATAAACTTCGTTGGGGTGTTCTCGTGTCCGCGACTCGCCGACTCGTAATGATAAAGCTCGGCATAAGGCGTAAATGAAATCAGGCAGCCTTGCTGCCTGATTTTCAATCCTAGGTCGACATCATTGAACGCTACGGCCAGCTTCTCGGCATCAAACCCTCCCACCCGCTCGAAGATATCGCGCTTTATCAGCATGCAGGCCGCGGTAACCGCAGACACGTTTTGCCTGAGAATCGCACGATTGCAGTACCCCGTCTCAAAGCGCGCCCGGCCTTTGTGGTTATGCCCGGCCACGCCCCCGATACCTAAAATGATCCCAGCATGCTGAATCAAGCCGGTAGGAAAAAGCAGCTTCGCCCCGACCGCTCCAATCCCGGGCCGGCACAGAGTCGCCAGCAGCTCCGCGAGCCAGGCATCTCCAACCGGCTCAAGGTCATTGTTCAAAAATCCCAGCACCTCCCCCCGAGCCAGCTTGACCGCCCCGTTATTAAGTCGGGAGAAGTTGAATTCTCCATCATCCCGTATAATCCGCACATTCGGCAGCGACTTAAGACTCTCCAGGTATTCAATCGTGGCGCGCTCTGAGCTCCCGTTATCAATAATCAAGAGCTCAAAATTCCGGTAGGCGTTCTTGAGCACGCCGTCAACCGTCCGCCGGAGCAGCTTTACTTGGTCACGAGTTGGGATAATCACGCTTACCAGCGGAGGATCCTCGGGAAGCTCAAAAAACACCTTTAACTGAGAAATTTCGCGAGCGATAAGAACCTGCGCATGCTTGATTCCGGTGCGTTCCAAATGCTCCCGCACCACCCGCTGCTGCGCTTCCAAAACATACGGCTTAAATGAAGTGGACTGCGCGGTCGATCCTTCGATCACCCGCCAGTGATAAAGCACGTGGGGGATATGATATATCTCCTCGGGCGATAAGCGTTCAGACGCGCGCAGCACTAGATCCCAGTCCTGCGCTCCCTCTATTCCGGTCCGCATCCCCTGCAAATCCTTAATCAGCTGGCTCTGCAGCGCTAAAAGATGACACACATAATTCTGCGAAAGTAATAGATCGGGGTTCCAGTCTGATTTGAAATGGGGGTTATAACGTAATCCGGCTGGAGTGAGGTGATCCTCATCCGAATAAAGCATTTTTAAATCGGCTTTCTGATTGAGCGCCCTCGCGATCATGTACAGCGCGTGCTCCCGAAGTTCATCATCGTGGTCCAAAAAGCAGACGTACTCTCCCGTGGCCAATTGCAGCGCCGAGTTGGTAGCTACTGAAATGTGCCCATTGGCTCCCCGCATTACGACCTTAATTCGGGCGTCCTCCCGGCGATGTTTTTCGAGTACAGCGCATATTTCCGGGTTCGAAGAGCCGTCATCCGCTATGCAAAGCTCCCAATGCGGGTAGAGCTGCCGACGTACAGACATAATCGCCAGCTCCAGCCAGCGCGCGCTGACATTATACACCGGCATTAGCACCGAGATCTTCGGGCGCCATTGCAGCCCTTCTATATCTGCTCGAATTTTGCGCCGATCAGAATCATCCAACAGATCGAACCGACGCACCCAGTCCTGATAGTTATTGGACATCGAATCGGCGAACAATCGCGCGCGGATGGCCGCCAACCCCCCGGTGCGAAATAACAGCCAACTCTTTTTTATTTTGGGCCAGAGCAGCGCTGGACTGTACCCGGCGCGCTTAAAACCCCGCAGCACCAGCAATCCCAGCAGCTGCACGGAGCCGATCTCCGTGATTGAAAACGCTTTAAGAGAAAAAGGACAATCCGCGGCGGTAGGCTTGAGCAGCCACCGCTCAGCGCCCTCTCCCAGCTGAAAAACGCCGAGATCCGCTGTCCCGGAGCGAGTCGACAGCCAGATGTCCCCCAGCGCACACTGATTTTCCGCAGGCTGCAGCAGGAAAAGCATATGTTCTGCGGCGGTATCGAGCTTGAGCTTAAATCTGACCCAACCCGACGGCCGCCCATGCGGAGACCGGAGCTCGAACGCTGCTTCACTGTCGACTAGCGTCAGTCGAGCGTCTTTATCAGAAGTCATACCACCGCGAAGCTCGATCTGCATCGGGTAGGTTTTATGACGGAAATAGGGCCGGCCCCTGCGAAGCGCGTTGAGGATAGCCCGTACTGCGCTCAGCACTCGCCAGCTGCGCGAATTCATAATTTGAGAAAGCTGTTCCTCTAGCGCGCCCTTCTGAGAGAGCAACAGCTTACGCTCTTCTTCAAGCTGCCGTTCACGCGAGGGTGTCTCCGCGATTTGCTCCTCGACCTCTCGCACTGGTCCCGGGTTAGTTGCGCCGCTTCCCATAATGATATTTAGTTTTTAGCTCAGCGCGCTTTTGTAAGAACCGTCTCGATACATCTCGACAGCACGTATCGGGTCACCGGAATACACCAGCCGACCACGCTCGATCAACGCAGCCTGGCTCGCCTTCCCGGCAATCAAATCCATACTGTGGCTGACTAATATGATCGTTTTACCCTTCCTGATCAGCTCTTCAAAAACCCCCTCGCATTTCGCTTGAAAACGTTCATCTCCGACCGCTAAAATTTCGTCTACGAGGAGAATCTCGGGATCTACGTCGACCGCTACGGCAAATCCAAGGCGCGCATACATGCCCGAGGAATAATACTTGACCGGAGTATGCGCGAACTCCTCCAGCTCCGCGAACTTAAGAATCTGGGGGACCCGTGCCATCATTTCTCGCTTGGTCTTCTTATGCAGCGCGCCATTTAAGAAAATGTTCTCGATCGCGTTCAATTCAGGGTCGAATCCGGCGCCTAACTCAATCAGAGAAGCAATCGTCCCGTTTACTTGCACCATTCCAGAGGACGGCTTCAGCACGCCGGCCAATACCTTTAGCAAGGTGCTCTTTCCGCAGCCATTACTACCGATCAGTCCGAAGACCGTTCCGCGCGGGACCTGCAAAGTGACGTCGCTGAGGGCATCGAAAGTTTCATAGCTTCGCTTAAATCCGTGACGCAGAAATTTTAAAAATGATTCCTTCAGCGAAGTCGGACGCTGCTTATACGAGCGATAACTTACGGTTACGTTTCTGATCTCAATCGCTAGCCTGTCCGGCGCAGCGCGCATCGAATCGACACTTTCTTGAGTGAGGGCGCGCGACTTCATCGTTTACACGAAATAAAGAAATTTATCTTCCGATCGTCTAAAAACCCATAGACCAAACATCAGCACCAAACCCGAGGCCGAAAGATTTAGGATATACACCGGCAAGCTGGGCAGCGAACCTTCATAAAAGATGCCCCTGACGAATTCGATCTGACAAAAAAGCGGATTAAGAACCAGCCACTTCACCAGCCATGGCGGCAGCAGATCTCGGCCGTACAGCACCGGCAGCAGGAAATAGAGGGCATTCATGCCGACCTCGACCAGATGATAAGTATCTTCAAAGAAGACATTACTCACCGCCAAGACCAAAGCCACTCCGACAGTGACAAACACTAATGGCAGCACCATCAGCGGCCACAGAAGGGCGCTAGCATGGAGATCGCGTCCAACAAAAAGCGTCACAAGACATAACGGCGCAAGCGCAACAAAATAGTTGAATAGATTGGAAGCCGCGATGGAAATGATAAAAATATAACGCGGAACCGCGATTTGCCCAAACAACCGGGCATTGGAACGGATGCTATGAAGAGACATCATGACCGTGCTGTTAAAGTAATTCCAAGCGATCAAACCGCTCAGAAAGAACACCGCAAAATCCCGCATCTGCAGCTTGACGATATGGGACAGAACGACGGTTAAGACCAGCATCATCCCGAGCGGATGCAGCATGGTCCAAAGATACCCCAGCGCCGAGCGCTTGTATTTGGTGGTGAGATCGCGCTTGACCGACTGACGCAGATACTCTCGATAGGCATAGAGCTGATAGAAGAAGTCGAAGAAGGTACCTGAAGCAGCCGCCGCCATAATTAGTTCCACCGGAAGGTGCAAACTCTATTATAAACCCCCGCTAAGGGCAAGAATTCACTACCAAAGATCAAATTGTCACCCCTCAGTGTTCCTGTATACTAGCCAGCGCTATGCCACAGTCCGCTACCGCAGACCTTTACAACCATGCCCCCTCCATCTCGCGCGTCGCCGCCCGTGACCTGCTGGCAACTGTTGCCATTCCTGTGTTGAACGGCATGCCGCTATTGGCTGAGGTGCTTGCTGCGGTGCGGAATCAAATTGAGGTTCCTGAGTTCGAAATTTTGATTGTAGATTCAGGGTCGACCGACGGATCATTGGAGGTTGCCGCTAACTATGGTGCACGCATAATCTCCATCCCTAAAGCTGAATTTAATCATGGCGACACGCGGAACCTGCTTGTCCGAGAGGCTCGCGGGAAGTACGTTTGCTTCCTAACTCAAGATGCGACACCAGCATCGCCGCGTTGGCTGGCGTCAATGTTGAAGCCGATGCTTAGCGACGCTCGGGTGGTCGCCGTCACCGGCCTGCATATCGCTAGACCCACTCACAACCCCTTCGTCAAACGAGACATCGAATCGCACTTTCGAGGCTTCGGAATCGAGGAAGGATTCCTACTCCATTCACAGAAGGATCCCAAGCGGTTACCAGAAGGATTGCTGACTTTTTTTTCAGACGTTAACTCCGCGCTTAACAAGCAGTACTGGACCGAACATCCATATCCGCGCATCGATTACTGCGAAGATCAGCTCTTTGGCCGAGAAGTAATTAAAAGCGGTTTTTACAAAGCCTACTCCGCAGATGGCGCTGTATATCATTCTCACGACTACCCCCTGGGAGATTTCCTGCGCCGTTATTTTGACGAGTATCGTGGCTTAAAGAAGAGTTTGAATTACGTCGATCCGGTGCGCCCTCGAAATCTATTGCCCCAAGCGTTTAAAGGCTGGTTCGCAGAGCTCCGCTATATCAACGGGCAAAGATACACTCTTCCACATGCGTTGTATTGGGCTCACCACGCTTGGTGGATGTCTTTTTATAGGCGCCTCGGCGCGATCCTGGGCGGCGAACATGAAGATCTGCCGAGCGCACTTACGCAGTACCTTTCCCTGGAAAAGCGGGCTTCCAGCATCAGCACCGGGAAGGCCCTGGCTTTGCTGGTGCTCCATTTTCTGAGGAAATTTCTGAGGAAATCGGCTCGCGGAGCGCAGAAAGCTTTCCACGCCCTATCCGAACAGGGACCGGCTGCATTCATTAGAAAATTAGTTCTTTTTCTGCGCTTAGGTTTTAACCGCGAACCTGAGCGAATTAATCCATCACCGCATATGAAAGATCGTTACCTATATAACTTTGTACTGGATTACGACGGCAAGACTAACTTCACCGAACAAGCTCTTCCTGCCGGCCCCCTCAAGATCAACTGGCTGATCCCTGATTTCAGCGTGGGCTCCGGCGGCCATATGACGATCTTCCGTACGATCGATGCGCTGCAGCGACGCGGACATCGAAATACGATCTATATTATGCCCCCGTCACAATGGCTCAGCAGCGATGACGCACTACGCTGCATCAGACAGCATTTTATCGAATGTTCGGGCGTAGAACTTGTTCTAGGTCTGCGCGAGATCGGCGATTCGGATGTCTGCATGGCGACTTCATGGAACACCGCCTACCCGCTCTACCGTGTGCAAAATACCAGAAAGAAGATCTATTTCGTACAGGACCATGAATCGGAGTTTTTTGCTTCCGGCGCCGAGGCGATGATGGCCGAACAGACCTACGCCATGGGGTATAAGTGCATCACGGCCGGAGAGTGGCTGACGCATCTAATGCGCACAAAATATGGACTGAAATCCGGAGCATTTGAGCTCGCATACGATCACAACATCTACACCCGCAAAACTAACGTACCGCGTCGTACCGACAGCATCATCTACTACGCCAGACCTCCGACCCCCAGACGCGGTTTCGAGCTGGGAGCACTGGCCCTCAAACTTATCTACGAACGATTAACCGACGTAGAGATTGGACTGTTTGGCTGGGACTGTTCCAAACTTGATCTGCCATTTCCCTTCACCAACTACGGTATTCTGGATCATTATTTACTTTCGCAGCTTTATAGCCGCGCCACGCTTGGCCTTGTGTTTTCATTTACCAACTATTCGCTGCTGCCGCGTGAAATGATCGCCTGTGGATTGCCGGTTGTCGATATTTTGGGAGAGAACACCCAACATGTTTACACCAATAAAGAGGTGGTGTTAGCAGCTCCAAATCCGCACGCGATCGCCGACACGGTGGTCGACCTAATGCGGGACGGTGGCAAGCGTGAGGCGCTGACCACGCAAGCCTTGCGCCATAATTTGAGCTATACCTGGGAGAACCAGTTCGCAACTGTAGAGAAGCTAATCCGAGAGCTATAAATAGTTGAATTTTTTGGTGACGATGAACATCGCAGGTTCCTCTGTCCGCCCTATAGCAGTCCTCGGGATGCATCGCAGCGGAACCTCTGCCGTTTCGGGTCTGCTGAGCGCATTGAATGTCGATTTCGGCGCCTCCGAAAACTTAATTGCGCCCAGTCCTGATAATCTCCTGGGCTATTTTGAGTATGAGCGGTTAACGAACTTAAATGCCGAGCTACTCGCGCTCCTTGGCGCAAGTTGGAGCGCTCCTCCCGATCTTAAAGAAGACTGGTGGGATTCGTCCCTCAACCCCGGGATTTCAGAGCTGCAGAAAGAGGGCAGTGCGATCATAACCTCGGAGCTCAAGCGCTCTGGACGCTGGGGCTGGAAAGACCCCCGCAATTGTTTGCTGCTGCCGTTTTGGGAGAGGGTCGCTGGGGTGACTTTCGACCTAGTCTTTATTTATCGCGAACCAATCGAGGTGGCGCGCTCGCTTGAGGCCCGCGACAACCTTCCGATCGCAATGGGATTGTCGCTCTGGGAACATTACAATAGACAGGCTCTTATCAACATGGCCGGCCATAGAGTCTGCGTGCTTTCTTTTGATACGCTCTTCGAACAAGCCGATGCACTCGCCGCAACGCTCGCTGAATTCCTGAGTCTAGATGGCACAGCGATTCGCACAGCCGCAGGTACTGCGGAGGGCGCCATTGCTCCGCAGCTCCGTCATCATGCCTGCACGGCTGCTACGCACTCGTTGAGCCCTGCGCAGGCCGCACTGCAGTCGGAGCTGCAGCGTCTACCCCGAATCTCAGAGAAATTTCGCCCGCCGATACTCCCAGCTAGTGACTATCTGGACGAACTGGAGGCTGCGCGCCGTATCGCCGGTGCCAGCCTCAGCTTTATGCAGAAGCGTTTGGAGGCTCTAACCCTCCAAACAATCAAGCTCCAAGCACTCTGTGAAGACTTAAGAACCCGAACATCGGCGGCCGAATCGGAGCAGGAATATTACCGCAGGATCATTACAGGCCCTGGATTCACCGTCTATAACAGCCTAGTTAATGTCTTCAGAAGGGTGCCGGTTCTGCGCCGCGTAATGTATGCACTCGCGCTCTTTCTTCTGCGACGAAGAATCTAGGTACCGAACTGCGCCGCACAATTGATCTGACCGTTTCTTGACGGTTCTCAACCTTTCAGATCTTCGCGAAAAAAGAAATCACTTAGCCGCTTTGATTTGCGCTGAACGTAATGCTGCATCAGAAACCCGTAGATTGGCGAGGCGTACTGGTAGGCTGGCACACTCCCCCAGGTGGCAAAGGCGCCCTGAAAGAGGACTACCGCTGGGCGCTCCCGTTTTAGGTCATGCAGCATTCCCTGAGTGACACGGCGGGAATCGCCGTGCCAAGGAAGGAAGAAGGTATAACGAGTAGCCAAATTACGACGGGTAAAGAAGATCGTACGAAACAGAAATGGCCCACTCCAATAACTCTGCCCTTCGGGCACAAGCCGCTCCAATCTAGAAGCGAAAGCATCGTGGCGCGGAATCCAGTCCCCCTCCAAACGCAGGCGCCACTCCATCGGCACCCGGATCATGAGCGGCATTCCGACCAGTAGCGGCAGCGCGGCCGCCAGAACGGCTCTTGACCCAGGGGATCTCTGAACTACGCGGGTAAAGGTGTGAAAACTCAGATAGCTCAGAGCTGTTAGAGGCCAGACTAAGGCTACCGAGTTATGAACCTCCCAAAACACGGCGCCCGGGTTAAAGCGGGTCATTGAAAGAACCCAAAGCGTCCCAAACAAGAAGGCAACCGCCCGGCGTCCTTCGGACCACAAAACCACCAGCCTCGCCAAACCGGCCAACGCTAGTAAGAGATATACCAGCCGTGACGACACCTCCCCCTGCCACAGCAGCATCGCTCCAAGAGAAGCAAGGGGGCGAATAAATATACTGAAAAGCAGATCGTTGAGGTCTTTTCCGGGGCCAGCCGCGAACTTGAAATAGTGTTCACGGTTGAAGGTAACGGTTTGATAAATAAAATCCGAAAAGGCGCCGGCCATCCACAGATACAGAGCGAAGACCAGAGCTGGAGTAAGCAGGGCCAGCCCGCATATCACCGTTCGTCTGTGGCCGGCTTTATGCTTAAGAGCTACCCACACGCCGGAAAATCCGATCGACACGCCTAGCAGGACATAGGCCTGAGAGGTCAAAATAAGCAGACCTCCAATCAAAGCCAGCACTAAGCCATCGGTCCAGCCTCGCTTGAATTCCGGAATTTGGAGCAATACCAGCGCCGCCCCGAAGAGATAGAAAGCTATCGATTCTGCCAGCAGCATCTGCAGCAGCAGGACCGGCCCAACCAGGGCATATATCAAAAACGTAACCCTGCGCGGGAATACCCCGTCCCGCCTTCCAACCAACCGGTCGATCCCGATAGCCAGAAGCAGCACGCTAGCGGCATAAAAAATTCGAATCGCCAGGGGATTTCGATCAAGAAACAATTGATAGACGGCACTCATTAGATAGGGCAAGGGGAAATGGTGCGAAAAGATATCGCGATAGAGCACCCTGCCCTGACCGATTAGGAGACCTCCGACGAAATTGTCCCACTCGTCATCGAACTGGGCGCCAAGTCCGTTAAAGATTAGCAGCAGGGCCAAAACAACCCAGAATATGGCTGTTAGGCTCTGAACTAGCCTTTTATCTTTCGCAGACTCAGTCGGCGATCGAAAGTTCATAGATTCGATACGTCATCGTAGGATTAAATTGCCAGCGCTGATTGGCCTCTAGCGTAATATTACTAAAGGCTCGAAAATCTTCCGGCTGACGCCTGAAGAAATGCCCTAAGTCTGAAAGTGTCTCCATTAAACCACCCACAAAAACGCCGCCTTCCAACATCGGCTTTATTACGCGGTAGTCACGCTGCAGCCCGTTTACCAAGTTGAACTTCATCCGCAGTTCGGAGGGCTGATAGAAGAAACGGGCCAGGCGGCCGAGCCATGAGTACTGCGGATGCAGCTCCAGCATTAAGAACTGGCCGCTTTGAGGCAGTTCAAGTTGCTCACCAAACGCCAACTCTCCCGTCCTGATCTCGCGCGTGGCCATCATTAGGGGAAGGTCCCTGCGCTTTAGTAAGAGATCCTGCCGCGACCGCGCGATCAACTTGTATCGGCGGAGCAGGGCCAACTTCGTCTTTGATTCCTCAAAGAAGCAGTAACGGCCATCAATGCAGTATCCTCCTACTAGAGCAAACTCAGGCGCTCGGTCCGACAAGAAATAACCCGCATTAATTTGGTCCAAGCCGGGAGTATAGGCCGCGTAGCTCTGGATCACCGGCCGGGGTGCGTAATTCAGGCCTTCATAGAACGCATATGCAATTTCCCAGGGCAAAATATCGACACTTCGACTGGCTATCCGAGCGCGCAGCTGCGGAGATAGGAAGTTGGCCTGGTTATGGATATGCTTGCGACCGGAGGCATCCGAGCGATCGAGTAGCTCGACAAAATAATCTCGAGACCCCGCTAGCCGCGACGGAATCCGCTGCAGGGATATACTGTCGCGTTTGATCCAAAGTGAGGCAGAGATGGCCAGCAATAAGACCGGCAATAAGCACCAGCGCTGTCGGCCCTTCAAGAACAGGAACCCTATTCCTAAGATAGCAGTGATATAATTATAGAAGATATATACATGTGCATCCGCCCGGACAAATGCTTGCTTGAAAAGAATAAAATTGAGGACAGCAACACACAGACCCGCCAGCAGTTGCGGTGGATCCGCCAATAATCGCGGCAAATGAAATCCTAAAACGAGCAAGCCGAACGCCGATAGACCCACCCCTCCCCAGACGTACGGAGCAAGCCCCAAGCCGCTCGGGCTAAATCCCATCGCATCGTTGTATCCATCAACTAATTGCAATGAGGTGCGAACATAAGCCAGCAGGTTGACATTCAACGTCCAGGCGCCAAGGAACACCAGGATCAGCATCAATACGCCCGCTGAAATATAGAGCCTCATTTGTTGACGACGATGTAAGGCCAGGATGCTGCAGCCACAGAGCATCAGTCCAAGGCCGATCAGCCCCGTGTTCATCTTTATGAAAAACCCGCTGACAGCCAGAAGACAGGCTAAGCCCAGAAGATACGAGCGTCCCCCAGTGGCGTGCAGCAGCAAGAAAAAAACTGCCAGCAGAAGCTGACAAAAGGAGAGATCGATAAAATAGCTCAATTCCGAATAGCAAACGGAGATAACAGCAATAAGCGCGACACCACTCCAAGCTCGGACACGACGGAAGAGCTCGCAATAAAGCACTGCAATGGAACCAAAGAGCAGCAGGTCGCTCCCAAGCAGCCAGGGCTTAACGCCGTCGAAGGGCAGCCTCGTACTCAGGAAGCCCAGCGGGCCATAGGTGAATACCACCTCTGTGCCAAAGCGCAGCGCCTGCTGATGAATGAGGTGCAACCCGACCTGCCACGAGGGGTCGAGCCCCGAGGAAATGTTGCCAAAGAACGACAGGGGCAAATGCAGGAGGAAACATACCCCGAGCACCACGGCCTGCAGCCCTCGATATAGTGTTTGGCGTGAACTCATTTTGCTACGCTCGCTTCGCTTGGATCATTGGCGCCCTTATCATCGGAGGGCCTTTAAAGCGTGTCCAACGCTACCCTGCCCCCTCAAGAAACTGCAATTTCAGTAAGATACAAGCAAGTGGCTGATTTTGAATATAGGCGCCGAAGCTTAACTCTAATAGAAATTCGCACGAATTACCTATTGGGGCTGCTCCGCGGGCCCAGCGCAGTTGTTTGCAGTGAACTCAGGTAGATATAGTCAGGAACGTCGCTTGTACAAATCTCTTCTAATCGCAGTGAGTCTATGGCTAACCGCGGCGTCGGCCATGGCGGATCCAGTAATCACTCAGCCAGCTGGTGGCGGGCTCTCTTTGGCAGCCTGCAAGGACTACTTTACCTACGTATGGTCGAACCCCCTCGACATGGAGCAGGCCGCACGGGGAGCGCAACAGTCACACGACATCCTGGACGATATCAGGCCGCTGCAAACCAATCATCTTAGTGCCTTCAGCTTTAGCGCTGGACTCTTCAGCGCTACGACCACCGGCGGGAATCCTTTTTTCCTTCTTCTGGGAGATCACATTCTGGGGTCACTTACGCCTGACTTCACACGCTGGGGAACGAACGGCCCGATTGACACCTCGATTTACAAGATTCTTACGATGCATCTGTATACCGACACGGCCGCTGATATCCAGATCTCCTGGACCAAAGAGAGCCGTGCCGTAGCCTACACTGCTCTGACCTTTACAACTCCCGGTTGGCATACATACTCGATCGATCTAAGCACAGTCACCGTGGGCGACACCTCCGGAAGCGACTATGCCTGGAGCGCCAGCCCGGTGATCGGACTGCGAGTAGACCCCTCGCGCGATGTTACGGGAGCGCAGGTCAAAATCGACTGGATCCAGTTGACCCCCGCGAGCAGCGACGCCGCGTGCTCAGATTTCAATCTAAGTTATACAGCCAGCAGCGGTGAGGTCGTTGCGTTATATGTTGATGATCAAGGAGATACCAACCCGTCCAATGGCTACAAGCTCAGGTCAGAGCCTGCCCTCTCACCCGGCGGTGCCCAGAGCATCGCACTCAATCGCTACAAGTTTTTTCCCGGAACATACTCGGTCTACGCCATTAGCTCCAAGGACTACGCATCGCACAATCTAGATCCCTGGGACATGGCGGGGGCATCCGACATCAGCAGCACCCTAAACTTAACCTCGCCCAGCTTTAGCGGCGGCAGTTTTTCGGCGACAGCAGCGGCAGCTAGCGAAGCTGGGTTTTATCTAAACATCCCCGAGGCTCATCCGGTCAAAGCTTCCCTGTTCAAACGCCTCACCCTTTCTATGAATCGGGGCGGCAGCGGTTCGCAGGTAATGTACATCAGATTTTTCAATCGTTACGGCGGCCTCGAGGGGACAACCACGTCCTTCACGGTAGCGGGACAGCATACCTATTCATACGATCTTAGCGGAGTTGGAGGGTGGAGCGGTGATATTTATGATATCAGAATTGATCCCTCAAATGTTGCGGGCACCAGCTTTTCGATCGACTGGGTCGCGCTGGGCACCGAAGTTTTTGGCTCCGAGCCGATCACTCCGACGGTCGTTAGCGCAGACGGGAATCTTGAAATCCAAGACCGCCCCGTCGTTACTATGATCAGCCCCGACCAGGAAGGCGGAGCAGATTATTTCACCTCAGTGCTGGGCGACCCCGCTAGCATGGATGGGACCTCGGATATTAAACAAATTAGTGGTTTATCCGAAGCCAGTATATATCCGGGCAAAGTGTATTCTGACAGTAATTCTGCCGTTCATAGCGCCGACTATTTTCAGGGCACCAACGAGAGCGGCAACGGCGATCCGGCAGTATTTTTCAACTACTACGACAAGACTCACGCAATCGATCCTGATACCTACAAGATCGCCTGCTTCACCTTCGATGTCTTATCTTCTACCGAGCTATATCACTCGGTCGCACGTTTGATTTGGCTCCTAAATGAGGAAGGCAAGAGCGGCGATGATATCATCAGCAAGACCACCGGCGAGGCCCGTTATTGCGTAAGAATGGATGAGATCGAGACCGAGCCCCCTGTAGCCGCGGGCCAGCCGCACCCCTGGAGAAAAAACAGCGACGGCACTGGAATAACTTACTTTAGATTCGATCCACTCGAAGAAGCGACACCGCTGACATTTCGAATCGCCGATATGCGGCTTGCGGCCGACCACAAAACTGATTCGCGCTTTGCGCTAACGGTGGGGGGCGATCGGGATACCAGCGTTAGTCTTTATGCAACCACCACCAAGACTACGACTGGCGGAAGTCTGATCACGACCATTGGCGCCGGCAGAAACTCCGACGTGTACCTATGGGACACCAGCGCCTTAGCTGCAGGGACTTATTACGTTTACGCCGCAACTGATTATAGCCGCGCGCTGGCTCCGGGCCGCATTGTTGTAAATCACTCTGCTGGCAATCAGGATTCGATTGCCCCGATCTTCAACTTGGACGCGCCGGCATCCAGCGCTTACCGCTTTGTCAGTTCACTGCAGATTGCCGGATACGCGTTGGATGAAACGCGCATCGCAAATGTAGAGGCGTTCTTGGATGGGTCGCTGATCGATTCTTTTACCCCAGATAAGTTTATCAAGGCGGTTCGAGACAGCCACACAAGTTATCCATATGCGAGCACTGCCGGATTTTCACGGCTGGTAGACCTCACCTCCGTCCCCGATGGCGATCACACCTTCCGCCTGGATGTGTACGACACGGCTGGGAACAAGAGTACCAGCAGCATGACCGTAACTAAATCTCCGACCGATCCTTCTGAGATCATCAGCTACCCGGACCCGGATGAACCGGCCCAAGCAGTGAGCAATAGCGGTGCGATCAGCGCCGGCAAGAAGCTTAAGCTAAAGGTCAAGATCACGAACGATGCCCTAAGTATCTCACTGAAGGGCATCACCGCCGCTTGCTCAACGGTCAGAGTTTACCTTTCCCCCAAGGACACCATCGAGGAAGCCAAGGGCGGAGAAGCTCAAACGTTGCTTTACGCTCAGGCTTATCCTGGAAAATCGTCGCTTAGCGGCACGGCCAAACTTTCGCGCTATCCCTCCTCGGGAAAGAAAAAGCTCAGCAAGGAAAAGACCTTCGTTTACGCCGATTGTGGCGCATTAGCGGACGGCAAAAAATCGGCACTAAATTACGGGCGCTTCAGGTTCGCAGCCAAGGCCAAAGCGGTCTCCACCAGCGCCTGGCGCAGCTATGTTAAACAGCGCTTACATTTAAGGTAATGCAGCTAACTCCAGCTACTTTGTCCCGATCACCAAGAACTGCGCACCAAAAAAGCGCCAAAGCCACGGGAGTCTTAGATAGAAACGCACGAGCCAAAGCGGAGCGGGACGCTTGTTTACCATGGTGTAAGGCAGGAAGCGCTCGATACACGAATGAATCCTGAAATTGGTCAACTCCAGCCCTTCCCGCAGCGATAGTTCCGTTAGCTCTAAATAATGGTCCCAAAAATCCCAATAGGCTCCGGGGATGCATTTAATATTTGGGCCCATGCAAATAAGTTTGCCGCCGGGCTTTAGTGCCCGATAAGCTTCGATTAACGTCGCCTTGAGATGCGCCTTGGAGGGCAGATGCTCAAAAAAGTTACTGGTGAACACGGCATCCAGAGAATTATCCGGTACGGACCAGCGCTGCGAACAGTCCTGCTGCAAAAACTGAATTCCGCCGGCCAATCTGCGCGCGCTCTCGGGGTTAAGATCCATCCCGAACTTTTGCGCGGCTTCAATCTGATTGATGAATTCCCCCCAGCCGCAGCCCAGATCCAGGACTGCTCCATTGCGGGGGATGTACTGTTGAAAGAACTGCGCAGTTAGAATCTTCCAAACTCGGACCCGATAGTCCTGTAGGGCGCTAAAGCGCAAATCGTATTCACGCCGCAATTCTTCCGAAATCGAACTGGCTAAGTTAGCTGACGACGGCTGTGCCGGAAAAGGTTCTGACATAAGATACATTCAAGGCTAGACCTGCATATTCTTAACAGAAAGCCATAGATCTCGCTACCAGAGGGGATTAGCTTCCGGGATCGGCGGCCCCCAGGGTTTCGAACCAAGACGCCCCGCAGTTCGATCGAGGAGCTGATGCGCCCGCGCGGCGCTTCATCGGTTCAAATCTCAGCTGGGAGCGATGCGCCAGTATAGCCCTCCCGACCCTATTCGGGGACCAGCCTGAATTCGGACCAATCTCTTAAGGGATAGCGCTTGACTGCATTCTCGATATCCGTTCGGCTGACCGACTTGATACGCTCCATGACTTCGCGCAGACTATGAATCCGTCTGTTATAATTCCATTCGTTGCCGAGGGCCATTAAGCGCCCCAGCGGCAATTCGCCGCTCAGCACGATGCGGGCGCAAAGCTTAGTGCGTGCACGCTCTAAATCTCCCTCTGAAAACTCCAGCGGTGTCGAAACTATTCGCCGTAAAATCTCAGCTACTCGGTCTAACTTTTCTGGCTCCGTGCTTGCATAAGCCATGAAGCAGCCCACACCGTCCTTCTCATCGCTATCGCTACCGGCGCCATCCGCCAGCCCTGAATCGATCAATTCCCAATATAATCTCGAACCGGACGAGTCTCCGATGATGGTGGAGAGCACCGTCATCGCAAAACGCTCCTCATCCTGCGCGCCGCAGCCATCCGCTAGCATAAGCACGTGCGTCTGCTTCACATTTTTGCGCTTATAAATCTTCGCCACCTTTCCCGGAGTGCGCCGGGCAAGCTTTCGTTCCGTTCTAAAATCTTCCCATTTGGAGCAATACTTCTCCGCATCTGCAACAAATCTCTGCCAATCAAAATTGCCGCTGGCGGTTAAAACCATATTGGATGGGGAATAGCGGCGCTTAAAATAGTCTGCCATCTCATCCCGTGTCACGGCGCTAATCGACTCGGCACTGCCCAGCACCGAATTTCCCGCAGGATGCGCACCGAAAAAGTCTCCCAGCGCCTTTTCGAACATGTAGAACTGCGGCCGGTCCTGATATAGTGCGATCTCCTCCAGGATAACCTTCTTCTCGGTATCGAATTCTTGCTGGTCAAGCGCAGGCCGCAGCATGTCGCACAGGATCTCCTGCATCTCCGCAAAACGCCGCGGAATAATTGAAGCGTAATAGACTGTATTCTCCTCCGAGGTGAAAGCATTCGACTGGGCGCCGATGTTGCCCATCTGGAACGTCAACTCCAGCGCATTGCGCTTGGCCGTGCCTTTAAACATCATATGTTCAAGGAAATGCGAAACGCCGGATTCTTTCTGAGCTTCGTCACGCGAACCCGTTTTCACGAAGAAACCTAGCGCCGCACTCTTATTGTTGCGATTGACCTCCCCGAGCAGCTGCAAGCCGTTGGCCAGCACAGTTTGATGTACTTCAATCCCTGACATAACTAACTCAAAGCAAGCTCTCGCGAGCCCAAGGTTAAACTCATAAACGAATTGGCTGGGAATCTCTCCAAATAGCGATCCACACTCGCAACCGTCACGGCGTCAATTCCAGCTTGAATCTCGTCAAGCGTGCGCACAGTACCTCCAATCCACCAATCAAAAGCATTGCTGGAAGCACGCGAGGCCGTCGATTCCTCCCCAATAACCAACGCCGCGGAGAGATTGGCCTTGGCCCGATCGAGCTCCTCCTCGGTGACGGTGCCCTTCAAGCCGCGGAGCTCTTTAACTGTAACCTCAAAAGTTTCATGAGCGCGCTCGGCAGTAGTTCCAGCATAAACCGTTACAGTTCCATAGTTCCTAGTCGAGCCATGACGCGCATAGACGCTATAACAGAGCCCGCGCTTTTCACGCACCTCAATGAAGAGCCGTCCGAACATCCCGCCGGAGAGCAGCCCCGTGGTGACCTTTGCGGCATAATAATCTGGGTCACCGAAACGCGCCGACGGGTAAGCCAAGGCGATCTGGAGCTGCGCGGAATCGAAAGGTACGTGAAAGGCACGATGCGGAGGGAGCTTGCCAAATTCGGGCAAGCAGGGGCCTTTGCCGCTCCACTCGCCAAAGTATTGTTCCGCCAGCTTACGCACCTCTGCGCTGGTCACCTTTCCGGCCACGGACAGGACTGCTCCCTCCGGTTTGAACTTTTGCGTCCACTGAGACTTAAGATCCTGCAATGTGGTGGCTCGGATGCCCTCCTCCGTTCCCAACGATGGTCGTCCAAAAGGCGCGGGATAATAGCGCTTTCCGAGTTCGACCAAAGCGCGCTGCGCGGGATGATCTACCAGCGATCCCAATTCCTGCAGCAGCACATTCTGAATGCTCTCGATTTCGTCCGGATCGTGTGCTGGCTGAAGCACAATCCACGATACGAGTTCGAGCGCTCGCGGCAGCTTTTCAGCTAGCAGCGAACCGCGCAAGGCGAACCGATCATGGTCTGCAGATTCTGCATGTCTAATCCCGGCCTCTTCGAAGGCATTCGAAAGTTGCTTGGAGTCGAGATTTCCTGCTCCGCGCGCGTTAAGTTCGGCCAAAATCAGACAAGCACCGATACGATCCTCAGGATCCAGCACCATTCCGCCGGGGATCGAGAGCTCATAGGCCGCCGACTCAGAATGCGGGATTTCTTCAACGATCAAGGTTAAACCGTTGGCTAGTTTTTCAATGCTTGGCACGATGCTGGACTACCTCTCTTGTTCTGAAACGATATCAGCGAGGGTGGTCACAGGTGATTTGCTCTCCGCCGCAAAGGCCCTAAACAGGGTCGCCATCTGAGCCGGAAAGTGAATCGCGCTCCGCCCGCGGAACACAGCCTCGCGAATTTCTTCGAGGGTAACCTTCTCTGGGCTACGCTGCAAGGTAATCGGTTGATCGCGCGATTCCCCGCGGGTCACGATCCCGGCCTGCAGTAAACCATCCAACGCTGGCTTCAAGAGGACCGTGCTGCATCCCAGCCGCTCCGCGATCTCCAGCTCGCTGGGTAGTTTGCTGCCATCACTAAATGCACGGGTTATCATGACCAGCGCTTGCGTTGCCAACAATAGCTGGCCGTCCCCCATCGTCATAATGCTGCGCTTCCAAAGCTTCCCTTTACGCGGCAAATATTGGGCTTGAAAGCAGGCTTCGACCCCCAGCAAAACGATCGACCAAGCTAAGTACAGCCAGAAAAGGAAGATCGGAATTGCCGCGACCGTCCCATAGACCTTGCTATAGCTTGAAATTTCTTCAATGTAGTAAGCGAATGTCGCTTTTGCGAAGGTAAACAATAACGCCGCCAAAAACGCTCCAAAGACTGCAGACCTAAATCGCACCGGAGCTTTGGGGACTAAGTAATAAAGCGAGGCGAAGGCGGAGAAATCAATCAAAAAGGGAAAGGTATATTTGTAGATCGTTTGAATCAGGTCAGCCGCCGGCAGATTAAGCAAATACGGCTCCACTCTCAAACGCACAAAATAAAACCCGGAGATCACCAAAACTGGAATGATCAAGATAATTGCGCAAAAAATCTGCACACGGTGCGCAATCGTACGGGGCTGATACACCTGCCATACTTCGTTCAAGGCGTACTCGATCGAATTTAAGAGCAGAATTGAGGTCAGCACCAAAAAGAGAATCACCAGTGCGTTTAAGGACGCCATGTTTTCACTAAATCCATTCAGCGCGGTAACAATCGCCTGCACCGTATCGGGATCGGGCACGAATTGCTGAAAGATCATTATGCGTGCGTCGGATACATACTGACTGGAGGCAGCGAAGGATGAGAAGATTCCGAAAGCCAGCGCTATAGCCGGTACGAGCGACAGCAGCGTAGTGTAGGCCAACGATGCGGCTTTGGAGAATCCGTTGTCCCAGTAGAACCGGTCAGCTGAGGAGATCACTACCCGCCCGAGCCAGTGTAGCTCCTCAAAGCACCATTGCGAAAAGCGCTTGGGAGCTTGAATGACTTCCTCTACAACATGAGTTTTGCTGCTGCTCACCGATACGTTTTCCATCCACGAATTATTTCGCCTTGGGCGGCTATTCTCAACCCCCAGGGCGAAGCGCAAACGCCGTTTACCGGTTGAGCGCATACGCCTCTGATGTAAGATGAGGATCTGCTCTAAGGAGGCTATCTGATTTATGCCCTATTTTTGCTTCAAATGCGCCAAAACGCTGGACTTGGGCGCCAACGCTTTCGTAGCTCGCAAGGACGAATGCCCCGGGTGCCGGTCCGACCTGCATGTTTGTAGAAATTGCCGGCATTTTGACCCGAACGCTTACAATCAATGTCGCGAAAATCAGGCCGAGCGGATTGTAGAAAAGGACCGCTCCAACATGTGTGACTACTTTAAATTTGCTGATCGCGCGTCGGCCGGAGGCCCAGTCGAAACAGGCTCAAAGGACCAGCTCAAGAAGCTGGATGACCTTTTCAAATAACTGCACTACTGCACTTTTTGCGGTTCTTCGCTGGGCGGCACCGGAACTGCCGGGTCTTCGCTGATACCCAATTTGTCCATCTTGTACTTGAGAATTCGCCGGCTAATCCCGAGAAGCTCCGCAGCTTTGGTTTGCACGAAGTTCGTCTTCTTCAGTGCTTTCACGATCATTTCGGTTTCAAAAACTCGCTCAGCCTCTTCAAACTTCATGTTGGAAGCAAACACCTGAGTGCGGAAGTTCTCCGGCGTGGCGCTACGCTCCTTCAATTTTCGGGGGAGATCCTCGTCCTGAATCAGATCGTTCGGACATAGCGCGATAATACTCTCCACGACGTTCTCAAGCTCACGGGCATTGCCGGGCCAGTCGTAAGCCACACAGGTATCCAAGGCCGCTTCAGTAAATTCAATTTTACGTCCGCCATACAAGGGCGCGAACTTGGTGCAGAAATGGCTGATCATATGCGGGATATCCTCGAAGCGATCGCGCAACGCCGGAATCTTTAGGTTGATCACATTAATGCGGTAAAACAGATCCTGTCTGAATTTCTTCTCTTTGATCAGGTCTTCAAGCGTTTTGTTGGTAGCCGTGATCACGCGCACGTCGACTTTCACCGGCTTGGAGCGGCCCACGCGGTAGAACTCCTGCTCCTGGAGAAAACGCAGCATCTTTACCTGGACGTTAAGACTCAGCTCCCCAATTTCATCGAGGAAGAGTGTGCCGCCGTCAGCCAACTCAAAGTGTCCAATGCGCTTATCGACTGCATTGGTGAAGGCCCCCTTCTCATGTCCAAACAGTTCGCTCTCGATCAATGTTTCGGGAATAGCGGCACAGTTAATAGCGATGAAGGGTTTATCGCGCCGCGCACTGAGGGCGTGAATCTGTTTTGCTACCAATTCCTTGCCGGTTCCAGATTCACCAGTAATTAGTACGGTCGTATCCCGTTCGGCTACCTGTTTTATCTTGCGGAAGAGCTCCTGCATACACTGAGCTTTCCCAACCATCGGCCCGAAATCCGCTTCGGGAGTAATCAGTCCTTGGCGTGTGGAGTTTTTCTCTTCCGCCGCGGGAGCCGGATCGCGATCCAGCGTTTCTATGATCAAGGTGGTCAGACTCTCGACATCAAAGGGCTTGCTCAGATAGTCAATCGCCCCCATCTTCATCGCCTGCACAGCGTCTTTGACCGTGTTGGAGGCGGTCAACATAATAACGGGAGTGCCCTCCTCACGTTCACGCAAACGCTTTAGGGTCTCCAGACCATCAAGTTTTGGCATTAGTAGATCAAGCAGGATTAGATCGGGCTTAAAACTCTCCACGACACCCAAGGCCGCTTCGCCGTCGGTTGCAGTGTTAACCTCAAAATTACGCTCAAGTAAGAGCCGCAGCGAATCGCGGATTGCGACTTCGTCGTCGACGATTAAGACCCTCTTTCGCCCCTCAACCATTAGAAAAACCCTAAATGCGGTGCAGACTGCACCAATATAGGATGCAGCGCTGTTCAAAAACGTCCCACACCAAGCTAACTGTTTTGGGGAGGCCGTATAGGCTGTAATATCAAAGAGTTGCAGTTCGAGAAAGTTGCTTTTCCCGCGCAAATTCGAACATCTTGGAGGTCGAGGGCTGTCGACCGTTGGCCGGCCGGCTAAAGGCCGGCGGCGATCGGCACTCGGGATCGGATCCCATCTTTCTGAGCCTGGATCAAATTACTGTGACGGCTTTCAGATTCGGAAGCAGTTCACTCAATCCGCGGATCGATTTATGATCCCCGATCGGGGCTGACAGCCCAGGCTGGGACGGCTAAGCCGCTTTTTCGGATTGCCCTTAGTTATAATCTAGATCGGTCCAAGCCGCTTCGCGGCGGCTAGCGTCGGGATCCGCGATTATTTCGTGCAGCACGATGCGTCCTAAGCGCGCGTGAATTTCATCGATCTTGGCGTTTCTGGAATCCATCACCAGCGGATCCATGAAGTCGGGATGATAACGCATCATATGCTCCATCACCGCCCGGTCATGCTCCGACTTAGCGATTATTGGCCAAACGCACTTTCCGACGTAGGCAAAATCAGTAATGCCCCACTCCAGCAATTTGGACACATACAATCCGGCAGTGAGAAGCTCCTCGGGGGCCGGCGGCCGCTCGAATTGATAAGAGCCTCCGCTATTGCGCATGCGATCCGCCACGCCCACGAGATTAGCGACGAGCCGCGGGTCACAGTGCGGTGATAGGATCTTCCGCTCCAAAGTGGAATCGAGATAGGTCATCAGGATTGGGTGACAACGTCGCAGCAGCGCTTCGTCAAGTTTACGATTGAAATTCTTAGTAAACATGATCAGCAGATTCTCGGGATTGGCGTCGATCGGCCCGCGCGATTCCAGCCAAATACGCGCATCCTGAATTGGGCCAAGGAAAAAGGTATCGATGGCAGAATCAGGTTTATCAAGCTCATCGATTAGCAAGATTACCGGTCCCTTCTGCGATTTCAAAAATGCGCGAGAAAGAATTCCAAGATTCATCAACTTTTCAGCTTCAATTTTCTCTCCGGCCATCGCTGAAGCAATCGCGAACTGTGACTGCGACTCAATCAATGCATCGAGCGGCATATCCTTATAGCAGCTCAGACACATCAGCTCGGCCCCTGAAATTTTCGCTAACGATTTCGCCATGAAGCTCTTACCGCAGCCTGAAGGACCTTCAAGCAGCAGCGTTCTAATCTTGGCTGTCGGCGTATTGAGCAGCAGAGAAACCTGTATAGCCAGATGCGGCAGGCACTGATACCCGACCTGATCTAGTTTTCGCACTAATTCCTGAGGCTCTCCCAAATGCGCAAATCCAGCCTTTTCCGGGACATAGTCGGTTGAATATTGTTTGTTGATATAGGCTGGCGTTTGGGGGTCGGCCACACTAGTGGCTGCGGGGGTCGCTGTGGACAGGAGAGAGGCCCCCTGATCCAGCCCCTCAAGCGAGAAGTCTAAGCGCTCAGAGATATTCTCAGAACCGGAGGAACCGTTTGTTTCGCCCGACATAACCTAATAATACCAATCAGTTAAGGGATTTAGGACAAGCCCTAATATTTCCCCTCTCATAGAGGTATGAAGGAGCTGGCGAAGCAGGTGACTTAATTTCGGCCACGATGGAGTATTCAAGCTATGTCGAAATCGCCGCAGGCCCCCCACCCCGCGCATCAGGGGATGCAGGCCACAGCCATCGGGATTGGGGTCAACTGTGCCCTTGCGTTAGGCAAGATGGTGGCGGGAGTGCTTGGACATTCATTCGCTTTGGTTGCAGACGCAATCGAATCCACCACCGATATCTTCTCCTCATTGATTACCTGGTGGGGCCTCAAGGTCTCTGCGCGCCCTGCAGATGAGAATCACCCGCTTGGTCATGGCAAAGCGGAGCCTCTTGCTGCGACCGCAGTGGCCGGATTTTTACTGATTGCAGCCGCGATGGTGGCTTATCAGAGTTTTTATCAAATCCTTCGACCGCACCAACTTCCAGAAAGCTGGACTTTGTTGGTGCTTGTTGGGGTGGTTTGTGCGAAGGGACTGCTCTCGCGATTCGCTCTTAACGTTGCCGATAGCACCGGCAGCTTAGCAGTGAAAGGCGACGCTTGGCATCATCGCAGCGACGCCCTTACCTCCGCCGCAGCGTTTGTGGGAATTGCGGTCGCAATTATTGGCAACCGGCTCCATCCCGATGTACGTTGGTCGGGCGCTGATGACTGGGCAGCTTTATTTTCCTCCGGCATTATCGCTTTTAATGGCTTATCAGTATTGCGATCCGCCATTTATGAACTATCAGATGCCCATCCGAGTTTGGATTTGGAAGCCCAGATCCGCTGCGTTGCCGGCGAGGTCGAGGGGGTGGTCAATTTGCATAAGTGCTATGTGCGAAAGATGGGATTCGACTACTACGTCGAGCTGGACGTCCGCGTAGACGAAACATTATCGGTTGCGGCGGGCCATACGATTGCGCACCGAGTACAAGACGCCGTGCGCGCCAACATCCCGATGATTAGATTCGGACGTGTGTTGGTACATATCGAACCAACTCGGGTGAACTAGCCTCTTAGACCGGCAGCGCTTAGCTTCTAACTCGCGCCGGAACACCAACCGCCGTGACACCTTCTGGAATATCGGAGTTTACGACTGCTCCGGCCCCAATGATCGTTCGGGCTCCTACTTTGCGTCCCTCCAAAATTTCCGCGCCTGTACCGACAAAAGCTTCGGCCCCAACCGTCACACAGCCGGAGATATGCACTCCCGGCGACAACGTGCAGAACTCGCCCAGCACGGCGTCGTGTCCAACCGTACAGGTCAGATTAAGAATCGAGAAACGTTCCACCGTAATGTTAGTAGTCAGTATTGTACCGGCGCAAACCAGCACTCCGGGCCCCAACCGCACCCGCTTACTGAGAAGCACCCCGGGATGGATCAGAGCCGGGAACTCCACGGCCGCCCCTGCGCGTTCATACAGCTGGCGTCGGACACTAGGTTTTCCAACTGCGATCGCAAGCGCGAGATCCCTCTTGTTCTTAAGCCAGTCCATCCCGCCCAGCACCGGCAAGCCGTCGATCTCTGTGCCCCATTTGTTCTGATCGTCATCTAAGAATCCGGTCAGCCGCCAAGGCGCACCTCCGGCGGAAGCGTCATTAATTTCTTCCACGAGCCAGAGAACCTCCCGGCCAAATCCACCGCTGCCGAAAATTACCAAATCCTTCGCCATATCATCCCCCTGCTCAAGCTGACTCAGACCACTCGACTCTACTAAATTCGGTAGAACTCGCCGACCAAGCGATATTCTTTCCCTCCAAGCCCCCGTTTGAAAGCTGCTATTTCCGGGGTAAGTACGGCATCGGTTCCGCCCAGATCAAAATAACGCATCCCCGCCCGCTTCGAGAGTAAAATCGCCTCCCACAATAATAGGTAGCTCGCTTGCTTACGCCGCCCCTCTTCATCCGCAAACCCTGCTAGATAGGTTGAGACTCCCGCGTGCTGCGCGATGCAAACGGAGGCAACTGCTCCGCCTTCCAATTCCGCATCCAGGACCAAAAGTAAATCCTGTTCCTTGCCAGCCTCGTATAGATCTTCCAATAGCGGCACCGGAACTCCGTCGAAGCTGCGCTTAGCCACAAACTCTTGGTAGCGCAAAAGAAAATCGCCGACTCTCGCTTTTTCGGAGGACGATACAACCTGCAGTCCTTCGCCCGCAGCTTTTTTCAGCGACGCTCTCCACTTCTTTTCAAGGCCCGCGCGCAGCTCCTCCTCAGATCGAGTAAGGTCAATCGAGGATGAGATCCAGGGACGTCTCGACCTAAAGTTTGGACGGAAACCGGCGGCCTTTAAGATCCCAAGATGCTGCGCACCAAACTCTAAAGGCGGCGCGATTGAGAGCACAGTCCCCTTAAACACTCCTGCTAACTCTGCCACTGCGCGATAAAGCGCTTCAAGATCTGCGGGATTTAGCGCATGCAGCAGCAACGGAGCGCGGTTGATCCTCTGAACCAGCAGCGGCCCGCGTCGACGCTTCAGGATCTGAATTAGAGCAACTTCCTCTCCTCTCAGAGTAGCGTTCACGCGCCGGCAATCCCAGCCCTCCCTACGCTTAGCTTCGGCCCAGGCAGAAGATTGCAAGAGGCTTGGGAACTGGGCTCTCGAAACCTTCAAATCCCAAGCCTCACGATCGAGCTCCAAAAATTCAACTTTCGGCAGCCGGATCCGAGCTGTTCGGTGCGCAGTGCTCTTCTGCGCCAGCGCCCAAGGAGTTAGACCCTGATGAACCGGCAGAAAGTACATCTTGGATCGCAGTGCCAGGGCTCCAGCATGCGCCACCGGATCGGCTAGCACCTCGGGAGGAAGATCCGGCCATGACATCACCGGAACACCGGCACTCTGTAAACGACGCACCCCGGCGTGCAGGCTATGCGGGTCGGCTGCAGTAAAGGGAAAGAGATACGGACATCCTAGGCGACCACGCAACTCCGACCAACCGGGGCTGAGTCCCCATGCGCCGATACTTTCCTCCCAGATTCTAAAATTTTCCCAGCGTCGATCGCAGATCGCGGCGACCTGGTTCTGCGCGGCAACGAGGAGCTGTAGGACCCCCCTGCTGGGCCGCTGCACAGGAGTATTAACGGCAGGAATCCGATCAAGTGCGGGATCGAAATTAACTGCAGGCAGTCTGCCGCCAATCAATTGCTGCAGGGTCCGCTTGCAGAGCCATGCAATCGGGAGATCGCGGCTTTGCGGCAACTGCGTCAGCTTGTCACGCCACAGCGCTTGGGCGCGTTGCTGCAGCTGTTCCGGCCAAAATTTGAGCCGCGCAGGATCGAAGCGAACCAGTGCGCCATGCGGAGCGGCCACCAATTTATGAGGGCTTCGCAACGCAAAGGCGCCCTTTGCGCCGATCTGCGCGGTAAAGCTCATGCAATGTGCCGCGTCCTCCACCAGCACGGACTTGAATTGCTCCGAAAAGCGCAGCGCCTCGCCCGCGTTGGAGGCATAGCCGAAGAAGTGCACTAAAACGAAAATATCCGGAGCTGTATGCTCAGCATGCTCGCGGCACCAGCTGTAGTCCGGCTCAAGACTCGCATTTAGCGGATAAAAAGTTAGGTTCGCACCGGCCTTACGCAGCGGCCCCAGTGAAGAATTGCAGAAGTAATTAGGAAGCCAAACGACCGGCGTTCGCTCCCGAAGCTCGCCGAACCATTGCGCAATTAATGCCAAAGAAACGGCCGACCGCAGGGTAAGATCGATCTGAAGCGGTCCTTCTTGTGCCTTTAACTCGCAAGCGGGCTGAAATGTAAAAAACGCCTGTCCGCTCTCTAATAGAGCTGGCGACGGGACGATCGGTAAAGCTAATCCCACAACTGCCACTCTATCCAACAGCTGCGAACTGGGAGAGTCCGGTATCGGCGGGCATTAGATTCTGTGAGATCTCCGCTTTAGCTTGCGCGGCCCGCTGGTGGGCCTGGATCCAAAACGGCATACATCCCACCATACCCGCCAGCAACAGATACAGTCCATTAGCCCACTCCCCGTATGAGAGCTGCTGTACAGCGACTGCAGTCCAGGCCTGGACCAATCCTCTGTAAGCCGGATGAAAGCGCAGGGATACGACCGCCGACCGCAGCAGCATTAGTTCGCGCCAAACCACTATCAGGAAGCCACCGAGACCGGCCATGGCCAACCATTTTATCGGGGCGGAGGGCGCCGCAATATCATCAGAGTTCTTAAACAACCCGGTACCAAGAGGCCGCTTTGAAATCAGCTCGTACACCAGGGTAATCATCTCTAAGCGGCCGCCAAATGCATCGAACTCTCCCGGGTTGGCAGGCGCTTCTCGCACCCCCGTCACCGCCCGGGCAACATCGTTGTCGCTAAGATTGTGCGCCACATAGTCGCGGCCGTGCAGCGCCAGGACAATCAGCGGCATTCCCAGCAAGAAGAAGAGCACGCGCTTGAACCAGTTCAAGCGGATATGCAAACGTACAATCGTGGGCAGAAGCAGCGCCACGCCGATCGCGAGATAACCCGCATTCGACATACAAGCGAAACCGCCCGCAAAGGCAAACCATCCACAGATTGCCCAAAACTTGTTGTAGCCCGCATCATAAAGCGCCCGCCCTAAAAAGAAGGCCGCGAACATAAACGCACTCGCCGTTGAGGGCTCCAGCCAATAACTGGTGAGCCGAGGAATCGGCATATCGAAGCTTGGGAAGTACATCATTGAATTTATATTTCCGAGCAGCCCCCGGGCCCCGCCTAAAGCCACTTGATCATGGAAAATATAGAGGACATCAAGATCGCGCTGAATCACATGATAGAAGAGGGCGCAGTATTGGATCGTGGCGAGGGATGCAATAACACATAACCCCTTCGCGATCATCCAAGCAGCACGTTCCGACCGCGCCAGGTAAGCCACAACGGCGGTGATGAATATCAGGCGCGGCAAATATTTTGCCCATTCGATAAAGCCTGGGCCAAATCCCAAATTGATCACGGTCGGAAGAAGGGCACAAAGCAGCAGTAGCCCCGTAAACACCACATAGCGCGTGCCCAGCGTATTATTGGGCACGAACAGCACACCTCGACTGGCGGCCAGGACAAACAGCAGCACCGGAACTATAACCTTGACCGTATATATAGGCCCGGCCAAGTCCTCCGTCGCAAAGAAGAATAACAGCTCGAATGCCAAAACAAACAGAACTGTCGCCAGCACGAAGGTTAAATCGACGACTTTGGCGTACGGCCTAGAACGATTGGGCATTTTGGCGTTCCATTACAGTACAGCAGGAATTCCTGCCAACCGCTTTAAATGTTACCTTGATGGTCTGCTCTAAACTATATTCTAGGGGTAGAGCTGCTGTCTATCCGGACTGAGGGAGCTAAACGTCACTACAGGGAGCGGCTTTTGTATCGAACGGTGGTGAAGGTAATTTTAGATTTTCTGGTGGCATTCGTCGCCTTAATATTGCTGTTTCCGCTGCTGCTCATAATTGCAGCTGCTCTTTGGGTCTTTCAGGACCGGCAGGTCGTGTTTAGACAGATCCGTCCGGGACTGCAGGCCAAGCCGTTCACGCTCTTTAAGTTTCAGACTATGCGCGACACCCGGGATGCGAACGGAGAGCTGTTACCGGACGAGCAGCGGCTCACGCAGATCGGCCGTGCTCTGAGGGCTAGCTCATTGGACGAACTTCCACAGTTGCTGAATGTACTGCGGGGTGAAATGAGCCTGATCGGCCCCCGACCACTGCTACCCGAGTATGTGCCGCTTTATAATTCCTTCCAGCGACGACGTATGGAGGTGCGGCCCGGGATCACCGGGTTGGCACAGGTTCGCGGCCGCAATCTCCTTACCTGGGAGCAGCGCTTTAAGGCTGACGTTGAGTACGTTGAACGCTGCAGTTTTTCGCTCGATCTGGAGATTTTATTTCGCACTGTGGCTTCCGTCGTCAAACGCTCCGGAATTTCGCCTGCAGATTCAGTCATCATGCAACGCTTTACCGGAAGTGATGGACAATGTTAATAGCAAAGAAATGAAGAACTCCTCGCTGGCAATTGATGGCGGCACGCCGCTCCGCACCAAGCCGCTTCCGGGCTGGCCATTTTTTGACGCCGCAGCCCAAGAGCGGGTCAGCAATTGCCTGGCTTCCGGCAAGGTCAGTTACTGGACGGGCGTGGAGGGACGTGAGTTCGAACGGGAGTTTGCATACGCCCAAGAGTGCGAGTTTGCAGTCGCACTGGCGAATGCTAGTGTCGGGCTTGAGCTTGCACTCCATATACTAGAGATCGGTCCCGGTGATGAAGTTATAACTTCGCCTCGTACCTTCATCGCCTCGGCCAGTTCGGTCGTGCTGCGCGGCGCCGTCCCGATCATGGCTGATGTAGACCGGGATTCCCAAAACATTAGCGCTGATTCGATCGCCAAGGTGCTGACACCAAGAACTAAGGCGATTATCGCAGTGCATCTCGCCGGATGGCCCTGCGAAATGGGACCGATCCTGCAGCTAGCGAATAAACATAATCTGAGGGTAATCGAGGATTGTGCCCAGGCGCAGGGCGCATATTACAGAGGACGCCCTGTTGGTAGCCTCGGAGACGTAGGGGTTTTTTCATTCTGTCAGGACAAGCTGATGACGACTGGCGGAGAAGGATCCATGCTCACCACCAACAATGCTGCACTTTGGCGAAAAGCTTGGGCCTACAAGGATCACGGCAAAGACTTTGACGCAGTATACAAACGGGCCCACCCGCCCGGCTTCAAATGGCTGCATGAAAGCTTCGGCACGAATTGGCGCCTGACCGAGATGCAATCCGCACTGGGGCGCTACTTTCTACAGAAAATTCCCGACTGGGTCAGGACTAGGCAGGAACATGCCCGCAAGCTTCATAGTACTTTTGCAAAATTTGAATGCCTGCGTCAGATCGAGGTGCCCGAGCACATCAAGCACTGCTACTATCGCGTCTATGCCTTCGTCAGGCCGGAGCGACTCAAACCCGGCTGGACACGCGATCGGATCATGACCGCCATCGCAGCGGAAGGGATTCCGTGCGCGACTGGAAGCTGCAGCGAGATTTATTTAGAAAAGTGCTTCGATCTGCTGCCTCAGTCGAGACCGCCCGAACGTCTTCCTAACGCCAAAGAACTCGGGGAAACAGGGCTGGCTTTTTTAGTACATCCGACATTGACCGCGGCCGACATTGAGGACAGCTGCCGCGCCGTAGAAAAGGTGCTGAGCTTTGCGTCAGTCTAGATTCAAAAGAATCCTGATTGGGCCGATCTTCTTGCTGCTTTCCGTAGCAATAAGTTTCGCAGGTTTCGAACTGCTTTGCCGGGTGCTTTTTCCTTCTTACTCACCTGAGGGCGAGCTTAAATTTGTCACTAACTCCGACGGCGTACCCCTGGCACCCCGAGGAACAACGGCCTTCATGTGGAAGAATACCGGCGATTACAACGTGCCGGTACAAATTAACAGTCTTGGACTAAGAGACCATAAAGATGCCTGCTCGATTGAGCCCGCCGATCTGGTGGTGGTCGGAGATTCTTTTTCTTTTGGACACGGGGTGAAAGAACCCGAACGTTTTTCAAATTTGCTCGAAAAATCCCTAAATCGAAAGGTCTACAATATTGCCATACCAACCGACTTCGATGGTTATGCCAAATTGGTGCAGTACGTAGAGCACTGCGGAGCCCAGGTTAAGAACCTCCTGATTGGCGTGTGCATGGAAAACGATCTTCAGCTATACTCTCGGGTATCGATTGCCGCTCGCAAGGCGGCCCACACCGCTACCCGCTCATGGCTCCCATTTATGCGCTTCAAAGAGTGGCTGAGCTACGACTCCACAGCATATCGGTTGATCACCACACAGATTCACATTCGCCCGGCTCTTACGCGATTATTCACCGGCATCGGTTTGATCGATGACAACATCAAAGCGGGGCTGAAAAATATCTATTCGGAAGAGCTAATCCGCGAATCTGCGCAGAAGCTTGGCGATCTGGCCGAGCGCTATGACAGCTGGATCGTCATCATTCCGTCACGCATGCTTTGGGCCGGGGGGAATGAGATTGCCGAAGATCGAGTCCATCGGGAATTCGTTCAAGCCCTGCGCAGTCGCAATCTCAAAGTGATAGATCTGCGTCCAGATTTTGAACAATCCGGAGATCCGCTGCAATACCACTTTAAGTTCGATGGACATTGGAACGCGGCTGGGCATCGCTTGGCTGCTGATCTAATTGCTAAGGCGATGCACCCATAGTAAGCTCAGAAGGCTTACCACTACGGATGCGTTGTGTGCGGAATTGCCGGATTTGCTTCACCTCTACGCGAGGATTGGACCCAGGTACTCGGATCGATGTCGGAGGTCCTAAAGCATCGCGGCCCCGATGATTTCGGGATTTGGGCAGAGCCTCAAGCCGGAATATATTTTGCTCACCGCCGCCTATCGATCTTAGACCTGAGCGCTGAGGGACATCAACCCAAAGCTTCTCCAAGCAAACGTTTCATGCTGTGCTTCAATGGGGAAATCTACAACTTCCCCGAGCTGCGCCAGCTCTTGCAGGCCAAGGGTGCCCATTTTCGCGGCCATAGCGATACCGAGGTGCTGCTGGCGGGCTTCGAAGCATGGGGAGTCCAAAACACCCTGGAGCGCACCGTCGGCATGTTCGCCCTGGCAGTTTGGGACGGCGACGAGCGTCGCCTCATCTTAGCGCGCGATCGGATGGGAGAAAAACCGCTGTACTACGGTTGGAACAGCGGACGCTTTTTCTTCACTTCGGAGCTTAAAGCGCTGCATTGTCACCCTGGCGCTGCGCTGGATGTCGATCCAGATGCGGCGCAGTCCTATTTCCAGTATTGGTGCGTGCCGTGCCCTTTGAGCATCTTTCAGGGGATTTATAAGCTGCCCCCGGGTTGCTTGCTGGATCTATCGCATTCCGAACTAAGAAACCGCCCTGCGGATTACAGTCCCGATCCGGATGGCGAATCGAGCAGGCGCCCGCTCCGCTATTGGTCGCTGGCAGCAGCTGTGCCCCGAACCAAGGCCGACTTTTTTTCAGGTACGCAAGAACAAGCCTGTGATGAACTTCAAGAGCTTCTTAGCGGAGCTATTAAGGGACAACTCCTTTCGGATGTGCCGTTGGGAGCATTCCTGTCGGGCGGTATTGACTCCTCAACTATCGTGGCACTAATGCAGCAGCAAAGTTCACGGCCGATCCAAACGTTTTCAATCGGTTTTTGGGAAAAGGCCTTTGATGAATCTGCCATCGCATCAGAGATTGCCCAACGCCTCGGAACGGCTCACACACAGCTGCATGTAACCCCTCAAGATGCGCTGAATGTCATTCCATTGATTCCGGGCATGTTCGATGAGCCATTTGCCGATTCCTCCCAAATCCCAACTTATCTGGTCTCGAAGTTAGCGCGTCAGAAGGTAACCGTCAGCCTTTCGGGAGACGGGGGCGACGAACTCTTCGGTGGATACACCCGATACAATCGCGCGTTCAGACTGTGGCAACTACTGAAGCGCGTCCCTGCCCCGGCGCGGCGCGGCCTCGCAGCGATACTTAAAACTATTCCTCAGTCATTTTTTCAGATCGTCGCGCCCGGGAAAAAGCTGGATCGCGCCGTCAGTCTTTTGGAAATACGATCCCGCGCGGAACTTTATCACAACGTCATGTCTCTATGGGGCGATCTTCGTGTCCCCAAAGCAGCCAGCGTCCTGCCCTTTCAGCGCCCGGATCGCATCCCGCCGAGTCTCTCCTTCATGGAAGAGATGATGTATCAAGATCTATCTACCTATCTGCATGACGACATTTTAACCAAGTGCGATCGCAGTTCAATGGCCGTCTCCCTGGAGCTGCGGGCCCCCTTCTTGGATCACCGGCTGGTGGAATTCGTACTGCGCCTCCCCCGCCACTTACGCAACGATGGCCGCACCAGCAAAATCCTTTTACGAAAACTAATCGGGCGCTTTCTGCCCGGCGAGATCTTCGAGCGCCCGAAGCAGGGTTTTAGCGTCCCGATCTCGGAATGGCTCAGGGGGCCGCTGCGTGACTGGGCGGAGGATCTGCTCGTTCCGGCCCGGCTGAAGGATTTGCCGCATATCGATCACCGCCGCGTAAGCAGCATGTGGCAGGCGCATATCACGGGCCGCCGGGATTGGCAGATGCACCTCTGGACCGTCTTAATGTATCAAGCCTGGCAACGTGAACAGCTTAACAGCAGCGGAAAGTTAGCGAAGGCGGCAGCGTGAATAAAAAATTTGAGACGGTAGCCATCATCCCCGCCCGCGGCGGATCTAAAGGCATCCCTGGCAAGAATATCGTGCCGCTTTGCGGCCGGCCCCTAATTTACTGGAGTATCCGCTGCGCACAACTCTGCCCTGAAATTGAGGAGATTTTTGTTTCAACTGATGCTCCCGAAATTGCCGACGTCGCCGCCGGTCTTGGGGCGTCTATCATCTGGCGCCCTAAGGAGATTTCGGGTGACACCGCCTCCTCAGAATCTGCTCTATTGCACGCCCTAGACGAGATTAAGCTCCGCACCGGAAGCGAGCCTGAGAGAGTGGTGTTTTTGCAGGCTACCTCGGTCCTGCGCGAGCCCTACGAACTGACCGCAGCGCTGCGGCAATTCAGGGATGAAAAATTAGACTCTCTGCTTTGCGCAGCAGGCCGCGAGCACGCCTTTTATTGGGGACTGGAGCGAGAAAGTGCGCAATCACTTAACTACGATTTTCGGCAACGTCCGCGGCGCCAAGATCGAAACGACGAGCGCGAAATTCTTATCGAGACAGGATCCTTCTATATCACCAAGACATCGATCTTGCGCCGAGAACAGAACCGCTTAGGCGGCAAGGTTGGGATCTATAAAGTTCCCCTTTGGAAGGCCTACGAAATCGACGATCCACAAGACCTTCCCCGTATCGAGGGATTGATGCGGGCCTTTCAATTGGATCGGCAGCTAGGCCAACAGCCCGCATAATCATGCCTGACGGCTGAATTTATCTCGGACAGTAACTCTTGAAGATCGGATCTTGCGGCATCGCAGCCCGCACTACTTCCAGATCCTGCGGGGTGTCGACGCTGATTGCGTCACTTTCGACCTTCAACGCTCGAATCTTGCGGCCGCGCTCCAGAATGCGGTTGTACTCAATGAACTCGATCCCCTCCAACTCTCCGGGGGGCCAAGCAGCGAATTCGAGCAGGAACTCGCGTCGAAACGGTACCACGTGATAACACTTGAGCAGCGGAGCGTTTGGAGTGCGTGCGCTTGAGGGAATGTCCGACCGCGACATGTACATGATATTACCCGCTTGATCGAGAACGGCTTTGATTTCCGAAACTGATCCATATCTAGACAGCGGATTGACCAGCATTGCCACCTCTACGCTGAGATCGCTCCGCATCAACTGCACCAAGCGGTCCACATACTCGGGATTGAGCTGCGCCTCGTCACCCTGCACATTAATAATGATCGGGGCGCTTAGGCCCTGCGCCACTTCGGCCAAACGGTCAGTTCCGGTCTGGTGCCGGTCTGAGGTCATGACCGCCGTTCCGCCAAAACTCGTAACTACATCAAAAATCTCGGCGCTATCAGTGGCGACCAACACCTGCTTCACGAGCTTGGCTTGGGCGCTGCGCCGGTAAACATGCTCGATCATCGGCAAGCCGCAGATATCGGCCAATGCCTTGCGCGGTAGCCGCGAGGAATTCAAACGGGTCGGAATAATTACGACCGCTTCGGCTTCGCCCATCCAACCGACTCCTCCACCGCCGCCAGTACCTCTGTGCGCTTGACGATTACAGTTTGCCGCGACTCCTCCGGCGCTAAGGTCTGGAGCTCCACCAGCTGGTTTAACGGCGGTCTTGTGCTAGAAGTCGAGGGCGCAGCAGCTGCGCCTTGGGCAGACCTCTCCTCGATTGGTTCTGGTGCGTAAATCGATCCGCATTCAAGCGAGTAAGTGCTAGGTGTTAGCGCCTTCAACTGCAAATGCGGTGTGGCGCGCCGGACGCAGGACAGCACTGCCTCCATTTCGGTCTGACGCGGGTCACCCGTACCATAACCGTCAAATCCCACGAACTTAATGTCACGCGCGCCACCGGCGCTAACCGCTGCCAGCGCATATGGCGCCACCAGCAACCGGGGAATCATGCAACCGCGCGCTTCAGCTTCGAAGCGATATGGCTCAACCCGCATGCCGTAGTCCAAGACATGCACCGAGTCCAGCTTTTCCAACACCTGCTCCGGCAGACAACCGAGCGGCATTAGAATTGGGCGCCGCAGCTCACGATACCGTTCAAACTCGACCAAAACCCGGGAATAGTGGCAGGCGGCATAGGCATCCACCAGCTCTTTGGGTATATCGATAGCGGTGTTCAGACAGACAACGAATGGATTGCGGCGCTTAATATACTGAATTACGGCCTCGCGATGCGCTTTGAACCCCGAACCCGGACCCAAAATCAGTACTTCCCGATCGCCAACCCAGCCCTCAGCATTCCAGCTTCCGGGCGCTCCCGCCTGAAAACCTTTCATCGCTTTTAGCAGCTCCACCCGGTCGAACTGATGCGCTCTGCTGTTATTCTTAAGCAGGTTATAAGCTGTGATGATTTGGTGCGTGTCGTAATGCTCGGCGCCCAGCATCTCCTGGATATAGGTGGGATGGATGCCATAGGCCGCGGAGAGGTGATACATCAGACTTGGCCCCCAATGATGGGTCTGTCGTAGCTCCTCAAAATCATCCATCACCAAGGAATACAGACTTTCGACCTGATAGTTCGCCCCCGCGCGTTTAACCAGCTCCAAGAGGAGTGTTTCTAACTTAACATTACCCGCGCCACGCCCCATCCCGAGCACCGTCGCGTCCACCCACTTCACTCCGCCAGCGATCGCTTCCAGCGAATTCGCCAACGCATTGCCCATGTTGTCATGTGAGTGAAAGCCGATATCACCCGACCACTCCTCCGAAATCAATTTGAGCACACTGGCCACCTGCGCCGGGCGCATATCACCGAACGAATCTGCGAAGTAGATCGCCTCCAGGGCTGAAAATTCTCGGGCCTGACGTACGCATTCGGCCACCTGCGTCGGGTGCATCCCGCCGACCTTCATAATATTAAGAACCATACGGTACCCGAGCCTCGAGAGTTCCTCGAAAACTTTCCCGCACTTAGCAACTTCCCCCATGTTGGCGGCGACCCTGACAATCGAGATTGGTGACTCGGCCCGGGGGGCGAACATCCGCCGAATCGTGGCGGTTGGATCGTCAACGTACTCCTTGGCGTTAATCATCACAGCTAGCTGCGCCCGCGCCGGCAGCGGCAATCCCCGCAGATAATCATCCACACAAAAAGCATAGGGCCCTAAGAACTCCTTGCGCGGCACAGTGCGGAATCCAATTTCGATCACGTCTACGCCTGCCGAATCGAGCGCCCGCAAATAGCGCTCGACGAGCGGCCGGGGGAAATCCCAGCTATTGTAATAGCCGCCGTCTCGCAGGGTGCAATCAAGCACCTTGAGACCGGCCATCAATCCGGAATTTAGTCCCGATTCTTGGAGCAGCTCCGTCGTCTTCATTTATCCTCAACTGCCGCGGATGGGCGAAAAAGGGAGGGGTCTATTTCAAGCTGCATCGCCGGGCCCGCTTGCCGTGAGGCTCCGCCAAGCTGGATCGATAACACACAGTAGAACACCTGCTTCAACCCCAAACCCGAGACACTGCTCGGCACATCTCCCCAATATCCATAAGCATAAATATTAGAGGCCCCCGGCAGCGCACTAAGCAGATCGAGCATGTGAGTGGGAGCAAACACCTTGTACGGTGCCCATTCGGAAGTTGGCACACCCCCACTCTCGGCATAAGACAAACTCTGCCGCGCCTCAAGCACGCCCTCGGCCCCAACCGCATTCGACAAACGACAGGAGATAACAAGATGTCCACTCGGCCGCACATGCTCAGCAAGCGCAGCCAGTAGCTTCTCGGTCTGAATATTCCAATCGGCACAACTCAGCGAACAGGCCAGGTCATAGTCGCGGTCGAGCGCCCGGTGTACCTGTAAAAAATCGCCGCAGCTAAACTGACCCCACGGACAGAGTTGCGCGGCGCTCTCGATACATTGCGGATTGATATCAACGCCGCAATAGCTGGAGATTGAAAAACGTTCCTTCAAGGCCGCTCCTAGCCCTCCGCAAGCACAACCCATATCTAGAACCTTACTCTGCGCACTGGGTGCGAGCCGCTCCAAGACATGCCGCTCCGAAGGGTAGAATTCATTCCAGACCGTCCGGTGGCGGCTGAAGAAGGAGCTCAAATTTTCGCTGCGGTAGGCTAAGTTCATACTTTCCTGGTACGTTCAGCTTCAAGGTAACGCAGCAGCAGCTCACGGAACGGCGCATTTGCTGTGCAGCGGTGGCGTTCAATTCGTCCGGTTTTATCCGGCAAAATTAAGCCCAGCTGCCCATCGGTGTTCTTCTTGTCTTTTCCCAACGCCTCCAGCAACGCATCGGCATCGATCTTATGATTTTCAAAACCGCAATAATTCTTCTGCAAACAAACGTGGGCTTCCAGGTAATAAGACTCCTCTCCGATGCCCAGCTGGTACGCGACATAGTTTGCCAGATCCATTCCAATCGTGATCGCCACACCATGCGGGATCGCGAAACGCGTGGCGGATTCAATCGCGTGCCCAAAGCTATGGCCGTAGTTCAGAATATTTCGGATCCCGCGATCAAACTCGTCCGCTTCCACTAAGCGCCGCTTAATCAACAGCGATCGCCGGATGTAATTTTCAAGCAGCTGCGGGTCGGAGGCCAATCTGTCATAGTCCGCAGCGATCTCCCGGAAACTAGCTATGCCGTCCAGGAGGTGGACCTTAAGCATCTCCCCTAATCCCGAACGAAACTCGACCTCAGTTAAAGTTCGCAGTACGGCGCTCGAAATATAGATCGCATTTGGGGGAGTGAATGTGCCCACAATGTTTTTGAAGCGGCCGGAATTGATCGAACTCTTCGAGCCGATACAAGAATCGGACTGAGCCAGCAATGTAGTTGGATAGAGCACCCAGGGTATTCCGCGCATTAATACCGCCGCCAAGAAGCAGACGATGTCCTGGATTATTCCACCGCCGACGGCGACCAGCGTGTGGTCGCGTCGGATGCGCCGCTCCATTAATGCCTCGACGTACATCGGCATCTTATCGAGGGCTTTGTTTTCCTCTAATGCATCAATCAATAGCGGGCCGCGATCTAAAACCGGGCGCAGTTCGGCTTGATAAAGCTCTGCGACATGCCGATCAATCACCCATTGATGTGACGGGCTATTGAATTCAGTCAGGTTTGAGAAGGCGCCTGAAATAAAATTGGCATTATAGGGCCCCTTGAATGAATTAACCGTGATGGCGTCAGACACTGCTAAACCCCCCGTCGATGGCGATACTTTGCCCACTAATAAAACTATTTTGGGGACCCGCAAGCCACGCGACAAAAGCCGCGACCTCGACCGGCGTTCCCAAGCGGCGCGCCGGTACGCGCGCCACGAGCTGCTCCATTTCAGCTGGACTCAGCACGCTGCGCGTTAACTCCGTATCGATGAAGCCGGGACAGACGGAGTTTACCAAAACCCCAAAGCGCGCGACTTCAGCCGCCAAGCCAGCCGTCAAGCCGTTCAAGGAGAACTTCGACATGACATAGGGAGTTCGATTATCACGCCCTACAAGACCAAAGACCGAACTAATATTGACGATCCGCCCCCAGCGTCTCTCGACCATTGCGGGCGTTGCAGCGCGGCAAAGCTCGAAAGGTGCGATCGCGTTAACCTGCTGCACTAAGCGCATCTGATCGGAGCTCAACTCCTCGATTGCTCCCACCGCTGTAATACCGGCATTATTAATCAAAATATCGAATCGCCCCTCTCGCACATACTCACAAGCTGAGCTTAACTCTTGCTCTTTCGACAAATCGAAACCGACCGCAGACGTTCCGTGAGACGCGCGCCCCAAGCGCACAACCTCCACCCCGTCGGCTTCCAGCCGCTCAGCGATCGCGCTGCCGATCCCGCGGGTTCCTCCGGTCACCAATGCTTTGCGGCGTGAGATCTTATCCATTGCCTTGCTCACTGCACATCATACCAGCCGCCTTAGGCCACTGCCTTCTTTGACGCCGGAGTTACAACGGCGCTCGAGAGACCCCACCGATTACTCCACTCCTTATCCGCACAATAAATCTTGTAGACCAACTCCATAGTTTTGAAGGCATCCGCGGCCGTACCATGGCTAACAGCGGTGTTGTTCAGCACACAGTTAGCGAAATCCTCAATCTCCAAACGCCAGCTTGGATCCTGATTATAGAGGGTGCGTTGCTCGCGGGGGTCTCCAACACCGTCTCGATCGGCCCAGGCGACAGTCAGGGTCTCCTGTCCATAGCTCTTCGAGCTGGAGAGAATCCCGCTAAGCGTAAGACTCCCGCGCTCACAGCAAATATCAAGTTCAAAGCGGTGGCGCCACTGCGTCGCAGTCGAATGCAGCATCGCGACAACGCCGGAAGAGCTGCGCATCAACGCGTAGGCATTATCCTCAACGTCGTGCTGCCAATATGAATTAGAAACGAAGCTCTGGATTTCGGTAAAATCACCGGCAAAGAGGCGCATCAGGTCAAGCATATGAATGCCCTGATCGAGCAGGATCCCGCCGCCAGCGTATTCACGGCTCACTCGCCAGTCAGAATTCTGCCCGAAAGAGATTAGCTTGGATTTCCCGTAGAGACCGCGCAGATTCACAACCTGGCCGAGATCCCCGGCTGCGATCAACTTCAAGGCATCCTGCACCGATTCATGATAGCGGTGATTGAAGCCATACATCAGTTTCAAACGCGGATTACGCTTCTCGGCCTGGAGTACCTGCGCCACGTCTTGCAAATCCCGGCCCGGAGGTTTCTCGCAGAAAGTATGAAGCCCCCGATCAAGCGCCGTAGCGGTGACTTCCGCTGCGAGATAATTCGGCAGACAAACGAAAAGCACGTCCAGCCGTTCTGCTAACAGCTCATGGTAGTGACGAAAACACTTAACTCCGTCCCTGATCTCCCCGGAACGCTCGAAAGTTTGATCGCACACCGCCACAACTTTAAGATGCGGATGTTGATCGATATAATGTCGGCGACGTTTGCCGACAACTCCAAAGCCTGCCATACCAACGTTTAGCTTCATGCCGGAATTCCCAGGCCATTGAGCAGATTTTCAACTGCTGAAAGCTCCAGAGCTTCACGGGTTTCTAGAGTGTAGGTGGCGGCGTGCGGAGTAAGCACCACGTTAGGCAGCTCGCATAAGGCTCCCTTATAGGGCTCTTCCGAAAATACATCGATTGCGGCCCCCGCCAAATGCCCGCTCTTCAGCAGATCGCATAAGGCCTCCTCATCAACAATCCCGCCGCGAGAGGTATTGATGAGGTATGCACCCCGCTTCATTCGACCGAGCAGCTCTCTAGAGACAAGCCCCTTCGTCCTGCTGTTTAGAGGCAGGTGTATAGAAAGCAGATCGGCCATTGCTGCTAGCTGCTGCAAATCAGTTATGCTTTCAACGCTGAGGGATTTTGCCCAAGCCGCATCGAGCGCTGGGTCCGAGGCCACTATGCGCACGCCAAATGGACGTAGCATCGAGGCCACCAGACGCCCAATCGATCCGCACCCGAGCAATGCAACCGTCTTCCCGTTTAAGGTCCGCCCCAGCTGCTTAGACCATCGCCCAGCATGCAGCTCCTGGTCGAACCGGGGGATACCTCGCAGGAGGCTCAACATCAGTCCAATGGTAAATTCGGCCACGGCCGCAGAGACCACATCAGCCGACTTGAATACGCTTACTCCAAACTCACTGGCAGCCTGCAGGTCGACATTATCAATACCAACCCCCACTCGCGAGATTACCTTAAGGTAGCCAGAGGAATCAGCGATTACACCCCGAGTCAAAGGTTCGAGGCCAGCAAGAAGCCCCACCGGACGATGCGCTTTGAGCAGCTCAGTTACCTCAGTTTCCGAGAGTTTTCTACGCAGCGGGTTAAGGATTAGATTGAAGCCTCGTGCGCGCAGCAATTCAACTGGTTTGGTTGATGCGTCTCCAAAAGATGAGGGGGTTGAAACGATATTCTGCATAGGTGGGAACCGCTTAAATTAAGGATAGCAGCAAGGGAAGTTTTGGGTAAAGCGAAGAAGGTTGTGTCATTTTAAAACACTGTAATATTTGAGTCGGTTGCGAGACGTTAAAATTAACTTTCCTATCCCTTGAACCCGATGAGTGCGGTAGAAGAGGTTAAGGCGCGTCATTTGGACGCTCATCAAGATTGGTTGTAATGCGCTCGTTATTGGCCTTGACCAAGGCTAGAGGTCGATATGTTACTAAATTTTTGGTTTGCCTCGCGCTCTCTGCGTGGGGTTTCATCCTTGCTCTAGGGCTGCGTTTTGATTTCGATCCCTCCGAAGTCGCCCGTCTCGAACGTGTTGCCTGGCCGCTAATCCTGCTGCTCAGCCTGCGTGCGCTGGCGTTCCTACGATGGGATTATATCAGCAGCTACTGGAGATACTTTTCAACCCACGATCTGGGGACTCTCTTTAAGGGGCATCTTGCGTCCAGCCTCGCATTCGCCACCTGCGTTTATCTCTTTTCCATTCCAGGTTTTCCGCGATCAATCGTAGTCATGGAGTTTGCACTCTCCTTCCTGGCGATCGCCGGACTAGCGCTGCTGGTTCGGCTGATCAATGAGACCCCGATTTTTGGGAAACTCACTAACGCCTCCGGTATTGGTCGTGAAGTCGTAGTAATCGGCGCGGGGGCATCAGGCCATCTGCTGGTCCGCAACTTGAGGAGCCAAAAGCAGCTCAAATATATTCCCGTGGCGGTCTTAGATGACAGCGACGTAATGCAGGGGGTCACGATCGCGGGAGTACCTGTGACCGGCAAGATCGCGAGTTTGCAGAGCTTGCTCAACCGCTACCCCAATATCTCGGTTGCCATCCTAGCGATACCGTCCTTGGCCCCGAACCGCGTCCAAGCGATTAAGCAGATGTGCGAGGAGTCGAATGTCATATTGAAAAAATTGCAGGCATTCGAGGATCTAGCCTGCTACGACATCTCATCGGAGCATGAGCTGTCGATCGAAAGCGTGCTAGAGAAAGAGGTTTCCTTTACTCACGAAGAAGAGATCCGCGAGCAGCTCAGCGGCAGAACCGTGCTAATCAGCGGCGCCGGAGGTTCAATCGGCTCAGAGATCGTTCGTCAAGTCCTGCCTTTCAAGCCCCGTCAGGTCATTTTGTTGGACAACTCCGAATACAACCTCTTCACGATCGACTGCGAAATCCGCACGCAGTTTCCTAACGCGAAGGTAAGCGCAGTCATGGCGGACATCAGCGACCGCAAACACCTAGAGAGCATCTTCACCGCGCAACCGATTGATTTCGTCTTCCACGCAGCCGCTTACAAACATGTGCCGTTGCTTGAGGACAACTGCTATCAAGCCTTCAAGAATAACATCGTAGGCTCCAGAAATATCTTTCAGGCTGCCGCCAAATATAAAGTTCGACGATTTGTGCTGATTTCGACAGACAAGGCAGTTGAGCCAGCCAGCGTAATGGGTTGCTCAAAGCGCATCACCGAGTTGCTGGTTCAGGAATATAGCCAGTTGCTGCTTAGAGCCGCTGACGGCGGACTGGATGCGGCCACCGTACGTTTCGGGAATGTGATCAACAGCAACGGCAGCGTCATCCCCAAGTTTAAGGAGCAAATTCTTGCGGGCGGCCCAATTACCGTTACGCATCCCGACATCGAGCGCTATTTCATGTCGATTCGCGAGGCCGTTAGATTGGTACTCACCGCCGGCGTGCTTGGAGCGCGGGGCGAAGCTTATGTTCTCGATATGGGCAAACCGATCAAGATTGTCGAGGTGGCACGCAAGATGCTGGCGCTTTATGGCCGTAAAGACATCGAGATCGTGTTCACAGGCCTGCGCAAAGGGGAAAAGCTGGTCGAATCTCTCACTAATATTTGGGAGCACCCGGCGCCGACCCGCTTTCCTCGAGTCGCGGTTATTACCAACCATCGCGCCATCCGACTGCCGCGCGTAGCAGAGTGGATAGAAGCGCTCGAGCCCAGGATTTCTGGAATGAGCGACGCCGCGATTCGCCGCGAAATTGTGGCGTTTGTCGATCAGGTCTCGACCCTTTATCAGAATGCAGCTGCAGCGGACTCCCCCGCCGAAGCCGCAGTTAATGTGCGCTAACAATGCTCTTAGTTACCACGCCGGATCAGCGATTCAGGGATGCGAATCGAGAAATCTGCTATTTGGGAGAATGGAGCCGCCCTTTTCCGGAGCAAGACGCAGAAAGTGCTGCATCCCTGCCCTATCACTGGGACGATCGCGCTTGCGCAGCAAACGACTTCGATTACCTGCGGAAACTTTTTGAACGCGCCTTGGCGGCCTGCGCCGCACAGCTTAATACGATTCATGCGACTTCCTACGATAACCGCTATTGGCGCATTCTGATCGGTCCCTGGCTCTCGGCGTTCTTGGACATAAGCTTTGACCGGTACCGTTGCATTTGCATGGCCCGCGATTCGGGACGGATCGACCGCTGCGAAATCTCGGTTCTGCCTTCTTATAGCTGGGTGCAGCTAAGAACCTCGGATTTTTACAGCGCTTCGGCCACCGACCGATTCTCACATGATCTTTTTGGACGGATTATTAGGGCGCTACGCCCTTTTCCTTTCGATCAACAGCCGTCCACCAGCGATCCTCCCCCGCCGGAGTCGTCCAAAACCAGCTCGACCAAGGCACGACTGCGCGATCTTTGCGTGCAGCTTGCCCAGCGCGCCGCCCCCCACCGCTTCATAGTAATGACATCCGACGTCTTTTCATGGAAAGAGAAGCTAAAACTGCATGCCCATCTTTGCGCCCTACCATTTATCTCAGCTGCACCCAGGGATTACCCTAATGCGCCCCCGTCGGAGCAGCTTCGCTCGGCGCTGCGTGTATCTTTGGGCAACTCCGAGTTTGAGCGCTTAGTCTCGCAGCTGCTTCCGGAATATTTTCCGACAATCTATCTTGAAGGCTATAAGCGTCTGAGGACGCTAGCGCTGGAGCTATTTCCCAAATCTGCGAAGTTAATCGTGACCGGTGCGGCACAAACAGGCGATGAATTCTTTAAGTGTTGGACAGCCGAGCAGCTGCAAACAAACTCCAAACTGGCAATTGTGCAGCACGGCGGCCTCTACGGGACTAACGCCTGGTGCAGTCACGAGTATAATGAGGTGCACTCTGCGGATCGCTACTACTCTTGGGGGTGGCAGGATCAGCATCCCGCTGTCGCGCCACTGGATGCTCCGAAGTTGATCGGGATTGCAGGCAAGATTAAGCCTGCCAATAAGGGCGCGCTCTTGATGGTTCTGAATGCCGCTCCGCGGTATTCATACCGTCATGCCTCCTGGCCCATTTCGACTCAGTACCTCTCGTATCTGGCCGATCAGGTTAAATTCATCGAGGCGCTGCCCCGCGCTGCGGCCAAGCATCTGCGAGTTCGCCCGTACCCTCTCGAGCGCGGGTGGGAAGCAGAAAAGCGCCTCAGGGCGCGCCTTCCCGATCTAATTCTTTGCGGCCAACAGAGCATGTATGACGAGCTCAATCAAAGCCGCCTATTCATCGGCACCTGCAACATCACCACCTATTTAGAGGCCCTGGCAGCCAATTTCCCAACGGTTCTTTTTTGGAACCCATTTCATTGGGAGAACCGTCCTAGCGCAGCACCTTATTTTGAGGCATTACGCAACGCAGACATTCTGTTCAACGATCCGCTCCGCGCGGCGGCGCATGTTGACAAGATTTGGCAGTCTCCGCTGGATTGGTGGCACTCCTCCAAAGTCCAGGAGGCGCGTCGCTGCTTTGTAGAGCGCTTTGCCAAATGCAGTACCGACTGGTTGAGCAACTGGGTTTCTGCACTTAAGAGCTTGGCGCAGTCATGAGTCTTACGAACTCACAATCCCGCTCCGCTTTACCAACCGTGATGGTATGCATCAAGCATTATTGGCCAGGCGTCCGGGCAGGTGGGCCTGTACAAACTCTCCTTAACCTGACCAGCCGCTTGCATTCGCGGATTAACTTTCTGGTTTTTACAACCAACAGCGATCTGGGAAGCGAGACGGAGTACCAAGGAATCGCGCCGGACTGCTGGAGCCAAACCGAGAATGCCCAGGTTTTTTACGCAAAGCGGGCGACCTTAAATATCACTAAGGTTCAAAGAGTGCTCAAGCACAACCGATACGACGTACTTTATCTAAACAGTTTCTTTGAGCCTTACTTCGGGCTCCTGCCATTATGGCTGCGGCGGTTAAATTTAATACCCCGGCGGCATCTAGTTATTGCCGCGCGCGGACAGTTCGCTCCCAGCGCGCTGAGCATCAAGCCGCTTCGCAAACGCGCTTGTCTGTGGTTGACCAAACTAAGCGGCGCGCTTAAAGATGTCCGCTGGCAAGCCAGCTCGCAGGCCGAAGCCGAACAGATAACCAGGGCGGTAGGCACCCAGGCTGAAATTATCGTCGCTCCCAATCTCGCACGTCCGCAGCCCTCTCGGATCTCCTCAGGCACGGCGCCCAGAGAACCGGGAACACTGCGAGTCGTAGCAATCGGACGAATCAGCCGCATGAAGAACGTCACCGGCATGCTTGAGATTCTGCGCCGCGTGAACAGTCGCATCAATTTTACTTTCTTCGGCCCCCGCGAGGATCTCGCCTACTGGGAAGAGTGCTCCCAGCTTCTTAAGGTTTTACCTGCGAACATCACTGCAGCGTTTGAAACTGAGATCCCCAGCGCGCGCGTACCGGAGGTGCTGCAACGAGCTGAACTCTTGCTGCAGCCGTCCTTGGGGGAAAATTTCGGGCAGAGTATTATTGAGGCATTGATGGAGGGGGTGCCGGTTCTCACTAGCGACCGCACCCCCTGGAACGCACTTGAATCGGCCGGCGCAGGCTGGAGCTTGCCACTAGAGAACCTGGATGCTTTTGCACGAGTAATCGATCAGGTTGCTGCCATGAGCGCCGATCAGCATGCCGCTCTGCGCCGCAACGCCTTCGCCTACGGAGGCGCAATCGCCGCCGATCCTGCCTTAACGGAGAAGAATTACGAATTACTTGCGCGCGTGGCGGCATAATTCCCAGGCGCTCAAGACATTGATTTTCTTGCTTGTTTCCAACTGTTGGTTTACCCTGAGGCAACAATGTTTAGCGGCAAAACACTCCTAATTACCGGCGGCACCGGCACCTTCGGGAATGCCGTGTTAAAGCGCTTTCTCGATACCGATATCGGCGAAATTCGAATTTTTAGCCGCGACGAAAAAAAGCAGTTCGAGATGCGTCAGGCCTACCCTAAAGGCAGCGTTAAATATTACATCGGCGATGTGCGAAACCTGGACAGCCTAATGGAGGCGCTGTCCGGGGTAGATTTTGTCTTCCACGCGGCAGCTCTGAAACAGGTTCCGTCCTGCGAGTTTTATCCAATCGAAGCGCTGCGTACCAATACTCTGGGCGCCGACAATCTCTTTACCGCAGCCATTGCAAACAAGGTCAAGCGCGTAGTGACTCTCAGTACCGACAAGGCGGTGCAGCCCATCAATGCGATGGGAATGTCCAAGGCCTTAATGGAAAAAGTCATGGTCGCACGCTCAGTAGCGGCGGCAGAGAAAGGCACAGTGCTGTGTGGTACGCGCTATGGAAACGTGATGGGCTCCCGAGGATCGGTATTGCCGCTCTTCATCGAGCAGATCCGAGCCAAGAAAGCGCTAACCGTGACCGATCCGCAGATGACGCGTTTCATGATGTCGATTGAAGATGCGGTCGAGCTGGTGCTCTACGCCTTCCAGCATGCCAAGCCCGGAGAACTATTCGTACAGAAAGCACCAGCTGCGAGGATCGGTGATGCCGCCGAAGCGATGCGCCAGCTTTTCAAATCGCACAGTCATGTACAGCACAGTCCGATACAGGTAATCGGCACCCGTTTGGGAGAAAAGCGTTATGAGACGCTGCTCACTCGTGAGGAGTTGGCACGCGCTGAGGATCTGAAGAACTATTTCCGAGTGCGCTCCGAGGTGCAGGATTTGGATTACGATAAATTCTTCTTTGAAGGCTCGGACATGTCGCAATTAGCGGACTACACCTCCGACAGCACTCAAATTCTGACCGTACCCGAGCTGGTTAGCTTATTAAAGGGGCTCGACTTTGTGCAGGCCGCCTTGAACCAATAGGCACCCATGGCAGCTGGCACATCTATCTGCGTTACGGGGAGCAAGGGCTTTATCGGAAAGAACTTGTGTCAGGTATTATCTTCTATATCCCAACTCTGCGTGTGCCCGCTCGACCACGACTCCTCATCGGAGGTGATAGCTGAAGCTCTCAGCGGGGCTAGAGTCATAATTCATCTGGCCGGAATCAACCGCCCCACCGATCCCAAGGGATTCCAGGCTAACGCGGAACTGATGCGCACAATCTGCGCTGTGTTGCAGGAGGCGCGAGCCAAGCCCCTGGTTGTATTCGCCTCATCAACGCAGGCCGCGCTGGACAATCCTTATGGAGACAGCAAACGCGCAGCCGAAGAGCTGCTAAAGGAATGGGTAGATCAAAGTGGAGGTAGCGCTGTTGTCCTTAGATTGCCGAATGTCTTTGGCAAGTGGGCGCGTCCAGAATATAACTCTGCAGTTGCAACCTTTTGCTACAACATCGCGCGCGGCTTACCGATCCGGATTGACGATCCGAGCAGATCCCTCGACCTCCTCTACATCGATGATCTGGTCCAGCGTCTGACCGAGATCTGCTTAAAGCCCGACATCATCCGCGGTTTCTCTTTTCAGGAAGCAGCCCCGAGTTACAACACCACGGTAGGATTCTTGGCTGAGACAATTCGAGCCTTCCCCGATCTTAGATCGACCTTAACCCTGCCCGATTTTGGGGATCCTTTAGTTAAAGCACTTTATTCAACCTACCTGAGCTACCTTCCAACCGATCGGTTCGCCTATCAGTTGGTGCGACGAGAAGATCCGCGCGGCGCGCTGGCTGAGTTTCTGAGAACCAAGGAAGCCGGACAGATCTTTGTCTCCAGAACAAGGCCCGGCATAACTAGAGGCAATCATTTCCATCACTCGAAGGTTGAGAAATTCCTGGTACTGGAAGGCACAGCGCTAATTCGATTTAGGCATGTGGCTACATCCGAAACCGCTTCCTACACCGTGGACGGTAAAGATTTTAAAGTAGTCGATATTCCGCCGGGATACACTCACTCGATAGAAAACCAGGGGAAGTCCGACTTGGTGACTTTATTCTGGGCCAATGAGCCATTCGATCCGGCCCGACCAGATACGATTCCTTGCGAGGTGATAAATGACGAAGCTTAAGGTACTGACCGTGGTCGGCACACGACCCGAAATAATCCGATTGTCCCGGGTAATCGCGGCGCTTGACCGTCATGTTGAACACGTCTTGGTACATACCGGCCAGAACTATGATTATGAATTGAACCAGCTTTTTTTCGAAGATCTAGCGCTTCGCAAACCGGATCATTTCCTGGAAGCCGCGGGTGCGACCGCCACCGAAACAATCGGCAATATCCTGGTGAGGATTGAGCCGCTGTTGGCCAAAGAGGCCCCCGACGCCTTCCTGGTACTGGGCGATACTAATAGCTGTTTAGCGGCGCTTGCTGCTAAGCGCCGTAAGATTCCAGTGTTTCACATGGAAGCCGGCAATCGCTGCTTTGATCAGCGCGTACCGGAGGAGATCAACCGCCGTCTGGTGGATCATCTCAGCGATATCAACCTCCCCTATAGCGATATTTCGCGGGAATATCTCTTAAGAGAAGGACTGCCGCCCGATCGTGTAATTAAAACCGGCAGCCCGATGTTTGAGGTGCTCAACTTTTATCGGCCGCAGATTGAAGCGTCAACAATACTAGACGAACTTAAGTTAAAGGCGGCCCAGTATTTAGTGGTAAGCGCCCATCGCGAGGAGAATGTCGACAGCCCTGCCCTATTAAGAAATTTAGCCGCAGCGCTGGAAGAACTTTCCGAAAAATTCAAACTGCCGCTTATATTCTCCACCCATCCCCGCACTCGCCAAGCGCTTGAAAAAGGGAAAATCACACTTCCCAAACTGGTGCAGCTTCACAAACCCTTCAGCTTCACACAGTTCGTAAAGCTTCAGCTGCACGCCCTCTTGACCTTGTCGGATAGCGGCACGATCACAGAGGAATCTTCAATCCTGGGCTTCCGGGCAATTAACATCAGGCAGGCGCACGAGCGACCCGAAGGCATGGAAGAGGCCGCCGTGATCCTTGCAGGCCTCGACCCGAAACAGCTGCAGCGCGCGATTGAGCTTGAATTAAAGCGCCCCCTCGGTACCGAATCTTTCTTGCAGCCGGTCAGCGATTACCAAAAGCCGAACGTGTCAGAAAAGGTGGTGCGCCTAATTATGAGCTACACTCCATATGTCCGCCGTGTAGTGTGGAACCATGAGGTTTAACTCAGTGGCGGGATGGCATCACATCGCCAGCCGCAGCGCTGGAAGGCGGCCTAAGTGCGAATACTAATTCTTTCCCAATTCTTTGATCCCGAACTGACTCTTAAAGGCCAAGCATTCGCAGAAGCACTGCACTCGCATGGTCATCAGGTCGAGGTCCTGACTGCCTTTCCGAATTACCCCGGCGGGAGGATCTTTCCGGGTTATCGGCAAGCGCTATGGCGCCGTGAAATGCGAAACGGGATCAAGATTACGCGGGTACCGCTCTATCCCAGCCATGACCGATCTGCTCTTAGGCGCATCCTTTCCTATCTCTCGTTTGCTTTGAGTGCCTCTTTCTTGGGTCCCCTCCTAACCGGTCCGGTCGATCTCATTTATGTGTATCACCCCCCCGGCACAATTTCGTTCCCGGCTCTCTGTCTGAAACTCTTCAAACGGGCTCGGCTGGTCTTAGACATTCAAGATCTGTGGCCCGACAGCTTGGCAGCCACGGGCATGGTTAATAGCGGACTTCTGACCCGGATTGTTGGCCGCTGGCTGAGCTTCTTTTATCGACACACGGAAGCGCTCTCTGTTCTCTCGCCGGGCTTTAAATTGAAACTGGCCGGCCGCGGCGTGCCGCCCGAAAAAATTCACGTAATTTACAATTGGTGCGACGAACGAACGTTTTTGAATCCCCCTGTCCATCCGTTAGACAAGCGCGCTCTGGGAGTTCCGGAAGAGAGCTTCTCTGTTCTATTCGCGGGAGGTCTCGGTTTGGCGCAAGGGCTAGACACCGCAGTCGATGCAGCGCTAAAGCTGCGCTCTACCGCACCAGAGATACAGTTGCTGTTTTTAGGTGCAGGAGTCGATCGCGACCGCTTACTCCACCGTGTGCAGACCGAGGGACTCAGCAATGTGAAATTCCTACCCCACGTTGAGGTATCGGAGGTTCCACGGTACATTGCGGCCGCGGACGCTCTTTTAGTACACCTCAAAGACAACCCGCTTTTTCACATTACCGTGCCGTCAAAGACCCAGGCTTACATGGCGGCCGGCAAGCCGATTCTGATGGGGGTGCGAGGAGATGCCGAGCATCTGGTCCTGCGCTCCGGCGCCGGCCTCACCTTCGAGCCTGAGAACGCCGAGGCTTTAGCTCAGGCGATTTTGGAGCTGGCTTCCCGCACAGCTTTGGAACGGCGGCAAATGGGCCAGCGTGCTCAGCACTTTTATCGGGAGGAGCTGTCGTTCCAGATCGGAACCGGAAAATTTCTCGAACTATTTGAACTAGTGGCCGGCCGCTCCGTGAGCTCTGTGGAAAAGAGCGCGCTTAAGGCCTCGGGATAGCCAGCGCCGCAGGCGGCCAGCCCCTTTCCGTTCGGGGACTCCGAAAAGTGAAATCGGAAATCCGATTCTGAATCCGAGCTGCGAGTCTGATATCCGACCCCCGTTAACCGTCAGCTGAACGCCGAGAGTCGTTAATTGCAATTACAAAAGCCGCCAAAGCCAGCCACGCCGACGCCAAGCCTCCGCCTAATCGCGCACGGGTGCTCTAATATTTTCCCCATAGCGGATCCTTTTCCAGCGACGCCTCAACCAATTTCAGGTCGGCGGGGCTATCCACCGAGAACGACTTTCGAGCCGGGTAAGGAGCAATGCGCTGCAGATATCCGTGATCCATGATGCGGTTACTATCACAGGATTCCACGATTTCAAGCGGCGAAGGCTCCAAGGTGTTAAAGGTCTTAAGAAAATGCCAGCGAAAGGCAAAGATGCCGTAAATCCGGCGAGCATTAAGCTCGGGAGTAAATTTATTGGTATGAGGAATTGGACTGCGCGATGTATAAAGGACATCCCCCTTCATATTATGCACAAGCTTGACCGTATCAGGGTTACGCCATAACTCTTCATCGACGATATGCATTGCCAACACTGTACAATTGACGGAGGCGTCCTTCTCCAGCGGCGTGATTGCAGCGGCAATCATATTAGGCTCCAGCATCGGTTCATCCCCCTGCACACAAACCACGACATCGTTGGGAGCCAGATCGATGCCACACTTGCCCGCCGCCTCGGAGACACGCTCTAGACAACGGGTGTGCTTATCGGAGGTCATTATTACAGGCCAGCCCTGCTTCTTGCCTTCAGCCTCAATCTCTCGGTCGCAAGTGGCGAGGAATAACCCGTTCCACTCGGGATACATCTGGGCCCGTTTGAAGACATGTTCGATCATTGGCCGACCAAGAATCTTAGCGAGCGGTTTTCCAGGAAAACGGCTAGATGCCATGCGCGCCGGAATGATGCCAACTGTCTTCATATCTTATCCTCCATGTACCACTTTATTCTGCCCAACCACATCTAGCCGATAAAGATCCGCCAGGGCTTCGTCCGGTTGGCCTAATCGGCGCGAATCACGGCACTTTGCAACATCAACCCACGCCCCCGTTTCGGCTGAACTATAAAACGCATGTAATAACTGAATGGTATTTCTGCAGTCAGCCCGACTAACCGGATAGCTTGCATGCCCCCTTAGATCGGCCGCGATATCTCGATAGGTCTGGCCATGCCCAAAGCCATACACGCAGCCTGAGAAGTCTTCACTATGCAAAGCACATTGCTCGGGCGCCGGAGTAAAAATCTGCAGTTCATTAACGGCGATCCCGCCTAGCTGCGCCAAGCCATTTTCACAAACCAGAGACAGCGAAGCTTCAAAATCCTGCGGGCGCGCTGCGGTAGTAACCTCGAGCAATCCAATGGCCCCGTTCGGGTACTCAAGTTGCGCCACCGCGCTGTCTTCCACCTCAATGGCGGCCCCCAGGGTGCGCATGCTGCAGCTTACCCGGCCCACCTCGCCGCCCAGGAAGCGCAGCAGATCAACATGATGTACGCCCTGATTTGTGAGCGCGCCACCGTCCTGCGCAAAAGTTCCGCGCCAGGGGGCAAGGTTGTAATAACGGTCGGGACGGCACCACCGTACCCGCACCGCCATAATCCGAATTTTTCCGAGTTCGCCATCTCTAAGGGCCCGTACAACACGCTGAACAGCTTTATTGTAGCGATTTTGAAAAACCGGGAAGATTTTGAGTTCAAGCGCTGCCGCTGTATCAAAAATCTGATCAAGCTGTTCAAGCCGCATAAAGGTGGGCTTCTCAACTACCACGTGTCGTTTGAACTGCGTCAAAACTTCCAGCGCGTGTTCAAAGTGCATCCCCGAGGGAGTCGCGATCACAACCAAATTTACCTCGGGATGGCTAAGCAGCATCTCGCGGTAATTGGTATAATATGGAACCCCAAATTCTTGCGAGTAGACCTGGGCTTTTTCAGCAACCAAATCGCAGACCGCACGGATCTTGGTATTGGGCGCATCAACTACGGAACGGCAATGGTGCCCCGCGATGCGGCCGCACCCGATAATCGCAACATTGATCTCTGGGGTATTCACTCCTGCATCTCCTAAGAAACCGCTCGTTGGATAGCTGCCACAATGGGCTCAAATTGCTCTTCCGGCGCAGCCGAAAATCTCGAATAGCCCCGCAGGCATCCATCCGGCGTGTCCCGACGGTACAGCACCACCGGTTTCAGAGCCTGATGAACCTTCTCAGCTGCAGTTCCAAAGGCGACATGACAAAAATTGCCATGCGATCGAAGCCCGCTAAACCCAAGCCGCTCCATTTCGGTTAAAAAGTAAGTCTTGCCTGCATTCAAACGATCAACCGCAGCCTGCATTGCTTCCGGAAAATCCAGCATCCTCTCCGCCAGCGCTGCTCCAATCGTCCCAACTTCATACATCGGCCTGACTTTGTGAATAAGGTCCGCAAGATCACGGCCCGCCACTGCATAACCGACCCTTGCTCCCGCGATACCCCAGGCTTTAGCGAAGGTGCGTGCTACCATTAGATTCGGGTAGCTGTCGATCCATTCGACGACCGAAATTGGATAAAAGGGATGGTACGCTTCATCAATCAAAACCAGCACCCCTGAGCTAAGGGCCTGATCAAGAATGGCGCGCAGCTCCGAGGGTTCAAAGACGGTTCCGGTAGGACTATCGGGGTTGGGCAGACAAAGCAGCTTCGGCTTCTTTGAGCGCAAACAATCGAGGATCGAGGCGACGCCAAGCTCTGGGCCCTTCGCACCAGCCTGATAGCTCAAGGGCAGCGCGGTCGCTCCGTACATTTGAGTGTACACGGGATACATGGCAAAGGTCGGCGCAGTATGGGCAACGAGGTCCCCGGGGTCGATAAAAGCTTCGAAAACGGATCGAATTGCACCATCCGAGCCCGCCGTGAGCACGACCTGATTAACATCCACCCCAACCCACCGGGCAAGCTTATGGTAGAGCTTTCCCAGCTCGGGATAAGTATAGGCCAGGCTCATGGGCAAAGTCTTGAGCAGCCGCTCCGTTAAGCCATGCAGTTCGGGATCGCTATTTTCATTTTTATCTAGCCACATTAGCATTTCATCGCGTGCCGCAGCTTCACTCCAACGGGGTCGAGTTAGCTTTTCACTACGGACGGAAGCTCGTGCCAATTTAGAGAAGAGGTGTTTTTCCTGGCTCATTTGTCATTCAGCATATAATCTTGAGAAGTTATAGATCAACAATTGACTTGCACCTGCCAATAACACCACTCCCCGAGCCATATTTTATATGAGAAGCCCTCGCAAAGAATCGAAAAAGCCCCTTCCGAAGCTGATTGTTTTCGACTTCGACGGCGTACTTACAGACAACCGGGTATTGGTATTTAGTGACGGCACCGAGGCCGTCATGTGCAGTCGTAGCGATGGCATGGCCTTCGATATGTTTAGGGCGGCGCACATTCGCACATTAATTCTTTCGACAGAAAAAAATTCCGTGGTGCAGGCCCGAGCCCAGAAGCTAAAAACAGAGGTTCTGCAGGGAACAGCGGACAAGGCCGCGGCGTTGAGAGACTACTGCAGGCGCGCCCGCATCAAACTCGAAGAGGTTTTCTTTGTCGGAAATGATGTGAACGATTTATCCGTAATTTCAATTGTAGGAAAAAGCTTTTGTCCCGCAGATGCGCACACACAGGTAAAAGCAGCGGCAAGCAGCATTCTCAGAACAAGCGGGGGCAGCGGGGTCGCTCGGGAATTGGCCGAGAAAGTTCTGGGTCTAGCCTGGAACGGATCTACTTAACCCCTGCCCGTTTCTTCTGGCACACGCAGATCTGTTAACCCAAGGAAATTATTCAACCACGCAGCTATTTGCCGCCGCTGCGGACCCGCTTTGCGGAAGAGAGAAAGGCCTCAGAATCTCCGCGCTTGAGCTTCTCGCGCTGCGGTACTTCAACCGGCAGGATCTCCTGACCTTTGGCGCTTAGCGCCTTGGCCGTGCCCGCGAGATCGCGGATTAAGCGCCGCAGCCCATCGGGCTCCAGTGACGCTGCGTGGTCCGTACCCTTCCAGGTGCGATCAAGGGTGAAGTGTCTTTCAATCCAGGTTGCACCAAGTACAAATGCCGCAACATCCAAGGCGATGCCTTTATGGTGACCAGAAAAGCCAATCTCTTTCACTTCTCGGCCATAAGTATCAATCAGCCGGCTAATTTCATAGAGACACACATCCGCGTGATCGACAGGATAGCCGGAGGTGCAGGCGTAGAGCACTAAATTCTTACTGCGTTTCCGCTGCGCAAAAAAAGACACGGTGCGCATCTCTTCTTCCCGCGTGGTCATGCCTAAAGACAAATGAATATCACCTGCATACTCATCACAGAGGTAGGAAAGCATTTCGAAATTCGTATTACAGGCCGACGGAATCTTGATAAAGACCGGGTTCAGCTCCACGATCTCTTTTGCCGACGCCAAATCCCAAACCGAGGTGGCATAACCAATTCCCAATTCTCGGCAGAACTGCGCCAACTCGCGATGCTGCGTCTTGGACAACTCCAGAAACTCGCGGTGCTCCCCGTAAGTACGACCGTAAGAGTGGTAGGGATTAGGGTGCGGCGCATTATACTGCTCCGGCGTTAAGAGCTCTCGAGGGTTGCGCTTCTGAAATTTAACGTAATCGGCCTCACAAAATATTTTGGCGACTTTAATCAATTCGCGGGCCGTCTCCATTTGGCCCATATGATTACAACCAATCTCAGCGACTACGGTCGGGCGGGTACGGTGTGGGTACATCATGTTCTTAAAACTATAGACAAGCTTACGATTTACCTTTGCACAAACCAGCCGTTTTAGAAAGCAATTGTATAGATCAGGCGGCAAACAGGGGCGGGCATCGCGGCGCTGAACGCAGGTTCAGCATTTCCCCCCGCAAACCCGTGCAATTAGTAAAAACCTTAGTTCTTGATCGACCCGCCTTATGCAACTTTCGGAGCGGAATCTCGAACTGGCTTCGCGGCGGGGAAAAGGTCGGGATGGCGCTGATACATAATATCTGCAATGCGCTCCGCCTCCAGGCCATCTGCCGGCCCAAACAGCTGCGCAACAACTTCCTGTGAGGACTTGATATCAGAGCGGGGCCAGGCTCCAGCACTATATTGCTCCAACGCGGCGCGCAGTTCCATGACCGAACTAAAACGCGGCACCGCTCCGAGCTCGGCGATCGCCGAAGCATTGAAGCCTAGCGGCAGCCAATGCCAAACGGTGGCACCGGCTGCAAAGGCCTCTTCGGCGGCCGTCGACGAAGTGAATACACACAGATCAGCCCACTCCAGATCGGCATTCAGCGAGCCGTTAGATATGTGGAGCCGAGAAGCGTAGGCCGAAAACTGAGGATGTCGATCGATGCGGCTGAAGGGATGTTTGCGTAAGCGCACTTCATACTTTACCAGATCTCTAGCAGCTTCGCTGACGGCCGCGATAAGATCTATTTCCGACGAGTCGGCCAAACTTGCGATGATCAAGATCTTCAAACGCTCGGGTGGAGCCGGACAACGGCGGTTTCCATACTTCGACAAGGTGCGCACCTCCGAGAAGCGCGGCGATCCTGTAACCAGGATCTGCCTGGAATCATATCCCGATCTGAGTGCCAACCGACCAGCTAATTCACCCATCGCAAAAAAAAGATCAGGATGAGGCGCTTGGCACCCATCGGGCTGACCGGAAAACTCAATTACCGGGTCAAAAAAGAAATAGGTCTTCTCTGAGTTGTAAGCGCCATGCTGCACTGCAACCCGCATCGTCTCCGGACACGCGCTCTTGAGCGCGGCATTGAATGCCCGCCCATGAGGAAAGTGCTCAAGGAAGGAAAATGCTGCGCCTGGTTGCAGCTCTTTCAAAGCCCGAACCAACGCCAATTGATAAAGCGACAGCACCGGCATATTGCTGCCAAGGGCCCCGCCAAAAATGGTTTCGCTAAAGATCGGAAAGAAATCGAGGCCGCGAAATTGGAATTTCGATCTGAAAGCATGCTCGCGACGCCGCGCCCACAACCACCGAAATGCCCTAAAATCAAAAAATGCGAGTGCCACATCACTCAGACCAAGATAGCGCTGCAGCACCACTGTGCGCTCTGAGCCTCGTAGCGGCTCAATCCACTTAGTAAAACTTGTATCGGCACGATGTATGGAGGTGGCGCGGTCGACCCAAACCACCCAAGCACACCGAGCGCCGCGAGCTTCAAGGGAAGCAGGCAGCGCCTTAAGATACTTATCAGTGAAGCCCTTCGCGCTCGCCGCGGGCTGAAGACTCCAATCCCAGAAACCCATCAGCACAAAATCGGGATGCAAGCCAGTTTTCAGCCTTCCAAATTTCGCCTGAATCCGCATTACATCAGAAGCCATGGAAAAACCGTGCACCAATCTCCCCCCCAGCTTTTTGATGTACGAGAGCAGCGAGATCGAACCATTTTGCCCGCCATCTGAATCCAGCCGGCCAGCTAATCGAAAGACCGCGCGGATCGGGGCCGGCGCTCCCACTAGGCGGATGCCCGAGCACTGCTCGCGCTCAAAAACGCCGAGAATTGTAAGTGCCCAAATCAGATGATCCAGTACCGGGGAGCTCTCCGGGTCTTTGGCCGAAAGCGGGTGAAACCACCAAGCGCTCCCCCCAAACTTGAGCTTGAGCCTCTGTCTCAAGGTGCAGCTGCTCGGTCCTGAGGCGATTCCAACATTGGCTGCAACCGAAGAATAAATGGAAATTGCTTCCGCCCGCACCCCCGCCGACTCGCGGCGCGCCAGAAAGACCCCCGACTTTCCGACAAATTGCTCCTCCTGCGAGGGCGAGAGGAAGCTTAGAATCGGCGCGCCGGGCGGTATCGGATCGCCGCCTGGCTTCTGCCAAAGCACCCATAGCACCTTCGATTTAGGGTCCCTCTCTCTCATTCACAGCTATTCTATTCAATCTGCGGGGGTTATGTCATCCTCTAGGACACATTGAACAACTATCTCCAAGGGGACGCTACCTTGGAATGTGGGGATCCAGAACGAGCCGCGCGATGACTATCTTTCCTCTATTATTGCTATTCAATCCCGACCTTCGTAGCGCGGTCCCGGCGCTTAAGCTTTTCGGGGCGATCTTATTTAAACCGCAGATTCTCCCGGTCGGAGTTGAAATTTAAGGTCATGACTGCTCCAGCCATTAAGAGCGCCAGCATTGAGGATTCTCTCACCCGCCGCTACCTCTCGCGGCTCTTTGCTAGTTTCATCAGCATCCCATTAATAACGGTCACTCAGGCGCTGCTGGCTAGAGGGGCCGGTCCGGCGATTTTCGGCGACTTCGCGTTCCTTTCAAAACTTTGCCAAGACACGCTGACACTGCTGGATAGCGGAGCTACGAGTGCCTTTTTCTCTCAATATTCGCATTCCCCGGGACGCAGCGAGCTAGTCCGCTTTTACGCGAAATTCTCCGTGGCTACCGCCCTGCTGCTGGCGGGTTTGGTCTATCTCGCAGATCTTACCCCGCTCGCTGCTTATCTTTGGCCGGCCCTGCCCTTCGCGCTAGTCGCATTGGCATGTCTCTACGCGATACTGCTATGGGGCACACAACTTCTTCAATCCGTAATCGATGCGCGAGCGCTCACGGTGCGCGGCGAACGGACACGGGTATTTCATCGCGGCGCGGTGATGTTGCTGGTCGCAGGATGTTTTTGGTTCTTGGGCAGCTTCACGGCGCTGCAGTTTTTCATCTTACAGTGCGTCTCAATCGCAATCTTCCTAGGCATGCTCTGGATCCTCGGTCTGGGGCCCCAGGGACGAGCGGCTTTCACCCAGCAGCCGGCCGAGTGCTTGACCGTTCAGCAGATCGCGCACAGCTTTTGGAATTTTTGTCATCCACTTATTCCTTACAATTTGGTAAGCCTTGGTATCGGGCTCGCGGACCGTTGGGTACTGCAGTTTTCCAGCGGCTCCCGACAACAGGGATACTTCGCCCTATCCAGCCAGGTTGGAGCGTTGACCTTCCTGTTTACCTCCTCAATGGCCGGCCTGCTTACACGTGAGCTATCCAGCGCCGTGGGCAAGTCCGACAGGACCCGCATGGCGTCCCTTTATTCGGAAACCGTAACCTCACTTTACGTACTGACTGCCGGTATCGGAGTATTTGCAGCAGTCGAATGCACGGCACTTACTCAATTGCTGGGCGGACAAGCCTTTGCGGGCGCCCAAATTGCGGTGGCTCTGATGATGATCTATCCGCTCCATCAAACTTTCGGCCAACTAAACGCGTCGGTTTTTTTCGCCGAAGCGCGCACCAAGGTGTACCGCAATATCGGTCTAACCGTGCCGCTTTTAGGACTGCCCCTCGGAGTCTGGCTGCTATTTCCGGCGCGGCTGGGGGGCCTCGACCTCGGCGCAACAGGCCTGGCGATTAAATTGGTCTTAACTCAGTTCATTCAGGTCAACGCGCAGCTCTGGGTAATCAGCCGCTGGCTAAAACTCTCCCACTGGCAGCTTTTGCGGCATCAATTTGCAGCTCCTTTGCTGTTTTTCGGGGCGGCTTTTATCGCCCACCAGGCCACCGCGTACCTTGCCCACTCCAATTTATTACTGGCGCTGCTCTTTTCTGGGATTATTTACCTAGCCCTGATATCGTGCTTAATACTGAAGATCCCCCAAACGCTGGGACTCTCGAAAGAGCGTATTGCCCAGTTAAAAAGTTATCTGCTGTTGATGGTTTATGCCGGATCGCGCCGCAACGAATGAGGTAAAAAATTTCTATCGTCGCAGCTCCGCGCTCGAAGCTGCCGTATTTTTGGCGGGCAAAGGCGTATCGCGGCTGCAGCGCCGTTTGTGGCCGCTGCACTCTGCACGTTACTATCCGTCCGATGTCAGGGCCGCGTGGGAAGAGTGGCGGCGCTCGGAGCCACAAGCGCGCAGCGCTGCGCTCGAAACACATCCGCCACACGCAGCGCCTCGGCTCGCGCTAAAAATTACGGGCCACACTTTATCCCCGGAGGATCCGCGGATCTGGAGAGGTCCCTTTGAGGACCCGGAAGTTGAAGCCTCCCTGCACCGTTGGGTCTGGTTACTGCATGCCTTCGAAGAATATCCACAGCTGCCTCACGCCTGGGGAACCGAACAGATCCGGGGGTGGCTCGAGGCTTGCGGCGAACTTCCCGGAGGGGTAGCGAGTGAGCCCTATACAGTTAGCGAAAGAATTTCCAACTACTTCCTTTTCAGCTCCTGTTTTTTCCAGCACGATCAAATTCTCTCGAATACCCCAAAATCTATTAGTTCCCTGCTCCACAATTCGGCGCTTTATTTAGCGTCGCGCATCGAGTACAGCGGTAGGTACACCTCCGGCAACCATCCCATCAACAATGCTCGCGCTTTACTATTTGCTGCGCGGCTTTTTGATCTACCTCGACTCTATGCGCTGGCGGCAGCCGCTTTGCGGGAGCGGCTGGATTTTTTGACAACGCCGGACGGATTCTTGCGGGAGGGGTCTTCGCATTACCACTTCTTAATTACCCGCTGGCTGCTCGAGATTTACGGAGTTGAAAGACGCAGAACCGACTCCTCAATCCGGCAATGGCTCGGCTCCTATCTGAGACCGCTGCTGGAACGGTGTTGGTTCTACCTTGTGCCTAGCGACTCAGATCTCCGAATGCCCTTGATCGGCGATATTTCGCCCGACCTGCCGCCGACCTGGCTGCTCTGCATGCCCTGGTCCGAATTAGCTGTAGAATTCTCTGCTCCGAGATTCCCGCTGCCTCTCAACACTCCGCGCGCCGGCCTGAAGTTTTGGGGCGGCATGAGCACTGCCCTACAAGCGCGCTCGAGTCCCGATACAGAACCGCAATTTTTCCCTAAGAGCCACTGGTATCGTCTGGATCGAGGGCGCGCGACTGTATTTTGGCTGGCGGAGCCGGGCGAAGATCGCGATCGAGCCAGCCACGCCCACCAAGACCTGCTCTCTTTTGTTTTGTATCTCGATGGACGACCGATTTTTATCGATCCGGGGCGAAATAGTTATCTAGACACGGACCCGCTGAGCTCTTACGGGGCCTCCGCCCAGGCGCACAATAGCCTGACCCTAGATGGATACCCTGCGGTATTGAAATCATGGCAGACCCGTTTTGCCCCTGGCTACCGCCAAGCCAATGTCGCCACCAGCTGGAGCTCCGCAAGCGATCAATTTACCTTCACGATCCAGCACAACGGTTTTAACCGCATCGCAGGCCGCGCGCTTGAACATCGACGTGAGTTTCAACTGCACTCGGGCGGACTGAGAATCACAGATACGCTTTCTGGCAGCGGGAGCTATGCGCTGGAGTTGCATTTTCATTTGGCTCCGGAACTGCAGCGCCGCGAGTCTTTAGAGGCGGCAGCTACTTATCTTCTATCCGAAAACGTACGGGTCGCTATCCGTCTATCCGCCACCGCGGCTCTTCAGAGCAAGGCCAGCTTCGGCTGGACCGAGACTGAACCGCGTGGTGAATATTGTGTTGAGTACGGACGCCACGCTCCTTGTCACACCCTCTCCTGCCGCTGTGACACCACTCTGCCAGCAACCTTTAAGACCGAAATTGATTGGAGTTGAATCACACCAATGTCGCAGCCTAGCATTAGTGTTGTTTGTCCGATCTACAACTCCGCTGCATATATTGAATCCACTCTGCGTAGCGTGTTAACTCAAACGTTAACGCCGCTGGAGCTGATCGTTTCAGATGATGGTTCGCACGATCGCAGCTGCGAAATTGTCGAAGCGCTTTTCTGCTCAAGCAAAATCCAAACGACGCTGCTGCGCAATCAGCATCACGGACCTGGGGCCGCACGCAACGCAGGCATCCGCGCTGCCAGCGGGACATGGATTGCATTTTTAGACAGCGACGATCGCTGGAAGCCTAATAAACTGGAGGTGGTAGAACAGGCGATCGCTAGCCAGCCGGACAAGAATTTCTTTTGTCATAACGAAACGCATATCGGACTAGACGGCACCCAACGCACGCTTGATTACGCCCTGCATTTTCTCCCCGGCGCAACCCTGCCGGCGCAACTTTATCGGCGCTGCCTTTTTTCAACCTCGGCCGTAGTCTGCCGCAAAGATTTACTCCTCGCGCACGGCATGTTTGATGAAAATCTTATGTCTTCACAGGACTACGAGCTGTGGCTGCGCTTATCCCCGCACTTGCAGGTGCACTTCATTCCGGAAGTACTGGGATACTATCAAGACCGCGCGGGAAATATTACCTCAGGCAACTTTCACCGCCGCATGATGAATTTACTGCGGGTGCACATTCGACATCTCGACAAAGCCTCCCCGGCAATAGCGCTGGAAGCGATCTTGCGTTGGCTGTTCAATTACGGGCCCCGCAGACTCCTTAGATGGGCTGGATATGCGCGCTAGAATTAAACAGCGCCTTAAGGAACTCGCGATAGATTTCGCTGCCCTGACCCGGTCCAGCGAGCCGCAGCTGCGGGTACTGCTTTTCCACCATCTTCCTCAAAGCACCCTTCCTGATTTTGAGCTGCTGATCAGCGCCCTAACACAGCATTTTCAATTTATAAGCGCAGCTACTTTTGAGAAAATCCTGCGCCGGGAGGAGCGGCTACAACGCCACTCCCTGCTGCTTACCTTTGATGACGGCTTCCGTTCGCAGTTTGAAGCTGCGGAGAAGGTCCTCGAGCCGCGCGGAATAACGGCGCTCTTTTTCATTCCAACCGCGTTCCTGGATTGTCGCAGCACAGAGGCAGCCCGAGCCTATGTTGCCTCCCGGCTCTGTGCGGGGCGGATATCCCCGTCCGAGGTGGCCGCAGATCTGACTCCTATGAGCTGGGAGCAGCTGCGGATCCTGAATAGCCGCGGCCATGCTGCCGGGTCGCACACAGTCAATCATCCTGCGATTGGAGCACTCTCTTCGGATCTACTACTCTTGGAGTTACAGAATTCGAAATCGAGGCTCAGCGCCGAACTTGAGTGCGACATTAAACATTTTGCCTATCCCTTTGGAAACTCTGCCAGCGTCAATTCTTCTGCGCTAAAAAAGGCCCTGGAGAGCTACCCCTTCGTGCACACCGGACTGCGAGGTGATAATCGGCAGCACGGCTCTCCAGCGGCTTTAATTTGGCGTGAGAGTCTGGCTCCAGATTGTGGAGCGAAGTTCGGGGTGGCAACGGCATTGGGGGCACTCGATTGGTGGTACGCACTCGATCGGCGCCGCCTCTTGCGGTGGGTTGAGCACAGGTCGTAAGCACTGCCGGCGCAAAAGAGACGATCCGGCGAGGGCGTCTCTGCCCCGCTATCCCGAGCTGGCCGTCTTATGCTGGTCGGGCGCAGTGTAATAGGAGTAATAATAGCGGTTGTAATAGTAATAATCGCCGCCCTTAATATTGGCGTCGTTTAGCACCACCCCCAACAATCGCGCGCCTACGGCCGCGAGACGCTTCTTAGCATCCACGACTAGACTCTTAGGAGTACTGCTCGACTTCACCACCATCACTACCCCATCGACAAAGCGCGAAAGCACCACCGAGTCGGTCACCGGAAGAATTGGAGGGGAATCGATGATCACATAATCATACTCGGCGGCTAACTGATCCATTACGCTAGCCATTTCCACCGAGCCCAAGAGCTCCGCTGGGTTAGGAGGAGTTTCTCCGCTGGGAAGAATTACGATGCGCTTCATGCTGGTCTCAATCAGCACCTCAGAGAGCTGCTTTTGACCGGTAATGACATCTACAAGCCCTGGCAGAGTTCGATCCAGTTTCCAGTACTTGAGCACACTCGGTCGCCGCAGATCTGCGTCTACCAAGGCCACGCGGCCCCCAGCGCTGGCCAAACTAGCGGCTAAATTCATGGCCGTCGTGGTTTTGCCTTCCGAGGCCTGCGCGGAGGTCAGCAAAATAGTTTTAGGAGGTCCGCCTGCCTGCGAAAGCAGCAATCCAGTTCTAACCGTACGATAGGCTTCAGCCGCAAGCGACTTAGGAGAGGACATATACACCAAAGGCGTCGGCAGGAAAGGATTGGGGCGCTCATTGGCGGGGGCCGGAGCCATCGCGCTTTCCCCCGCTGCTAAGGCGAGCTGTTCACCTTGCCCCGGCGACGAAACTGCATCGGGATCAAAGCTTGGAACGACTCCCAAGCAATTCAGTCCCAAGCGCTGCGAGATATGAAGGGGGGTACGGATCGTATTATCCAGATGACTCAACAAGAATGCCAAACCCATTCCGAATATGGCTCCAGATAGAATACCGGCCAGCACGATCAAACGTTTATTGGGAAAACTTGGCGTGAGCGGCGGAGCGGCCAAATCTACAACCGAAACGTTAGACGCATTGCTTTCAACTGCCAGCGCGGTTTCCTTGGTCTGCTTCAGTACGTTCTGCAGCATTTCACGTGAGGTCGTAAGCTCGCGCTTCAAGACATTGAACTGCACCTGGCTCTTGGACAGCTCAAAGGCCTCGCTCTTCTGACGCTCAAGCTCCTCTGCCAAATGACGCTCTTCTTCCACCAGCGCCTGCGACTTGGCCTTTAAGCCCAGCACTACCTGAGAGCGCTGCGCTTCGATCGAGCGCTTCAATCCTGAGATCTGGGCACTCAGCTGTTGCATCCGCGGGTAGCTTGAAGTGAACTTGGAGGACAGCTGCCCGTATTCAGCTTCCAGCTTCGCTAACTCAGAACGCATCGACTGGGTGGAAGGATCATCAAATCCCGCCGAGGGGCTAGTCAGCGAGCGCTCGGCCTCCCGGTACAGATTCTCGGCTTCGATGCGCTTTCCAGTCGTGGAAGTTAGCAATTCATTTAGCTGCGCCATCTTCTGGACAGTAACGTTTTCATCTTTGTTCAGCGCCACAATCTGGTTGGCTTCGGCGTAGTCCGCCATCTGACGCTCAAGATCCGCAGTCTTCTCGCGCAGCTCGACAGCCTGCTGATTCAGAAAAACCAAAGCCCGCGACTGTTGATCGACCCGCGACTTTCTGACCCAATCGATATAAGCATTGGCGTGACGGTTGGCGATCTCAGCCGCCAGCTTGGGGGACCTCGTATGTGCCGTAATATTTACCAGCGCAGTTCTTCTGACAGGTTCAATCTCCAACAGTCCCAGATATTTTTGCAGCTGACGGAGCGTGGAATGATAGCCCGGAACTACCTCCTTCAAGGGATCCTTATCGGAGGACTCTCCGCGGCCGAAAAGACGCATGAAGAATGACGGGGCGGTCTTGGGGAAAAGGTCATTCTTCAGTCCGCGATCGGTCAAAACCTCATCGGCCAAGGAAAGGCTTTTAATCTCCGCCAGCTGAGTTTCAAAATAGGTCGTCTCCTTGCTCTTTTGCTGCAACAGATCTTCCACTTTGGTCACTGGCAGCACTGGATCGTAAGTACCGATGCGAATCGTCGAATGCGCGCTGTAAATCGGACTGGCAGTAAAAGCGTAGATTAGCGAGACGATCAAGCCCAGCGCCACCGCGGAGCCAATCAATTTGCGATACTTCATCACAATGCGCAGCAGCTCGCGCAGTGTTACTTCGCTCTCCTCCGATTCGGTCGGCAATCCAGAGGGCATCCCCAAATTAGGATCCAACAACCCCGGAAGGCCGCGCTTAGCTGCTTGAGATGGAAGGTTCTGCGTCATTAGGGCCCCATATTGACACTGCCGCCGATGCCGAAGTTGATCAGCTTGGTAAAGCCTTCCCAGGTGTCCTGCGACATTCGACGACCTGAATCGGAAGGCACCCGCACGATATCGCCATTGCGAAGCTTAATGTCATGTTCCTCTCCTCGCGAGAGTTTTTCGAGATTCACAACCAGATGCGCCTTTTCGCCTGGCGCAATCTCACGGATAACCTCTACTTCGTCAAATTTTGCGCCGTATGTAATACCACCAGCTGCAGCCAGAGATCCCAAGAGCGTCATCTGCTGTCCCAGGTCGTAAGATCCGACCTTCTCTACCTCGCCTTCGACCATGACTTTACCTGCCTCTGGAATCACGATCATATCACCGCCTCGCACCGGAACCTCCACCGGAATGCCGCCTGAGGTGCCGAGCACCCGATCTAGCGGTATCTCGATCGCGGAGCCCTTGAGCCGGTCCGGCGCCTCAGCATCCAGCGCCAGCCGTGCGCGTGCTTCGGCGTCGTTGGTCGCGCTGAGCCCTGAAAGTTCAGCGGGAATGAAGTTCATATAGTTACCGGCCTTTTCATTGACCCCGCCTGCCTGACTCACCAGCTCCAGCATACTGTTAGAGCCCTTCTTCAAAGCATAAGTTCCAGGCTTTCGCACTGCGCCCATCACCGCAACTTTCTGGCTGCCGTAATGGGCAATGCCGATACTGACCTGTGGGTTTCGTACATATGAGGAGAGCCTGTGCGCCAGCTCCTCCCGCAATTTGCTTTCGGTATAGCCCGCAGCAGGAACCGCGCCAACCAAGGGCAGCGAGATGAATCCGGCTTGATTTACCTTAGAGCTTAAGTTCAACTCGGGCACATCAAACACACTGACCTCAATTTCGTCCTGAGGGCCGATGATATAACTCGCATCCATGGTCCCGTCATTCGCGCGCTGGCGAATGACAGAGATCAGTTTTTCCTTTTGAGCCTGCTCGGACTCAAGGAACATCTGCTTTTCTTCTTCGGCATTTGGCAGCGAAAGGCCCTGGCCTTCCGCTTCCTTCAAAATTTCGGAGCGCGGCTTGGTGATGCTCTTGGTAGCACAACCAAGCAGCGCCACTACGCCCACTGTTACGGTGATCCGAGCGAGTTTGCTAGCGCGCATAGGTGATCGTTTCTAAATCGGGATAATCCAGACAATTGAACTTCAGTCCTCGACGTTGCAAAACAATATAGCCAGAACAATTCGAAGATAACAAGGTTTCATCTCCAACAGCGCGGCTTGCCACTGCCTGATCGCGGGTAAAAAGCGCATCAATCGTACCCAGACGCAAAGCAGAGAGGCTGCGCTCGGCGCTGTCAAAGCCCCGCACCGTTATGATCTCAGAGGGACCAACATTGAATCCCGGTGAGGCTAGGCGTGATAGCTCCAGCTCATTTTTCTTAAAGCGTGTCACCGCAAAGGGGCCGGCGCTAACGAAGTTCGTGCCTTCTCCTAGATCTTTGCCAAAGCGCACAGCCGAACTATGTTCAAGCGTGGGGCATCCCGCCAGGGAAGCGGGCAGCTCGGAGCTCAGTCGCGAAAGCGGCAGTCCTGGAGCCGCAGTCAGATCCACCCACCATTCGGTCGCGTCCGATGAGGTGCTGCTACTGCGCAGCTCGATCTGCTTTACCAGAGCCAGCTTGCCCATTTTCTGACAACGCTCAAGTGAAAATTTAAGATCCTCTGCTCGGACCGGATTCCCATTGGGAAAAGTTCTGTCACTGCGCAGTCTAAACGACCAACGCATCTCAGAAGGTTTGACAGTCATAGAATCGCTGAGCGACAGGGCAAATCCGGTGGATTGAGCTCCGTTTGTAGTTTTGCGCGTCAACCCCGCTAGCAGCCCTCCGCTAGCAACCCAGCCCACGCCGGAGTCGCCGGACAACAGGTTGGCCGTCAAATCGAAGCGCTCCACTCCCAGAGAAAACTGGGTCGGCTCGGCCCCGGCTTGACTGCAGAAAGCCCAGCAATACAGACACAGCGCCAGTCTAAACTTCATTTGCTCCTTGGCCCGTACGCATTAACCAGCGCCTCCAGCGGCCCCTTAAAATCGCGGCGACGATCCGCTAATGTAAAATGCACCTTCCAGTACTTAAACGGCTTCGAATTCACATCGATGGCGATGTAGCTTCGCCGCACAGTCCCCTCAATGTTCAAATTTTTGATGGTGAAACCGGCCTGCAGCTGATTCCAATTGTAATTGTCCTCGCTGCCAAAGACCTGCAGCTCCGAGGCCTCCGGCACTGTAGTGTCAGTGCGAGCGCTGAGCTCGATCAGCCGCACCGACTGGGCCTCAGCGAGATAGAACCCCACCGAGCTGTAAAACTCGTCCAGGGGTGTAAGCCAGTTGTTATTCCACAAAACCAGATTGCCCACCTCCGGACGACTATCACCAAAAACTGCGGCGCGATTAATCTGCAACGCCGGCATGGAAGCACGCAGCTTGAAGTATTCCGCTTTCTCCTCGTCCGCGACGCGAGAAAAATATCCTGCCAAAGCGCTATCGGCTCGACGTCGGACCTCATCGGAGGCAAAAGAATCGAGAGAACTCATGATGCGGTTAAAATAGAGCTCCGATGAGATCGTCCCAGAATCGAACTCCGCTTGATTGCGGCCTAATGCTTCCAGCTGCAGATCTCCAAACTGCCTCGCCAGCGCACCAAAATCCTCCGGCAGCTGCTGCTTAAAATACTCAGACCAGCGCTGCACCTGAGGATAGCGCGCTGGCACGATCATTTGCGGAGCGCCGGATTTTGAAATTCGAGCCGCGATGAAGCGCTGCTGCCCAGCGCTAAGGTGCAGGTCGTACTCCAGCACCTGCTTGAGCAGCCGATCGCAGCGTGGCGTGTCACCAGACCAAAAGCTAATCATCGCCGAGGCATAGATCACTCGCGTATTTGTCGGATCGGAATTTTGAGCAAGCTCAAGGGCCTGGCGGTAGTCGCCGCTGGTCAATGGCAGACTACACTCAATCCCAGACAGCAGCTGTTTGATATTCGCCCATGCCGCCAGCGCTTCGGAATCGTGAGGCCTAAGCTTCAGCGCCTGACCGATAGCCGAGAGACTTTGACAAAGCAAAGCGCTGCGAGTCTCGAACTTATCAACCGGCCCGAGCGCCAGCGATCTAAGCACATTCGCCAATCGCATTTGAGTGGAAAAGCTGGCACCATATGCGGAAGCCGCACGACGTGCCTCGAACAGCTCCCTTTCCTTCTCCAGCCGGTTAAGGTTGGAGTAATCAGGGGGCTCGATCACCCACGCTTCGGAATTTCCCAGCCAGGCCGCTCGAAGTCGGGCCAACGACTGCAAGGAAAGCGTGCCTAGCATTAATACTGCGATTATGGTCAGAAAAGTGCGTGACAAAGACCGGTTACCTTACGACACAACAGGGTTTCAAAGTGTATAACACCAGCGTAAATCTAGCATCAACAAAACAAATTCGGTAACTCGGAAATTGCGATGCCAGCCGAATTTCTCGCCATCGGAGCGAACCCGAATCAAACGCTGTAAGAGAGTTAACGTTTTGTTACTCCCCCACTTTTTCATAGAATCTGATTGATTACGGCTAGACAGAATCGCCTCGAAATGGTCTCTTACGTGGGAATAAAGAGGCAGTTCGCGACGATTGCAGTCCAGTCGTGTAAGCCGTGTTTAGTTTTGTTTTTGTTCATTCTGGAGAGATGCGTGAGAAATTCATTTTTGGGTTTGATAGCAGCATTGCTAGTGACTGCAAGTGCAGCGCAAGCTAGCGTTGATCAGCTTATCATCAAGGATTGCGACGGGCTCGTACGGGCAACGATCGAGAGCCCGGCCGGACAGCTGAGCAACGTGTTGGTCACGCTATCGGGGGATATGACGAACGCAATCTCCTTAAAGCTATCCGAACCTACCCTCGGCACTGAAAAGCAAAAACTCGCTCACGGTGGGAAAGTCACCTTCGAGGAGATTGGCAGCGGCGAGTGGAGCGCCTGCCCGGAAGACTCCAACATCCAGATCTCCGATATCTCGATTGTCCAGCCTAACCCCAGCGGCAGTAGTTCGACAGTTCTAGCCGGCGTATTAGGCGGCGGAGCAGTTGGCGCATTGGCCATACTAGGCTCGAGTGACGGCGGTAGCTCTTCAGCTTCGGCCACGACGCTATCCGGCTCGACGGGCAGCAGCGTGTTAGATAGTGCGGCAGCCGCCCGGCCCGCTGCGAACTCCGATAGCGCTTCACGCCCGATTGAGACCGCCGACGACTGCTTAAATGCTGAACGACCCGATCCGCTATCGCCCTTTTTATAAATCACGCCTTTTTTATAAATCGAAGCGTAGCAAGAACAGTATCAATAGAAATTTCGGATGGAGCACCAGATGAGAAAATTTGAAGTCGGGTTCTTAGGATTACTTGGAGCAGCCTTATTGTCCTACTCGCAGGCGATGGCCTGTAACGAAGAAGCCGCTGTTGCGGAAGGTGCGCGCGCGATGTCCAGCGCCCCCTATGTAACGGCAGGCGCAATCACCTCGGCTGACCTGCGCTACAGCTTTACAAGGATCGGACGGTTGCGTATCGACACAAGCTTGAACGAAGCTCCTACAGAAGCATGCACGGTAGATCTTTATTCTCGGGTGCAGATTGGGCCAGATCGCATCAGTAACGTGCGCTCGATTGCGACCGCCACCACCACGAAAGCCCGCAAGCGTTTTAAGGTTGCGAATCTTCCTGCCATATTGCCCAGTCAAGGCGCCGATCCAATCGTAAACTTCATGGTGCGTTGGACCTGCGGCGATACGATCATCGATGCTGGACCTCTCGCGCGGTATGGAAACTGTGGCAGCGACAGACGCAGCCCAGTTACCTACAATGCTTGGCTGAATGAAGTGCGGCGTCGCCTGGCTGAATAGCTTGATTTACTCTAAATAGCTTTTCTGTTGCTGGCCCACGGGGCCGAGGCTATTTATTCTGGGCCGATTTATTCTCGGCGCCCTGCATCTTTGCTGCGCAGCGGAGTAACCCCGCGCTTTGACGATGTAACGAAGTCGAGGAACACCTTGGCTGCCTTGTTGCTGGAGAATTGCTCTTGGCAGCTCTGCAGCTTTTCTTTAAACAATCCTTTCGCCACAAAAAGCGAGCGAAAAAGCTCCTTAATGGCACTGACATCGGCTGCCCCATATCCGCGGCGCTCCAGCCCAATCTGATTTATTCCGGTCAAACCAGCCCTGTCCCCCTGCGCGACGCAATAGGGGGGAATATCGAGTGGCACCATCGAACCTGCGCCTAGCAGTGCATAATCTCCGATGCGCACAAACTGATGTATTCCCGTCAGCCCCCCCAGCGTAACGTAGTTCCCGATCTCGACGTGCCCAGCCAATGCCACAGAATTGGCGATGACGTTACCATTTCCGATCACCCCATCGTGACCGACATGGGAACACGCCATAAAAAGATTACCGTCGCCGATATCAGTGGCCATCCTCCCGCCCGAGGTTCCAGGCTGAAGCGTTACATATTCCCGAATAAGGTTTTTATTTCCGATTCGAAGCTCACTCCTCTCCCCATGGTATTTCAAATCCTGAGGTGCGGCTCCTACCGACGCAAACTGATAGATCTGGTTATCATCTCCAATGCGGGTAATCCCCTCTATTACAACATGCGACCCAACACGATTGTTGCGGCCCAGAACGACCTCCGGGCCGATCACGGAATAGGGCCCAACTGAGCTGCCCTCCCCGATAATTGCTCCGGCGCTTATAACCGCGGTCGGATGAATGAAGGACATTTGTCTTCCTAAAAATGAGTTACTTAGTCGGTTTCCACCGCCGAAATTGTGCCGCTGCAAACCAAGTTGCCATCAACGCTTACGGTGCCCTTCAGCATCCAATACGGCCCCTTGCGTTTATAGTAGGTCATCTCTATGCGGAGCACGTCCCCCGGCACGACCTGCCGCTTCCACTTGAACTCATCTGCGCCGACTAGCAGAATTGCACGGCCCTTTTTGACGCCATTGGTAGACTTCATGGCCAAAATTGCGCAGGTTTGCGCCATGGCCTCAATCATCAGAACTCCCGGCATGATCGGACGACCCGGGAAATGTCCTGCGAAATAAGGCTCGTTGATCGTAACGCACTTGGTAGTTACACAGCGCTGGTTATCCTCGAACTCGACTACCCGATCGACCATCAGGAAAGGGTAGCGGTGCGGGATGAGCTCTTGGATACCCTTTATGTCTAGGAGACACTCATCCGCCATATTAGAAATCCATCTTCTTCTTGTTCAAAGCTTCGATCACCTGCTCGGTAAGGTCATAATCGGGTTTTACGAAGAGCACTAGCTCTCGGTCTTTTTCGATCACAAATTCGTATTGCTTGTTCTTCGCAAGCTGCTCAACGATAGCGTCGATCTCCTTGACAATGCGCGAAATCTCGACGCCATTTTTGCGCGACAGTTCTTCGCGCTTATCCTGCACATCGCGCATCAGCTCGCGCTCCTGCTTACTCAAGCCCTCGCGCTTCTCCTGCAGGGCGCTGCTCGAAAGAACGGAGCTTTGCTTATCTAGCGCGGCCTGCGAACGTTGCAGCTCTGATTTGCGGGTCGAAAGTTTCAGCTCCTCGGTCTTAATCTCTTCCTGCATGTTGTTGCGCGCAGCTTTGCCCATAATCGACTCGTCGATCACACGCTGCATATCCACGACATAGATGGATTTGCTATCGGCCGCTAGCGCGACCATCGGGATTAACGCAACGGCTAGAAAGAAAGCTAATGTTTTCAAGGCAATGACTCCGTGGTTCGACGTGCAGACGCCGTAATATAAGATAAAGTTCCAGAATTTAAAAGTGCACCCAGCGGCCTACAGGCGTCCAAGAGGCCCGGCTTAGAACGGCGCGCCAAAGGAGAAGTTTGTGATCATTGAGCTCTCCCCATCTTGCCGGTCGATTGGGAAGCCAAATTCTATGCGGATCGGACCAACCGGAGAGCTCCAACGCAAGCCATACCCGTAAGCTTGCCGGAGATCCTCAAACGCCATCGCTTTGTCATCATCGAACGCCTGACCGGCATCATAGAACACTACCGCCTTCAGTCCGGCAGCGGTGACCAGTGGGAAGATTAGCTCGGCATTATTAATCATTTCCTTACTGCCGCCGAATTCATTGCCACGTTCGTCTTTGGGACCTAGGGTACGGGCTTTGTACCCGCGCACTGAGTTAATTCCTCCGGGGAAATAGCGCTGGTAGAGGGGGAAGGGATCGCTAGTCCAGCTCTCGCCGTATCCGACTCGGAAACGCCAAGAGAAGACCAGTTGCCCATTACCCATCCCAAAAAGCGGCTGATAGTACCCATTCCGGAACTCCGCCAAATAGAACTGCTGGTCGCCGCCCAGTCCTGCCAGTTCAACTGAAAGGTCCTGCATCGAGCCGTCGGTCGGATCCAATGTATTGTTAAGCGCGTTACGAACCAATCGGGGTGTAATGCTAGACGCGGTCGAAGTGCCCTGCGAGTCGATTACCAGCTGGGCGGCATCCTGAACGTCGACGTTATTGATATTAATGTCGAGGTATTCATACTTAGTGGAGAAATCGAAATCCTCGGCCCATTCCCCGAAGATCTTATCGAGCGGGTAGCCGGCGCTGAGCGAGCCGCCGGACAAAGTTCGATCAAAGTCGCTGTATTCACGCTTGGTGCGCAAAGCATCGGCGCCAAGCGAGACGTAAGAATCCATAAAGCGCCTGTCGTTTACTGACAGCACGTAGTTCTCACGTTGTGTGCCCACATCTACATTAAGCGAAGCGCTGCGCCCTGTGCCGAACAAATTGTTCTCGGCCAGCCGTGAATTAAAGAGCGCGCCTTCGGATGTGCTGTACCCCGCTCCAATCGAAAAAGATCCCGTCGATCCCTCGCGGACGTTTACATCCATATTGACCTTGTCGTCGGTTTCCGCCGGAGAGGTGCTCACCGTCGCCTCCTCGAAATACCCTAACCGCTGCAGCAACTGCTGACTGCGTCGCAACTTGGAGCTGGAATAGCGCTCCTGCTCATCGAGCGTCAATTCACGCCGGATCACATTGTCATAGGTCTTAGTGTTTCCGTGAATATTAACCCGATTGATCGTAACTTCTTTGCCCTTATTTACATTGAAGGTGATATCTACCAGCGATGCCTCGCGGTTTAGGTTGGTATCAGGGACCACGTTTACAAAGGCGAAGCCGCGGTCCGCGAACTTATCCGAAACTTTAAAAGTATCCTCGCGCAGCGAGGCGGCCGAAAAGGTCTCGCCGCCAACTGACTTGAGATCCGCTAGAGTCGCTTGTTCACTGCCATCGATTAAATCTCCTGTGACCGCGATCTTCCCGAACTTGTACAGCTTGCCCTCCGTGGCAAAGAAAGTGATATACAATCCATCGGCGCGCCGCTCGATCGCCGGCTCACTCACCGATCCCTCGACATAGCCGTGATCGAGGAAATATTGACGCATGATGGTCTTATCGTTATCAAGCATGTCCTTGTTAAGCCGCCCCGTACCCGTGAGCCACGAGTTCCACCACTTGTAGCGGCGTGTTTCGATACTGGACAACAAATCGCTCGAATCGATCTCCTTCAAGCCCTCAACCTTAATCTTTCGGATCTTGACCCGTTTACCCTCATCGACACTGAAAGTGATATCCACCTGTCCGTCAGAGGACGGCACAACCGAATATTCGATCTTGGCGTCGTAGAATCCCTGCTTCTGATAGTATGAGGTAGCTGCGCGTATGAGCGCTTCAACCTTGCTGCGGTCCATGAAGCGCTTCGGACCGAGGCTCAAGATTGGCGAGAGGTCGCTCTCGCTTACTTCATCGTTCCCCTTGATGAAGGTCTTTCGAACTAGCGGCTTTTCAATCAGGCTGTACTTCACCACAGAGGTACCGGCCGAGGTTCCCGAAGGGACAACCGACGCACTGACCTGCTCAAAGAACTCGGTGTTGTAAAGATTCTTTACGTCATCCGAAATATCAGCCGCCGAAACCTGGCCGGAGCGATGCTTAAGCTGCATCTTAATCGCATCTGTATCGACATTGCGATTACCCTCGATCAACACGCCAGAAACCGAATAGCTCTCCTCTGCGAGCAGAGCCAGCGGGCTCAGCAGGAAAAGCCAAAAACCGATCAACAAGAAAAGAACACTGTTACGGGCAGAGCTGTCGTTCATATAGCGGAGAGAAGTACCGAAAAGGAGCAAATAGAGCAAGCACTTATCATTTTATTAGGGGCTTTAGGGCCCCTCCTGGCTGCATCTCGAGCACAATGTCCATAGCCGCCGCCAGTTCGCGACTATGGGTGACCACAATCAGAACATTATTCAGCTCGCGATTCACCTCGAGAAGCAGATCTTGCACACCTTGAGCATTTACGGGGTCCAGGTTCCCGGTCGGTTCGTCCGCCAGAACTACATCGGGCCCAGCCACCACAGCCCGGGCAATTGCCACCCTTTGTTGTTCGCCGCCTGAGAGCTCTGCCGGTCGATGATGCATGCGCTCGGACAAAAGATCG
>JAIBBU010000044.1 GCA_019694515.1 Oligoflexia bacterium | reverse complement strand
TCTTTGGTAAAACGCTTTAATCACATGCACGATGCGCTCCTGCTGAGCTTCGGTAAGCTCAGGATAGATCGGCAAGGCCAGTGTTTCGTTAGAGGCTTTTACACTTTCGGGGAAAGCGCCGGGATCAAATTTAAGTCTTTTGAAGCACTCCTGAAGATGAAGCGAAAGTGGATAATAAATCTCGGAACCGATGCCATTTGCTGATAGATGGGATTTTAGCTGATCTCTTGAGCGCGCTCTAATCACGAATTGGTTGAAAACATGGCGCGCCCCCGCAGTTCGAGCCGGAAGCGAAATCGGGCCGCCAATCTGATCGGTAAGGCCCGCCGCCTTAAAACCATTTTCATAGCGTTCTGCATTTCTTTGCCTTGCTGCGGTCCACGACTCTAGATGCCTCAGTTTAACTCTAAGAATTGCGGCCTGCATGGCATCCAGCCGGAAGTTGCCGCCGACAACTTGACTGTAATACTTGGGGTGCTGCCCGTGATTACGAATGAGCCTCAAAGCCTGATCGGTCTGGGCAGAATTAGTCACGATCATCCCGCCGTCACCATATCCTCCCAGGTTTTTCGAGGGAAAAAAGCTCAGCGTTCCGAGATCTCCGATTGCGCCAGCCCGTTTACCCGAAACTTCGGCGCCAATGGCCTGAGCCGCATCCTCGATAATTAGGAGATTCTGCGAGCGTGCGATCTCATGCAGCCTGGTCATATCGGCCATCTGACCAAAAAGGTGCACCGGTATGACCGCCTTGGTCCTAGCTGAGACGGCCTTCTCCAGCAAAGTCATATCCAGATTAAAGGTGCGAGGTTCTATATCCAGGAGAACCGGAGTAGCGCCACTTCGAACAATGGCGCTCACTGTGGCAACAAAGCTGTACGCAGAGGTAACGACTTCATCACCCGGACCGACCCCCAGCGCCATTAGCCCCGCAAGCAAAGCATCGGTGCCGGAAGAGACCCCTACGGCAAATGTGCATTTACAATACTCGGCAATTTCTTTTTCCAGGGCGTCCACTTCCTTGCCCAAGATAAAATTCTGCTCGGTCAGCACCACAGAGATGGCTTGATCGATCTCCGGCTTGATCGATTGGTATTGCGCCTTCAGGTCCAAAAGCGGGATAGCGTTGCTGAAGCTATTCACGACCAAGCCGTTTCTCTTCAGAAAAATCGAGGCATGTGAGGCTATCCGCGGCGTCTAACCGGTAACGCCATCCACTCTCGGGGCATGTCATAATTCCACTGCCATCGGGCGCGGATAACCGGTGCCCGTGCCGGCTGGCCCAGCCGATCTGTCTTGCTGGGACCCCGGCCATCAGCGCATACGGCGGCACATCGGAACGAATGACCGCCCCCGCCGCGATGAAGCAAAAGCGCCCGAGCTCTACTCCACACACGACTGTAGCATTCGCCCCGACCGTAGCACCGCGCCGTATCAGCGTACTTTCGTACTTATCCCGGCGCACGATTTCTGAACGTGGATTAGAGATGTTCGTGAGTACGCACGAAGGACCTAAAAAAACATCATCTTCAACGACAACGCCACTGTAAAGAGAGACGTTATTTTGGATCTTAACATTGTCTCCGATCAGCACCCCCGAAGCGACGAAAACATTTTGTCCAAGCTTGCAGTCCTTTCCCAACTTCACATTCTTCATTAGATGGCAAAAATGCCAGATCGACGTACCATCGCCGATCTCGCAGGGTTGGTCGATGAAGACAGAGGGATGGATGTAGATCGTCATAATTTCCCCTGCATCTTTACAACTGACGGATGTGCTGCGTCATCAAGCGGGCTGGGCCGCGCATGTCGGATGCTATGCACCAATTCTATCGAAGGCCGCGCATCCTCAATCGCAAACCCCCTACCGGCTAAGAGTTCTTCATAAACTCTAGTGTGCAAGTCAACGAATCCATCAGAGAATTCCACTTCTTTCCCATCAAGAGCAATAGATCTGAAAGTTGTCATTCCGCTCTTGGCCGACTGCGGCAAATGCTGCGCATCTACAGATAAAAACCACCGCACTACCGCCGAACGCAGCTCCAACGACCCGCTGATGGAGTGGGCATCGCCGTAATATACCTTGTAGGACTGCACACCACCGAATAGCCAGATCAACAGATCGAAGAAATGGATCCCGATATTAGTGGCTACACCGCCCGATTTTTCGTGCTGACCCTTCCACGAATAGTCGTACCAATGACCTCGGCCCGTTATATAAGTCAGATCGACTAGGTGCTTGGTCTTCGATTCCACCCGTTGAAGTTCGTTTCTTAACTCGATCAGCTTAGGATGGAGTCTGAGCTGGAGTATGGAGTGAATCCGCTTCCCACTTTCGCGCTCCACCTCCGCTAAGAGATCTAGATTCCAAGGATTTATTACCAGCGGCTTCTCGCAGATCACATCGGCTTCAGCGCGCAGGCCGAGACGGCAATGTGCATCATGTAAGTAATTGGGAGAGCAAACCGTCAAATAATCGATCTTCCGCGGACTATTGCGGCGACGCAGCATCTCTAAGTGCCGATCAAATCGTTCAATCTCGACAAAGTAGTCAATATCAAAGGAGAATTGATCAAGGACTCCGACAGAGTCGTTAGGATCTGTGGCGGCCACAATACGATTTCCCGTCGCGGAAATCGCCTTCAGATGTCGCGGCGCTACAAACCCGCCAACCCCAACAATCGCAAAATTTTTCTGCCTCAAGAGTGATCGAGATAATGATAAACGTTAATTCCGGTAATCTAACGCATCACCCCATTTACTCATAGGACCAAAAAGCTCGAAGATCCGGGCCAAGATGGATCGATCTGTCTATCTCGCGCCATGCCTTGCGGGGGCGGAAAGCTTGGAATAATTCCTAAACACCATGACATGATAACAAGCCTGGACCTGTTCCTTTGTAACCTGCAACAGCCCCTGATGCTCTAGCCTCAATAAATAGCGATCGGTCCAGGCACGCTGAGTCGCGGACATTTTCTTATATCCGATATCGACAGTGGCTCCGGTCGAGTGAGAAGAGGCTAAAGGTCCGTCGGGGGCGGCGGCATTGGCGTTACGCCGACAGAGGCGGCGTTGATCCGCCTGCGGTCGAACAGCGGAGGTTACTCTTATGCGAGCCCCGCCAAATTCTTTGGAAAAATCTGCTGCCAGATCCTTTAAGAACTGCGCCGTCCACGGCCGAACGTAACGGCGGCTATGGCGGACCCGATGATCGACTGCGATATGCCGATGCTCTGGGATCGGGACCAATCTCCCAGACCGGACGAATTGCCTGAGCTGCATGCCATCCTTAATTCGGGAAAGATTTTCACGATCCGCCTTGCTATTCTCCTTGCGCATGGCCGAGCGCGACCCCCTTAGGGACGCTTGCGCATGCGCGCTGCTAAAATCGATGCAGCTAAGCGCGGAGGCTGCCAGCGCCACACTCAGGACCTGCCGCAAAGAGCGGCCCAGGTCCTTCCAAATATCCTGCTGATCTACAGTCTTAGGTGCCATGTCAGGTACGGATGCGCCCGCAATTGGGGCTCTAAGAGCGTTATGTATGGCCGCGCCCGAAGGTGTCATATCCAAATCTGCTTTCCCGAATTCCGACTTACACTGTTTGAATTTGATCTCGAGCTTGCTTAAGCTTCGGATATTTCTAATTTAAGACTTTCTGTGTCTGCACTCCCGGAACGTTCCCCCTCCTCTGCGCCGGTGGCATTTGACCCCCAGCTGGCAGCGCGTGTGATTGCAGATCAACGGAGATACTTACCGGATAGTTTCGAATCTTCGGCTGCTCGGATTTCGGAATGGATGGAGAACCTAAAGAGCTCAACTGCCGCGCTCGCGACACCGTTCGGTGAATTATCCCTCCCTCGGCTAAATCGCTATTTTCCAGCCAGTCATCTTCAATCCGTTTCTGTAGTAGTCCCGCCTGAGATGCCGGTACTTCCTCTCGCGGAATTCGGGTTCCAAGGTAAGCTGCCCGATGCCTTTGTCGGCTTCACCATAGGAACGACTTATCTGATTGGTCCCGGATATCTTGGCCGGGAAGGGATCCATTTTCATGAGTTAATCCATACCGTGCAGTGGAAGATCTTAGGAGCTGAGGCCTTCGTGGTGGCATACGCTGCCGGTCTCTCACGGCATGGCTATAGAAATGCGCTCCTTGAGGATATGGCTTATGAATTGCAAAGCGATTTCGAAAACTACTACAGCCCCGTTGACGCCGCGGCGCGGGTCAAAAGCTACCTGGAAAGGGCGTACGCCGGGTCGTGATCCTTCCGCTCTCCCGATTTTACGCCGGAGATCGATCTACCGCTGAACTCTGGCTAACAAGAGCTCGATCGTCAATCCCGGACCCACTCCCAAGAAGATCACGATGTCGTCATCCTGCGGCACAGCGCTCTGCATAAACTTCTCGGCTACCATAAGGATCGTCGCGGAAGAGACATTTCCGATCTCATGCAGCACCTGATCAGACCAGCTGCTCTGGGAATTCTTAAGTGCAAAGATCTGATTTAATACCGTCAAGATCTTGCTGCCGCCCGGATGAAATAGCCACCAGGGCACATCGCTAACCGTTAGGCCGTGGCGGCTGAGAAAATTTCCGACTAAATCCGGCGCTAACTCGGCCAGGGGGGCCGGCAGCGCCTTGTCGAGACGCAGATGAGGACCGGAATCTTTAATGTCATAACCCATCAGATGCCTGCTATCAGGGACGAGGAAAGACTGATGATCAATGAGCGCCAAGGAGCGGCCGCGCGGCTTGTTGCAGGATACTGCCGCTGCTGCTGCGCCATCGGCGAAGATTGCCGCGCCTACCAAATTTGAAGCACTGCGATTCGAGAACTGAAAAACCAGAGAATTTATTTCACAGCTCACGACCAGAATATTTTGAACTTGCCTATCGAAGTTCCGCGCCAGCCCAAGGCCGATCACTCCGCCGGCGCATCCAAACTGATAACTTGGAATTCTAATCACGTCCCGTTTTAGCTTTAGCCGATCAATGAGCTGCGTATCTAATGCCGGAATCACGGGACAGGAACAGGAGCTAAATATCAATGCATCCACCTCCTCGGCAGCAATACCGGCGCGTTGCAATGCCATAGCGGCGGCGGGGGCCGCCAGCTCGATCGCCTGCTCTTCATACACAGCGGCACGGGCCTCAGGTCCGCCTAACGCCACGATCTCCTCAGGAGGTATAATAAAGGGCCGGGCTTTGGTCTGTGAGGAGTGGAGATACCGCTCAAATAACGCGAACTGGCCGGGGCTATCCGCCAACCAAACTCTTGCGGCCTCCAATACACGAGCTTTGTCCGCCCGAAACTCGGGCAGTGCTGATCCTAGCGCACATAGATATTTCATGCTGCGACTCCGATTAATCAATGCGCTACTAGCCCACGCGCAGTTTAGATTACGATGAAGACCTTTGGTTCTTACCTGATTTCCGACAGCCAACGCGAAGATACGCTGAGCCGCTAATGTAGCCCTGTTTCTACCATTTCGGTGGGGATCGCGTCTTCCTTCCCTCCTCCTCAGCGAAGCTACGGAGGGAAAACAGGGGGCTCGTCACTCCCGTCGCGGACGGGTTTCCTGTCATTGCTGTAGATGTTGAATATTTCGGGGACGAAATACCGGCCTGTACGAGCGACTCTGTCAATGCGAGCGGAGCGAAAGCCTCCCTGGCCGTAGCTTGCATGCTTGTAAAAAATTTTTGCAATTACCAGGGAACAAATCCTTTTTCGACACAATGTTAGGGATTGCTTCGCTTCGCTCGCAATGACAGAAATCGGAGCGCAGCTCTTGTTATCGAGCGGAGCGAAGCCCGGTGTCATTGCGAGCAAAGCGAAGCAATCCCTACCGCTAGGGCACTTTTTGCGCTCGACAATTGTGATGGAAAGAGGTTTACCTCACCTCCTCACCTTGGAGTAGGCAGTAAGGGCATCTTCTCCTAATCAAAGCCGGGGAATGGAGCCCTTGGCAAATCTTAACCACACCGCCCGTGCTCGTTCGCAACAAAGTGAACAGAGTCCCGATTCTCGTTGTTATAGTAGAGCGCTAGGGTCGGCGGTAGTAATCAGCAGATGTCCCGCGCCGCCTGCCGCTGCCGCAACAGATCCAGAATTAAGCACGGTCGCACCGCTACCGCCGCTGCCGCCGCTCGATCCGCCAGCACCCCCGGAGATTCTAAGCTCCGGATAAGCGTCGGTAATTGCTGCGCCCGGTAATCCGCCACTGATATTCACTTGTCCCTGGTTCGAGACGATCGGTGCAAAGAGATTCACTATGCCGCCGCCTCCTCCGCCCCCTGGCGCAGCATACAGTTCACCGTCGCTGCCCTTAGCGCCATGGACATCGATCAGGCCGGCGTTAGATACGCTGGTCATAGAGGCCAATGTCACAATGCCGCCGCCACCGCCGCCGCCGCTGCCCTGAATCGGCATTCCGCCGAAACCTAAGATCTGACCTGAGTTCACAATGGCGCCGCTTGCGAGCACGGCCAATGTGCCGCCACCATCGCCACCGAAAAGATCACCTGCTCCGCCGCCGCCGCCGCCCTGCGCGCCGGGCAGGAGGAAGTTTCTTGCAGCCGATTCGCTGAGACCTGGAGCGCCGATACCGCCAAAAAGCACCTCAGCTCCGTAGCTGCCACTAGCTGCAAAGCTGCCACCTGGGCCCGGGCGACCCGGGCTTGAGGCCGCGGTAATAGTGGTATTGCCAGTGAGAAGTTGAGTGCCCCCCGTCCCCTGCTGGCGCTCGATGTTAATGGTGCCACGATTTTCAAAACTGCCACGGCACCTAATTACTGTGCCGCTTGCGATATTGAGAGAAGCCCCGGAGGCCACAGTAAAATTGGTGAACTGGAGGTTGGGAGCATTTAGCGTCAGGCTCCCGGAGGCCAGAGAAAATGCGCCGGCCGAGCCATTGCCATAGACGCTGGAGGAATCAGCTCCGAGGTCCTGAAGATCTGCTGTATCGATGAGTTCCATGAAGCCGGAGGGACACGCACCCTGCGCCACAACGCGGCGCTTCAGCTTCACCGCAGCACCTTGGCCGATACTGGCCTTGACGCAGATCTTGTCTCCATATGAAGCCTCGGGGTGAACCATAAGCCCGGCGGCCACAGTAAGAAAAACTACTAGGTTTTTTCGCATAGCTGCTCCCTCGAAAAACATGCCTCCCTCTTTGCTTGCAAGGTTGAGGCCGAAAAGAGGCTCAGCTGGGGCTGCGAGCTCCCCAATTCACTGCGTTAAATGGCCTTAAAAGCGAGCCCGCGGCACGTTAGCCGCCGTCATTGCAACCTAAGATATTTGTCCGCTAACTCGGCCGCTTCCGCTCTCAGTACTGAGGCCTGAGCCTGAATTTCGGACATTGAAGGATCCCCCGCTGAGTTCAATTCACAGAGAGATTCAAAATTGATTCGGACATTCGCCAGCCCCCCGAAGACCGCCGCATAGGCACAGGCCATCGCAGTTTCAACATCGGACCGGGCTGATTGGAGACAGGACGAGACAAGCTCAGCCGCGATCTTAAAGATTCCAAGCGCATTTCTAGCCGCTGCAAGCGGCACCTCAGTGGCCTGTTTATAGGCCGCGAAAAGAGCGGCGCTGCGCTGCTGGCGTTCCACATCGCTCCCCTTAGGCAGTCTGACGGCCGCTAGCACAGCCGTGAAACAGGCTGAATCTTCATCAACGCCACGCTGTAGGAGGGCGTTAAGCTCGAGAGATTGCTTGCCCAGCAGCTCAAAGCGCTGCTTGGCTGACAGATCGGTGGTTTTGGAAAAGGAGAGGTTGCTGACCATAGCGCAGAGCGATGCCGCGGCTGCGCCTGCGAGGGCCGCCACACTACCGCCGCCCGGGACTGCTGAATCTTCCGCCACGCGATCGAGAAAATCCCTGACCTTCAGATCGATTAGCCCTGAGTTTGCAGCCAGTTTATATTCAATCACCTTTTCTTCCAGTTTAAATGGGGTAACGTCCCCCAGCCCCAGGGAACGCACCGCACACTCCAGCAGCTGCTTCTCCGGCACGGCCGCAGTTTTGCCCTGCTTGCTCAGATAATGTTCACCAGCAGAGATTAACGCGGCTTTAGGAATCAATCCGACAAGTTCGGAGCCGGTAACTCTGAGTCCTAACTCCTCGGCAAGCTTTACGGCTGCGTCAAAAACCGTGTGCACTGCGGTTTTGGTGAAATCGGTAAAATTAATTGATACCTGAGCAATTCCATACTCCTCAATGAACCAGCCAACCGCCCGACAGTGCTGAAACATTCCCGGTACAGCGACGCTCTTACCCTCGGCATTCTTTTGTTTGTAGCCCGATTCACGGATGCGCTTCGCAATCTGATTGGCGAGCTTGGTATCACGTGTATTGAGATTAATGTTGTAAGCCACCAAAAAAGGACGCGCTCCGATTACTGTGGCGCCTGATTTTTGATTGAAGAGCAGCGGTCCAAAGTCGGGCTTCATGTCAGCGCGGCGGATCTTTTCACTGAAGCCTTCATACTCTCCTTCACGAATCCAGGCCAAACTTCGTCGTTCAACGCTGGTGGCGGCGGCTTCATACAAATATACCGGAATTCCCAATTCCCGCCCGACCCGGTCACCCAATCGCTTGGCGAGCTCGACACACTCCTGCATGCTGGTGTCTTGCACGGGGATAAATGGACATACATCCGTCGCTCCCATGCGGGGATGTGCGCCCTTGTGCTTGCGCATGTCGATCAGCTCAGAGGCAGACTTAATCAGATTAAAGGCACTTTCGACGATCTGATCCGGCCCCCCAACAATAGTGATAACGGTCCGGTTAGTAGCCTTCCCTGGGTCGACATCCAAGATCTTAACTCCATCAATAGAGGCTGCGGCCACTATTTGGTCGATGATACTGCGGTCGCGACCTTCGCTAATATTTGGAACACATTCGATTAATTTCATAAGCTCTGGCTCACTCTAAGGGCGAATTCTATGCTAACAACCGGATCATTGGAGACTAGCGCTCCGCAATCAAGGGTGCAATTTGGGCCGTTTTATTCGTAGACTGCGGCAAGTAGATCATTCAGGTGGCGACAAGAACAATTTCAGGGATTCTAATTGCAATCATCGGCGGCCTGCTGTGGCTGTTGGTGGGCCGAGCCGAACTGAACCCCTATCCTCAGACCGGAGACCAGATCGCGATTAGCGATTTCGCCTACCATTCTATAATCTCAAGAGCCTTCGTAAAGGGCACGATTTCAAGCCCCTGGACTTATCCGCAACAACGTTTAGCCATCCAAGAATTCTTTGGCCGAGAATATCTCCGGCTAATGCCGATCGGGCTCGGCCCGGTAGGAATTATTCTAATTGGCGCGTTGAATGAGCTCGGCGAAGCACCGATGGAGATGCCTTATCGAGCCTGGGAGCTGCTTTCATTAGCGGTGTGTCTATGCGGATGCATGTTAGCCGTATTTAGACTCGCTGGCCGTAGCATGCGCTTGTGGGCGCTGTTTCTAGTTGCAATTTCTCTCGTCTCGCAGTCAAGCATGGATAGTATCAAGCTGGGTCAAACATCGCCGCTTGCCTTGGGTGCGATGCTGGGATTCATGGCGCTAGGAAGATCGGAAGCGAAGCGATCACTACTGAGCGGCCTAACATCGTGTCTATGCTTGTTACTTCTATCGATGAAACCCGTGTATCTACTGCCCGCCATCTGCTTGCTGGTATGTAGAAAAGAGTGGAAGCAGCTACTGACCTTTCTCCTAATTATAGTAGTAGCTGCTTTCTGCTTCGCGCACGGCTACGGCGCCGCTACCCTGGAATCTTATGTTTCAAGTCTGGCCATCTATAACCAGCCGCTGCCTCTTCACTACCAGCTAGGCGTTCCTTTGACTGCGCAGGCCACCCTGCGCGGTATGATTTTGAGACTGTTGGCTGACGACATGTGGGCCACCAAGATTACTGCATTAGTTTCGGTATTAACCCTGTTTAGCGCGATGCTGATTGCGGCACGGGGACGCCCAAATCACTCTCCCACGCTAGCTCTTAGCCTGACTTACTGCGGCACTCTTCTTTTCACCAATTACTCCGGAAGCTACGAAAACCTGATGCTGCTTTGCGCACTCCCCCTGTGGTGGGACCGCGAACGCCATCCCAGTTTTCTGCAGATGCTGGTGCTTGCTGTACTCCTATGGATCATTCTGAATGCCCTCATCCTTCCAGATCAAGGCGCTATGCTCTTTGCGGCTAAGTTAAGCTTTATTGTTCTGATAGTATGTTTCGAGCTCAAGGAGCGTTGTAGCAAGATAAGATTTCAGACCGCTATCCAAGAAAACACAGTCGAGGCAATCGCTCCTTAGTCAGAGGCGGAATGCGTCTCTCTGCCCGAAATCACCCCCGCAAGCGCAACGAAGAGGGCCTGGCGTTCGCATTTTCTCCTGTCTTTCGGCCATCTCTATTTACCTTTACAATTACATTACCTCGATCCCGATGAACTGGCCCAAGGCTAGCACCGAAGACGGCTTGAAATTAAGACTCCGCTACATCTTGTTGCTGGCGCCTGCGATCGTTTTGGGGCTCTGGTTATTATCGGTTAGCAGACCAATTCGGGGAGGCAGCGATCTGCTAGCGATGTGGTCTGCCGCAGCCGTTTTCAGAACCGGCGGCAATCCATATTCCGCGACTGAAGTGGGGGCATACCAACACGAATTCGTCCCGCACCTCGGCGCTACCAAGATTCTGATGTATCCACCATGGACCTTGCCGATCTTTGCGCTCTTTGCGCTGCTGCCCTTTGAACTAATCCTTCCAATTTTTCTGGTGGGCAATGCTTTCTTGGTCGGCACCCTGGTACTGATCTTTTGGCCCCGCGACATCGTTAGACCGGTGGTTGATAAGAGCTTGCTGATCTGCGGTCTGCCCTTTTATGCCGCCGTGCTCGGCCTTGAGCTCGGCCAAATTTCTTTGCTCGTGATCGGCTGCCTAGTCCTGGTTGAAGCTCTGATTGATAGACGGCATCTCTTTTGGGCCGGGCTGGTTGCTGGGTTGAGTCTAAGCAAGCCGCAACTTGCAGGTCTGCCGCTTCTCTATCTGACGCTGCGTTTGCCGCCCTCGAGGTTACCAAGATTTCTTGGCGGCATCGGCTGCATGTTCATCGGACTGACGGGGCTCAGTTTGCTGATCAACCGAGACCTTATGTCTCATTTCCTCTCCCACCACACACCGCTCGATCTCTTCACTCCTACTATGGGAACCTGGCTCCAATATACATTAGCGCCCTCAGGTGCCGGAACCGGGCTGCGGTTTCTGCCTTTCATACTTGGCAGCGTTTTTATCGTTGTCACTGCTAGGTCCAAGACCGCTTCGGTTAGGACACTTGCCGAGGATTATTACCAGATAGTATTTCCATTAACCTTGATCAGCGCGCCGCATGTTTGGGTCTACGATTTTGTTATGCTAGTGCCCTCAATATTATCGATTGCTAAAGAGCTTACACGGCGATTGCTATTGCTGCTCTTCGCCACAGCGCTGGCCCTCACTTTCGGCCCAAGCGACATGAGATACTATGTCTGGTATCCGATCTCAGTATTTCTGGTAATTCTAAGCGCTAGACGCAGCCACGCTTGCGATTAAACCGCACCAAACACAATCGAAGCATTAGTGCCGCCGAAACCGAAGGAGTTCGACATCACGGCCTTTAACTGCACCTTCCGTGCCTGATGCGGCACATAATCGAGATCGCACCCCTCGGCTGGATTATCGAGATTGATGGTCGGCGGCACGATGCCGTCCCGCAAGGCCAACACGCAGAAAAGACCTTCAACCGCCCCGGCTGCCCCCAAGAGGTGTCCAGTCATTGACTTAGTCGAGCTGACGAGCAACCCGTTCTTAGCCCAGGCACCATAGACCTGCTTAATGGCCAATGTCTCCGTGACATCATTGGCATCGGTGGAGGTGCCATGCGCGTTCACATAACCGATCTGCTCCGGTTTCAGTCCGCTAGTCTCAAGGGCGAGACTCATACACGAGACAGCACCAGCTCCATCAACGCAGGGGGCAGTAATATGAAAAGCATCACAGGAGGCGCCGTACCCCAGCACCTCAGCATAGATCTTTGCTCCGCGAGCCTTCGCTGAATCGAGAGACTCAAGCACCAGCACCGCGGCGCCCTCGCCCATTACGAAGCCATCACGATCACGATCGAAGGGCCGTGAAGCTTTGGTGGGTTCATCATTACGGGTGGAAAGCGCGCGCATCGAACAGAACCCGCCGATGCCGAGCGGTGTCACAGCCGATTCAGCGCCGCCCGCAAGAATCGCATCCTGTACTCCCGTAGCAATCATGCGGCAGGCCTCCCCCATGGCGTGGGTGCCTGAAGTGCAGGCGCTAGTGATCGCAAAGTTGACTCCTCTAACCCCGAAGCGAATCGCGATATTTCCAGGGCCGATGTTGCTGATCATGGAGGGCACTAGGAATGGCGAGATGCGCCGTGGTCCCTCTTTCACCATGATCTCGGTGTAGCGCTCAATCGTAGCGAGACCGCCGACACCTACCCCCAAAATACACCCGATGCGCGAGCGGTTTAGACTAGAGCCCGCGAGCGCCGAGTCATCCCAGGCTTCCTGAGCTGCCGCTAGCGCGTATTGGGAGAAGAGATCGTGCTTTTTGATTTCTTTTGGCTCAAGGTAGGCCGAAGCGTCGAAGTTTTTGATTTCACCTGCAATCTTGGCGGCAAAGGCCGTTGAATCGAAGCGCTGAATCGGCGCGATACCGGACTTTCCGGCCAGCGCGGCTTCCCAGTTGGAGGCGACATTATTTCCAAGTGGGGAAACGACACCAAGGCCGGTGACTACTACTCGTCGATTACTCATAAGGAATTCCTGAGCGGACTGTATAACATAAAGTAAACCGAAGAAAAATCCGGCCTGAGGCCATCTCTTGCGCAAACTGGCGCAAAAAAACGCACCGTGCGGAGTTTGCGTCTAAATCCGCCGTAGCGCCGGTCCCGGCAAATGATCCAGCGCATCAAAGGTCGAAAAATTCCTCATACCTTTGTCAATACGCTGTATTGACAATTATATAAAACTGCCTCACAATAGAAGCATGGCAAAATCGCAACAGCTGCAAATCCGGGTCTCTGCCGAAGAGAAGAGGATCATTCAAAAACGCGCCGCCGCGGCGCGCTTGGATATATCGAAATGGATACTTAGCCAGGTTCTAGCGCCTGGCATCCCACGTTTCCACGCACTGGTGTCGAACCTCTCCGTTGTCCAAAACAAGCAGAGCGCGCTCGCAGATCTCAATGATTTTCTGGCTGCCTCGTCGCGGAAGGATTTAGAGCTTGCGCTCTCTGCGCCTCCCAAAATGCCAAAAGACCGGTACCTTGCAAACTATTTGGCAGCAATGATTGAGCAGGCCTGCGTGCAAGCGTTCGTGCAACCCCCTGCTTGGCTCTCGGAGATCGAGCCGCTTGGAAGTGCGGTATTTGGCTCGCCGCTTCAAAGCCTGAGACTCTATCTGCTAAGCAATTCCCCCGCGCCCTTTCGCCGTCGTAATATTTTCATCGATAGCAGCATCGGAGCAAGAGTTTAATGAGCTTTTCAGCTACCCAAATCCGGCGACTGTTCGATCTTTTAAACGCCGAATTAATGACGCACCATCAGCATGGCGAGCTGTTTCTCCTTGGCGGGGCCGTGTTGTGCTTGGTCTACAAGACCCGTCAAGCGACGAAGGACATCGATGCGCTTTTTGAGCCCACAGGAGCAATTCGAAACGCCGTCAAGCAAATTGCAGCACGCGAAGGTCTGCAGGACGATTGGATCAACGACGCGGTCAAGGGGTTCCTAAGTGAAAAGGGAGATTTTGCGCCATATCTAGAGCTCAGCAATCTTTCAGTTCTGGTAGCAAAGCCCGAATATCTCCTGGCTATGAAATGCCTAGCGATGAGAATCGGAGAGGAGTTTCATGACCAAGAGGATGTTAGATTCTTGCTGCGTTTTCTTAATATTACCTCCTACAATAAAGCGCTCGCGGTTATATCGAGCTACTACCCAATTGAGCAATTTCCCCAGAAAACGCTGTATGCCATTGAGGAGTTGCTCGAGACCAAGCAGTTAAACTAAACCTACAAAGGTCTCGCTGTGGAGAGTTGGTTTAGTAAGTTAATGCACATTGCAGCACCCTTTTAATCCCCGCTAAGTCAGGGTGAAACTTGATCTCAAAACCGGCACCCGCCAAGCGCTCAGAAATTAAACTTGCCTGAGCAGCTCCAATCTCACAAAAAAAGACACCTTCCTTTCTCAGATAGCGCGGCAGCTCTGAACAAAGCTTCAATACGGCATCCACTCCCTGCTCACCGGAGCTATAGAGCGCTCCTTGCGGTTCGTGTTTTAGCTCAGGCGAAGTATCAGTGGCCCCGACCGCAATATAGGGCGGATTCGAAACGATCAGATCGAAGCGCTGGTCCAGGCCGCTAAAGGCGCTGAACCAATCACTCTCTAAAAATGTAATCTCAGTTCCAAGCCGCTCGGAATTGCGTTTGGCAATCGCCAGCGCCTGCGCCGAGCGATCCACCGCTTGAATCGTGATCTGCTTTCGATCGCGCAACTGATCAGCAATTGAAATCGCGATGCAGCCGGAGCCCGTGCCAAGATCAAGAATGGAAATGGGCGGGTTCAGGGTAGCTGCAAACTTAACGGCTAATTCAACCAAAAGCTCGGTTTCCGGTCGCGGGATCAGCACCTCCGGAGAGACTTCAAAATCCAAACCAAAAAATTCGCGGTGCCCCGTCAGATATGCCACCGGTTCAAAGTTGGCGCGCCGGGCAACCAGCTGCTCAAAACGTGCCAGCTGGTCCTCCGAGACGGAGCTGTTAGCCTTCAAGATTAGTCCGACTCGATTGGTGCCGAGTACATGCGCTAAGAGAAGTTCGCTGTCCAATCGGGCGCTCGGTGAAACAGTCAGCAGCTGCTCAGTCGCCGTTCGCAATATCGCCGCGATCGTGGCGCTCACTGTTCGGTAACAGCCTCGGGTTGATCGCCCTTTAGCGCCAAGGCCTGGAAGTGCGTAATCACCGGCTCTACCAGCTGGTCGAGATCGCCATTCATAATTTCAGTAATCGCATAGAGCGACAGGCCGATACGGTGATCAGTAATGCGGGACTGCGGGAAATTGTAGGTTCGAATTTTTTCCGAGCGATCACCTGAGCCGACCTGGCTGCGCCGCGCTTCGCGGCGCTGCGAATCCTGCTTTTCACGCTCGTGATCAAGCAGGCGCGCCCGCAGAACCTTCATCGCCTTGTCCTTATTCTTGTGCTGGGATTTTTCATCCTGCATCGCCACCACTAATCCGCTGGGAAGATGCGTAATCCGGACTGCCGAGTCTGTAGTATTAACACTCTGGCCGCCGGGTCCCCCGGATCTATAGACATCGATACGCAGGTCTTTGTCCTCTATCTTGAGGTCGATCTCCTCGGCTTCTGGAAGCACCGCCACCGTGACGGTCGAGGTATGCACCCGGCCCGACCCCTCGGTCGCGGGGACGCGCTGCACGCGGTGTACGCCGCTTTCGAATTTGAAGCGGCTATATGCGCCCTCGCCGCTAATCATGGCGATGACCTCTTTAAAACCTCCGACTGAGCCTTCACTGGTGCTGAGAATTTCCACTTTCCAGCGGCGCACCTCAGCGTAGCGGGTGTACATCCGGAACAGTTCTCCGGCAAAGATACTGGCTTCATCGCCGCCTGTGCCGGCACGAACTTCCAGAATGATATTCTTGGAATCATTGGGGTCTTTCGGCAGCAACAAGAACTTGAGGCTCTTCTCCAAACCTTCCAGTTCACGGCCTAGCATCTGCGCCTCTTCCTTGGCCAGCTCCACAAGTTCGGCATCACCGCCGTTATTTATGATCTGCTTGCTGCCTTCGAATTCTTCACGGGCCTTTCGGTAGGCGCGATAGGTGGCGACGATCTCCCGCAGCTCCTTTTGTTCACGTGACAGTTTGGTCACAAGCTCGCGATCTGAATGGGTCTCCGGGGAAGCCAGTTTCGCCCCAATCTCTTCAAATCTCTTTTCTACCTGATCTAGTTTGTCCCACATGTCGATTCTGTATACTTAACGGTTAGGAATCGCCGGGGGCGCGAGGCGTCCCGGCAGCTACAAGCAGCCCGGAAGCTAGAGTTTACCTAACGCTTCGAGCACCGCTTCATGCAGCTGAGGCCGGAAGGTACGGATCTTCTTGTTTGAACGGTTCGGATGAATACGGTTGCTCATCAGCACAATATCAACATGCTTTTCAGGCTCCAGCCAGAGCGAACATCCGGTGAAAGCGCAGGCTCCTACTGCTTGGGCGCTCAATCCGCTTGCCAGCATATTGTTTTCTTTACCTGGAGTATCCCAGCCGTGCTGCCAAGTTACACTGTCCGACCTTTCGACCCCGCTCCATAGCATTTTGACTGAGTCGCGTGATAGCAAGCGGCTGCTACCCTGTGCCGCTCGCAGCATTTCGGCGGCGAAGAGATGCAGATCGCCGGCAGTTGAAAATAGCCCGCTGTGCCCGGCAATTCCCCCCATGGCCCAAGCATTGTCGTCGTGCACTTCGCCGCACAGCACCCGCCCGCGCCAGGCGCAGTTCTCGGTCGGTGCGATTAAATTTCTAACCGGATGAATGCCGCGCCGTTTAATCATGGCGAGATCGATAAAGCTTGAGTTTCGCATCCCCAAGGGATGCAGCAGATACTGCCGCGCGCAGCGGTCCAAGGGCATGCCGGATAACAACTCGACCAGATAGCCGAGCAGGATGTTGCCGACATCGCTATACATCTGAGTCGAGCCTGGCTCGAATTCAAGCTTGCAGCGCTTAATTGCCGTATAGATATAGTCGCGCGCACCCTTGCTGGTAAGAACACCCATGCGGGCACCGGCGTTGGCTTTCAAGAGCTCCTCGTAATAAGGATGCCAAGCGGGCAAGCCCGAGGTATGCGTCAGCAGATGCGCAATCGTAATACTGGATTTGCCGAAGACCGAAAATCCGTCAATGTAGCGCGCGACCTTGTCCTGCAGCGCGAGCTGACCCGCTTCGACCAGCTTCATGATCAGGGGCACCGTTACGACCAGCGTCGTTAGAGAGGCAATATCGAAAACGGTATCGAACTCCATGCGATTTTGAGTTTCCGCTTCATCGGCATCGACTGTGCGGGTCCCAACGGTTTCGCTGAAGATCGCGCGGCCATCACGGCCTACTAGCAGCACTGCTCCGGGGAAAACTCCATCATCGACCCCTTTTTTTAGCATCGCGCTCACCGGCGCAAAGAGGTGCGAAATTACGGAGTCCGATTGTGAAGGCGACGGTGAAGGCGACGGTGAAGGCGACGGTGAAGGCGATAGTGAAGGATTGAACGCTAAAGCTGGTTCCATATTGCTGGTCTGAGACTACTTCTGACTATGCGCAAAATCAAACCAGATCGAGGCTTTTGGAGGTCAGCAAGGCGCGGCAGCCAAGCGGCAGTGGAAAATTCAGGCTCTGATGGCCAAAGGGCGCACCCCAGGCCACAGGAATTCTTAGATCTTCGAAGATATCTTCAAAAACGTCACGCAATGACGGCTTGGGATGCTCGGCATCGCCGCAATCGGTGAACCCTCCCAGCAGCACCGCTTTGATTCCCTCAAATTTCCGCGCCAGCTTCAGCTGCAGCAACATGCGGTGAATGCGATGGGGTTTCTCCCCCCGATCTTCAAGAAAGAGAATATGACGTTTAAACTCAGGCTCCCAAGGCGTACCCAGCAGCGAAGCGATCAGAGTTAAATTACCCCCGATTAAGGGCGCCCGTATTTGCCGCGGTGGTCCGCATAGCTGTTTCACCGCGACCTGTTTGAGCGGATTTGAGCTACGATCACACAGATAGCTCAAAAGTTTTGAGACACTCAGAGCATCGTGCCGGTTAGTTGAAGCGCGTGAAAAACCACCCTCGATCGAGGGCCCATGGATAGGAAAGCCCACCCCTGCCCCATAGAGACTGAGCAAGAAAGCCGTGCTGTCGGAGTACCCTACAAATGGTTTGGGGAACCTTCGTAACAGGGAGAAGTCAATCAGCGGCAACACCTCCATCGCTCCATACCCTCCACGCGCCGCGATGATCGCTCCGACCTTAGGGTCGGCAAAGAGTGATTCTAGCGCACGCGCTCGGCTGCGGGCTGAATCGGAGGAAAAAAGATGGGTGCTCTTCCCGTATGCCCGGGTGGGATTGAGCACGACCTTAGTGTTGAAGCCTTTGCTGCGCAGGTACTTCAACCCCAACTCAAAGCGTTTGGGCTCGGAGGGGGACGAGAGTGCGATTACACCGATGGTGGAACCCGGGATAAGCGCGGACTGTGTCGACTTCAAGCTCCGGGACAAAATGAGATGCCTTTAAATTTGATTAGGGACCCAGGATATACTATAACCCCTGTGTTGTTGGGAAGTTAGGCAATATTTCAGCGCCTGGCGCCGGTCTTAGCGAGCGGGGCTAAAAAGCTGATTTCGCTGAGCTTTAACGGGCTCCCCCTTAGCTGAACTGTTTGTTTAATTTTTAGCTGCTTGCCCCTTGAAATTCTTGTCCCCAGTGCGCATAAACAGGGCGCCCTGAGGTTCAATATTTCAACCACCTTAACTGGGTAGATCTGCGCGCGCCGTGCTGCGTAAAGCGAGAAACGTGTGCGCCTGTCTCAAATTTTGAAATTTATTTTTTGGATATTTTTGTAGGAGAAAAATAGACATGGCTAAGGACAAGACATCGATTCGGCCGCTTCACGATCGGATCATCGTAGAGCGCGTTGAGAGCGACGAGAAGACCGCTAGCGGACTTTATATTCCTGATTCGGCTAAAGAGAAGCCTCAGAAGGGCCGCATCTTGGCTGTCGGCAAAGGCAAAATCAACGAAGACGGCAAAGTCGTTCCGCTTGATGTGAAGAAAGGCGATCTCATTCTATTCGGCAAGTACTCGGGCTCCGAGATCAAGATCGACGGCAACGAAGTGCTGATCATGAGAGAGGATGATGTTTTGGGTGTGGTTGAAGCGTAATCGCCGCACATTTAACTGTTATTAACTTTATTGAGGTAAATACAAATGGCTAAGAATCTGAAATTCGGTTTCGACGCCCGCGAGGAAATGCTCGAGGGAGTAGAAACTCTAGCCCGGGCGGTCAGTGCCACCATGGGACCGCGCGGACGTAATGTAGTAATTGAAAAGAGCTTCGGTGCTCCGACCGTTACTAAGGACGGTGTAACAGTTGCTAAAGAGATCGACATCAAGGGTAAGAACCAGAATGTCGGCGCACAGATGGTCAAGGAAGCTGCTTCCAAGACCTCGGACCTGGCAGGCGACGGAACAACCACCGCCACTGTCTTGGCGCACGCCATCTACAGCAAGGGATTGAGACTGGTTGAAGCCGGTCACGATCCGATGAGCATCAAGCGCGGAATCGATGCAGCGGTGAAGAAAGTCGTTGATGGCTTGAACGATTTAAGCCGTTCAACTAAGGGCCGTGATGAGATCGCTCAGGTCGGTACTATCTCCGCCAACTCCGACAGTGAAATCGGCAATATCATTGCCGAGGCCATGGAGAAGGTCGGCAAGGAAGGCGTGATCACAGTGGAAGAGGCCAAAGGGCTTGAGACCACTCTGGATGTGGTAGAAGGCATGCAGTTCGATCGCGGCTATCTCTCGCCTTACTTCGTGACCAACCCGGACCGCATGGAGGCCGAGCTCGATAATCCTTACATCTTGATCCACGAGAAGAAGATTGCGGCGATGAAGGATCTGCTCCCGGTATTGGAGCAGGTTGCTAAGTCCGGCCGTCCGCTTTTGATCATTGCTGAGGAAGTCGAGGGCGAAGCTCTTGCTACTTTGG
>JAIBBU010000043.1 GCA_019694515.1 Oligoflexia bacterium | reverse complement strand
TTGCTTCGCTTCGCTCGCAATAATGAAATGGACCCGCCTTTTTTATAAACGGCATCAACCGCGAGGTGTGCCAAGATTGCCCGGTAGTTAAACGAGTTCAATCTAAAAAAAAGGAAGGTCCAATGAGAGATGCTACCGTAATTGGGATGGATATTTCAAAGAGAAACTTTGAGCTCTGCGAGATGGACTCCAGGGGTAAAGTGCTTCTGCGCAAGCGGCTGTATCGTTCGGAGGTGTTGGTGTACTTTGCGCAGCGCTCTAGGAGCGAGGTTGTAATGGAATCGTGTGGCGGAGCGCACTACTGGGCTAGGGAGCTGATAAAACTGGGCGTGGAGGTAAAGCTTATCGCGCCTCAGTTTGTAAAACCGTTTGTGAGATCGAACAAGAGCGATGCAGCCGATGCGGAAGCTATATCTGAGGCAGGACTCCGTCCGCAGATGCGCTTTGTAGAGGTAAAAACCGTAGCGCAGCAAGAGTTGCAGCACTTACACCGTATTCGGGAGCGTGTGATTAAAGCCAAGGTGGCGGCAAGCAACGAGCTTCGTGGCATGTTGCTTGAGTACGGGGTGGCGATAGCGCAGGGGAAAAGAGCACTGCTGCTTGTCCCTGAACTTGTTCATAGGGCACCTATGTCAGAGTTTGGCAAAGAGCTCGTGCTGGAGGTCTGGCGCGAAGTGCAGTTGCTTGAAGAGCGCCTCGCAAGTCTGGACGGCAGAGTAAGAAAGCTTTCTTCAGTGCATCCCGTCTGTAGACGGCTAGAAACGATTCCTGGAGTCGGTCCCATTATCTCCACGGCTGTAGTGGCTGCCATGGGAGATCCGACAAGATTCAAGAACGGACGCCAGTTTGCAGCGTCCCTGGGGCTTGTTCCTAAGCACTCCGGAACCGGCGGCAAGCTCAAAATTCTCGGTATCAGCAAACGCGGTGACGGCTACTTAAGAAAGCAGCTCATTCACGGCGCCAGGTCGGTGCTCTACGTGGCGGCTAAAAAAAATGACCGCTTAAGCCGCTGGGCAACAAAACTAAAAATTTCGCGTGGTTGGAACAGAGCTTCCGTAGCGCTGGCTAATAAAAATGCTCGCGTTATCTGGGCATTAATGCGCTATGAAAATGACTACTGTACCACCGCGTAGAATACATTAGATCCATTTGAGTTTGCTTAAGTAGGAAGGATTCGTTGATGAGAAACCGGTAAGACCGGCGCTTGGAGAACCTGCTTCTGTCATCGGTACTAAATACCGCCGCAATGATGAGGTCCAAGCGCGCACAGTTCATCAGGGCTCGAAGAGGCAATATAAACTCTTCATTTTAGAAGCCGTATACATGACCGCACCTTACCCACCTGCTCCTCTTCGGATCCACATTACTTGACTACTCCGGCGGGTCCATACATGACAGAAAGTCTGTTCTCTCCTTACGCAACGCATACAGCAATGACAGGAGTTTAATTGCAGCAATAGCGCGTTAGCTGTTCGCCGCTTGCTTGAAACTTCTGGATTCAGCCGGCTGCATCCACGGATTAGCCATCAGCTCCTCAAATTGTCCAAAGGTCATGGCCTGATAACCGTCGCTTAGCGCGCTCGCGGGATCCGGGTGGATTTCGACCATGATGCCGTGCGCTCCGGCGGCCTTGGCAGCCAGCGCCAGGGGCGCCACGATGTCGGATCGTCCAGCCGCGTGCGATGGATCCACCATCACGGGCAGATGAGTTCGCAGCCGCAGGGCGGGGATAGCAGCGATGTCGAGGGTATATCTGGTTTCGGTCTCGAAGGTTTTAATTCCTCGTTCGCAAAGAATTACCTGCTGGTTGCCTTGGTACAAAATGTACTCGGCCGCCAGCAGCAGCTCATCCAGCGACGCGCTCATCCCGCGCTTCAGCAGCACCGGGCGTTTGCTCTTCCCCACGGCATTCAGCAGCGGATAGTTCTGCATATTGCGGGCGCCGATCTGCAGAACATCGGAGTACTGGGAGACCTCTTCCACCAGATCGTGACTTAGAACTTCGGTGATTATCGGCAGCCCTTCATGTTGTCCGGCGGCATGCAGGTACTTAAGCCCCTCGAGCCCCAAGCCTTGGAACGCATATGGAGAGGTGCGGGCTTTAAAACAACCGCCCCGAAGCATGTTGCCACCGGCCGATCTGACCTTAGCGGCGCAAAGCGTGATCTGTGAGTGAGACTCGACTGAGCAGGGACCGGCGATCACGGTAAAATTTGGACCGCCGATTGAAAGCGATCCCACCCGTACAATCGTGTCATCGGGATGATTGGCGCGGCTCACTAACCGAAAGTCACCTGCTTTGTCTCTGGCTCGAAGAGAATTCATATTACGAAGGGGCAATCCTAGCGGTAAGGGGAGGGACGATCAACTGCTGTTCCGGTCGTCGGGGATTTCCGCAGCTGTGAGCCTTTTAGGGCCATATATGTCAGTTGCCGGTCGATTCGTACTTGGAGACTCCAAACTGCCAAAAGACCCAGGCTACAACGACCGACACAAGCGCCACTAAGGGGGTAAGGTAACAGAGCAGCTCAAACCCGGTGCGGTTGAAGAAATGTGTTGCCGGATAAAATGCGACAAAGGCGAAGGGAATAACCCAGCTCAGAATGAATTGAATTACGCGATTAAAGATCGTAATTGGATAACGTCCGAAGGAGATTAAATTATAGAAGGGCGGAGCAATCCCGATTCTGTCCTCAAAATGGAATGAAACCGAGGAGAGCACGACAAAAACCGAAATTAGGATCACAGCCCCGGAGATGCTGCTGACGAAGAGCCAGCCGACATCCAGCATGCCGATCGAGATACCCAATATTCGAGCAGCATAAAGCATCGTAGCTAGCCCCACTAGCAGGCTGCCGATACTGTCTAGATTAAAGGATTCGAAGAGCACCTGGGCTAAAGAATTAAGCGGTCTCAGCAAGACCCGATCGAACTGGCCCTGGATAATGTAGCGATTGCCGAAGCCGTAAAGGTTGATTGCGACGGAGGAGAAGATCGCCATAGAGATCATGGCGTAGCCGTAGATAAACAGCACTTCAGCGCGGCTCCAGCCGTTTAGTTCGGTGATGTTCTTCCCGTCCATTAAGAAGACAACGAAAAGCAGGCCCGTCGCACCCACTAAAATATTCGCCACCAACGAAACAAAGAAATCAGTGCGATAGGACATGCGGGTTTTCAGAAATTGCGCAAAATAAGCCCCGAATATCTGCAGATTATAAATCATTATCCACCCTGCAATGTGAGACGGGACGCGGCGCGAGTCCATAAAATCATGCCCGCCGCCAGTAGACCGAAAGCCCAGGCGAACTCACCGGCCAGGACAGACCCGATCTGCTCAGGAGGAACCTTGCCTAAGTAAAAATTCAGCGGCACGTAGGCAATTGACTTGAAGGGCAAGACCTCCATCGCCACTCGCAGCCAGTCGGGCAGAAACGACAGCGGCAGCAGCAACCCTGAGAAGAGGTTTATCAAGTTGTACTTTGCTCGCATGATGCCGTCCACGGACTTGAAATAGAAAGCGAGCAAGCCCACCAGGAAATTAATCGAGGCCATGGTTAAAAAACCTAATGCGGTGGAAAGTGCGAAGAGCAGAAAATCGGCGCTGCTGGGGGGCGGATTGATTGGGAAACACAGCAAGATTACGGCGCCCACCGGGAGTGAAAAGAAGGTGATTCTAAAGAGCGCTTCTCCGACCGCCTGGAAGATCATCATGGCTTGAAAATTGACCGGTCGGAGCAGGTACACACTGATCTGTCCGCTGCGGACAAGATCGTCCATCTCGTCGTCGATATTTGAGAAATAGAAACTGCGGGCGATCCAGCCGACGCTTACGTAGGTTAGCATCTCCGGAAGCGTATAGCCGCTGATGCGATAGCCCTCCGGTTTACCGGCGAAGATCGCCTGCCAGATGAAATAATACACCGCCACAAAGAAGAGATAGGTCGCGATTCCTGTATAATACCGCGCCCGGTAGGCCAGCATCTTAAGAAATGCATTCCGGATGAAGGAGCCGTAGACTGAAATCAGACTCACAGCGCCCCGGCTCCCTCGCGGTATATTTTCATAATGACCTCTTCGAGCTCCGGCTCGCTGACCGTGAAATCAGCGACATCGAAGTTGGCGAAGACCTCCTTGACCAGTTCGGGCGTCGAAAGCTCGCGCGGATCGTAGCTTCCTGCCAGGCGGCGTTCGCTTTCACGTTCGAAGGCTACGCGTGTGCCGAAGATTTCATTCAGCTTCGATTCGGGAGCCGACCCGGCAAAATCAAGATAAATTCTGCGCTTTAACCCGGGCAGCGTGCGAACCCGTTCCAAGCTGCCGTCATAAATTATCCGGCCCTTATCAATGATGAGAATGCGCTGACATAGTTCCTCAATCTCTTTCAGATCATGAGTGGTCATAATGATGGTAGCTTTTAGATCTCGATTGATCTTGCGTAAGAAAGCGCGGACAGCATCCTTGCCCACGGCGTCCAATCCGATGGTGGGCTCATCTAAGAATAATATCTTGGGCCCATAGATAAGGCTGCCGGCCAGATCGCACCGAATGCGCTGTCCCAGTGAGAGTTTGCGCACCGGGGTATGCAGCAGATCCTTTAATCCAAGTGTTTCGGTCAGGAGCTCAAGGCGGCTTTTGAATTCAGAATCTGAAACGCGGTAAATCTTTGCAAGCAGCTTAAGTGATTCCAATACCGCGATATCCCACCAAAGCTGAGTACGCTGACCGAAGACCACCCCGATGTGGGCGGTGTAGGCGCGTCGATCCCTAAAGGGGTGATAGCCCATTACGGTAATCTCCCCATCGGTGGGCTTCAAGATGCCCGTCAACATCTTAATGCTGGTAGATTTTCCGGCTCCGTTCGGACCGAGATAACCCAAGAGCTCGCCCTCTTCGACCTTAAAGGAGATTCCATCCACGGCATTGAGCGTGCTGTATTGCCGGGAAAAGAGATCTTTAAAGCTGCCAAGAATGCCTTCGCTGCGCTTGAAGGTGCGGAAGCTTTTACGAAGATTTTGTACCTCTACTAACGCCATGGACCCGATGGTGTAAAATTGATGAACGTTATGCTAATATGCGGCTCCGGATTTGAGCAAGAATAAGGCCGAAATTTATGTATGACGAAAATTGGGTTAAGCCGATGCGTGCTGAGCTGACGGCGCTGGGGATTAAAGAACTGCGGACAGCTGCGGAGGTCGACCAGGCGATTGAGGCGCCGGGCACGCTGATGATTGTAGTCAATTCAATTTGCGGGTGCTCTGCCGCGGGTGCGAGGCCGGCTGTGGCTAAAGCTCTTAAGCACTCCAAATTGCCTGCGCGTACGGCGACTGTGTTCGCTGGCCAGGATAAGGAGGCGACCGCTAGGGCGCGGGAACATTTCGTGGGCCTTCCGCCCTCCTCGCCATGCGTCGTTTTGCTGAAGGACGGGAAGGTCCTTCATATGACGCATCGCAGCGACATCGAGGGGCGCAGTGCGGATATGATCGCTGCCCAATTAGTCCAAGCTTTCGATAAATACTGTTAAGCGTGCCTTCGGCGGGGAGACGGTGAGAGACTACATTACAGACTTTCTCGCTGGTCATCCCAACAGCAATTCCTTTTTTCGTGCCCGTTTTGAAGATCGTGCGGCGCGTCAAGCCACAGTCAAGCTCGCAGCGCAGAAGCTTTTGCATCCGGCCACTATCAGCGAGCTAGAAAGGCTGAATGGGGGCGTTAGCGCCGAGCTTGATCGTTCATTGCAGACATTGAAGGGGCGCGAATACGCCTTTGTCATTACCGGGCAGCAGCTGGGCGTGTTTGGCGGCCCGCTGTTTACTCTCTATAAAGCCTTGACCACCGTCAAGCTCGCACGACAGCTGGAGGCCGAGAGTGGAATACGGTGTATTCCTTTGTTTTGGCTGCAATCCGAGGATCATGATTTTGCCGAAATTAGCTCGGCAAATTTCTTCCTAAAGGGCGAGGAACTCTCCGAGTTCCACTTTGAGCCTGGGTCGCCGGTTACGGGCGATAGCGTCGGCAAAATTATAATCCGGGAGCGGGGAGAGCATCAGATTGCAAGTTTCTTAAAAGGGCTGCCCGAGTATCTGCCATCGATTGCTGAGCGCTTTGCTGCAGCTTACAGAGCGGGCGGCACTCTCAGTGATGCGATGCGCTCGATTCTACATTCATTCTTCGGGCGGTTCGGTCTCTTGGTCTTCGATCCGCTCTCGGCGCCGGTAAAACATGCGTATAAGGCATTTTTGGCGACCTGTTTCTATCGTGAGAATTCCCTCTCCCGAGTGCTGGAGGATCGAGCGGGTGAGCTGCGGGCGATGGGATATGCGCTGCAGGTAAATATTAAAGCCGACTCGCCGCTGCTTTTCCTGGAGCATGATCAGAAGCGCGAACGCTTGACAAAATTGTCCAGCGGCGATTTCGCAGGGGATAGCGGTTTCACCATCCCCAAAGAAGAGATCTTCAGAATTGTAGAGGAGCAGCCCGAGCGGCTGACTACGAGTGCGCTGATTCGGCCGCTTTATCAAGATTCTATTTTTCCGAACGCGGCATATGTCGCTGGGCCGGCTGAGTTCAGCTATTGGACGCAGCTAAAGACCCTCTATGAATTCTTTTCGCTGCATCAGCCTTTGGTGGTTCCGCGTGCCAGGTTTCTCCTGATCGAGCATCGCTATAAGACCTTGCTGCATAAGCTCGCAAGTGACACCTCGGATCTGAGTCTCAGCAATGAAGCGTTCCTGCAGAAGCATCTCCGTAATAGCGAGTTTTCCAGCGAGCATCTTTTCGGAGCGATCACCAAAATCGCAGCTTCGGAAATAGAGAAGCTTGGCAGCACTTTTGAAAAGGTGGATCCGAGTCTCAAAAACTCTCTGGTGCAAACGGTCGAATCGGTGACTAGCAATATTAACCGGCTGAAGGGCAAGTATGAGCGCGCTTTGACGCAGCGTGAGAGTGTGGTGGTGCAGCAGTTCGAGCGTATTAAGAATGCGCTGCTGCCCCAGAAGAGTGAGCAGGAACGCAAGATCGCCTTCGCCAGCTTTGCGCTGCGGTACGGAGATGGCTTCATCGATAAAGTTTACGAGACTCTTGATCCGCTGGATGGTCTGCGGGTCAAGAATATTTCTTTGGAACCTACGATTAGTGAATCAACCCAACTTTGACTTAGCTGTAGTGTCTCCGCACCCCGACGATGCTGAGATGTGGTGTGGCGGTTTGTTAGCCAAGATGGCGGCGCTTGGCCGCTCGACTGCGATCGTGGACCTGTCTGAGGGGGAACTCGGATCGCGCGGTTCGGTCCAGCTGCGCGCCAAGGAGGCGGCGCAGGCCTCGGCAGAACTCTCGGTCAAGCAGCGTTTCCAGGCTGGATTGCCGGATGGCCGTATCAACCCCGCAGATGAAGAGCAGGTCGATAAAGTCGTGGCAGTTCTGCGCGAGGTGCGAGCGGAGGTGCTAGTGGTTCCGTACGAGCAGGAAAGGCATCCGGATCATAGCGCGGCAAGCCGCTTGCTGCGGCGCGCTGTGTTTTTGGCCGGGTTGGTGAAGTTCAAAGCGGGCGGGGTAGGGCTCCGGCCCTGGGCTACCAAGCAGCTGCTATTCTATCCGATGCGAGTCCAGGCAGCGCCCACCTTTATAGTAGATACATCCGAATTCCAAACTCAGAAGCTGGCCGCGATTAAAGCTTATGGGACGCAGTTCGGGCTGGTGGGCAACGGGCCGGCCACTCTCCTTAGCTCTGAGCTTTCTTTGCAATCGATCGAGACCCGTGATCGCTTTTTTGGCGCGATGATAGGTGTATCGCATGGCGAGCCATACCTCGCGCTTTCGCCTTTGCGAGTGGCGGATCCGGTGGATTTTTTCAGGAACAATTCGACCTTTAGCGCACTATTGTTTCCGGAGCGGATATGACCGATCGAAAACTGAGAATTGGAATTACCTGCTATCCTACTTACGGAGGCAGCGGTGTCATAGCGACCGAGATTGGAATGGGCATGGCCAAGCGCGGGCATCGCGTCCACTTTATCTGCTCCGATGTGCCGCGGCGGCTCGATCGCTTTACCGAGAATATCTTCTTTCATGAAGTGGAAACCCACGAATATCCGCTTTTTCCCTTTCCGCACTATGACCTGGCGCTGGCGTCCAAAATGGTAGAGGTAGCGACCTATGAAAAGCTGGATTTACTGCATGTGCACTATGCCGTACCGCATGCCACGAGCGCTTATCTGGCGCGGCAGATCTTAGGCCGGGGGGCGCCGAAGATTATTACGACGCTGCATGGAACCGATATCACCCTGGTTGGACATGAGCGCGGATATCTCCCGATTACTAGATTTTCGATTACGCAGAGTACCGCCGTTACGGCGCCCTCGATGTTCTTGAAGCATGCGACCTACGATAAGCTGAATGTGCCGACCGATTTTCCTATTGAAGTCATTCCAAATTTTGTAGATACCTCGGTTTTTAAGCCGATCGAGGGCCCCAGTCAGAAGTTTTTAAAGCACTGTGCAGCGTGTAAGGAGAAGGAGCCGGTTCTGACCCATATCTCGAATTTTCGTCCGGTCAAGCGGGTCGAGGATGTGGTGCGAGTCTTTGAGATTGTGCAGCGCGAAATTCCGTGCGGATTGGTGTTTGTCGGCGATGGTCCCACCCGGTATAACGCCGAGGCGCTCGTGCGTGAATTGGGGCTGGAGCAGAGAGTTTGCTTCTTAGGGAAGCAAGAGTCGATCGCGGAGGTTCTGCAGGGATCGACGGTCTTCCTGCTGCCAAGCAAAAACGAGAGCTTCGGCTTGGCGGCTTTGGAAGCAATGTCCTGCGGGGTGCCGGTGGTGGCTTCCAAGGCTGAGGGCTTGCCCGAGGTGGTATTGCACGGTGAAACCGGATTTCTTTCAGAGGTCGGGGATGTCAGTGATATGGCGGCCAATGTGCTAAGGCTTCTACGCGAACCGGCGCTGTATCGAAAATTGTCTCACGCTGGCCGCAAGTTAGCGGTAGAAAAGTATGAATTCGAAAAATTAATGACACGCTACGAAGAGTATTATTTCCAGGTGCTTGGGCTCTAAGCCATTCCAGCCGTTCTAACGGCTTCCAGGTAAATCCAATTTGATTAAGCCGGAAGAGGCCACTATGCTGCCTTTCGCAGAGTTACAGAGCGCAGCGCGTTCAGGACCTCTCACTGACGGAAGGAGGAGCCCGTGTTCCACCCTGATCCGGAGGCGGTGGGATTTGTGGCGGCGCTGTACAAGGTTTATTCACTGGTCAAGGTCGCGGTCGTGGTAGCTGCGCTTAGAGTGCGGCTGGCAGGCGACAAGCTTGTGGTCCCCCCGGGCAGGCTTTGGGGAGTGCTTCGGTACTTCATGAAGACACCGGCCTGGAGCGGTTGGGTTGGAGTCTTGGGAACAATCGCTATCGCGGTCTTCATTCTCAAACTCGATCCGCGGCTGCTGATCGTCGCGACTCTCGCGGGAGTAGTTCTCGGGGAGGTTTGGCACTGGCTTCTTAAGCGCTGGTCCAAACGGTACAACGGCGGGCAGGATTGAGCAGAGGTTTTACCCCACAGAAGGCTTTCTTGCTTCTGACTCTGCTCATTTCTTATTTAGCAGCTGAAAGGATTGGCAGGAGGTGACGTGAAAAACCTCGTGTGCGGGGGACTGTTCGGAGGGTATCCGAACAGTCCCCGCACTTTCGTCAATCGCGCTTGGGGCGTCTTCCAAAGATCCCCGCGACCCAGCCCCCTACAGAGGTTGCCGGAGTCTCTGGGGCACTCTGTGGAGCCTTGCTCGCTTCGGGCTGGACTGCGGCTGCTTCCTGGCTGGCCCCGAGCGCCTCTTTTGCCTTTTCCTCCAGATCCGCCTTGATTCGGTCGTACAGAGTCTGGCGGAGGAACACCGCATGGGGAGGCGCATCAATGCCGAGGCGCACCCGCTTTCGATGGATTGTAAGGATCGTCATCGATCCGCCGAGACGCGGGGCGCGTTCCGCATTAAGGCTGCCGAACCAATACTCAGTCCCGCACCTGATCAAGCACCTGGCTGGACCGGTGCGGGTGAGTTCGATAACTTCGACCGGGGTTTTGCCGATGCAGTTCTCTCTGAGCCCGGTGGGCTCGTTGAAAACAAGCAGCGGATCGTTCAGCCTAATTTCGAGTGTCAGCATCGTTTTTCCCTCCTTGGAATTGACGGACATCCGAACTACGTGAACATGTTTCAACCGTGAGTCACTTCCTGCCGAAGAAGCGCAAGCTATTGCACTTCTCCGGCAGGAAACTTTCAAAAAGTTCTACTCTGATTAAGCTGTGAAAGAACGAATGAGCGAGCCTGGAATTATACCCCGTCGGGCTGCTTTACTCAAAGCAGCGTGAGTATTCAGCGCCAAGCTCCCGGTAATGTTGGGCGCTTTCGGCAATGGAATCGATCTCCCCGGGGGAGAGTCGGCGCACGACCTTTGCGGGAGCGCCAAAAGCCATGCTGCCCTCAGGGATTACCGTGTTCATAGTGACCAGTGAATTGGCTCCGATTATGCAATGCTTGCCAATCTGCGCACCGTCCAACACTGTGGCGCCCATCCCGATGATACAAAGTTCGGCGATGGTGCAGCCGTGCAAAATCGCGTGATGCCCGACGGTGACATTGTCCCCGACGATGCAATCGCCAAGGCCGGTAGAGGTATGGAGCAGGGCGCCTTCCTGAATGTTAGTGCCGTCTCCCACCCGGATGGCATTGATATCACCGCGCAGCACGGAGCCAAAAAATATACTGACGAGCTTTCCTACTTCCACATTGCCGGTGAGCCAGGCATCGGGCGCGATGAAGTGAGGAGCGGAAATCTTGGGGGTCCAATGCTTAAAATTAAGCAGCGGCATCCTTATCGTGAACCTTCCAGCACTCGGTGTGCAGCCTCCAGGCAGCGTTCCTGCGAGGGCAGGATCACGGCCTCGAGTGATTTTGAATAAGGCATGGGGGCTTCCAATGTTGAAACCAATCCGATCGGGGCATCCAATTCGTCAAAGATCTCGGATTGAATCAGATGGCTAAGATAGGCGCCGTAACTTGAAACCTCATGCTGCTCCTGAATTACCAGCACCCGGTGCGTCTTCGCCACTGACTTCAGCACCGCCTCGGTGTCCAGCGGACGCAGAGTGCGGAGATCCAGCACCTCCGCCGATACCCCTTCAGCGGAGAGTGCTTCTGCTACCTCAAGGCTCAGGAATAGATTCTTCGACCAGGTAATAATGGTGAGATCAGTGCCGGCACGCTTGACCTCGGCCTTGCCGATTGGAACGAGGTACTCCTCTTCAGGCACTTCGCCCTTTAATCCATAGGTCAGCTCGGATTCGAAGAAGACTACCGGGTTGTCGTCGCGAATCGAAGATTTTAGCAAACCCTTCATATCGTAAGGTGTCGCAGGGGCGACTACAATTAGACCGGGGGTATAGGCGTAGAAGCCATCAAATGAATTAGCGTGCTGCGCGCCGAGTTGAAAGGCTGCTCCGCCTGCGCCGCGAAATACGATCGGCAATGTGAACTGTCCGGCCGACATTAAACGGGCTTTGGCGGCAGTGTTGATGATCTGATCGATCGCCACCAAGGAAAAATTGAAGGTCATATATTCGACGATTGGACGCAGCCCCACCATCGCGGCGCCGATGCCAACCCCGGAGAAACCGCACTCCGCTATGGGAGCGTCGATCACCCGCTTCTTGCCGAACTCTTCCTGCATCCCGCGAGAGCACTTGTAGGCGCCGTTGTATCCGCCGACCTCTTCGCCAACCAAAAATACGCGCTCATCGCGACGCATCTCTTCGCTCATGGCCTCGCGCAACGCGTCTCTTATGGAAATTTCCCTTACGCTCATCTCTATACCAACACGTAATCCAGGGCGGTGGCGGGGTCAGGCATAGCGGAGGACTCCGCGAACTCCACGGCATCTTGAATCTCGGCCTCTACCTCGGAATCGATGCGGCTCTTGGCGGCGGTCATTCCCAAGCTTTCAAGTTTCTCTCCCAGAGTCTTGATCGGATCGCGGGCCTTCCACTGATCGACTTCTTCTGCGGTGCGATACTTTGCGGGATCGGCCATGGAATGTCCGCGGTAGCGATAGGTCTTAGCTTCGATCAAAGTCGGAAGCTTCTTTTCGCGAGCCCGACGAATCGCTGTATGCATGGTCGAACGAACAGCGAAGATATCGTGCCCATCGACAGTGTCACGCGCCATTGGGTAGCCCAGCGCGCGCAATGATAGATCATCAATCGGGGCAGTCTTCTCCAGAGGCGTACCCATGGCGAAGTGATTATTTTCGATCACGTAAACCACGGGCAGGCGCCACAGCGCCGACAGCGCCAGTCCTTCATGAAAGGCTCCGATATTAATTGCCCCATCCCCAAGGTAGCAGAGGGTTACGGCATCGGAGTCGGTATAGTTCTGGGCAAAGGCGATTCCGGCCGCCAGAGGCACCTGCGCGCCGACGATGCCCCATCCGCCCATAAAGCGTTTTTCCAGATCGTAAAAATGCATCGAACCGCCACGGCCCTTCGCGCAGCCGGTTTCCTTGCCTAACAGCTCCGCCATGCCCTCCCGTGCGGAGCCGCCGCGTGCCAGGTAATGACCATGGCAGCGGTAAGCGGTCATGACATAGTCCTGCGGTTCCATCACACTGGCGGCGCCCACGGCCACAGCTTCCTCCCCGATGTAGAGGTGCAAGAACCCCCCGATTTTGCGTTCGGTATAAAGGCGCGCCGCTTCTTCTTCAAAGCGCCGGATCCTCAGCATTTGCCGGTATAGATCTGTGATTAATTCCTGATCCATCTTTCCACTAATATGCCCGTACCTCCGTTAGGCCTTTTCGAGGGGCTGCAAACGGAAAGCTCGGAGAATCGAGCGGGCAAGGAAATTCGAATATCCCTGTTAAAACCGCATCCCCGAATATATAGTAGTATCGCTACTATAATTGCAATGGTGCTAAATCCAGGCCCAAAATCCGCTGCTTTCGAGCCGCGCCTGCTCTCCGTAGATCCTAGCTTGACCTGTTCAGGCTGGGCGCTCTTCGCCCTGGAGTCAGAGCTGCTCCTGGGGGTCGGAAAGGTGCGCTCACTTCCTGCTTCTAGCCCGATGGCTCGGCGGCTTGAAGACCTGCAGGGTAAAATATCGCTGCTGCTCGAGCAGCTGGAGCTTACTGACAACGACGTTCTAGTGTGCGAGGCCCAGACGACGATGCGCGATCCGCGCGCCGCCTTCAAGGTCGAACAGGTACGAGGGATGTTCGAGACGTTAGCGAGAAATCGAGGAGCTGCTGTTCCCGGCAGGCTCAATCCGCGTTCGGTGCAGTTTGAGGTAATCGGGCTGCATGGCAAGCAGCTCTCGCGCGAGGTCGTGAAGCTGTCTGCGGCGGCTACCGTGGCCAAGCTCTACCTTGACCGATTGACGCAGCTTGGATTGGTGCAGAAAGCCAATGAGCTCTGCCGGCATCAGGACATTGTGGATGCAGTCTTGGTGGGTCATCTGGGAATCTCCAGGCTGCGATCTGCCCGGTTATCGTCCACGCCGATCGAGGAGCTCTTTGCGGAGCGCAAGGCAAAATCAAGAAGGATCAGAGCCGCATGAAAAGGTGCACCTTTATCTCTTTAACTTTGGCGGTGCTTTGGCCTTGCTGGGGTATCGCTCAGTCACGCACGAATATTCTAGATCCGTTGGAGGACCCGCGGGGCAAACCTGAACTTACCATCTGCAGTCAGAATCTTAATAACTATGGATTGATGAATGACGTCCGGGGACGGCTGCCGGGTTTTTCTGAATCGGACTTAGCACGTAAAGAGCAGGCGCTAATCTCAAGATTCGTGTCGCAGGGATGCGACGTGATCGCGCTCCAAGAACTGCTTACTAAGAATGAAGAAGGAGGCTCGGCCGCGCTGGCTCGGCTGGCCGGACTGTTACGCAGGTCTACTAACCGCATATTCGACTACCGGGCCGGCTCCAGTCACGACCCGCTTAGCCGGGTTGGCTTTTTAGTTGCCGCTGACCGCGCTTCAATCCTGAATGTTGTCTCCTTCGACAATGTTGAGCTGCCCAAGCTCTCTGATAAGCAAAAGCCGCGTGACTTTTCGCGTGGCCCATTGGAGCTGCAGCTTGGGGTGAAGGGCCGTGACGGCAGTTCCTCCAAGACTGTCACACTGATTAATCTGCACTTCAAATCCAAGCGCGGCGCCAAGGATGATCCAACCCAATTAGAGTGGGAAACGTGGCGGATGGAGATGGCTGAGGCGGTGCGGCGGCTGTATGAAACCCGCCATGCTCGTGCGCTCACCCGGGGCGATACCATCTTAGTGGTACTTGGCGACCGCAATAGCAACTTTGATACGGCGTCAGCTCAAATACTCGAAGGGGCGCTCACGCTCAAGAACTTTAAGGAGCAGGGACCTTGCCGGTTGAGCAAGCGCGGAGTCCCGCTCTGTCAGGCCGGCGCGCTCCGTCCGCAAAAACTGTTTAGCGTATTGCGCTTGGATCCCGAAACCCGGCAGCAACATGGGACCTTTAAGCTGGACGATATTTATTCCTGGCTGGACGATATCTTAATGCCGGCCGAATCGCTGCGTTACGCCTGGATGCATTACGACCGCGAGGGCGACTTTGATTCGGGAGTGCTCTACGGCGAGACGGTGGCCTCTGACCACGCCATGGTTTGGACGCGCCTGAACTGGTAGGGTTGGCGGCGCACTTAGCATTCAAGACCGCGCGCGAAGGTCAGACTAATTTAATTCGGCCAATACACAGTGCCCCGCCGGAAGGCTGCGTTGGCTGTCGACCTCTGGGATGGCCAAATCTAAGGCGGTTGCGGCTTTCATCCGCTTCCCGGTGCTGTCTGCCAGCAGGTTATAGAGTACATGCTGGTCGAAGGCGGAGTGATGACAGGTAATACAGAGCAGCGCCTCCTTCGGAGTGCAGAGCTCGACTAACGAGCCCATCAGATTAACAATATGCTCCTCAAGCTTCCAACTTTGGGTCTTAGAGATGCGCCCGAAACTGGGAGGGTCGGCAATTATAATGTCGTACTTTGAACCTCTCCTAAGCTCGCGCTCCACGAACTTGATGGCATCTTCAGGAATAAGTCGGACTGCGTCCGAGGCGACCTGAGAGAGCTCGAGGTTGCGCTTGGCCCATGAGAGCGCAGTTTTGGAAAGATCGACATGTGTCACCGAGATGCCCAGCGCTGCCAGCGTGCAGGTCGCCAAGCCGGTATAAGCATAGAGATTCAGCGCGCGGGCGCCGGTAGGCAGACGCGCCGCGAACTTTTTTAGCGACTCAAGGTAGGCTAGGTGATCGGGGAAGATACCCACCTGACCGTTATTTTGCAGTCTTAGTTCGAGCTGAGCCTCTCCACAGCGCATGCTCCAAACTTCAAACCGTGTGCCGCGAAATTTCCAGCCGCGGTCAGGGTCAAAAACGGCGTCAGCCTCTTTCCAGCGCGGAGGTAAGCGCTTTTGCCATAGAGCGAGACTGCTGGGTCTCGCAATTAGTTTTGGGCCGAAACGTTCGAGTTTAAATTCGGCGCCGGAATCAAGTAGAGCGTAATGATCGGCGGCGGCTGCCTTAGAGGGCAGCGGCTCCGTTAAGATCGATCTTTTTTCGAGAGAGCTTTTCAAGCTTCTTATCTACAGTCTTTACAGACTCCTTAGTAAGCGTCTCTTTTGATCCGCCCTCCTTGGAGATCTCATCCTTGGTCACGGCCGAAGCAGGCGCAGCTTTGGGTTCTCCGCCGGTCTCGATGCCAAGCGTTGAGAGTACCAGCTTCCTGATCTCTGCTGCAATCTCTGGGTTTTCTGCTAGGAATTTCTTAGCACCTTCCCGTCCCTGGCCGATCCGTTCGCCCCGGAATGAGTACCATGCCCCAGCCTTATCAACGATCCCTTTTTCCGAGCCGATATCGATAATCTCTCCGTTTTGGCTGATACCTTGGTTAAAGATGATATCAAATTCAGCTTCGCGGAACGGCGGCGCAACCTTGTTCTTAACAACTTTGACCCGCACGCGGTTACCTAACGCGACAGAATCTTCTGTAATGGAACCGATACGCCGGATGTCCAGCCGGACTGAACAGTAAAACTTGAGCGCGTTGCCTCCGCTGGTGGTTTCCGGCGAGCCGAACATTACCCCAATCTTCATTCGGATTTGGTTAATGAAGAGCAAGCTACAGCTGGCGCGCGCAGTTAGTGCGGTCAATTTTCTGAGTGCTTTGCTCATCAGACGAGCCTGAAGGCCAGGTTGCTGGTCTCCGATCTCGCCATCAATTTCCGCGCGGGGCACAAGTGCTGCGACGGAGTCGATCACAATCAGGTCCACAGAGCCGGATTGAATGAGGGTCTCCGCGATTTCAAAAGCCTGCTCACCGCTGTCCGGCTGGCTAACCAGCAGCTTGGAGGTATCGACGCCGAGTTTCTTGGCGTAAGCAACATCCAAAGCATGTTCCGCGTCGATGTAGACGACGGTGCCACCCTTCTTTTGCACCTCGGCAGCAAGATGCAACGCCAAGGTCGTTTTGCCGGACGATTCCGGGCCATAGATTTCGCATATTCTACCTTTTGGCAAACCGCCGATGCCGAGTGCGATATCCAAACCTAAACTACCAGTGGAGTAGGCCTCTACCTTTTGGACACAATCGTCCCCTAGATTCATTACCGCGCCCCGTCCGTAGCGCTTTTCTAGTTGGCTAATGGCCGACGTGAGAGCTTTGCCCTTGTCGCCATGCGATGCGTTGTCGTTCATTTCAGCAGCCATGTGTAACTCCAGAATGTTTAACTAAAAAGTTGAGTGGTAAAATTAAGGCTTTAATGTATTTCTCTAATAACCCCAATCAGCAAACCTCTAATCGAGACTTTGTCCAATGTAATAGGGGATAGGGTCGGGTTAGCAGGGATTAACATAACCTTGCCATTCTTTAATCGTCGATATCGTTTGAGAGTTGCCGTACGATCTTCAAGAACTGCGACGACAATATTGCCATCATCCGCTGTCTCCTGTTTGCGCACAACAATTACGTCGCCGTCGCAGATATGGGCGTCGATCATAGAATCGCCGCTAACTTCGAGGCAGTAAACTTCGCCGCGCCCTGTAATCATGCTGGACGGGATTTCTATCATCGTGGTGTTTTCAATCGCCTCAATAGGCATGCCGGCAGCAATCACGCCGACCAGCGGTACGGCGGTTGGACCGAATTCGGGCTTGGGGGAGTTTACTAACTCAATAAATCCGTCGGAGCCGCGGTTGATAAAACCCTTGTCCTCAAGCCGTTCCAGATGGAAGTGAGCAGTTGAGAGCGATTTTACTCCGATGTGGTCGGCAATGTCCTTTAACGTAGGAGCATAGCCTTTGTCGGCGATAAAATTACGTAGAAACTCCAAAGTCTGCCGCTGCACCGGTGCCAGGGTGCTGGATTTGAAGGAAGATGATTCACTCATAAGAAAGCCATGTTATTTCAAGAGGTTATTAGAAACAGCCTCTATTCGGTTATGATATGCAAAAAGACTAGAAAGTTGCAAGAACCTTTTTTGAGATTGCAACATTCCAGCTTACGGGCCCGTCTTCCGATTACTACATACAATGACCCTCAAGCTTCTAGTTGTAGACGAACATTCTGAATATTTCGAACTTGTTAACGAGTCAGCCGAGCTGTGCAGGCATCAATTTCATGTGAAATGCCGCCATGCCGCCAGCGTGGATGAGACCAAATCGGCGATCGGCCACTGGCAGCCCTCAGTCGTGTTGGTCGATCTTAACCTGGGCGATTCCGAAGGCTTCTCGGTGATCGAGCTATGCGCCCAGGGGCAGATTCCTGTAATCGCGATGAGCGATTCTAAGAACTCAGAGATCGAAGATGTCTTGCGCGACAGAGGCGCAACCGGCTGGGTCCTAAAGAGTTCGGATCCTGAGGATATCGAACAGCTATTGGCGCAGTTAAGCGCGGAAACACCAAGTCCAACCGAGATCCATTAACAGTCAGCTAGCAGCTTCGCGCTAAGCAACTGCGCCGGTGTGGTGCAGTTTCTTGTCGCCGCAATTCGCAGCTGGCTCGGAAAGCCGATTCCGCGTCAGCCAACTGATCATCGGCAGGTTCAGCGGCCCCGATGCGAGGGTGCCTTCGTCCTTTTCACTTAAGAATGTCGTTATCCTGATCAAGCCAAAAACCTGTCGCGCCTCTCTGTAACTCCAAGATGCGCTTTCTGGCGGAGCGGGGCTGCAGGTTGTAGCGGTCGAGATCGGCGAGCGCAATCCAAAGAAAAACCAGCGGCGGATCTTGCGACACGGGAACTATCGTTGCATCCAAATCTGCTGCATAAGTCAGGAAAAATTGATGATGGGTCAGGCGCTGATTCGCGCCATCGGGCCACAGATGATCGATCTGTCCGACGTGCGATTCGACTGTGAATTTAAATCCGGGAAGCTCCTCGCGCAGCTCGCGCTGCAGTCCTTCTTGGAGAGTTTCGCCCGCTTCGACGCGTCCGCCCGGCAAGAAACTGAACTGCTTCTCTTCAAAGTAAAGGATTAGCAGCTGGCCCTGATCGGTAATGATCGCGCGGGTGGATGTTTCCTCAATCGTCTGCGGCATGCGGCGATTATGGCTTAAAGTGAGCATCGGAGCTACGCAGTGGCTGCATTTCCAGCTAACCCCCGCGATGCTATACTCGCCGCGCTAAAATGAAGGCCACCCTGGAAAAAAGAATTCGGCAGTACGTGCTATCGACGTGGCCCGCGTGGCTTTTCGGATTGGCGGCAGCGTTCTACGCGCTGACCCTGGTGCGGATGTTGCGTCCCTTCATGTTTAATCCGCGCTGGACTACCGACGACGCGCTTCAGCAGTTGTATCCCTTTTATAAAGTGCTCAATCCGGCGCTCTTCCCCGGCGATCTGATTACAAAGATGATGGAGTGTTATCTGCTGCCGCTGCACTACTGGATCACAGCGGCATTGACACTCTTGACCCGCAATCCAATCCTGGCGGGGCATGCAGTCATGCTCATTCAGATCGTTCTGGCGTTGTTCTTCATGTTCCTGGCCGTACGGGCTGCGGCCGGTACTGCGGCTGGCTGGGCGGCGCTGCTTTGGCTGCTCCATACGCGCCATGTGATGCAACGGTTGACGGGCGGGTTGCCGCGGGGCTGGGCTGCGCCGCTGCTCACGGCCTACCTCTATTATGTACTTAAAGGGAGTCATCGCGGCGTTTTGGCGGTGCTAGCGATCGGCTGCATTTTGCACCCAATGTCAGCATTGGTCTGCGCGCTGGCGTACGGTTTGCTGCTTCTGTATCGCTGCCTTAGGCGCGAGACTCGCGCCGTCTGGTGGCCGACGCTCAAGCTCTATCTGTTATTGTCGCCGCTGTATTTGATCCTGGTGCTGAGTGTGGTGCGCATGCCCGCCGAGATAGGGCGGATGGTAGATTATCAAACCGCCCTGCAAATGCCTGAGTTTCAGTCGCCAAACGGGCGCTTTCCTTACACCCCCCTGGCGCCAGCCACTTTTGAGATCCGCTATTTCGGATTTATGGCTTTTTTGGGGAAGTTCTATAAGCCGCTGCCTGAGATTCGTTTTTTGCTTCCTTATGTAGTTGCCGCTCTGGTCATCGGTCTGCTGGTGCTGGGCTGGCGCCGCAAGCGTGCATTTATTCCCGACGCGCTGATCTGTTATTTAATTGCGATCTTTTGCGTCTATTTCGCCTCGCGCCTCTTGGCATTTCGGCTCTACGTCCCGGACCGGCATCTGCAGTTTCCGCTGGCGATGTTCTTTATCAGCGCACTGACGATTGGCGCCTGGCGTCTTGGCTCGGGGAGATTGTGGAGGAGTACGGCGTGTGTCGTGGCGATGCTCGCGCTAACTGTGATCGGCTCGGGAACCGGCCTGGAGCGCGTGATGAAGGTAAACTTTTATAATTTCAATACCTATCTTGACGATCAGTACCGGGTTTTCCGCTGGCTCCGGGATCATACGCCCGAGGATGCGTTGATCGCAGGACAACCGACGCATATGGATAAAGTGCAGCTGGTGGCCGAGCGCAGCGGCTTCGTTACCTCTGAAACCGCCCATCCTTTTTTTGATCGCTATGCGGCTGAGATGCGGCGACGCCTGGAGATTAATCTGAAGGCTTACTACGCGGCGAATTTAAGAGAGTTAGTTGATCTGCTACAGCCCGAAGGCATCGACTATTTTGTGTTCCGGCGCCGTGATTTTCGGCGCGAGGTAATCGCCAAGGCGACCTATTACTCACCGTTCGAAGAGTTGATGACTAAGTTGATAGCCCGTCCATCAGGGCAGTATGCCTTCTGGGAGCTGCCGCAGGAGTATAACCCCGAGCTCTATCCTTTTGTGGTATATCGTGATGGTCTCGCAGTGGTAGTAGATATTCGAGCGCTGCGAGAATATCTAAGTTTGTCGAAAGGCAGTCCGCAGGCCGAGAATGCTCAGAACATCGCCGGGGGAGTTTCGTAATCGATGCGCACAGCCATATTAGCTCTAACCGCGTTGATCTTGACTGTTCTTTCGCTAGGTCTAAATTTTCAAGAGAGTTTCGTCCC
>JAIBBU010000013.1:2500-81340 GCA_019694515.1 Oligoflexia bacterium | reverse complement strand
GACATGTCTTAGGGCATCGCGGCGCTCAATTTCATCCTTGCGCTGCTTCTCCTCGTCTTTTTCCTTCGGAATGGTCAGAATCAACTCGCCCGCTGCTTCGATATCGAGCCCATTCATAGCCGCCTTCAAAAGCTCCTCTGGGGGATAAGAGCGCAACGTCAGCGCGATTTTGCCGGCCCCCTGAAAAATCAGATCTTGCTGCTCTGGCGCCTCAACCGTCTTGATCTGCGCCTGAGCAGACTCCGTCTGCGCAGTTGTTTCTTGATACTCAGCGCCGCTGAGTGACTTCAAGGCAGTTCTAAGAAAGCTCGAGGCGTTTTCTAAGACGGAATCATCAGTCAGCACGTTGCTTAGATCGAGAGTCGCCATCCCGTTTAGACTGCCGCTGAACTGCCCTAGTCGATAAAGGTCTCCGCTTTGCGCTAACCCTAAAATATTATCACCCAGCAATCCGCGGTAACGCTTTAGCGACTTTGCAAGCGCGGTCGTGCTTGTTCCCGAGGCCAAGGCCCCCGTAATTCCCTGTGATATTTCCAGCAGCTGCTTGTAATCATCACTGGATGTGATCGACGAGAATTCAGTCGACAAGTTCTTGATCTCGTCTTCAAGCGCTTTCTTCGCATCACCAATCAGCGTACCTGTGCCAAGCTCTTTTTTGAGGTCTTTTAATTGGGAAGTGATCTCAGAAAGACGTTTTAGCAGTGAAAAGACTTGGCCCGAAGACTGCGGGTCTGATGACTTCTCAGCTTGAGCAACTAAAGCCTGATTGTCTTTTCTGGAAGTTTTTTTAAGCGAGGTGATGACAGCGTCATCGTCCACAGACAAATTGAGCTTGGAGGTACCCAGCAAACGTGAGATCCCGGGCGAACCCCGATAGCTAGCGGAGGTAGCGCCGGTAATATTCAGGTTTAGCTTTAGCGAGCTACTCATGGGCATGACCATCCTTAGCAGCCGGGACAGCGGCTCATCGGTTGAGCCCGCATCATGGCTAGAAAATCGGCCTGCCCCGAAAAGCGCTAAAGTGCCTTCCTAACTTATTCAAAAAATGGAAGAATTTAGCGCCAAAGCGGCTAGCTGTAGAGTGCCTCGATCTCGGCAGCAAAACGTTTTGACACCTCTCGTCGCCGCACTTTGAAGGTGGGGGTCAGCAGGCCGTTCTCGATCGTGAAATCCTGATCCAACACCACGAAGCGTTTGATCTGTTCAAATGAGGCTAGCTCGGCATTAACGCGCACGATTTCAGCCTCAAAAAGCGCGCGCACCGCCGGATCGCTTCCAAGGTTTGCCGCTTGCCCAGCCGGATGTTCCCGCAAATGCAGCCGATCGGGAACAATCAACACGCAACAGTATGCGCGTCCATCCCCCACCATCACGGCCTGAGAAATAAGCGGCGACATCTTGAGCTGATTCTCAATCGGTTCCGGCGCGATCTTCTTGCCGTAAGAGGTGACGATCAGCTCTTTTTTTCGTCCTTCAATCTTTAAGAAATCGTCGGCATCCAAACTGCCCAGATCGCCGGTATGAAACCAACCCTCCGCATCCCATGAGGCACGCGTCGCGGCGGGACGATTGAAGTACCCGACACTTACATTGGGACCTCGAAATAGAATTTCACTATCTTCAGCGATGCGAACTTCGATATCCTGATCGAGACGTGGTCCAACGGTGCCGATCTTACGTTGCGCTAACCGATTTGCATTAGTAGCCACGCACGTTTCGGTTAATCCATACCCCTCGAGCACAATGATTCCGAGCGCATCAAAGAATCGCGCAATCTCGGGATTCAATTTAGCGCCGCCGGATACGGCATACAAAAAATTGGGCCCGAAAAGCTTGAGTTTAATCAAGCGCCGGATCGGCCCGCTTAACTGATAGATCAGCCGCTGAAAAAAAGAGAGATCCTCTATATCGGCCGCTTTGTACACTGCCTGCGCAGCGCTGACCGTTGCACCAACGACGCGCCCGGCCGCGGACCGTTGCCGTCCGCGCGCGATCACCCCCTCCTGCATTTTCTCCAGGATGCGCGGCACAATCGGAAGAATGTTAGCACTCCCTTCCCGGATATCCCGGGTAACCGAGTCCGGGTGCATCTTCGACGAACGACGGTCAGGAATCGCCGGGAACTTCAGGGCACAGTCGGTAAGAAATCCAATATAGCCCATCAGCCGGGCAAACGAGTGCGCCAGAGGCAAAAATACCATAATCGTATTTCCGGAGCTGACCAGCCCCGAAACCATTGCTTGGCGCACGTTTGAAAGATGATTGCCATGAGTCTGCATCACCCCTTTAGGAGGTCCAGTAGTGCCGGAGGTATACACCAAGGAAGCTAACGAATTTCGATCAGTAATCGGCACGGCGGCCGGCGGAAAGAGCTCGTCTCCGGATAAGATCTCCGTCATCGCCATGACATCAGCGGCTGCTTCAACCGGGTCGAAAGCAACCATCCGGCCGATCGCAACTCGTGCATGGGATTGCGGGCGTTCTTCGGTTGCAGGGATCTCTATTTCTTCACCTGCCAGCTGCCGCAGTTTCTGCAACTGCTCAAAATTCTCGATGAATACGGCGCTACACCCGGAGTCGTGAAGAATATATCCGATTTCGTGTGCGGCCAGAGAGGGATAAACCGCAACCGACACAGCTCCGCAGCATAGAATTGCAAGATCGGCCTCCATCCATTCGGGACGCGAACTGGAAATAATACCAACCCGATCACCAGGTCGAATACCGATCCGACTAAGATATGCAGCGATCAACTGGACACGCCGCCGCACCCGTCGTGCGTCGATATTTTCCCAGCTTCGCGGACCAAATTGGGGGTCGGCTGAATCTGCAATTGCCTGCGAATAAACGATCCGATCGGGCGCGTCGGCAGATACGTTAAAGAAGGCCTCAGGAATGCTGTGAAAATTATCGAGGCTGCGCCACATTTTTTTCGTTTGACAGGTCCTAACCTATTGAAAGTACCAGAAATGTCGATTCAAGCAAACCTGCAAAAAGGTCGATAAAAATAAGGTCAGCTCCAGATCGGGAGCGTATGTCCGAGTCAGGGAAGCACGCGAGATGAATAAGGCACCGCAAGGCAAAGGAACAGGCAGCCAGGGATATTCACCAGAAAGTTGGGAAGAGGCACGACGCATCGCCTCCCAGATCGGTCCAGTCCCCAGCTCATTTACCAGCTGTATCCATTTTCTCAAGAAGGATTTTGAAGCTACCGGTTTGATGGGTCCGCGCAGCAAGTTCGCACTTAACCGGCTGCTTCGCAGCGATATATTTCGCGCGCCGATGTACTACGGTACCTGCACCTTCTTCCACGAAGAGATGGAACACTACGAACATGTGGACGCGCCGGTCTTTGCTGAGCTGATGGGACTAGATGGAGTGATCGTAGCGACTTCATTATTGTATCTCTATAAGCGCCTGAAGCGGAATTCCGATCAAACCGAATGGGCCCATCTCGCCAAGAATATCCTGTTGGATGCCGAGCTCGGAGGACATCTAGGCCGTGCGATTCCCGCGATCGGATTTACTCTTGGGCTAATGGTCGGCGGGATCAGGCAGGTGAGTCTTGGAACATTTCTCGGAGTAGACAAGAAGAACTTTACCGCCTATCGGCGCAAAACCAAAGGCGCCTTCGATATGACCACAGAGGTGGCGCACTGGGGCTGCAATCACGCCCAGGTGGGTTCACTACTGCTGCAGGCGGTCGGCATGGGAGTTTCGCAGGTTGACGGACTAATTACCGGACTAGATCCAAGCATCACCAATGCTGATTCCCTGGCCCCGGATGCGCTAAAAGTCAGGCTGGTTTCGATCTGGATCGAAGCGCTCCGAACCACAGGGGCTCCTCCCGACATGGTGCACAACAGCAAGTACTATCCGCTCAAAAAGGACCTGGACCGCCTGCTGGCGAAAGTTGAAGAGACCCGTTTACATGGCACCGCTTTTGGCTGGCTCGAACGGGGCAAGGAAGATGTGACGCCGGAAAAAACCCCTCAGCTCTATAGCGCTTTCGAGCTTAAACGCGCTCTGGCGGATATCGCCCAAAAGGCCGACGGAGTGGCGACAGCAACCTCGAACTCGGAAGAGGAGATTCCGGACGAGGTACTAGAAGAGATGACGGCCGAAGAGATCGCCAAGCTCGAAAGCGAAGAGCTGACCTAACTCCGATTAACTTAGCAGACTAGTAAGATCTACCGCGGTATAGCTCGAAGGCTTTCGCACCTTGCCCGAGGCATCGGTACCAACAGCATAGAATTCAGCCCCCAACTTGATCGCCTGCACCTGTACCACCTCAGGCGGCCACCGAACATCAAGACGGCAGTCCCATTCGTGGCGTTCAAGCGGCCGGGCAGCTCCACTCCAGCCCACAAGTTTAACGAATTTCTGAAGGTTATTGTCGCAAACCAGAGCGAAGGCTTGCTCAAGCGGCACGCCGAAAGCGAGCGCGTTCCAGTACATGGTATAAGCGACATCGGCTAGCCCATCGACCATCTCAAGCTTGTCGGGGCCGGTTTCAGCGTCAGTATATTTGAGTCGATTAGCATCTGAGATCCGGGTTCCTTCGAACTCAGGAATTACCCCTAAGCCCTTGATGACATACTCCAGCACCTCAGAAAGCAGCAGCTGCGCTCCCAGGCGACGCTTTTCCGAGCTACCTGATTCCAGGCATGCCGCTATTTTTTGCCCCGCAAGCGCCATGAATTGCTCAATTTTTCGTGCGTCCATCCGCTATCCAGTTTTTAAAGCTCCCGCAGGATATTGGTTCGAGGCCTCAAATTCAACCCATTCCCTAGGACTCCGCCGATTTCAACTTTGATTAGCTACTTACAGAAGCCCTATAATCCATCAGCTGTATGCCGCCATCAGATTTTGACCATGCCAGGGCGCGTTCTTCCAAAACTGGGATGCCGCCTGCTCAGTCCGCAATTATCCCGCTTAGCAGATATCAGCCCCCCGATTGGTCGCGTCGATTTCAGCTGACCAATCTGCGTCCGCTTTCAATCGTCCCCCTGACCCATGAAACGCACGATCTGGCGCTCTCCCCCGACGGATCGCGCCTCGCGGTGATTTCCAATCAGGGCCTTAAGTTCGGATATGAGCTTACGGTTTATGAAACGGCACCCACGACCGACGGCGTGGCAAAGGAGATCCTGCGGAGGAACCTTGGAAACACCGCTGGCAAGCCGCTTTTCTTAGACCCTGCGAATCTGCTGATCCAGTATTCTGGTTACCTCAGCGTGCTACAGCTCGATCGCGCTAAACCGCGCGAGCAGGCTATTCTATTTACTTGCGCCGAAGGCACTCCCTTACGCCCACTCGCCACCGCAGCCATGCCGAAGCACAACGGCGCAGCGGTTTTGTGCAACTCCTCTCCCGATCAGACAGCGATAGTTCTTCTGGAATGGGGCCGTGGTGAACTTTACCGACGTAAAGACACTTTAACGCTCCAAGGCTACCAGGGATATGCCGACCAACTTGTCATTTCAAGAGACGAACAGTCTGCTTTTCTGGTGTCTTTTGACCGGCAGGACGGCAAGGCCGCTCACGCTATAATAGAGGTGCCGCTAACGGGGAGCAGAAAGGGCGAGTGGCGGCCGGTGCTCAAACTGGAGCATTTAAATTTTAAAATTCAACCTCCGCTAACTCCTTTTTCGGAATTTACCTTAGTTTCAACTGCTCCTTCATCTGACGTTGGCGCATCGCCTGATTTTATAGGCAGCTTCAGACCCGCTCCGCAGATCAGCGGATATTCCCGTGATCCAGATGATCAAAACGGCCGAGTCGTGCTCCGTTCTGAAACGCAGCAGCCGTGGATCTCTAATGCGGGTTACCCACTTTCACAAATTTTGGTTGAAAACGGCATCACGACCTCCCTCTACACCGGAAACGGGCAAAAGAAGGGGGCCGAGATTCGCGCTTATTTTAGCGATCTGCCTCCTCTCACGAGCGCCAGTTCTTCAGCCCAAACCGTGATATTGCAAGCCGGCCCTGATCTAATTGCCCCGGGTTTGCCCGCAATTGCGTTGTCTGCAGATGGCAAAACCCTCGCGATCTTGGGGGTTAGCTACTCTAACTTTCTCGATACCAAAGCGGAGACGCGAAATGCCACCCATGCTACCGCGATTTTCGCCCTCGAAGCTGCTCAGCCTTAGCCGCCGGTCCATTGATAACCGATGCCCCGCACTGAACGGATTAGATCCGCATCGCCGCGCTTCAAGAGTTGCCGCAGTCTTAGGATCGCATTATCGACAGTGCGGGGATTGGCGGCCTCTTCCTCCTTCCAGATGCTTTGTAGAATTTCCTCGCGATTAACAGGGGCTGGAGCGGCGCAGATCAAGTACCTTAGCAATGCGAAATCTTTGGCTCCCGGGTATTCCGCGCTGCCATCGGCAAACTTAAGGGCGCCGCTTTCAAAATCGATCTGAGTTCTTCCCACCTGCATAGTCCCCTGCCCCCGACCAGGCGCACGCTGCAGCACATTTTGAATGCGGAGCAACAATTCTTTAAGAAAAAATGGCTTGGGTATGAAATCGGACGCCCCCAGCTCAAACCCCTCGAGTCTAAAATCGGCCGAATTCATCGCTGTTAAAAACATGATCGGCACCTGCTTATCCAAGCGAATATCCCGTGCCAGGTCGAGCCCCGAGCCATCCGGGAGTCCAATATCAATCAGGCAGAGATCGATCTGCCGCTCAGCGATGATTTGCAGAGCCTCGCGTTTGGTTGAGCGCCAAACCACATCATACTTTTCCTTCAGCAGCCGCTCACTCAGCGTTTGTCCCAAGGTCTGGTCATCTTCAACCAGCAAAATCGAGCTCATGCCGCCTCTCCCGGAAGGCAGATCTCGACTTCAAAACCGGTCGATGTTTTAAGCGGACGGAAATTGCCGCGGAGCTTACGAACCAGCCGTCGAACGATATAAAGTCCTAATCCACCGACGCTTGAGCCGGAGCCGGATTTAAGAATGAATAGATCTTTGAGATTGCCAGCATATCCTGAGCCATTATCGGCTATCCGCAACCGGATCTGATCCCGCCCCTGCGCTTCACACGCCAGGCTAATGCGCGTAGCGTGACCGTGCGTTACGGCATTCTGAATCAAATTATTCAGCACTGCCTCGAAGGCCCGCCGATCGGCGTGAATGAAACAGTCTCGCTTCAGTTCGAATTCAATTTCGGGCCAATGCACCCGCATCGCGTCGACCAACGAACTCAGACTTAGTTTTTCAAAGAACAGGGTCGGTTCCTCCAGCTTAGAAAGCAGCATCGCGTTCTCTAGCTGCAGCGTGACCCGTGCGGTGTCCGAGATAAGGCGCTTGACCAATGGGGTATGAACTGAGGAACCAAGATCGTCCTGCAAAGCCTCGGACTGCAGCCGTAAGCTGGCCAGCGGCGTCTTAATTTCGTGCGCAAAGGTCAAAAGAAAAAGCTGCAGCTGGCGCCGCAGCCTGCGCTCCCGCAATACATACCAGAAAAGGGTCGCGGCGCCGGCGAAGAGACACAGGATTAACACCCCTCCTTCCCACATTAACATGCGATGAAAGCGCGCCAGATCCGAGGCTTCGCTAACCTGCAACGCTTCGATGCGCTGCAGCTGCGTCAAGGAGAACTTAATCCACCAGCTTACCAGAGAGATCGTGAAGATCAGCCAAATCGAGGTACCGATTAGAGCCAGCATCGAACGGGCATTGGGGCGCATAAGTAGTATCTAGCATTTGCTGAAAAAAGAGGAAAATCAAGCTGCTAGTACTCACTCTTGAATCGGCACTAAGCCGCCGCATGCTTTTGCTTAGCGCCGCCCTCTCGGCTACCATTTACCCCTCAAGCGTTCTTTCTCTTCTGCATTGGGGTAGTAAAAGGCCTTCTGCGGTCGGTAGTTTCATGGCCAATTCACCTGGAAACTCTTGACCGCAAGGCAGCACTTTTTATTGCGGTTAGGTCTCTGACTTCCCGTTAGAGACGCATGTTTTCGTTCACCCATCACTTTAACCCCGCTTCACGGAAGGAGGCCAGCGTGGCCCCCAAGAAGATCCAGATGGGACTGATGGTCGATCTCACGGGCTCCATGGCTGCGGTTCGGGGCGAAGTTCGCGCTCACAACCATCAGCTGGTGAAGGATCTGTTCGATGCCTTTCCCGAGCTGGAGGTCGGCGCGGTCATGGTCGGCGACGATCTGAAGCCGGGATATATGGTCCGGCATCTGCCGCTGAGCTCGGGCTCGGAGCAGCGCAAGATCACCCACTTCATCGACAGCGTGCCGAACGCGGATGGCGGCGATGCGGACGAATGCTATGAGCTGGGGCTTCGCACCCTGGCCGGCTTCGACTGGGATCCCGCCGCGCAGAAGGTCGTGGTCGCGATCGGCGACTCGTACCCGCACAGCACGACCCATCCCAAGAACCCGGGTCGCCTGGAATGGAGGAAGGAGGCGCAGGCACTCGCGAAGAAGGGTATCACCATTCATGCGGTGCAGTGCCTGGCCTACGGAGGCGATTCGCAGGCACAGCGCTACTGGTCTGAGCTCCCGAAGCTCGGCGGCGGGCTGCACCTGATGCTGGAGCAGTTCCGGCATCTGCGGTACCTGCTGCTGGGCATCGGCCACAGGACCGTGAGCGAAGAGAATCTGGCCAGCTTCACCGAACGGCTCGAGCGCGACGGCTCGATCAGCGTGGGCTTGGGCAGGAGCTTCGATCTGCTTCTGGGTCGTCGCTCCTCCCGTTCACGTCGGCGCACCGACGGACGCGTGCCCGTGGAGGGTTCGCGGTTCCAGGTACTGACCTGCACCGCCCTCGAACGGCAGGATGTCCGCCAGTTCGCCGTGGACAAGGGGCTGATCTCGGATCCCTGCGATTACAACGGCGAGGTCAAGGGTCGGGTCTACTACGCTCACACCGAGCGTACGGAGACGCTTCGGCCTGGGCATCACGTCGTGATTCAGGATCGTCGTACGGACGAGTTCTTCACCGGTGCGGACGCTCGCGCCTGGCTCGGAATTCCGTATGGCGGTTCCGGTCAGATCCCTCCCAATCCGCTGGGCCCGGACTACACGGTCTGGATCCAGTCGAAGTCGCTCAACAGGAAGCTTTTCCCCGGACAGGAGGTGATGGTCGACATGACCGAGATGGCGACGGTGCTCAAGCACTAGCCGTCCCGGCAGGTTGCACCGAAGAGTGCGCGCGGCTGCGATTTCCATTCGCAGCCGCCGCACGCTTCAGGTTCTAGGTCGGTGCTGCCTTTGCGGTAATTTATTTAGATTTGATCTGGTATACCTACGCTAAGTTAAGCTGCTAAAGTGACTAAAATCAGCTTCAATGCGACAATGGAATGCTATTAGAATTTGTTTTGCTTCGCTAAGAGTCCGCAGAGACTGACTCATTACCGACGGCCAAGCACTGTTCAAATTGGTATTATGATTGTCAGCCATCGACCGATCCACGCAGCGGCAGCCCCCTATGCACACACCGTGTGTGTGCGAAACCGGCCAAGTAACTACCCCGAACGAGCACCGCTACCCTTAAGCGCCGTCCCCTGGAGCGTCACACTTAAAGACTACGATCCGCCCGAGGCCAACCTGCACTCACCCGAAGAGCGGCTTAGCGGGCTGCTTGATCCCTCCGATCCACGAGAGGTCAGTCGAGATTTTGATTCCTTCGATGGCACAGTCCGGATTGAACCCGCCAGCGGCAGACCCTTAAACCCGCATGGGCGTACCGGACTATGCGGACGCGGCGTATTGTATAAATGGGGAGCTAATTATGCAGTAGACGCAATTGTTACCCGCATCAATCCGGAATCTAAGCTGTTAGAAATGATCACGATTCGTCGCAAGTCAGGACAAACCGCGATTCCCGGTGGATTTGTGGATGCGGAAGATTCTTCAATTGCGGCCGCCTTAAAGCGTGAGCTGCGCGAGGAAACTAACGCTGCGCTTAATATGCGGCGCGGTAAAATTATTCTTAGCGGGTATAGCGACGACCCTCGCAATACGGATAATGCTTGGATCGAGACTACAGCGGCACATCTGCACCTCTCGGAGCAGGAGGCCCGTGTGGTTGAACTAAAGGCCGGGGACGATGCTGCGCCCGGCAGTGCCCGCTGGAGCGTCATTGATTCGAATCTGCTAAAAACTTTTTATGCCAGTCACGCCCGCTACGTATACTCCGTGTTAGAAGAGATCTACGGTTCGACCTTTTACAGTCAGCTGTCGGAACAGGCCCAAACTCAGATCAGAGCACTACTTTTCTAAACACTTTCTTGATTAGGGACATAGCGCAGTATGCTACCAAATTCCTTTGATGTATCGCTTCCTGACTGGACGACCACATTTATCGCGGCAGCTCCGCAGCGCTTTCTCACAGTTGAAGAGCGGATGGCTTTCGTGATTGAACTTGGCCGTCTAAACGTTAAACACCAAACCGGAGGCCCTTTCGGGGCAGCGGTATTTGAAACCATCAGCGGCAAATTGATCGCGATCGGAGTAAACTGTGTAATGCGCTCGGGCATCTCATCGGCCCATGCGGAGGTAACGGCGCTTTCATTGGCGCAGAAAGCGATTGGACAGTGGGATCTAGCGTCTGCCCCAGCAAAGCACTACCAATTAGTAGTAAACGCCGTACCGTGCGCGATGTGTTATGGGGCGATGCTGTGGTCCGGTATAACTTCGCTAGTCACGGGAGCAAGCAGAGAACAGGTCATAGCTATCACAGCTTTTGATGAAGGGCCGATTCATCCCGACTGGGTGGGCGAAGCAAATCAGCGCGGCGTGGAAGTCATTCAGGGAATTCTAGCGGAGGAGGCCTGCAGCGTGCTGCGAGATTACAAGAAGTCCGGACAGCCGATTTACAATTCTTGCAGAGACGTTTCGAGCTGAGTGCAGCAACGCGCTTCCTCTTGTTATTGCAACTTGATCTGTCATTGCGAGCGGAGCGAAGCAATCCCTACCGCAACGTCGCAACAAGCGCTATCTAGCTAATCGCAAAAGTTCCTGCAAGCACTGAGATCAGACTTGCCGGGATTATCAATCCGCAGGAACTTCTTCCGACTTCATCAATACAGCGTATTTCACAACTCAGAATTAGGGATTGCTTCGCTTCGCTCGCAATGACAGAAAATATCGTTTTCGAATTGTGTAATTGCTTAAGAAGAAACAACTCGCATCATTCTACTACCGAACCAACAATCCCCGCTCCAAGATCGGGACCTCTGTCCCCTCGCGGGTAATTCCCACCGCCATGGTATTTTCATCCGAAATCATAAAGTCATGATGCACCAGGCACTTAGTATTATTTACCCCCAGCTGCTCCTTTTCGCCCTCGCTTAAAGTCGCGCCGCCGATAATATTGGAGAGATAAGGCCGGCCCGTCGCAATATGGCAACGCGCCTTTTCGTCCATCAGAATTTCATTAAAGACGATCCCCAACTGCGCCAATGGGGAATCCATGCTAACGAGCGCTACCTCGCCCAGACGACCGGCAAAGATATCGCGCGAAAGAAGCCCCTTTAACATCTCTGCTCCAACGCGCGCCCGCTGCCCAGTCAGTTCGCCCCCTTGGTATGCGAGCTCGACCCCATCAACCAATTTGGAGCCGATGATTGTTGGAAGCGCCATCCTTACGATCCCCTCGACATAGCGCCAGTCAGGTGTAGTAAAGATCTCGCCAATCGGCACGTTGGCATAGAATACGATGCCGGACGGGGTGCGCTTCCGTCCGCCTAACCAAAGAGCGCGCTCGCTCAATCCTACCGTCAGATCTGTACCCGGTCCGGTGAATCGCAGCGCCTTGAGATTTAACCCCTGCAGCCAATCACGCTGTTCTTCCAGTCGATCTGCTTGCGCTGTAAAGGCACCCTCGGGATCTTCGGCATCCAGGTAACAGATCTGGCGGATGGCATGATCGAGTTTAGCAAAAGCCACTTGCGGTTCCAGCTCTGGAAAAACCATCTTAGCCCAGCCGGGAGTGGGCGCAGCAATTACGCAGCGATTAGTAAGGCCCTTCATGATCACATCACTAAGCGCGAGAAAAGCCTTGGCTCTGCCGCTTTCGAATGCTTCCACCTTCTTCGGGTCGAGATCTTCGAATCCGCGCGGATTACTGTCGCCGACGATTCTGATATACGCCCCGCGCGACTCCGCCAGATCGGCACTAATACGACTAAGATCTTCAGGCGCCGTGCGTAGATCATCGATCGATCGGCTCGCAATTTCGTCGCGATCAGCTTCCGGGTCAACCAGCAACAGCTGTACATCCGCAGCACCCCGCTTCAGCGCGGCTTCCCGAATAGCCTCCGCTAGCGGCGCATGAATTTTATCACATCGCACCGCGACCTTCTGTCCAGGCTGAATATTGGTCCACAGGCCCGCGGTCAAACGCGCGTAGGTCTCAAAGGAGAGACGCTCGGGATATAATTGGTGTTTTGATTCGCCGGAAGCTCCCGTGGGGGAAGCACCGGCAGAGGGTCCTTCGGAACTCATCTGATGCATACTACTACTCCATACAGCTGAGGGCTAAGTAACATATCCTCCGCAAGTATTCAAAAACTAAAGAACCCCTCATGGGGAGGCCCTGATAAAATGCTTGTGTCGCAAATTATGCTCGATCGCCGCTAGTTTAGAGTGTATTTGATAACGACGCGCTCCCGGGACTGCGCTGCACGATTATCTTTCTGGGCCGGACTAAAATGCCAGCTGGCAAGTACCGTATCTAGGGCGGACTGATCGCAATCCTCTCGACCGGAGCTCTGGATTACCTGCCCCGAGAGAACCCGCCCATCAGTACCAACCAGAATTTCAAGACTTAGCTTTCCCTCAAAACCCGCCAGCCGAGCCGCGTAGGGATAGGGAGGTTTGGGAGCATAGGTCAGCGCAGCTCCCAGGGCCCCACCTGCCGATTGTCCCTCGGTTCCTGGGGCGCCACTGCGGGCCGGATCAGCTGCTGCGGAAGGAACGATACGTTCAGCAAAGCTTATCTGCCGCCGCAATGCTAACGTACCCGGACGCTGCTGCTTGATGGTTTCCCGATCGGATTTGATTTCAACGTTAGCTCCCCCCTGCAAGACTGCTCCTGCTGCTACGCGTCCTTCCGGTTCGGTTGATCGGCCTTCCGCTTCAGGCAATAAATCCACCACGAAGACTCGATTACCATCCACGATCGCAGGCTGCCGATTCCCCAGCCCCCCAAATTCAAACAGCGCAAAGGTATGCACTGTCGCAGAAAGCGCGAGACAGATTCCAAACGCCGCCGTCTCGTTCATCGCCATAGCAATTAGCTGGTCACTTCTTGTCCTGTCGCCCGCTCAAGCCTGGCCAGCGCCACTGCGCAGTCGCTAAGCGCCTGTACCTCGTTGGTACGAGCATCAACTAGCGCAACCTGGGTATTAAGGACATCCAGCTGGGTGGCTGCGCCCACATCAAAGCGTGCCTTGGCCAACCGCAGACTCTCCCGCGCCTGCTCGACCACTTTCTGAGAGGCCACCACTAACTCTTTGGCCTCGGTCAAAGAAGAATAAGCCCGCCGCACATCGACCTGCACATCGGTCTTGGTTTTAGCAAGCTGCAGCTCAGCTAGTCTTGCGCTCGATCGAGCCTGGGTAATGCGTCCAGCGTTTTCCAAGCTGTCGAAGATGCGCCATTCACTCCGGACTCCAACCTCCCAGCCGTCAATATGATCATCGAACTCCTCGCTGAACGCGCGCTTCTGTGCACCGTAGTTAGCGTAGGCTGCGATCTGAGGAAGATATCCGCCCCAGGCCACGCGAATTCCCTCCTTCTCGGCATCCAGCGCGTTTCTAAGCTGCAGCAACTCAGGCCGACGCTCCTCTGCCAGGGTTAGCGCTTGCTCCAGGGTAAGCCCTGAGAATACCGGCTTCAACTCTCCGCTAATCTCTATCTCCCCGGCTCCATCCGCGTTTACTCCGGCATCTAACCCCATCACACGGCGCAGATCTTCGACCGTCAATCGAGCATTATTACGGGCCCGAATAAGGGGAGCCTGCGCGTTCGCAAGCTCGACCTCGGAGCGCAGCACATTAAAATCTGATACCGACCCCGCATCACGTTTTTGAGTTTCGCTCTTTAGCTCCTCCTCAAGCAGGCCAACCTGCTCCTGCTGGACCTTGACCTGAGCCTGGGCCAATAGCGCGCGGTAGAAATTCTCCTTCACGGAAAAAATCACTCCCTGTACTGCAGCTTCCATATCGTGAGCAGCGGCCTTTTCATTGAAGCGTTGACGCTTGTAATCGGAGACCAAAGCGCCGCCCGCAAAAATCGGCTGAGAAACTTCGACCTTGGCGACCCACGCATCCTGACTGCCAAAGCGCTGGCCATTCAAGCTCTCGATACGGTCGTTATCAGTGCGGCTTGCAGTAGCGCTGGCGATCAGAGCCGGCATTAAGCGACCCCTTACCTCTACCACCACCCCATGCTGACGTTGCAGCCGCTCTTTGGCCTGCCGCAGGTCGTAATTGTGCTCCAGCGCCGTGGCTAGGCTACGCTCGAGAGTATAGCCACCCGGTGCCCCTTCCTCTGCAGCCGCGACACTACAGCCAAGGTTGATGCAGGTCAGACTAAAGATTAGCAGGCAGAGCAGACGAGACGCGGTCATTGAAAGCTCCTAAGTAGTTCTAAGTATTTGGCTTATCGTAATTAACCTGCTATAGCAAGCGAGAGCCCCAAAACATACAGTTTTAGGGCGCATAGCGGGTCGCCAGCTGATATGCCCTCCCCCATAATCGCACTTCAATCGATATCCCGGGTTTTTGATTCCGGCCCGCAGCCCATCCATGCGCTCTCAGGCATCACGCTGCAGATTGCGGGGGGCGAATTCGTAGCCTTATCGGGTCCATCCGGTAGCGGCAAAAGCACTCTGCTCAACATTCTTGGCCTCGCAGATCGACCAACCTCCGGCTCCATGCTTCTTAGCGGCAAAGTGGTTGATTTCTCAGCGGAGGCCACTCTCACCGCCCTTAGGCGCAATTCCATCGGTTACATTTTTCAATACTTCAATCTACTTCCCGCGATGTCGGCGCTTGAGAATGTGACGATGATGGCGCTGCTTAGCGGCATGCAGCATGAGGGCGCTTATGAAAAATCACGAGCCCAGCTACTTGCTGTAGGTTTGGGAGCACGGCTGCATCACCGCCCTGGTCAGCTTTCAGGTGGTGAGATGCAGCGTGTTGCGATCTGCCGCGCCCTGGTACATGCACCGGCTTTAATTTTAGCCGATGAGCCGACCGGCAATTTAGACTCGACCAACGGCGCGGCGGTTCTAGATCTGATCCGATCTCAAATTAGCGCCGACCGCGCCGTCGTTATGGCGACCCATAGCGCAGAGGCGGCGGGCTACGCCACCCGCTCGTTGCTTATGCATGATGGGAAAATAGTCTCCTAGTTCTTAGGGCGCCGAGGAGAAATTGGCCGGCATCCCTAAGTGGCCTGAGCCAAACTCTGCATATCGATTACGAAGCGATACTTTACATCGTTTTTTACGACGCGCTCGTAAACTTCGTTAATCTTTTGGATCGATGTGAGCTCGATCTCCGATACAATTCCGTGATCGGCACAGTAGTCCAGCATCTCTTGAGTTTCCCGAATCCCGCCGATCCCGGATCCGGCTAATGACCTCCTGCCCAATATCAGGGAAAACGCTTGGACAGCAAAGGGCTTCTCCGGCACTCCAACCAACACCATCGAGCCGTTCCTTCTTAGGAGTCCCAGATATGGGGTTACATCGTGAACGCCCGAGACCGTATCCAGAATAAAATCAAAACTGCGCGCAAGTTTGTCGAAGTTCCCGGGGTCGCTGGTCAAAACAACCTGATCCGCGCCAAGCCGTTTGGCATCGCTAACTTTCGAGGTCGAGGTTGTAAACTGAAAGACCTCTGCCCCCATAGCATGGGCGAATTTCAATCCCATATGGCCGAGCCCACCGAGTCCTACGATCCCAACCCGCTGTCCGGGGCCTACTTTCCAATGCTTTAAGGGGGAATAGGTGGTGATACCGGCACAAAGCAGTGGCGCAGCCGCAGCCGGGTCAAGTTTCGGAGAGATCTTCAGCGCGAAAGCCTCGTCGACTACGATGTGGCTGGAGTAGCCTCCGTACGCGGGAGTGCCATCCTTGAAGAGGCTATTGTAGGTCCAAACGAGCTTATCTCCGGTGCAATACTGCTCTTCTCCGGCTTTGCAGCTCTCGCACGCACGACAACTCTCAACCATGCACCCGACACCACCCAAATCGCCGACCTTTAACTTTTTAACCGCGCGTCCTGCCTCGACCACCCGACCTACAATCTCGTGGCCCGGCACCATCGGGTAGATCGAGCCGCCCCACTCATCCCGCACCTGGTGAATGTCCGAATGACAAACTCCGCAGAAGAGAATCTCAATCTTGATATCTGTAGGCCCAATGACCCGCCGTTCGAAGGCGAAGGGCTTAAGGCCGGAGGTTTTGGACAGTGCGGCGTAGGCTGAAGTATGCGACATGACTGAATCCTGTAGTTGCTAAGGACACTGCTCAATTTGCAGTATCCGTAAGCTTATCAAGAATGCGGCATAAATTTCCATCAGCTTACATTTGAAGCATAGCTATCCCTACGAAATCAGGCTGCAAACAGCGGTCTGTTTTTTGCAAAGATTCGCAGAGTTGTATTTGTTGAGGTAATTTATGCAGGTCCGAAGATGTGGAAGCGATGCTAACAGAGAACAGTGGGGAAGCTATCAAAACCGAGTGCATTCTCACGCCGACGAACACCGAGTAAATGACTTTTGCGAACACCTCCGGCGAGGCTGCCAGAGATCAGCACCGATTCCGAAGCCCCCAGCCGAGATTCTTCCGGTATATCCCCCAATTCAGGAGATCCCAAGCGGCGGGGTGTCTATGCCGGTACCGGACCCGGAACCAGAGCCGCTGATTCCGGCAGCGCCAGAGCTACTGTAGCACGGCCGCGAGTTCTACACCGTCCAGAGTGGCAAATCGGGCGTTATCCAGGCTAATCTGGAGCGCATGCTGCTTTGGACCTTTGCTCGCTTTTCACTGCGCCGCCTAGTGCAGGGGTGGACCTTTACCCTGCTAATTAGCGGCGTCGTGGCGCTGGGGGTAGCGGTATTTTTGGCCGTGCTATTCGCTTCCGAACAAAGCCTGGCCTCGTTTGCCGAAGCGCTCCCAACCCTGACCGGAGAAACCGAACTTAGAATAATCTCCGACAGCGGTGAATTTGATCCCAAAGTTCTCAGCCCGCTGCTGCGAAGCGTGGCTGATGATTTTCTGATTTCGGCTCTGCTCCAGTACGAAGCGGAGCTCCAGCTTCCCGATGGGCGCGGCGTACCGCTCGTTGTCAACGGGATCCAGGGTATCGAACGTTTAGCCGGAGGCAATCCGCAGCAGTTGTCCAGATTGGTAGCAACTCCGGCCCTAATAAACGATCTAGCACTGCAGCCGGGAACTCTCATTAAGCTGGTGATAGAGGGCAAGCAGATAGAGCTGCACTTAGCTGAAGTTGCTAAAGGTCCTAGCGCCTTGTTATTTTCATCTGCGGCCTTCCTCGATCTCAGCACCTTGCTGACACTTACTTCTAACCAGCACGACCCTAAAGTCTCCGCTGTGCTGCTGCAACCGAGAGAGCCGATCGGATCTCACGATTCTCTGACGCTCTTGCAGTCAGCCGTGCGAAAAGATTTCCCCACTCTGCATCTCGAAGACAACTCCGCTGCTGTCTCCCGCGGACAACGTTTGCTGGGCGCTTTCCGCTTAAATATCGGAGTGCTGGTATTGATGGCGATGTTAGTTAGCGCCCTCGTGATCTTCAACTCATTTCAGATCCGTTTTGCAGCGTTACGAACCCAATTAGCAACTCTGCGCACGATCGGCTTTACGCCGCGGCAGTTATTTGGATTGGTATTGGGCGAGGCGCTAGCCTGCGGCCTCCTAGGTTCAATTATTGGAATGGTGATTGCGCGACCGCTAACGCAGCTCCTGGCCGAACGCTTCCTGCGCACCGCTGCCGAGCTTTACACCCCCGCAATGTTTGCTGCGAAGCTCCCCTCGTTTACTCAAGCGCCGCATCTCTTCATCTATGCAGGCTTGGCAGGGGTGTTGGTGGCGCTGAGTGGCGCCTTACTACCGGCCTTAAGCGTCTCCAAAGAAGCGCCCGGACTGAGCGCCCGCACTCGGATCTCCACAACTGCCCCGCGGCTGAAGCAAAGGCTGCGTTTCGGTCTGATGCTGCTTGGCCTTGGGGGAGGTTGCTGTTATTTGGCGCTGCAGTTAAAGAGCGCGGCCTTCGCGCATCTTTGCTCCCTAGCGATTCTCTCCTGCCTGCTTATAAATAGTGTTCCCGCTCTGGCCGCTACCGTTTTCGCGATCAAGCGCCTCGTTGGTCGACGGCTTTCGCCGTCTGCGCTCTTTTCTCTATCTGAAGTTCTCGCAAGTCTCAGAACATTTTCGGTCTCGGTGGCTGCCACCGGCTGTGGTTTGACACTGCTAATTGCGCTCGGAATTATGATCGCCAGCTTTCGCGACACGCTTCATCAGTGGATCGACTACTCTGTACGTGCCGACCTCTTCGTACAAAGCAACACTCTGGGCACCCCCGTAAAACGCCCGGTGCTGCCCGAGCGTTTCGTAAATGCAGTAATGGCGCTTCCGGAAGTACGCAAAGCAGCACGTTTTAGCAGCGTTGATACCACGATCAGAGCGATCGCAGTGCAGGTGGCCGGAGCTGACTTAGACCTGCCCGCAGGTGGAAGGGAGTTCAAAATTCTTAGTGGAAACTTTGATCGTGAGGCCCTCCTTGCGGGAACGGCTCTGCTGATCAGCGAGAGCGGAGCAGCTAAGCTGGCTCTTAAGCCGGGAGATACGGTGTCGGTCGCTGGAAGAACTTTTGCGCTCGCAGGGATCTACAAAGAATTCAGCACCGAGCGCGGCACCCTCTTGATGCATTTCCCGATCTATAGTGCGCTATTCGATAGCCAGACGGTGCAGACTCTATCGATCTATCTGCATCCAACTGTCTCCATATCTGAGGTACGCTCCAAATTGGGGGCACTGCCCCAGGCTCACCGGGTGCAGCTGTTAACCAACCGCGATCTGCGCGATAAAATAAACGCGATCTTCGACCGAACTTTCAGTGTGACTCAGCTGCTGCGCATAATTGTGATGCTGATTGCCGGTCTGGGATTTAGCGCAGCGATTCTGCAACTGTTCATGGAACGCGGTAGAGAGTTTAGGACTCTACACATTTTAGGGATGAGTGTCGGAGCATTACGCTGGAGCACCCTGTTGGAAGGGCTGATTCTTGCCCTGCCTTCCGCAATACTTGGAATCCTCTTCGGGCTGCTGCTAGCCTTCAATTTGATCTTCGTAATTAATCCGATCTCATTCGGCTGGACCCTCCAATTTGTACTTAGAGCCGGGGATCTCCTAATGCCCGTGGCAGTAGTATCGATAGGCAGCATTGTGATGTCAGCTTTGCCCTCGATTTGGCTTAGAAGCGCCGCGCTTAGAGCCAGCCTCTCCGAGGAATAGCTGCGCTTTACTTCCCTGTCTAATACAGGCATTTACTGGGGGATGAGTCTTTGCCCCAATAAAGAGCGGTGCGGCAGCTGTTCGCTATCAGATCAGCCCTATCCCGAACAGCTGGAACTTAAATTAAGCCAGATCAATGCCGCCCTGGGACAGAGCCTGCCAGAGCTACACTGCGACGAGATCCTGCCCTCCCCGAAAACCGAGCATTACCGCAACCGCATGGACTTCGCGATCGACTTTGAAGGCAGATTTGGCCTTAAAGAAAAGGGCAAATGGTGGAAAGTTATCGACGGACATAAGTGTATTTTGTCCGACGAAAGAATTGAAGAGATCTTCGATCAGGTTCATGCCTGGCTACCCCAGTCCGGGCTCTCCTTTTTCTGCCGCAAGAAGCACCGCGGATTGCTTCGCTATGCCGTGATCAGAAAAGCGCTCCGGGGCAACGCCATGCTGGTGATAATTACCAGCGCTCCCGAGGATCAAAGCGAAGAAACTCAGCTTTTGGACGCCTTGGCCGGGCTCAACGAAAATATATCCGGGGCTGAGTTGGTTTGGGGCATTAACCGCACCATCTCCGACACTTCCAATGCCGATCTTTACCGCAGCCTCAGCCCCCACGACTATATCGAAGAGTGCATCAACGGCAGTCGGTATCACATCTCTCCCGGCTCCTTTTTTCAAACCAATTCGCATGGGGCAGAACTATTGCAAAGGACCGTGCTTGAATATTGCGGCGAGCTCAGCGGCAAAAGGGTGCTAGACCTTTACTGTGGGAATGGATTCTTCACTATTCCGCTTAGTAAAACTGCCGCCGAGTGTACCGGCGTGGAGTTGGTTCAAGCGGCGATCGACGATGCACGCCGAAATGGCGCGCTCAATCACTCCTCCGCTAACTTCCTCTGCGCCGGTACGGAGAACTCTGGATGGGAAGCGCTGAAACCCGATCTCTTAGTGGTAGATCCGCCGCGCGCCGGGCTGCACCCCAAAGCGCTGCAACAGATCGTCCAAGCCCGGCCCAAAATGCTGATTTATGTATCATGCAACTTCAAGCGCTTTGCGGAGGAGCTGAAGCAGTTAGCGCCCCACTACGAAGTGTTAGATCTGCGCGCAATTGATCTTTTTCCGCATACGCCCCATGTCGAGCTGGTCGCAAAGCTGGGACGGAGGTAAAGCTCTAGGAAGGTAGGAACGCTTGCCTCTTATAGCATGAAAGCTTTGAGGCCGGCTCCGGGCGCTGATAATCGCAAAAGTTTCTTACAAGCATGCAAGCCACATGCTGTTGACTGAAAATTGCGCAGGAAATTCTCCTAGCTTCTTTCGCAATGACAGAGTCGCGCATACAGGCAGCTATTTTGTTTCCGAAATATGTAACATTTACAACAATGACACCGCGATTACGCTTCTGCGCAGCTTCCAAAAGTTGGGATGCCCCAATGCCGCTGATTTGATAAATTGAGCTGGCCATTACTTGGCAGGCAATTTAAATGTCAAAAGCCCGCTATCCCCTACTCGATATCTTGCGCGCTGCGGCGATTTTGCTGGTGGTGATGCACCACTTTCGAAACATCAGCGGCGCTCCGAAATGGTTTCATTGGGTCTTTATGCGCGGATATATCGGCGTCGACATCTTCTTCGTACTTAGCGGCTATCTGATCGGAGCTCAGGCGCTGCAATCGATCAGGCAGCAAGGAAATCTCGATGTCAGGAGGTTCTTGCTACGTCGCTGGCTGAGGACTCTGCCCTCCTACTATACCCTAATGTTCGCCATGCTGGCCTCAGGCGCGGTCGCACCGAATCGGGCGCTCGTCATGGGATTTTCCTTACAAAACTACTTCGCGCCTCAGGATTGGTTAATCTCCTGGTCGCTTTGCGTCGAGGAGCATTTTTATTTGATCCTCCCACTGCTGCTGTTTGGCATGCTCAGGTTCATCCCGTCATCAATGCTTACCCGGGACAAGCTGACTGTATTTTGCATTTCTTGTATCGCAATCTCTCCGATCTGGAGGGTCGTAGAGTATCTTTCAACGCCAGCACGAACATTCGACTGGTACATGTATGACCTGTCGGTGCAAACTCAGTTCCGGTTGGACGGGCTAGCCTTGGGGGTGGGATTAGCCGCCGCTAAGTTGTGGGATACCACCGTGTGGAAATGGCTCGCACAAAACGCAACAGCATTGGGATGGTTGGGACTCGCCCTCTTAACAATACCCTGGCACCCCTGGTTCTCTGGTACGGGCTCAGGCATAGAGACTAGGCTGATGTTCCTCCCGGCGGTGATTCAACCGACAATTGTTAGCATTGCTACCCTGCTTCTGATCGTAGCGGGAGTGGCGAAGAGCCGCTTTAGCACCTTCGGGATCATCGGAGCTTTATTTTTCTCCGAGCTGGCTTACACACTCTACCTGACGCATATGGAAGGGTTGGTGCTGGTGCGCACTATTACTCGCTCGCATGAACTTCCTTTTCTTATGGCGCTGCCGCTGGCCTGCTTGGTTTCGATTGTCTGGGCGATGCTGCTGCGGAAGTTTGTCGAGATTCCAGGCCTTAAACTTAGATCCAAACTAGCGTGATTGTCAGCTTATCCTAAGCTGCCCTTGGAGTTGCGGCCTAAACCTCTTAGCAGGATTCTTCTTTAGCGACTAGTAAGGAGTAATTTTCGTTCGAATTACCGACTCAAGACGAGCTTGACCCGCGTTACGTTACCGATCGAAATCGGCGTACTGCATTTTTGCTCTCCGCGCTTACCTTCTCATTGCGGAATCGGATTGCCAACTTCGCATCTCAAACTACTTCCATGAGTTGGAACACGGCTAGCCCGGCGGGAAACTGAGCAGGAGATGGGAAATGCGGAAGCGCTTACTCCGGCGGATAGATCCGTCCCTCCAGCCCGTTTGCGACAATTCTTAGCCTGGTATGACCTCCTAATTCGAGCTTAGTTGCAAACCGCGGAAGCTGGTCGAAGGAAGCGACATTGCCAAGCTGCAGACTGCGCTCGAGCCGAGATACATAGTCCGCATGGAAAATACAGGCCAGTCCGCGCTCCACAGCCAAAGTTTCCAGGTGTCCATCGCGCTCAATTGTGGGCTCCAGCACCACAACCGCACCCCGTTTTGGATACCCAAGATTCAACACGTGGTGGCCACGCCCGCTAATCGAAACGGCTGAGTTGCGCTCAAATATTACCACCCCTTCTCTCTCGGAGTTGTCCTCCTCTGGATTCAGCACATCAAGGAGCTGATCGCAGGCGCCGATGGCCGCGCCTTTATAAACCCAGTCTGCTCGATCTGGAAAAGAGACTCCATTGGGTTGCGTATAAATCTTTGGCAGCATTCTGACCTGAAAAATTCGCAATTCGTGCTCTTGCAGCTGATACTCAATCTGCACCGGAGCTCCGAAAATCCATTCGATTAGAAGACCTTTGGCTGCCAATTGCAGCGCCCGGTCGGAATCATAGCTAGCGTGGTGCAGCTGATAATGCAGAAAACCGCCGGACTGGAAGCTCTCGGTTCGAAATACCTCGGGAAGTCTATGCTTTCTAACAAGCGGACGCGGGCCGAGATCGCTTACCACCTCTAATAAGCTCGGCACACCGGCGCGTACCGTATTGATATAACCCTGATCTTGGAAGTCCACATCGTGGGGAGCGCAATACTCCTGCAATACGATTCCCATTAGTTCTGAATCGATACCAAGAGATCTACGATATTCGAGTGCCCGCTCAGAATTCACCGATTCGTAAACCGCATATACCGCAGTGACGAACTCTCTAAAACTAGCAGCCGCCTGTAACTCTAAACTGTCATGGATCCCAGCTCCAGTAGCATGTTCACGATCTTCAGATCGGACGGCGCTGCTTCGAATCATCACGCATCGCCCTCTGACCCAGGAATAAAATTCCATCAACTTGGCCTCAATATTCGATCCGTTAAGCCATTCGGAATAAAGGGTCGTGGGCATAGTACAAAAATCGGGTACCACCATGCGGAAGGACCTATGCGCCGCTGCTAGAATTGGCAACGCCAGAACTTCACGCATAAAAATTAAGTTGGCGCCCTTCGCTCCATACAGTTCAATCAGAGTCTGACGATCCTCCAGTTTTAATTTGGAGATCGCTTCCTCGAGATCGGCCCGAAATCGCAACAGACGCAAGGCCTCAAGCGCTTCCTTGATCGGTTCTCCGCCGTGAAGACCCTCATTATAGAAGAGCTTCAAAGCAGGGTGGTATTGATCCCGCGCCTGTTCGAAGGTCAAGCGTAGACGCTGACCGCTGCGGGGAACGGAGAAGACCTCATGCTCATCAAAGAATCGGGTAAAATCCGCTTCAATTTCGTCGGCGAGCTGTTTGCGATCGGGACCTGCGTAGCCTTGCACCCCCTCTCGCGCCGCTTGGCGCGCTGCATGCATCGCTGCAAATGCAATCTTGTCCTCCGCTATGCCCAGTTCATAAGAGATGTCTCCAGCGCTCTTAGCGAACATCAACTTTTCTTTCGCAGACCAGCTGGCAGGAAGAACTTCATCCAGCAGTTCCGGGGTTAGCTCGTCTTCAGGAAGACCAATGTCTTGGGCTAACGTTTTGAAACGTCCAATAAACTCTAGGAAGGCCTGAGGATCACGAGCACGCTGGCCATCAGCCTCGATGATAGCGACCTGCAAAATTTCGCCGTTTCTCCAATCCCAATTACCCCCGTACTGCCGCACCCGTGAAAGCACATCCTCCCAATACTGTACAAACTGAGCAGCGGTAACATCAGAATGTAGGCGATCAAGATCTAAAAAAGGGGAAAAGGACGCCTGATCCAAAGACATGACTAGAGCGCCGCCGCGATCTGCAGATTGGGCCGGAAGGTCTCGGGATGGGGAGGGAACGGTGTCCATGGGAACGACTACGACTACAACTTTTGCGGCAAGCTAACAGCAGCAAGCACCGGAGTCAAACAGAAAACGGAGGGTTCAGGAAAGGAAGCGGCTACTTAATGCCCGCAGCTAACGGTGCCGGCGGACCTTGTTCAGCCTCGATCCCGCTGGCGACCTTGTCCAAGACACCATTGATAAAATTCGGAGAATCGGGTGCACCGAAACGCTTAGCGATCTCGAGGGCCTCATTAATACTGACTTTTTGTGGAATCTCTGAAACGAATGCCATTTCGTAGGCCGCGAGGCGCAAGATGTTCCGATCTACCCGCGACATGCGCGCCAGCGACCAATTACGGCAGGCTTCTGCGATGCGCCGATCGATTGATTCCAGATTTTGGATCGTGCCGAGCGTGAGTGCGCGGGAGAACTCCAGCATCTCAGACTCGGCCGCTTCACTCTCGAGTTCTTCAGGGCCAAAGTTTGAAAAGAAGATATCAATTGCCTGGCCGGACCAATCCTGCAGCGCGTCGCACTGATAGAGCGCCTGAAGTGCGGTCTCTCGGGCCTGGCGGCGGGATTTCATATCTCGCCCTTCTCTAGAATTCGCGAAAGATTAGCCATTTCAATCGCCGCAAGCGCCGCATCGGCACCCTTGTTTCCAGCTTTGGTGCCAGCTCGCTCAATCGCCTGATCGATAGTATCCGTAGTGATCACTCCGAATGTAACCGGCAAGCCCGTTTCGAGTGCCACCTGACCGATGCCCGACGCAGCTTGCCCGCAAACGTAATCATAGTGGGTAGTGGCGCCGCGGATGACAGCGCCCAGCGCTACGATTGCATCGAATTTACCGGAAGCGGCCGCTTTCTTGGCGGCCAAAGGAATTTCAAAACTGCCCGGAACGTGAATGATTGAGATTTCGCTTTTTCGTCCGCCGTGCCGAACGATCGTATCGACCGCACCGTTCACTAGCTGGTCTACGATGAAGCTGTTAAAGCGCGATGCGATCAGAGCGAACCGCAGGCCCGTAGCACTGAGCTGCCCCTCAATCTTCTTCACATTTTCCATAAGTCAAAGATCTAAGCTTTACCAGCAGTCATGCCGGTACGAATGTTATTAATACTGTGTGGTTATTGTAACCTAACTCAAGAGCCGAGTCAGTTTCTCAGTTAAACCTCCGAACTTTTTGAGGAATCAGGGGTGGCTTTAAGCCTACTTGCGACGAAAATTCATCACTGTGGTACCCATAGATTTTCCATTCTGCTCGGAGGTCCAGCGCTGCGTGAGACGATCCGGTCCATGAAACGCAATCTGCAGAGAATGCATGTGCGCTTCTGGAGAGTGACTCAAACGATCGCCAGGGGCTAGCTCCAGCGCCAACGCACCGAAGCTCGATTTCGTCAGAGCCAGAGTAGGTTGATTTCCCAGCATGCAGTAATGCGTCATCGCAAGCCTGCCACCTTCGTCATGGTAGACCGAAACCATTTCATGGGGAGTCCCGGGGAAAAGAGTCTCCACCACGGCCGTGCCTCCGGAGGTAATTTCGTATCTCACGGTAGCGGGCTCCTGCTTGCCGCGATCCTCCGAAGTACCCTGCCATTCACCCGCCAGGGCTTTGATGCGGTTAAATTCAGCTGAAAATTCTCGCGCTGGAGCAGGACATTCATCGGCGGCCCAAAGACGCTCGGCGCAAACTAAAACATTAAGACAAAGCACGAACACAATTGCAGAGTGGCGCATGGTGGTTCTTCCTTAAAAACATCTTTAACGGCCTAGACTGATCCAGATCAGGAGGGATAAAAGCCGGTTATCATAGCTCTATTTGGGGGCTGAAGCGATTAGAATTCGATCGGCTGATATCAATTATTTGAATGCATTTAGTTTTCTGCTAATAGTAGAAGCTGTCGTAATCCAGCTGGATCTTAGGATCTTTTGGATGTCCGCTAGTTACCTTAGGAAACTTTTCGAGATGAATGACATGCAACTAAATAAACTCTTTGGCGCAGTGATGGCATTGGCGATTCTGGCCTTCGCTTCCGGCTGCACCGATCTTAATTCTCCGTATTACCCCTCCTCCCAGGGCGGATACAATGATCCCTATTACGACCGCGGCTCGCGGTACGACGACTACTATTACAATCGCGAACGCGACCGTGCTCGCGACGAAAGACATGAGCTCGAAAGAGAGCGCCGCCGCGCTGAAGAAACACGCGAGCGTTTAGAGGCTGAACGCGAACGCGCTCGGGAAGCCCGACGCCCACCCCCGCCGCGCCAGGAACATTGCCCTTCCGGATTTTCGCCGAGCGAGCAGAAGTGCTCCGATAAAGAACGCAAGCACGGCTGCCGCGATATGCGGTTGCCGGGCGGACTGGGCTGCGTGTCGAGATAGCTCGAACGTGGCCGGGCGCTGCTCGCTTAGCTTCGGGTAAGTAGAGCAGCGCTGGTTCTTTTTTGTTACTAACGCGTCGGCGAAATCTACCCGAGATCCGGGGACAAAATACCTGCCATTGTTGTGCGAGTGACGCAATTCGAGTACAAAAATGCCTGTCATTACGAGCAAAGCGAAGCAAACCCTAACGCTATGGCACCCGGTGCTTTGCCCCGCCTTAATTGCGCGAGGATTTCTGCACCCGCTACCTTGAGTGATCCGCATTGCTGGGCCTCATGTTAGGGATTGCCCGCCTCCGCTCATGCTACGGCGTGGCAGGCTTTCGCTTTGCTCGCAACGACAGAAAATCTGTTCTCGAATTGCGTAACTCGCACAGCAATGACAGGGTCGCGCGTTATTTCCAGCACCCAGACAAGCTGCTGACTACAGCAGATGTCCAAGCTTGGCGCGCTTGGTTTCAAGATAAGCGCGGCTGTACTCATCCTCTGCCACTCTTACCGGCAGACGCTCCTCTACGCTCACGCCGTTCTCTTCGAGCCTCGAAAGTTTTAAGGGATTGTTGGTGAGCAAACGTACCCGATCAAGTTCCAGGCTCAACAACATGCGCGCAGCTACGGCAAAATCACGCTCATCCGGCTTGAATCCGAGCTTAATGTTGGCCTCAACCGTATCATGCCCCTGATCTTGCAGCTCATATGCACGCAGCTTGTTGCCCAGGCCGATTCCGCGGCCTTCCTGGCGCAAATATAAGACTACGCCATAGCCCTCTTTGCGAATCTCCTTGAGCGCAAAATCGAGCTGCTCGCCACAGTCGCACCGACGGCTGCCAAAAACATCCCCGGTCAAGCACTCTGAATGGAGCCGCACGAGAGGCGCGCGGTCACCGATCGCTGCTCTTTCGCCGTAAATCAGCGCCATATGCTCGGCGCCGTCTGACTCATCTTCAAATACTACGGTTTTAAGCACACCGAACTGGGTCTGCACCGGGGCCTGCGCTACCTGCGAAACTTTTACATCCTGTGCCAAGCGGTAGCGCGCGATTTCTTCTACGCTTGTAACACTGATCCCGTGCTTAGCGGCAAATTCCTGAAGTTCAGCGCCGCGCGCCATCGTACCGTCGGAGGCTAGTATTTCGCAGATAATTCCCGAAGGCGCCAGTCCCGCCAGGCGCGCCAAGTCATAGGAACCTTCGGTCTGACCGCGCCGGCCTAAAACACCGCGCGAGTTCGCAACCAACGGGAAAACATGTCCAGGAGATACAAAGTCCTGCGCCGTGGCCGCCGGCTCCAGCATATGTTTAATCGTATCGCAACGTCCCTGAGCCGTGACGCCTCTGCCCACACTGCGCAGCGAATCAGTCGTGACGGTAAAGGGGGTATTGAACTGCGAATTGTTATTGAGTGTCTGGAAGGGAAGATTCAAACGACCCGCAGTATCCGAGCTAATGCTCACACAGATCAGTCCCCGGGCTTCGCGCAACATGAAAGCCAGAGCTTCCGGAGTAGCCTTTTCCGACGCCACCACCAGATCGCCCTCATTTTCACGGCCGACATCATCGACAATAATTACGCATTTTCCGGCTCGAAACTCGGCCAGCACCTGAGGGATTGGGGTAAGCTCAATTACTTCGTTCATCGGGCCGTAGCTGGATTAGCGCTTGCGAGGATACTCTTTACGTAGCGGGCCAGCATATCTATCTCTAAATTGACACGCTCGCCCGGCTTGAGCGTTCCCAGTCTAGTAACGGTAGAAGTATGCGGAATCACGTAAACCGAGAAAGAGTCGCTGCTCACCTCGCCCACGGTTAGCGAGATTCCGCTGAGCGAGATCGATCCCTTCGGTACGATTAACCCCCGGTGCTCTGAGGGCAGCTTAAATTCCATGCGCACCGACCGACCCTCATCCCTACGGGAGATTAGTTCTGCGCAACCGTCGGCATGTCCGAAAACAAAATGTCCATTGATGCGGGTTCCAACTTTCAGCGAGCGCTCCAGGTGCACGCGTTCGCCCTGATCCAGATCGGCCAGAGTAGTGCGGCGCAAAGTTTCAGAGGATAACTCAAAGATCAAAATTGAACCGAGTTTCTCGACTACCGTAAGACACACGCCCTCGATCAGAACCGAGTCGCCAATTTGTGTATCGGTATGATCTAGCGCGCTGCTGACAGAGAGCCGCACCGGCTCGCGCCCGAGCTCGATTGCAGCAATTACTGCCAATTCTTCAACGATTCCAGAAAACATAGCTGTTTAAACTCAGCTCCTTAAATGCCAAAGACTAATGACGCACCACACGAGTGCGGCGAGCAGCCGACTTAACCGTTTCTTTCTTCTTCTTGCGCCCGCTTCTCTCGCGCAAGCTCTGCAGTGTATCTACAAACTGGCTAATATCGGAAAACTCGCGATACACCGAAGCAAATCTTACATAGGCAATCTGATCCACCTTTTTAAGCGCATCTATCAGGAAGTCTCCAATTTGGCGGCTCGATATTTCTTTAATCCCCAGCTCGGAGATCTTAAATTCTACTGCATCGATTATTTTTTCGATCACTTCAACCGATACGGGACGTTTTTCACAGGCCCGCACAAGTCCAGCATGGATCTTGGTGCGGTCATATGATTCACGACGCCCGTCCTTCTTGACGATCATCGGCAAGGAGCGCTCAATGCGCTCAAAAGTAGTAAAGCGATATGAGCAGGCTTGGCACTCACGCCGGCGGCGAATCGCTTCCTCATCGCCGCGCGAATCGATCACCGAGAGATTCTCACTGGAGCACTTGGGGCATCTCATCTAACCAGTCTATCTTTATAAAGGGGAAATTTCTGCGCTAAAGAACGCACGTCGGCACGAAGCGACTCAAGCTTTGCGGGATCTTCATGATGCTGCACTAGATCGGAGATAAAGTCAGCGATCTGCCGCATCTCGTTAACCCCCATGCCCCGCGTCGTAAGCGCCGGAGTACCCAGTCTGATGCCGCTGCACACAGTGGGCGGCTGGGGATCGAATGGGATAGTGTTCTTGTTTACCGTAATGCCCACCCGATCGAGCGCTTGCTCTGCCACTTTGCCGGTGACATTCGCAGGCCGTAAATCAACTACCAATAGATGTGAGTCCGTGCCGCCCGAAACGATCTTAAAGCCTTTGCCGATCAAGGCTAGACTGAGGGCTTGGGCATTCTTAATGACAGCCTTAGAATAGCTCTTGAAAGCCGGCTGTAACGCCTCCGCAAAGGCAACCGCCTTGGCCGCGATGGTATGCATGTGCGGGCCGCCCTGCAGGCCTGGAAATACGGCTTTATTGATAGCCTTAGCATGCGCTGCTTTGGCCATAATCAATCCGGAGCGGGGACCGCGCAGCGTCTTGTGAGTCGTAGTCGTAACGATGTCAGCGAAAGCCACTGGACTCGGATAGTCTCCCGCAGCGACAAGACCGGCATAATGCGCGATATCAGCAAGCACGAAAGCACCGACTTCGTCGGCTGCCTTTCTAAATTTATCGAACTCGATCCGGCGTGAATAGGCCGAGGCGCCGCAAATAATCATTTTCGGGCGGTGAGTACGGGCCAAATGCATTAATTCATCATAGTCGATTAGGTGATCCGACTCTCTGACTCCGTAGGCTACAATTTTATAATGTTTGCCCGAAAAATTTACTGGACTGCCATGCGTTAAATGGCCGCCCTGATCTAACCGCATTCCCATGACAACATCGCCGGGGGTCAGCAGCGCCTCATAAGCAGCCTGATTTGCCTGCGCTCCTGAATGCGGCTGGCTGTTAACAAACTCCGCTCCGAATAGCTTCTCACAACGCGCATTGGCCAGCTCTTCGACCGAATCAACCACCTCACATCCCCCGTAATACCGTTTATGGGGCAAGCCCTCGGCGTATTTGTTGGTGAGGGTGGAACCCATCGCTTCCAAAACCGCTTCCGAAACAAAATTTTCCGAGGGAATCATCTCTAATCCATACTCTTGACGAGCAGTTTCCTTCTGGATCAGGTTAAAAACTTCGGGATCTTGTTTGCTTAGAACGGTACTCATAGCTACCCAAATACTTAGAAGACATGTTGCAACCACCGCGAAGTGGCATGAAGCGAGCCTGTAAGAAGGCTCTCAAAGTGGCACTTTCAATATACGACGAAGGACACAAAAAGGCCAAAAGAAGGGGCCGACAATGCCTCCCTCCCCCTCTGGAAGCCTGAAGATGAGCAAAAAAAAGAGATAGCACCCAAGGGGTGCTATCTCTTCAAACTAAAATCTGAGGGCTATCTTATGCCTGACGTTCTTCAACGTAGGAGATAACATCCTTTACGGTCTGGATCTTCTCTGCGTCCTCGTCCGGAATCTCGATGTCATACTCCTCTTCCAGAGCCATAATCAGCTCCACGATATCCAGGGAATCGGCACCCAAATCCTCAATGAAAGACGCTTCAGGGTTGACCTCCTCGATGCCGACGCCGAGCTGCTCGACAATAATTTCTTTGATCCGCTTACTAATCTCTTCAGACGATGCCATCCCTTCCTATCTCCTTACGAATTAATGCTCCGGCTTTGATGCTAGCGCTTCGGCTGTTATACCGCCAAGAGCAGATGAAAATTTAAAGACCAATGGTCTCCCAAGTCAAGTACATCAGCAAAATTGTATTTTTTTAGATTTTTCAAACGGTTAACCAGGGCTGAGAAGAGCGACCTTAGAATAAAAAGGTAAACAAATCAGGCAGATAGCTACATGTACATTCCGCCGTTAATTCCGATCACCTGGCCTGTTATATAGGCCGCCTCAGGGCCGGCAAGGAAAGCTACCAAACTTGCAACCTCCGAGGGTTCACCATAACGGCTGAGCGGAATAGCTTTGAGATGCTCGACTTTGAGCTTTTCATCCAGCGCATCCGTCATATCCGTTCGAATAAACCCTGGAGTGATCGCATTCACGGTGATCGAGCGGGATGCCAGCTCCCGGGCCATGGCCTTTGTCAGTCCCAATAGTCCCGCCTTGGAGGAAACATAGGGAACCTGCCCGCCATTGCCCATCTCCCCAACGACTGAGCTGATATTGATGATGGCCCCCTGCTTGGCCTTCAACATCAGCTTCGCAGCCGCACGGGCACAGTAAAAGGAGCCGTTTAAGTTGATATCTAATGTTTTGTGCCAGTCTTCGTCCCGCATGCGGATAAAAAGACCATCCCGCGAGATCCCGGCATTGTTCACCAAAATGTCAATTTTGCCGTATTTTTCCTTGATTCCATCGAAGGCCTGGTCGACTGCGGCGCTATCTCCCACGCTAAACCCAAGCGCTTCAGCTTCGCCTCCTGCTTCCACACAGTTTCTGACCGTCTCGTCAGCTGCATCTGGACTAGATGAATAGTTAACTAAGACTTTTGCGCCAAGCGAGGCTAGCTTAATCGAAATTGCTCGCCCAATACCGCGAGACCCGCCGGTTACCAGCGCTAGTTTGCCTGAAAGTGGCTTATTCATTCAGAGATCGAGGCGTTAGGCCGTGACAGGAGTGTCTACCAGCTTCTTACCGCGATATTGCCCGCATCCGGGACAAGCTCGATGACGCAGGGTTGGCTCCCCGCAATTTGAGCAGACGACCGCAAAGGTGCGGCTAAGCGCATGGTGAGAGCGGCGCATATTTCGCTTCGAGTGTGAGGTGCGCTTCTTTGGTACCGGCATAAATCACCTAAAATCAACTGTATTTTCGAGGCGCTACCATATCAGAAATTTTCGGGGATGTAAAAACGCCCGGGGGCTAAAGTGAGGGAATCATTGCGGGTTTAAGTACGCGGGCAGTCGGGATAAAGTGCTGCTAATTCAGGGGTAGCGGGGTGTCGATATAAGATCTGGGCTTTGGCACGGCCAAACTACCCAAATCAGTCCACTATTTACGGGCCGGGGCCTAACTCCTTCATCAAAATGCTCAGTGCTTGAAAGACAAGTTCTAAGAATAGCTATGTTAGCCGCGCTTTTCAGCGCGGGGCTCGCAGCTGCCGACAGTGTCAAGATCTCGGCCAAGAACCATGCCTTTTTTCAACAACTTTCGGTCGCCCGTCCCTATTTCACCTGCTACCGGAAGAGCCAGGCGTCCGGATCACGTCTCGGGACCCTGAACCAGCGCCGCGCCAATATAGGGGCTCGGTGGAGTCCCTTGAACATGTCGGAGCTGATCCGGACTAAGAACCAACTAGCGCAAACTCTCAGGCATTTGGCCTCCGGAGGTAAGCGCAGCCCTGCATATCGGCAAGCCAAGCGCGATCTAGATCAGGCGCGCAGCGCCTTAGCTAAGGCTCAAGATTACAAACGCAGCTGTCAAACCTTGCGCGACGGAGAGTTCGGAGGCGATCAACATTCGCTAAGTGCATACCGCGATGCGCTGACAGCCGCCGAAGCCAAGCATCTGCTTCGGAAAGTGGCTTTCGGGGGCAGTCCCGAACTTTTGACGATCGGCACCACACAGGGTTTAACCGCTCTCGTCAATGCACTAGTCGATGGGATCTCTCCCAGCAGCGAAGAGACTCGTCTGGACGAGGACAGCCGCTACTGGACCTCGCAGGTGTTCTATTACGACGACGAAGATCCGGAGTTCGCTGGCATTAGAATTTGGAACATCGACGCACTTCAGATCGGACAGTTCTACCGTTATCTATACGCGCGCAATCCACTTAAAGAATGGATGCAGCTGGTGCTCAGTGCGCATTTTGCGACCAATCTTAACGCCATCGGATTTTCATACTCGAAGTTCTACGGTTACGGAATTTATCTGCATTGGGCACTACTGCGACGCGAGGCTTTGGGCAATATCAGAAGCCTGACCAAGTCACTGCTGACCGATCCCGCCATGAATTTCTGGTTAGATAACAAAGACAACGAAGCCGAATATCCCAATCAGAACTTTGCGCGAGAATTAATGGAGTTGTTCTTAGTTGGCGCGCATGATCCAGTGACAGGCCAGGCCAACTACGAAGAAGATTCGGTGGTCGCTGCCACCGGATTTGCCAGCGGCTATTATGAAACCTTTACGAACGATCCCGAAACCGGCAAGGAGATGATCGACATTCAGTATTCGTCCGAGCGTCACGACACGACGGCACGCACGATTTTTTCCGGTATTCCCGGCGCCCAACTCTCCACAGCGCTTGCTCCCGAACAGTTGGTCGACCAGATCTTGGATTATCATCCCGGATCGCCGCGTTATCTAGCCGAACGGCTGGCCGGACAGATGCTTTATCCGGGTCTAAATGAGGCGATGGTGGCGGAGCTGGCCGCATACTTAAAAGCCTCCGATTACGAGCTAAAGCCCTTTCTCAAAAAAGTTTTAAAGTCGCAGGCGATGTTTTCTGAGGCTGCCCGCGCTCCCTGTTTGAGCTCGCCGATCGAGAATCTGATTACCCTGGCGCGCCGTTTACGAACCGGAGACTTGGCACGCACGCCAGAAGAACTCCATGACCAAAATATGTACTACCTGTTAGGTCTGCGCGATTCCGCCCGCGCTGCTGGTCAGGCACCCTACGAGCCTGCTTCGGTATTCGGCTGGAAAGGCGCCTGCAATATTAATCGAGCGGGACAAATCGCTTCAGGTGAAGGGTTTCTCTCTGATCAGCAAGTACTCAATCGAAACCGCGCCTGTCTAGACTTAGTCAGCCGTTTATCATGGATAGATTACGACTTAGTTGGTGCGCTGGGTCTTACCAGCACCATGGATGCTGAGCAGATGATCGATCAGGTCGCACGCAAGCTGTTTGACCTCGAGCTTAGCCTCGATGAAAAAACGATCTTAGTGCGATATCTGACGCATCAGGTCATAGATGGACAAACCATCTATGAGTTGCCTGATATCGAGTCGGACTATTTCGTTTGGCGTAAGATCGCCCGGCTAATCTGCCTAATTCAGGAGACCGCGGCGGCGAATACACGGTAATTTATGGTTTATTCCAGAAGAAAGTTTCTAACGCTCTCGGGTCAAGCCCTCGCTCTGGGGAGCTTGGCCTATGCGCTCGATCCCCGGCTGTTGATGGCACAGTCGATTAGCGCCGGGACTGGAAAGAATGTGATCGTAGTGAATCTCCTCGGAGGCTGCGACGGACTGGCTGCGTACCCCTACTACGAGGGTTCTTTAGCTGACATCGTGAGAAACGAGCTTAGACCTACGATCTACGTTCCGCTGGGCAGCGTCATCCCGATTGCAAATCAAAGCGGCGCCGCCAATAAGATCGGACTTAATCCAGCGCTCGCACCGCTGGCAAACGTAGCTGGCAGCCACATCAAGCTGATTCAAAACTACGGCATACCGGGCGATCCTGGACGCAGCCACGACACCTGCCAGGTGCTAATGAGCATGGGGCTAACACATATTCAGGGGGCTGAAATGGTGGGGTTCATGGCCCGGCTCATGGACAGCCAGAATTGGGAAAGCTTTCAATACTGGGCGCTCTCGATCACCAATCCATCCGATGTTAATACCGTCAAGAAACCGCCTGTCATGCTGACCGACCTCGGATCCTTTGATTACCAGCAGGTCGCTTGGGAAAGCGAGGACGATTTGGGACAGGCCATACAGATTCAGCGTGAATTGGTGCAGGCGCAGGTAGCCCGTTCAAATATCGGGAATCGTTACCTGACCAGTCTGGGTAGTATGCATAATGCTCTCGCTACTGTCCGCCGGGATATAAGTTCTCAGTCCGTTGGAAATAACTCCGCGGGTAATTATTCGGAAGGCGGTCTCGGCCCAAATTTTAGAGATGCCGCTAAGATTCTAAAAGCTAAGGTGACCTCCAGCGCCTTTGGTCAGCAAGACAAAGATACATTACTGCTCTTAGCCCAGGGCGGATATGACACCCATAGCGATCAAAATGCGGTCGGCGCGGATTCCGGTGCGCTTGCCAATAGCCTGGGCGATCTAGCTTCGAATCTGGCAGTCTTCTACAAAGACCTGGAGGGATTCGGCGCACTGAACAACACCGTCATAGTGCTGTACTCTGAATTTGGTCGGACTTTGTATGAAAATGGAACGAATGGGGAGACCACTGTGGGAACTGATCACGGCCACGGAAACCACACCATGGTGATAGGAGGTGCTGTTAGCGCGGGAGTGCTGGGACATACACCCGGGAGCTCCGAGCTGCGAGATAACGATTACAACGCGCTAGTTCCAAGCACAGATTTTCGAGATATCTTCAGCGACATTTTGGTGTGGCTGGGAGTCGGACCAAGCTCGATCTTCACCGAAAACGGATACACGCACAGCGAATTGGGAATATTCTCATAACATCCGCAAAAGCCGCTTTATGCCTGTTAATTCAAGCACTTGTAGTGTAGGTGGTACCAGTTTTTGCGCTTTGAGCACCCACGGCTGTCAGGAACGGTCGCATGGGTCGACCGCAAGAAGCGAGCGCGCCTACTTTAGCTAGCACTCATCTAGATCGGTTCTTTCTTCAACGCCTTGCGCGCCAGGTTCACCATCTCCCGCATGCCGCTGACCTGAGGCTTGCTAGCGGCATATACGATCTCCAAGGGGCTGCCGACTTTGAGATTAGACCATAGCTCATAATTGATCACCGCGCCGCCCCGATAGCTGCGGCCGAAGTTATCCCGGTAGGTATAGGACACCCGGTATTTCCTCGACCCCCCACGTGGACGTGTCTTTGAGAGTGTAGCTACGGTACCTTCCGTAAGGCAGCCCTCAGCGGCGAGCAGCTTCATTTGCAGTCCTCGCCGCACGGCCATAGCCATGATCAAAATCAAAATTAATACAGCTATACCGCAAGCAATCATCAATGCCCCCATAAAGAGAAAATCGCACCGACGAGGCAATGTCAACCCGTTCAAAAAAAAGGGCGCCCCTAGGGCGCCCTTCCATATGATCGATAGTATCTCGCTCAGTGCTGCCGCCCAGCGAAGACACCCTGAATCGGGATTGTTTTGTTTACAATCTGAGTACCGCCGGTTGAGCCATTCTGGTTAATGGTAATGCGCAGATCCAGATCCCCGCTGCATTCAACCTGAGAAGCCGCACCACTGACATCAACAACGCCTGCGCTGAATGACACATTCACGCCACCCAAGGCCACCAATCCGCTATTGCGAACGGCGGGCGTGCGATTCTTTACCTTGGTCTTGACCTTTACACGGAAGGTGTCGGCCCCCGCGGAGTTTAAGACCCGTGACAGCTCCGCCTCGAGCGCTTTGCTGATTAAGGGTAAATTTGGAAAGATGCATGCTTGGGCAATATTGTCATCAGTCCGGTTATGGGAGTGGCCTCGACCGGAGGAGGAATCCTCATCGCGATCCTCTCCATCCTCATCTTCAAGATCAATTTCCCGCGCTAACAATGATAAATCGTCCTGCTTAATCGCCTTCACCTTGACATAGGCGCCTACTACTAGGTCCGCAAGTTCCGCCGACTGATCATTAAGCCCTTCGATTTCTGTATCGTCATCAATCAAAAAGGTCGTTCCAGCTACCACCAGCTGGCTGTCAGAGATCGCCTCAATCGCACCTAGCTGTACTACGATTGAGCCATCGGGCACCGAAATATCATCATCACCGCGGCCATGCCCGGAGTGATCATCGCCGCCATGGCCCGATCCGCCGCTGGCAAATGCCACGGGAGCAGCGAATAACACCGCTGCCAAGATTGCTATGAATGTTTTTAGTCTCATATGTCCTCCATCAATAATATCTGAGCTACTTCGAGCTAGAACTGCCTGAGCCTCCATGCGAGCCGCCGCTTGAACCGTGCCCCCCTGAGTCATGCTCTGAGCTGGATTGACTCGAAGAATTACCAGACGAGCTGGAACCATCAGAGGAGCTGGAATCGTTGTCGTCTCCGCCATGCCCTGAGGAGTCCTCGCTGTCCGAACTTGAGCTGCGGCTACTACTTTGCGAAGAGGAGTTTCCGTGACTCTGATCCTTCCCTGAATTGCCTTTGGAAGATGAACTTTGACCCTGCCGACTGGAGCTAGAGCTGTTACCTGAATGATTCTGATTGCCACCCTGATCCTCGCGGCGCTTCTTGAACTGCACCTCGCTCACAGTTCCGCTGTGCTCCTGAACATCTACCCTGACCGTAATCTCCTGAGCTCCGGCGGGAACGTTGTCAATCCGACCGGAAGCACTTAGCCCCTTTCCTTCGATCAGAATCTCGACATCTCCTTCGAGGCTTTCTGCCGACAAGATCTCGAAAACTCCCAGATCGTCTGTGAGGGCGCTATCTCCGGTTTGAAGCAGAGTGACACTTACTCCTGCCAAGGGCTGCCCAGCACGATCGTAAACCGATCCTTGGTAGAGCTGGCCTCCGGTGCCAGATGACCCGCCGCCGCATGACAACAGCCCCAACGCCATTAACGTCAGCCCCAGCCATTTTCGCAGTATCATCGCCTCTCCCTTTTTAAAGCTAAGCTCACATCTTCAATGCGACTAAAAGATCCGAGCACTACGCGAGCACGTCCCGGCCCTGTCGATTGAGCGGGCGTCAGATCACGATCCAATTGACTTAAATAACTTCGCAGCTTGCGGTGCCATTTTGCACCTTCATTGAACAGCCACTGCTTGATTTGCGGCACCCTTTCCAGCGGAATATTGTCATATTCGGTCTGGATGTGATGATTGGGCACGGCTGGATTATTAAAAACATTTTCCTGGACGGCTTCGCAAAGATCCTCAACATCGCGGCCCAATAAGGCAAAACTCTGCTTAATATCTCCCCGCGGGAGAAAAAGCCCTTTGGTTAATTTAATTACGGCGCCATGACGGCTCACCAGATCTAGCCGTTCCATTTCGTAGAGCACGGTATAGGGATTCAAATCCGCGCTGACAGTCGAAACGAGCTGAGCAAATTCACTACGCTTGCCCTCTACTCCCAATGCCCGAGCCTTACCTGGAGCGGAACAAAAACGCCGGTCAGCTTGCCACTGACCGATCACTCTTGATACTAAATTTTTCTCGCGGTGCTTGAGCGGTTTGGCAGCCAGCAATTTGCTAACATCTTTCCGGTGCACTCCAGTGGCGGCACTAATTCTGCTGGCACTCAAGGTCGCGCCGTCATCCCGTAGCTCTTGAATTGCGGATTCGACCATTACGCTTTTTACCAGCTCCACAATTTCGCCCAGCTTCAGAGAATGCTTTAGGCAAAGCTTCGCTATCGGCCGCAATATTTGCCGCAGTGCTGCTGATATGACCTCTCGCGTTTCCAGAATGCTCTTCGTAGGATGGGATTTTTTCCCATCCTAGTTAGATTAACACAATCGCCCAATTTCTTCAGAGTATTTTAAAAATCTAGCGATTTAGAGTAGTTAGCCTCTACCAGCTCTTACTGCCGCGCGTCATCGGATGCGAGACCGGCACAAATGGGAACTTCGTAATGAAACTCTGGATACTGAGCAGGTAAGCTCCGAGGAAACCCAGATAGATCGAAATTTCCACCAAAATCTCATTCAACCGCAGCGGAATCCGTCCCGGACTAAGCTCCGGCATAATCACCATGTATCTCTCGAGCCAGACACCCAGCAGGATTACAATACAGATCAAACGCAGGGCCTTAGGGGCGCGCTTCACATCTTCGCTAAGCAAAACGATAAAGGGCACGATGAAGCACATCGCGAAAGTGATCCAACCCAGTCCTTTCCAGGGAAATTCGCGGGTACGCAGAATCAACCACTGAGTTTCTTCGGGCAGATTGCCGTACCACTGCGGCAGAAACTGACTGAAGAACATATAGCCCCACAGCATGCAGAATCCAAAGGTCAATTTGCCGAGATCCCACAGCTGCTGAGTCGAAACCGTACGGGCATACTCGGGACTGCGATTGACAAAATAGATCGTGAGCACCGCGGTCATCGCCCAGGCGATATATAAATTTCCGCAAAATTCAAAGGCGCCAAACAGATTGGAGTACCACACTGGATCCATGCCCATCACCATCTCGAAGGAGAAAAGCGAGAACACCACCACATAGATCAAAAGCAGCAGCGGCGCATTCCAGGATAACCTGCGCTGCAGATTTAGAACTTCGGCATCAGACCCTTTCCATTCCCGGGCCAGATACTGGTGAATCCAGCTGCTCCAGCGCGATCGGCTCGAGTTGCGCTCCCGCAACATCCCGATATCGCTGCGCAGCGACATGCTGACATAGCGCCACATCATAAAGAACAAGAACAGAAACAGCGCGCCAAAACGCAAATAAACAAACCAAGGCTGCATCCAGCCTTCACGACCGGGCATGGGGTGCTTGCCCCAATAAAAGAGATATTCCCGCCCCCACCAAGTTCCAAGCAGCGCCAACCAGGCCCACGGCAAGAAAGCCACATTGGCCTCCGCGATGCGCCGAATCGGCGGTGACCAGGCTGCCCTTACGATTTGCACCGCAACACAAACGATCACGCCGCCCGCAGCCAGCCCCATCCAGAAAACCACATTGGTGAAATAGGCCCCCCACAACAATTCCAAAGGGTAGCCGCTGAACATTGCGCCGAAGAAACCGCAGAATCCGATCAGTATGCCGGCCCAGCCAAGCTTGGAAACAGTTGAGCTGGACTTAATCGGTCCAGCCTCAAGCACTTCCTCGATGTTTATATTTAGAGCGACATGCGACATAGCTGTTCCTACTTTGTGGACTGAACCTTGCGAAGATAGTTAATGATGTCCCACTTCTCCTGAGGCGAAAGCTTCCACCCAAGCCGCGGCATCAGACCTTGCCCGAAATACATCGTGGCAAAAATACCACCGTCGGTGCGGGTCTTAAAATCACCACTGCTGATATCGGGGGGCTTTTTGAATTCGAATTTTGCTCCGGAAGGCCCCGGCACGACGGTCGGTTTTGAAATGTCGCCGTGGCAGGTATAGCAATGCATATTGAACAGCCGCCGCCCATTGGCGATCGAGCGCTCATCCGCAGCAACGGGATTATTCAACGCTAACGCCTCCTCGCGCGATTGGAGGGTGTAGCTCAGCGAGCCGCGCGGAATGCTCCCCAACGGCTTGGGCTTCATGATGCTACCGGCGCGCGGCTGGACATCAACCATGTCGTCATTGAACGGCAACGCCTGGACCTTCACCGCCCAGCAGGTCAACAACACGATTGCCGATGCCTTGAACAATTTCATAATCAAAGCCCGTCCTTCACTTGAACTTCATCCGCACCACAACTCTTCAAGGTGCTCTGTACATCGTCGCTCTGACTGCCAGTGCAGCTGACGACGATTCCAAATTTATCGTCGGTAAAGCGTGGATCGTACCCGACCTTGCGCAGAATGTCCGGAAGTCTGCAAAAATGCAGCACGGCCAGCAAGGTCGCCAGACCGCCGAACAAAATCGTGCATTCGTAGCCAATCACCACAAAGCCGGGGATCGAAACCACGTCCTTCGCACTTACCCGCAGCGGATAATCCAGCGAACACAAAATTGCCAAGGCGAATCCAAAGACCAAGCCGGTCAGCGCGCCGGTGATATTAAAATAGCGTACGGGGCTGCGCTGCTCATCAGCAGCTTCGGTAATTTCCGGGCAACCGAACGGCGCATAAGCACGAAAATCGAGCTGCGCCGACTTAACCTTGGCGATGGCCTTTAGCACATCGTCCAGATAGGTAAAAACTCCAACTACTGCTTTGTCTCCAGCCATTGCTCAATTAGTGATGTAAAGCGTGTTTGTCCCGCAGCGGATAAGGCAAGATCTCCTTGATTTCGCTAATCGCAACTGCCGGGAAGAATTTTACGAACAAAGTCATCCACATTCCGAACCAGCCAAATGCGCCGATCGTAATTCCCACATCGATCCAGGAAAAGTTATACCCACCCCAGGCCGATGGAATATATTCCCGTGCCAGCGAAGTGAAGATGATATTGAAGCGCTCCAGCCACATGCCAATGTTGATAATGATCGAAAGAACGAACAGAAATGCGATATTTGTGCGCAGCGGCTTATACCAAAGACTGAGCGGCGCGATACAGTTGCAGAAAGTCATGCCCCAAAACGCAACCCAGAAATCTCCGAAGGGCCGGAACCAGAACTGAAAGCGCTCGAAAGAGTTATTACTGAACCAGGCCACGTAAAATTCAGTGATATACGCGTATGTCACGATCCCGCTGGTGAACATAATCAGCTTACTCATCGCGTCAAAGTGCTCGGTGGTAATAATGCGTTCCAGCTTGAAGACTTTACGCAGCGGAATCGCTAAAGTTATCACCATCGCCACCCCGGAGAAGATTGCCCCGGCTACAAAGTAAGGCGGAAAGATCGTCGCATGCCAGCCCGGCACGATACTCATCGCGAAGTCCCAGGACACCACGCTATGTACAGAGACTACAAGCGGCGTCGCAAAAGCGGCGAAAAGCAGATAAGCCGCCATATAGTGCTTCCATTGGCTGTTGCTGCCGGTCCAACCCAAAGAGGTAATGCCGTAAAGCATTTTCCGGAAGAAAGTTTTGGCACGATCGCGCGCAGCCGCAATATCGGGAACTAAACCAACAAAGAAGAAGACCGCCGAAATCGTAAAATAGGTCGAAACCGCAAAAACGTCCCAGAGCAGCGGCGACCGGAAATTCGGCCAAAGGGTGCGCTGGTTGGGGTAGGGCATCAACCAATAAAAGAACCAGGGCCGGCCCAAGTGAATCAACGGAAAAAGTCCGGCGGTCATCACCGCAAACACCGTCATCGCTTCGGCCAGCCGGTAAATCGACATGCGGAAGCGTGCCCGGAAAAGCAGCAACACGGCGCTGATCAGGGTACCGGAGTGCGCGATACCAACCCAGAACACGAAGTTGGTGATGTAGCAGCCCCAGGAGATCGGATGCGATTTACCTGAAGCTGACATGCCGGTCAGAATCTGATAGGTCCAGCAGGAGGCACCGACCAAAACCAGCGACACGCAGATCAGCAGCTGCACATACCAGCCGCCGGTCGGGACTTCGAGCATCTTTAGCACCGAGTCGCTTACTTCTTTATAGGTCAGCTCTTTTTCCTTCGCCGTCGACGCCATAACGTTTAAGCCCTGTACTTGAAATCGCGCAGATAAGTGATCGATGGCTGCGTATTGATGTGATGGTCGAGGACTTTATATGCGCGGTTATCTTTGCCCAGTCTCGAGACCTTACTGTTAGGATCATTTAAATCCCCAAATGCCAGCGCTTGAGTCGGACAACCCTGCACGCAGGCGGGCTGGATATCACCATCCTGCACCTTGCGGCCAAGATCCTTGGCGCGATCCTTACCCTCAGTAATGCGCTGCACACAGAAGGTGCACTTTTCCATGATACCGCCGGTGCGGCGAACCACATCGGGATTCAACTGCAAGGCGAGTGTCTCGGGGATGTCGTACTCATACCAATTGAAGCGGCGCACTTTGTACGAGCAGTTATTTGAACAATAACGGGTGCCCACACAGCGATTGTAAATCATCGCATTGAGCCCCTCTTCGTTGTGATAAGTAGCATATACCGGACAAACCGGTTCACATGGCGCGTTACCGCACTGCTGACACATCATCGGCATGAAGCTGACATGGAACTCTTCACCGCCGCCATCGAAATATCGATCAATGCGCAGCCATGACATTTCACGCCCTTCATAGCAGGCTTTCTTGCCTACAACCGAAATATTATTTTCGGCATAACAGGCGACCACGCAAGCAGAACAGCCTGTGCAGGTCGCAAGATCGACCGCCAACCCCCACTTATAAAGGGGATGTTCACGCTGTTCATACATCTGCTTAATCTTGTGTTCGTGCTCTGCGCCATGCTCGCCGTGTTGCTCGGCTGCATGTTCGGTACTGGCCGCCGCAGCTGCTGCCGAAGTTGAAACCAAATCGTACATCGCCAGATCTCGCCCGGTCTGGGTACGGCTGCCATCAACGTTAACTAACTTCGGATTACCACGCCCTCGCGTGGCCTGCGCCCGGGCGCTCAGCAACGAGACTGCTTCGATCTCGGAAGAGCTGCGCGGCGGAAGCAGTTCTAACACGTTCCCGCCCGCGATCTGCTTGGCATAGCGGCCATAGGCGGTATGCCCCTGCCCGATCGGAATTGCGACAACCCCATCAGCGACATAATCGGTGACATAGGCGGGCACATTGACCTCGCCATAGTAATTGCGAAGTTGCAGCATGTCGCCCTGGACCACTCCCAATTCCTTGGCGGTAGCAGAATTCAACTCGGCCCAGCTGTCCCAAACAACCTGGGTAATCGGATCAGGCAGCTCCTGCAACCAGGGGCGATTAGCGGAGCGTCCGTCGAAACTTTTTACTGACAGATACGGATAGACCGTCACCAAGTTGCCGTCGGTGCCCTTATGATCGAAAGCTGGGGCCTCGGTACGAATTTGAAAAGCATCCGCACTAACTTTGACCTTAACGCGTTCGCCGCTAGCGGCCTCCTTGAAGTAGCCGCCGCGCTCGACGCTGCGCAGCCAAAAACTATTGAAGCCACCCGCAGCATTCAGACCCAAATTGCTGTAAAGTTTTTCCCAGCTGGCCTTAAGGTACTCGGCAAAGTCCTTCTTGCCTCCGCCAAAATTCTTAATCTCTGCTTTCCTCGCAATCTCAATCACCGCATCGCCGAATGTGCGCGTATTGAAGATCGTACCCATGGCCGGTTGAATCAAGCTGTAGACCCCCGGCACAAGGCGCGCATCGCCCCACGATTCAAGCGAAGTACTGGCCGGCAGAATCAGATCCGCGGCAGCCGCACTTTCATCCAAATGGGTGGCAAAACTTACGGTGAGGCCGACGGTCTTACGGGCATAATTGTATTCCAGGCTGGACGGCAAGGCGTAGGCCGGATTAACTCCACGCAAAAACAGCACGCCGTACTCACCCTTTTTCATGCCAGCGATCAGCGTCGCAACTTTGCTCAGAGACGAGCGCGGCTTGCGCATATTTTCGAGCAACACACTTTCGCCGACATTTTCGAGCAGCATGTTTAAGAAAGCGCAAACCAGCTGCAGCGACAGGGCGTTGTCGGTTGAAGCAGCAGTACCGCCCGCGATTACCAACGAAGTCTTGGCCTGATCGAGATAATCTACGGCTAAGAGAATTTTTTCGCGGGACACTCCGCATTCCGCACTAACTTTATCCAGATCGACACTGCGCGTGAGTTCCGCTAACTTTGCACGCACATCGGAGCTCAAATTCGCGCCGCGACCCTTTTCCAGCAGCCGCTTCATGACCGCGAGGCCTAGGGCAATCTCACTGCCTGGTTGAGAGGGCAGCCACAAATCAGCATTCGCACCGGTCAGTGAGAGCCGCGGCTCAACGTGAATAACGCGGTGAACCTTGCCACTGCGGCGCATCGCAGCCCAGTCGCGCGCGTAACCGCAGGGAGAGATCCAGGTTTCAAAAAAGTCTGCGCCAAAATTCAGCACCACCTCAGCGCGGTCGAAACGATACTCCGGTATGCCATAGCTTCCATAAGCGGCCTCGGACGCCTGCGCCAAAGCCACGGGTTGACTGACATCGTAAACCACATGCTCGAATTGCATCGCAGTGCCGAGTTCTGCGATTAATTCCTCTTCGGCTCCGCTGACTTCGCCGGTAATAATGGCGCGCTTGCCTTTGGCCTTCAGCGCTTCCGCGACCTTGGCGTAAGCATCTTCCCACGAAATGGGTTTAAGCATGCCGGCGCTATCTCGAGCCAGCGGCTCGCGTATCCGATCGGGATCGTAATGCGCCTGCAACGCGGACTGACCCAAGGCGCAAAGACCGCCGCGATTAATCGGATTATCAGGATTTCCTTCCAGTTTAACGGCGCGGCCTTCACGGGTGCGAACTAAGATGCCGCAGCCTGCCGTACACTCCATGCAGGTCGAGGAAAACCAGGTCGAGACCCCAGGAATTTGCTGGTCTTCGCCTTTAACATAAGGCAAAACTTTTTGGCTTGGACTATCAGTACAGGCAGCTACGCCCAGAGCGGTAGATCCGGCACCGGCGATCTTCAAAAATTGCCGCCGCGAAAGTCCGTTGCTCCCGTTCTGGAGCTCTCGCTTCGATCCGATCTTTACCAGCTCGTTTGACATCAGCAGACAATCCTCATTTGTGGCAGGTGTAGCAATCGATGCTCGTGCCCTGCGTTCTGTGACAATCGATGCACCAGCCCATCTTCATCGACGAAACTCGCTCCACGACCTGCATCTCCGGAATCTGGCCGTGGCAATTCTGACAGGTAACCCCGGCCTTGACGTGGCGCTTGTGGTTAAAACGCACATGATCAGGCATGACATGAACCTTGGTCCATTCAATCGGCTGACCCGCTTCGTTCTTCTTTTTAAGTTTATTGATCTCGTCCTTCTGCCACTGCTCGGTTCCCGACACCTGCAAATGGCATCCCATGCAGGTTTCAACCTCCGGAATAGCGGCGTAAGCGGCCTTATCCACCGACCAATGGCAAAATTGGCAATCCATCTGATTTTTCTGCACGTGGGTTACGTGACTGAACTTAATCGGCTGCTCGGGTTGATGGCCACGCGCACGCTCGGGCGGGCCAAAATAATGAAAATAATCGAGGAAATTCAGGTCCCAGAGGGCGGCCTGCCCGTTGTTCCACACCCCCTGTCGGACGCCAACTGCGTGATAATCTTGGGCTGTTTCGGCCTTAAGCTCTCCGCCCCACCGCCACGCGACGGAGACTAGAGCTAGGAATATGACAACCAACAAAACTGGACGAATTTTTGCCAAAACGCACCCGAACTAAAGCGCAAAGACACCAATGCCTAGAGCCACACTTTGAAATCAGAGTCACAAGACCTGACTTCCAACCGCCGCGACAGAGACCGAAGTAAACCAAAATTCGCAACCATTCTGCCGGGTAAGGTGAGATTTAACGCGAATCAGATCTAAAGGAAAGAGAGCAACTAATCGCATCCAACGTTCATCGACAACGAACGATGTTCTACTTCGCTGATCCTTCATTGCTTCGGCGCCCCTCGCGTCAGGCATGCTTTCCGCAGTGGTTATTTCCCGTTATAAACGAGCAACTCTGTTAAAGTTGTTTATGGATGGTGGTTTGACCTTACTCCGCAGCGCGCTCCTGTCTTTAATCGGCTCTATATTTCTGATAGGCATCGCACACTTTTCCGCGCCAGCTAGCGCAGCCGACGCGCTTCGTCCCAATTTCCTGATCATCATTACCGACGATCAGCGCTACGATGACATGCCGGTAATGGAATATACGCACGGCAAGATCTTCAACGAGGGCTGCAACTTTACCAAGGCGTACGTGACGACGCCGCTTTGCTGTCCCAGCCGCACATCTATTCTGACAGGAAAGTACGCTTCACAACATGGCGTGCTCAATAACAGCACCCCAATCCGATCGCAGACCACGTTTCCGCAGATCTTAAAGCGCGAAGGTTATTATACTGGGCTTGTCGGCAAGTTTTTGAACTCCTCTTTAGGGCTGCCGCGGCCCGAATACGACTTCTGGGCCTCTTTCAGAGGCGGGAATCCCGGATACGATGCCCCGCTCATGAATATCAATGGGGTGGTAAAACGGGAGCGCGGCTATTCCACTTATATTTTCCGCGACTATGCGTTGAAATTTCTAGACCAGGCGGCACAACAACCCAACCCCTTCATGCTCTATCTCGCATTCAACGCACCGCACCGTCCGGCCAGTCCGGCACCTGAGGATCGCGAAGCCAAGCTGCCATTGCATACCAAGCAGGCCCGCATCATGCGACGCGGCTCTAGGCTGCAGCTCGCGGCGAACTCCCAGAAACTCGAGCCCTATCGCGGCGGACGCGGATTGTTGCGACATCGACTGACGCTGTTGGCTGTGGACCGCTCGATACGTACAATTATCGAAACCTTGAAGAGCAAAGGCATCCTGGACAACACAGTTGTGTTCTTTATCTCCGACAACGGGCTTTTTCGCGGAGAGCACCGCCTGCTGGGCAAACTTCAACCCTACGAGGAAGCGGTGCACGTCCCATTCGCCGTGCGTTACCCCCCGGTATTCGAACCACAGCGTTCTACCCGACTGGTAGCAAACATCGACATCGCTCCCACAATTTTGCAGCTAGCGGGCATTCCGATTCCGAGTGATATGGCGGGGCGCTCGCTAACAGATGCGGTGTCCGCGGCAGAGTGGAGAAAAGAACTCTTGCTCGAGGGATTTTCGCGCTCAAAGCGCAATGGACACTTTGTGGCTATTCACACTGGCGACACAGTCCTGATACGGCGTCAGGAGATTGGGCAGCCAATGCAAACCGAAGTATTTGATATGCGCACCGACGCTTCACAGCTGCACAATCTAGCCACAGACACGACCAAGGCCGCATTAATATCCGATTTAAATGCACGGCTTGATACGCTGATGTTTGGCATCCGGGGGAGCACCGCTCCTGCGCATATCAGGAACAGTCAATGAGTAGCCGACTGCGCTGGTTCTTAATCGCGATAATATTAGTAGCGGCCTCCGCCTGGCCGGTAATGCGCGCCCTGCGCGTTTCGACCAAAGCAGCACCCAACATAGTTTTTATTCTTTGTGATACGTTACGAGCGGACCACCTAGGCGCGTATGGTTACGATCGCGGGACAACCCCGCAGATCGATCGCTTTGCGACCGAAGCGGCTAAGTTCACCCACGCCATTTCAGCCGCTCCGTGGACCCCGCCATCGATTGCCTCGATGTTTACCGGCGCCCTGCCCTCGGTGCACGGGCTCAATCCACCCAATAATCGTCAAAAGGCTAAACAATTTTCGATGCGCCTAAACGAACAGTTTAAGACCTTAGCGGAGCATCTTTCTGAGCGCGGCTACGCCACGATAAGCGTCACGGCAAGCCCCTGGTTCGATCCCGCGTTCGGTCTGCGTCAGGGCTTTGACCGCACAGAACACGTAATGCGCGGAACAGCGGCAGAGGTAAATACCGCAGCCTATCGGGCGATCGATGAACTTTCGAATACCTCACGTCCGTTCTTCTTGTATCTTCACTACATGGATGTACATAAACGGGGCGACAATCCATTAGCCCCCTTCTCCCAGTTTAAAGCGCAGCCGCTAGCGCGCTGGGATTACCCCGCTGATATTTTAGAACAGATTGCGATGTATGACGCCGAGCTCAGATATTTTGATGATTACTTTGGACAGGTCATGGATTACCTGCGCTCGAAGAATCTCTACGAGAATAGTGTAATCGTGCTGACTTCCGATCATGGCGAGCAATTCGGAGAGCGAGGGAAGCTCGGCCACGGATTTAATTTACACACTGAAGAACTGCGTGTGCCCCTCATACTTAAGTCTCCTGGGATGCGGGGCGAAAATTCGTCCTTAGTTTCCAATCGCGATATATTCTTTACACTTCTAGAGGCCGCCGACATCGAGCTTCCCCATGACAGTAACGCGGCCTCACTCCTTAATTCAAAAGAACTCGCTGCGCGTCCTGGGGTATTATCGGAAGCAAGTCGTTATAAAACTTTTAAGAGCATTACCACGCACAATCTCCAACGCTTGATCTTACGCTTTCCGCACTCCGATCCGACCAAGCGCATCGAAACGCTAGAGGGCATGGAGGTCGAGGGGCTTTTCGATCCGGTCAACGACCCGAAAGAGCTGACGAGCATTTCGGACCAGGGAGCCATCGACAAGACCCGCGCGCTTTTTGTGGCGCAATTTGAGCAGGCGATCAAAGGCGAGGTCGCAACCGAGCATACTGAGGTATCCGATGATGCGCTAAAAGAGCTAGAAACGCTGGGTTATCTGCACTAAGCCCTCATATTTAAGGCCCCCTCAAAAGGCCGCCTGCCTTGCTTTACTAAGAACTCCGTTCCGTCTTAAATAGAAGCTTCCTCGCAGACCGAAGCCCCTGTTTCCGGCGCCATTTGGGGCTTCGCGTGATTGTTAAGCATCGCACAAGTTGTTGTAGGACATGGAGCTTCACAGATCCCCGAATCAGCGACAAGGCGCTCAAGCCATGTCTCCGTCAAACTGCCAGGACGAGCTCCAGCTGTCGATTGAGCCGGAGCAGACTCGCATTCAAAAACTCCACCTGCTGCTGGGAAACATTACTCCAACATCTCGCTCGCGCCTGGCAAGACAACTCCTTCGAAAATTACCGTTGCAGATGCAGCAGCCCGAAACTTTCGCGTGCTTCTTGCAGATCGCCGACGCACTGCGCGTTACCAAACACCGCGAGATCAAGAGTCTCTCCCGTAAATTGGCGATCTTCGCCACAGAACACCCGAATCTAGAAGAATGGAAAGTTCTGGCGCGCTTAGTGCGGGGCGATTTTGAACGAAAAGGGGCACTCCCTATTGAACGGGTAATGCAACTGGCGGCTCTCTCGCTGTATTTGCTGCGCGATCGCGCTGCTGTGGAATCTAAGGTGCTCAGGGCCATAAAACGCGAGTATCAACAGCGAAGAGCGCTGGTTAACACCCCCGAAACGGCGCTCTTAGCGACAGCCACCGATCTAGGCGACATGGCGCGGGAGCGTGCCCGCCAAATCCTCATTCGCAATGCTAATAATGCCAGCAACCTGACTTCCGAACAGCTGCTGGACATTCTAACGGGAGAAGAGTTAAGCACGCTGCGTCGCCGTGTCGCCTTAGCTGTAATCTCCAATAGCTCACTCCGCAATCTGGCAATTACATGGCAGCGCTGGACACAGGTTGCCGGGGAGATCGAGCAGGCGCTACAGACGGCAAAGGCGGCGGGGCGGAGCCCCGCCTGGATTCAGCATTTCGGAGACCAGCTCGTGGAGACGAGTGGAAGATTATCTCCAGACTCTGCCGTCGCGACGATTCTCGACGAAACAATCTTCACATGTATAAATTATCGTCCCGCGTGCTCGAAGAGCTTCCCTTGGGTTGACGATCCGTCGTCGGCCACCCTCGTCCCCGTGCAAAGGACACAGATCAGGCGCTTTCACAACGACGTGAAACGGCTGCTGTCGGTGCGATATGGCGGAAACCGCGCGGCCGAGCCACAGAACCTGCTGGAGTTGGGCTCCGCGCTTCAGTCGTTACGCAGGCAATCGCAGACAGACGAACTCAGCTGGAGCAGGTTCTACAACAGTTTTCATAGACTCCTAAAAAACCCCGAAACAAACCCATATGCCGCTACAATTCTGGATAAGATCACAACTGAGATCTCCAGGCCGGATACTGAGCTAGAGCTAAATGCCGGTGCTTTAATCAATGTAGCGGAACTTCTCGACTATTCCAGCGGCACCGATCTAATTCATTTTGTAGAGAATCCAGCACTGCTGTTTGATATCAGCGCGAGAGTCCCGCCGTGCCATCAACCACTTGACCTACGACGGGTTTACGCCGAATTTCCCGGAATTAGATTGTTTCAAGCCATGGTTGCGATTCTTAGCTTCCCCAGGCACGGGAAGGCTAATGATTGGCGGATCTTTGCAACCGCTGCGATGGACCTTCACCCTTCGAGTGACTTTCAAGTGTTTCCACAAATAACTCAGCGCTTCTTGTCGCGTGAGATCGAGGCCCCAGACGTCAACTGGTACTTTTCGGAGAAAGAACGAGTTAAAGATCTGATGCGCGGCGATGATCAGGATTTTTTCGACCTGCAGTTACCAAGACTGGACCATCAACCTCTGGCCATTATTAGAGAGGTGCAAAGGCGATGCTCGCTGATAATCGACCGGTGCGATCCAACTTCTTCAGCGAGCTCCTTGAAAGTTGCTCTTGGGAAGGGATTTTTAGAGGAGCGCCGAGCGTTAGAACGCCGCGTTCGGAGTGCGATGCTGCTGCGTCTGATCCGAGAAGGGACTCCCTCGCGAAGCGTCACCCAATATTTTTCGGATTCTTACCGGGTCGATCCCTTGCCCTTTGTCGATGGCAAACCAGAGCAGCAGGCAATGATGGACGAGGTAATGGTAATATATCGACGCTCAGCGGATCTTCATCTGGGTTTCGAATCGCTCGCTATCGATGCAGCCCGAGCCCCAGGCGCAAAACGGTCGGCCCTGGCTCAGTTCGGCTTGGATGTCGCGCAGGACACCAGGTTGTTAAGATGCGATAATCCGGGGGTATTTCCGGGGCCTGGCGTCATGATGACAGGGCTTCAGCGCAGCAAGATCTTCGTGGCCGAAGATCCGGACAGCCGCGAGATGTATGGACTTTATCGGCGGGCTTGGCCCTGGGCCTGGGAAGAATTTCAGACGCTGGATCAGGCCGAGTTCTACCTTTTACGAGGACTGCTTGCCGTCACGCTCCCTAAGAGCGCCAAATATAAATTAAACGGTACGCATTATTCCTTCGTAGTTTTCAATGAGCATTTTCACAATTTTGAAAAGCATTCGTCCTTCCTCATTCCGACTGAGCTGTTCCGGGAGGTGTTGCGAAGCGCGAGTCAGACCCTTATTGGGGAGCAGAAAAGCCCTCCTTGGGATCTAGGGAAGCTTCCCACAACTCTGGAAGCGTTCCAAAAAAGGAGCGGAGCTAGTGACCCGATTCTTAATCTTGGTTGGGCCTCTAATTTGGGCGGACTATGCAACGCCTATCCGCCGGCCTCTTGGCCGTATCACCTCTGGGAGGTTGGGTTAGCGGCACACACCACTGACGGAGACGGCCATGTGCATAAGTCACATCTGCGCGGGAAATATGAATCCACACTCTCTCCCGAACTGGAGTTAGATATGATTCCCCTGCGGCACGCTCACGCGGAGGTTTTCAAAGTCGCCAACTCTTACCTAAACCATTTTGACCTATTCAGGTACGCGTTAGGCCTATGGCATAAGGATCAAACCGGCACCGACGCGGATCCACGCAATACCGAAGTGCGGCTCGAAACGGAGGAATTTGCCCCCGAAGATGCGGCTCCCGAACAGACCATTTTTGGCCAGCGCATGCTTGCACGTGCATACGCTTACCATGCCCAGCGGCAGGCCGGTGTTAACGACCCGGCGAAATTTCCAATCTTAGTGATAGCCCCCACGTTGGATTACTCCTCGCGGCCCGAAGCCGAGATGGCCCTCGATACTTTCGAGCTCAAACTTAAGATCGGAGATTCGGAGTATATGTTGCCGCGCTGGTCTGACGGCCATGGCGAAAGAGAGCAGTGGCTGTGGCTTAAACATGTCGTGCCCTATCTCTACGACACCGAGAACGACCTGCGTTTCTATAAACGGGAACAAATTTATGGGGAAGGAACCTAAATGTTAACTCAGATCGCCGCTGGACCTGAAACATTACCATTACCGGACACCGAACCGGCCACACCGCCGGCGGAAAAACCGAGCCGTGCGCCCGATGGCCCCCGGCAGCCGGGTCCAACCCCATCACCTAGCCCCGAGAGACGGCCGGCTCCGGACACTCCGGTAGTCCCATCAATCTGTCCCTTCAGGCAGTGGGAGCAATTGGCGGCGCCGGATCGGGAACATTGGGACGAGGAGGTTTGAGGTCTGAATAGGGAGCTGATTCCGAATCTAAAGTCCGCCTCTGATCTCCGATTCCGATTCAGAAAACCGATCTCTATCTCCGAAATTCGAACACCGAATCCAATCGCGGTATCCCAGATAAATCCGATCTACCTTTGTCGCACAGCGCTCACAGCTCCCTCAAGAATCCCCAGTTGTGAAGTTTATCGCTGTCTTCGTCGTACCAGCGCTCTCCGATATCATCTCTGAAATACATATTTGGAATCATAATATTCTTAATGCGGGAATAGGCTTGAGCCTGTGCCTGCCGCATGGTTTGCCCAATTCCCACTACGATCAGCGCTACTCCCGAAGAGCCCGTCACGATCCATTGATCGTTCACCACTTTGACGTCCTCTATATGCACCCCCTCGCGATTGGGTTTGCGGAAGAGAATCAAGGCATCTTTAGAGGAAGTCTCAAAGGTATTCGAATCGTCAAAGGGAAACGGAGGCACAACTATACGAACGCCGATCTGAAATCCTTTGCGGGTTTTAATTTTGAAATTAGTGCCGCGCGCCATCTCATACAAAAATTCTGAGATGGGGGTCAACATTCCTTCCTGCTGAATGCTGATCGTCGGATAGCCGAAACGCGCCGTGAACTCCAGCGGATAGATACCATTGTTGTTCACGATACAGTTGAGATCCATGTACCCGACATATTTTTCTTCCGCCAGCCGGGTCTCGAATTTTTTGAGCGTCGAATTGAAAATTCGATTGGGCTCGCTCCAGTACATACTAGTTCCCATCTCGCCGGTGGATGGACCGTGATTTCCCGGAAAAAGCTTTTTGTGCTCGAAATTAACATTGATCGGGGTCAGGAATTCGCGACCATTGAAGAATGCCCCGACCGCGATCTCTACTCCGATTGCACGCCGCTGCAGCTGAAAAACCTTGACTCGATCGGCCCATACGCGCTTGTAAGCCTCGAGGACCTGCACGACATCGCGGCCATCTTCCTCCTCTCCCACAAAGAGCAGCCGCTTAATGTTCTGCGCTTCCCCGCTGGGCTTGATCGCATACTTGCCGGGATTCTCCTGAACGAAACGAATTGCGCCGTCAAATTCAGAAAACTCCTTGTAGGGGATGATTGGAACTCCAGCCTTACGCAGCTCCTCCTGTCCAAAAGCGCGGTCGTCTTCGAGTTTGTCGGTATAAGGGGTTCCTCCGACTACAAATTTGCCTGTATCTCGCACTGCTTTGGCGTGGGTACCATGTCCGAGCACATCGTCAAAAACGACGACATCGGCCCAATCAACCTCATTTTGCCAATTGCTGCATTTAGGCACAAAACCATCGGCGATATCACGATCGATCTCGCTCTCAATGTAGTACTTAACTTCGTGTCCTTCCTTAACTACCTGCCAGGCGATGTCGCTAATCAGGCCGTCGATCGAAACGAAGAGAAAGCGTTTTTTATCCATGATTAATATACTAAGGCGTTTGCGCTGGAACGCAATTCGCTATCACGCGCTACCTTACAGTAGTCAATATCAACTCGCTGTGTGGCGGCTCAGGTCGGGCCTTCGAAGCGGCTCTCTCGATTGAAAAAACGGGATAGTCAGAGCCAGCCAAATCAATGATGCTTAAGGGGCTATACGGATTTTTTAGGGGGTGAAATGGCTCTGGAACAATCAGCATCGCATCCACATAAACGACGCGCCGATTTGGGTGAGGGCGCCGGCCAATGGCCATTAGATAAGGCAGCGGCGGATTTGCATCACCGCCTGACTCATATCCAGCCTGGAAGTTCCGACGAACTGCGCGAGGGCACTTTAGAGTGCCGCGTGAGCAGCCATAGCACCGTTACCTGGCGCGAAATATTCGATGAATATGCGCGCCAAGGCATTTTCGAAGTGGCCTGGGATGGCCGCACCATCACCCGCCTGCAGCAGGCTTACGAGCAGATCCCCTCGCCCGCCGAAGTATGCGCCGCCTTTAAGCTGAAGTCCCAGGCTCAGAAATTCGATCTCTCAACCGAAGAAGGCCTGTTGGGGCTGATTGCACTGAAAGTCACAGACGAATTAGAGCAACAGCTTCCAGAGCTTGGCAGAGGGGCGATTTGCGACAAGGCGCTCAAGTTGGCGCAATACATCACCGCGGAGTTAAACGCTAAAATCGCGGCCGAGGGCGCCCGTTTTCATCTTAGCCGCCATCTCTGTGAATCTATCGTCCGCTCGGGATATGAAGCAGTAATCGGCACCGTGGAGCACAACTCAGAAATTCACGACCTCGCGCGCTGCTTCATGGAGCCACTCTATTTGTCTAAAGTGCATGATACCGGTCCCGATTCGTTCCGGAATTACACGCCACGACAGGCGGCTTAGCTCAGATCGGCTTGGTTTTTAAAATCAGAGCGGCTGCTTCTTGAAGATTCATGGCGGTGTAGGCCGGAGCTACCTTAAAATTCCCATCTTTGCCTGCCAGGCCGGTCTTAACCAAAATGCTTTGGCAACCGGCATCGTTGCCTGCTTTGATATCGATGGTCGTATCCCCAATCATATAGCTCTTAGCCAGATCAAGATTCAGTTCGCGCTCGGCACGCTTAATCATCCCGATACCGGGCTTACGACAATCACATGGCTCAGCCGGACTGTGCGGACAGAAATAAACTCGGTCGAGCATGACTCCGGCAGCGCTGGCAGCCTTCAATAGCTCGCGATTAACACGGAAGAAATCTTCGAAGGTAAAGTAACCGGTTCCGATCCCCGGCTGATTGGTGACGACTACCAGCCGATATCCCGCCAATTTCAGGCGCAGGAGCTGCTCCATTGCGCCCGGCAGCAGTTTAAATTTGGATACCTCGAAAAGGTACTCGACATGCTCGATCAAAGTTCCATCCCGATCCAAAAACACGGCAGGCGCGCGAGGGAGCGCGACCTGGGCGCTGCCGCGGGGCAAATCTGCAGGCGCCGTGCTCACGATTTTTTCAATAATCGAAGTGGTGGAACGGCCTGTTTTGAATGGAACAATCACCACCCGACCGCCATACTTTTCAACCAGCGGCGCCGAACTTAGCGATGCCACCGCGTAATCTCCCGCTTTGAAATAGAGATCCGGGCGGAGCAACTCAATATTTTGATTGTTATTCGATTCGGCAAAGACGAAAACCAGATCGACAGCGGCTAATGCGGCCACCACTTGCGCCCGATCTTGCTCTGCGCAGATCGGCCGATAGGATTCCTTGATAGTCTTCACCGAACTGTCGGAGTTGACACCGACAACTAGCAGATCGCACTGCGCACGGGCGGTCGACAAGTATTCCACATGTCCCGGGTGCAGCAGGTCGAAAACGCCGGAGGTAAAACCAATCCGCAATTTAGATGTTTTGGCTTGGGCCAGTCTTTTAATGATTTCAGAACGCGTTAGTAACTCACCCATGGACCTATCCTTTCATAGCTGCAATCCGCTCCGCCAGCGCCGGATGAGAATAGTGAAAGAAGCTGTAAAGCGGGTGTGGCACCAGGTTGCTCAAACTGTGCTTCGAGAGCGCGATCAGTGCGCCCGCCAAGTTTTCCCATCCGCCCGCGAGCCCCACGGCAAACCGATCCGCTTGATACTCGAAGCGTCTAGAAATACTGGAAAAAAGCGGCGAAATAAAATAGCCAATTGGAGCGGATAAGAAGATCAAAATCACTAGGGCAGCGCGCGCAGAAGGTCCTGCAAATCCGAAAGCTTCGTACATCGGGGCGTAACTAACTAAGGCGTCCATTGCCCTGAAGCCCGCCAATATCAAGAGCGCTGAAAGCAGCAAGCCTTTCCAAATATGCCCGCATTTTTGATGGCCGATTTCATGCGCCAATACCGCCGATATTTCTGGGGTACTAAGCTGCTTAATCAGTGTGTCGAAGAGCACAATGCGCTTTGAGGTTCCCAGTCCTGCGAAATACGCGTTAGCGTGTGCGCTTCTACGACTACCATCCATCACATAGACACCCGATGTTCTGAAATTGGCGCGGGACGCCAGCTGCAAAATTTCGGTCTTCAATTCCCCGGGCTCTAACGGAGAAAACTTGTTAAAGATCGGAGCAAGCACATTCGGGAATATAAACGCCACAAAAACTTGAAAAGCCGCGACTCCCGCTCCAGCGTAAAGCCACCACCAGGCTCCGCTACTCGCCATAAACCACAGCACTGCGTATACGACCGGAGTCAGGAGAAAGCATGACAGAATCAGATGCTTCACAAGATCTTTAAACCAAAGCGCCGCGGTCATACGGTTAAATCCGAACGCCGCTTCGATCCGGAAGGTCGAGTAAAACGCCAACGGAGCACTGAGCGCCTCCGTAATAACCGTGAGCGTCAGCACTAATATCACTCCGCAGATATTCGGAGAGAATCCCAACGCCGCAATCTGGCGGTCCAGCTCCCCCAATATTCCGGTTAAAATGAAGATCAAAACGCAAACCGAGGAGAAACGCCCCGACCAGATCGCAAATTTCCCCTTGGCCCGGGTATATGCAAGAGATTTAGCGAAAGTTGCCCGATCGATCTGTGCACGAAATTCGAGCGGCGGCTCTGTGCTAAATTGGGCGGAACGCCGTAAATTCATGCGGATCAGCCACTCGCCTAAAATCAAATGTAGCGTCCAAAGCGCTAGGTAGATCCAAAGGAAATGCTGTGCGGCGGGTGAGAGTTGTAATATCAATCGGGGTATGGGCTAAAGTTTGACAACTGAATGTATTAAGTAGTGTAATCCTAGAGAGTTACATAGCCAAGGCCTATCAAGATGATTTCAAAACAATTAGTTAAGAAGGCCGTCATTCCGGCCGCAGGATTAGGCACCCGTTTTCTCCCCGCCACCAAAGCTGTGCCGAAAGAGCTGCTGCCGATTGTAGACGTCCCCACGATTCAGATTATTGCCGAAGAAATTGCCCGGGCGGGAATCGAGACCGTGATCCTGATTACGGGACGCGGCAAATCGGCTATCGAGGATCATTTTGACGTGCACCTCGATTTGGAAAACAAGCTCTTGCGGGAAGGCAAAACCGAGCTCGCTCAGCGCCTCCAGGAAACCAGCAATATTGTGCAGATCGTCTCGGTACGGCAGCAAAGTCCCCGCGGTTTAGGCGACGCTGTGCTCTGTGCGCGCGACATTATTGGCGACGAACCCTTCGTGGTTCTCTTGGGCGATGATCTGGTTGATTCGAGCGTACCTTGCACCAAGCAGATGATTGACGTTTACAACAAACATCAGAAATCTGTGGTCGCGCTGATGGAAGTGCCGCCTGATGAAATTTCAAAATTCGGTATCTGCGGCGGCAAAACAATCTCCGAGCGCGAGATCGAGCTGGACATCATGGTGGAGAAGCCAGCTGAGCAGGACGCGCCTTCTAATTTGGCAATCGTGGGACGATATATTCTAACGCCACGAATTTTCGAACTGCTGGAACAAACGCAGCCCGGAAAAGCGGGAGAGATCCAGTTGACCGATGCTATGTCGCGGCTGATGAAAGAACAGGGCTTCATCGGATACAAATTCCAGGGCAATCGCTACGACGCAGGCGATCGTTTCGGGTACCTGCAGGCCAACATCGCTTACGCGCTGAAGCGTCCCGATATTGCGCCGAAACTAATTGATTATATGCGCCGCATTGTCAGCGAAAGGTCCTAGACGCATGAATGACGAACAGACGCTGTATCGTGATTTTGATAAGATTCGCTTTTGGGTTCAGACCTATGCCTTGGGCGATGTAGACGATCAGCGTTCGATCGAAAATTTCATCATCTGCGAAAGCGACGAAATGGTGCGCCCCCTCCAATCCCAGCTTTATATGGTAGCGAAAGGCGGGTTCGATGAAGAGTGGATGGACAAACAGGTCGGCTTAAAGCGTAAAGTGAAGTATGGCTCATGGGAGAATTGGGCCAGGCTAATGCTGCAATGGATTTACGAAGCTAAGAAGCGCGCGTAAGTTCAAAAACCAACTCAGAAGCGCCTAGAAAAAAGACCGCCTTTCTTGCTAACGCGCCGGTAGCTTCTTCTTGGTTGATCGCTTGCGATTTGCAAGGTGAAATTCCCGACAATGCTCCGAGATAATTTCGAAAGCTTGCTCCGGAGTCTTCACGATGTGAATGTATTTAAAGTCGGGCGCATCCATTAGCCCATCGCGCAACGGCTTCTTTTTCATCCAGGCGATTAGATCTACCCAGAATTCTCCGCCGAGCAGCACGATCGGGCGCTCCGACATGTGCTTGCGCTGTACTAATTGCCAGGAGAAGAAGAACTCCAGCAACGTCCCGACTCCCCCGGGCGTGCAGATCACCGAATGCGAAAGGCGCATAAAATCGTCAAGTCGCGAGGAGAACCGATGGTGATGGCGATTGATGTCGATATGTTTGTTGGGCTCAGGTTCCGTGTCTAGCTGAATAGAGATACCAAAGGAAAGGCTCCGCGTATTCTTTTCTTCTTGCCCTAACTTGGCGCCGCGGTTCGCAGCTTCCATCAGCCCAGGGCCACCACCGGTCAAAATATCGATGCCTTCCCATGAAAGCATGCGCGCCAGTTCGTAGACATCCCGGTAGGCCGGCGTTTCCGGTTTGATGCGCGCACTGCCGAAGATGCAGGTGCGGTAGAAGCGGTTATCATCCAAAGCGACGAGTTCGCGCTCCAGCAGCATCGCGCGCTGGTGCAGTGCCCTTAAACGCTCGTCCAAATGGCGCCGCAGCAATCCTCGCTTGCCCTGACGCGCCTTGGCAGGCACAGTGCCGGGCCGACTACTGTTTTTGTTCTTTCTTGGCATAGAAATTATGATGATAGAACATCGGTTTGAGACTGCTCTACTTCCGCGGCAAGCAAATAAATAGTTATAGAGCCTTTGCGTCTCTCATAAGTGCGGCCTTTGGCATGCCATTCCGAGCCTCTAATAGATCCTCGGACTCCTCCGAGTTCCCTACGGTAATGCGGCTTGGCCCCTCACATGCGATCTGCTCTCCCAAAAGTTTCGTCCAGACCTCCCATCCGGAAAACTCTACACGCTCTCGAATGAGCTCCGAAAGCTCACTTAGGTTATCTCCACGGTGGGAGTTACAAAGCGTTTCCATGGATGCTTCGACAAAACGCATGGCCTTAATTATATCATTGAAATGCTCTGGCATAATCGGCGTCGCGGCTCGGCGCGCGGTGCGCTGTTGGGCCCGCTCTAAGGCCTTTCTAAGCTCCGCAGCTGCCTGCTCAAGCTCACTAAGTTCCTGCTGACGCAGCGGGGTGCTGTGCAGCCGGGGATTATGGTGCGGGTGAAAGAAACGATAGATATCCATAAAACCTTTTAGGGGAGAGACCTATCTGAACCTCCCCATTCTCGCTCTTTTTAGGCACTTCGAACACTAGGAATCGTTCCCCCATCAGGAGCACGACGAACCTCCGCCGCACGTTTCTTTAAGACTCTTCCGGAGCAACCCTTTTCAGTCTAATTTAGCTGCATGCCGCGTACCGTCCTCTACACCATCTGGTGGCTAATCCCTGCCGTCTTTTTTGCCCTGGCGCTGTGGGGGGGATTGGAGTCCTTCAGTAAGAGCCCGAAAAAGGAGCGGCCTTCGGAATTTCTGAAGCAGGGACTGTTCGTCAGCGCCTGCGTGCTATTTAGCATGGCGCTTGATCAATACGCCCTGCCGTCCATAGCTGCGCTGTTTGATAGCGAGTGGCTTCCTCTGGGGTTTTTTCAGCTGATTCTACTTCCCATTGTGCTTTATTTCGGGGCCTTGATGCTTGGTCCGACTAAAGCGATCTACATCGGCGGCTCCCGGGGAAAAGATCGAAAGTGAAACGCATTATCGCTGGCGTGGACGAAGTCGGACGTGGTCCGCTGGCGGGCCCGGTGGTTGCGGCGGCCGTAAGTTTCTATCAGGGATATCAAAACGAGCGGATCAAAGACTCCAAGAAACTTTCGAAACGTCAGCGCGAACAATTAATCGCGACGATTAAGGCTGACGCCTTGGCTTGGAGTATTATTGCGGTTGGCCCCAGACGGATTGAGCAACTAAACATTCGCGAAGCTTCGCGGTTAGCGATGAGTTTGGCGGTGCAGCGCATCCAGGCCGATCTGGTTTTGGTCGACGGCAATGTGCCGATCTGGACTGCACTCCCTCAGCGCACGGTCATCTCTGGTGACAGCCTGCATGTCGAGATTTCGGCGGCATCAATCCTAGCGAAAGTATGGCGTGACGATCTGATGGCTGTGCTCGACAAGAAATATCCAGGTTATGCAATGGACCGGCATGCTGGATATCCCACATCCGAACACCGCCAGGCCATCTCAAAGCTCGGACCATGCCGTGTCCATCGCCGCACCTTTGCGGGGGTACGAGAATATGTTGATTTTGAGCCGCGCAGCACTGGCGGCGGCGGTGATTTTGAAATTATCACCGCACAGACTGGGAGCGCTGGGTGAAAGAGTCGCCGCAGATTACCTGCGCACGCATGGCTATCGAATTCTCTATCGGAACGTAAAAACTAAAGCCGGCGAAATCGACATTGTTGCACTTAAGCACCGCATGATCGTAATTGCGGAGGTAAAAACTAGGCAACGCTTGCTGAGCGCGGAGATCGCACCTTTAGAAGCCGTAGATTCCAAGAAGAGAAAGCAGATTAGGCGTCTGACAATGCAATTTGCACGACAGCACTCGCTACAACTGCGGCGGCTCAGGGTTAACTCAATCCGTTTCGATGTCATTGCAATTGTGGCCGCAAAGGGCCGCTGGCCGACGCTCCGTCACGTACCGGACGCCTTTTCCCAATAGCCTACAATCCGCCGCGCCAAAGCGATCGACAAAATTACCAGCACTACGGCAGTTAAATGGTCGAACAAATAGTGCCAGCCAAAATAAATGGTCGAAGCTAACGTTGCTGCCACGAAGAGCCAAGCCAAGACTCCCAAGGGCTTGCAAAACTTCCAAAGAAAAACTGCCCCCAGAATTGCGATTGCTAAATGCAAGCTCGGCTGCCCAGAAATTTGATACAAGCCCTTGACGCCGTGAGGATCTGCCTCGACGTCGGCTTTCAAGCTCCATAAGTCCTGCTGCAGCTTCAGTACGCGAGTCGCGGGGATATTTGCGATCTCCGCGGGGGCATAAAAGCACGGACCCAGTGTCGGTAAGGCATAAATCATGAAAATCCCGAGCAGCCAGGTTAGTGTAAAAGCCGTCGCATATTCGTGAATTAGTTTAGGATTGCGCTGCATTATTAGGACGATCAGCGAGGTGACCATTACGGGATAGAAAAGGATGTAGGCATTGCTCATTTGTCCCGCTGCGCCGAGGCCGATTACTTGCTGCAGCCGCAGAGTCGGACTAACCCCCCTAAAAAGCCACTGCTCCGCAGCATAGATATAAGAGTCGTAAAGGCGCCCATTAATAAACGGGATTAGATGCTTTAGCTGTGCAAAGGCTACGAACATAATCATGACAGCATTCAGTAGCCGCAAATCGCGTAATATCATTCGCGGCCGCAAGTACAGAGCTACATATTCCTGAAGGATTTGCCTCTCCGTGATTGCGATCGACGTGCGTCTGCTGCGATAGCCCCGGGCTGCAAACAAGGCGACTAAAGCAATAAATAGGGCTAAGGGGTAAACTTCAATTACGGCGGGAATCTGTTCAAGATATCGAGTCAATGGCGCCCGAAGCGGAATTCCCAACAGCGCATACAAGAATGCCGTGGCAAAACACATCAGCAACACTACAAGTTCAGCTGGATATAGGGCGCAAAGAATCTTTTTCAATTTTATATCGATGGCTGGTATATAATCTGCGAAGATTGCTTAAATCTCTCTTCGTAAAATATTAGACCGTTCCGCGGCTGTGCCGACAGCGGGAATTTAATCATTTCAATTCTTTATCCGAACTGCCGTCAGCAGGCGTTATCTATCGGGCGACGAAAAGTGTCAGTGCCGTACAATTATGTCGATTGCTGCAACGTACCGAAGCTGACCAGCTTGCAGATTGCCAATTAAGACCACACAAACTGGTATAGTGATTGCTCCTTAGATCAACCGGGCAAACAGCAGACGGGAAGTGCAAACTAGTTCTTTTTATTAGCGCTGACTGAGAAGATAACTTAAAGGGATAAAGCTTGACGGGGTTTGGGGAGCGGGGTTTCACATTAATTGAGCTGCTGGTGGTGATTGCGGTGATCGGCATTCTCGCCTCTATCGCGGTTCCACAATTCGACGAATACAGAAGCCGCAGTTTCGATGCCCGCGCTGAGAGCGATCTACGAAACGCCATAAACAGCCAGGAGGCCAAATACGCTGACGACGAAAGCTATGTAGCGTGCAGCGGAGCGGGATGTAACACCCCGACCCTGCCCGGATTTAGAATCTCAGACGGCGTTGAGATTGCGTTAGAGCTGGCCGAGGACGGGGCTGCGGGCTTTAATGGCACCGCCAGCCACCCCAAGGGCAGCAAAGAATACTCCTATTCCAGCGCAACTGGGCTAATCGTAGACACCGGCCTCGCGGGCAGCGGCTCAAGTCTTTAACCAGTAAGTAGCAGTATCATCCGCAAAGATTACTCGGCGTCTCCGGCCTCGATGCGCCCTCTTGTGGCGGGGCTGCTGCGGAAGCGAAATTACATCGTGCTGCAACTTTATAGAGAGGCCAATTCGGAATCGCGACTCTGATGGGCTTTGACACGCGGCAGTACCAGCTCTGGATTCCATAGGTCCATGACTGTAAACCAATGCGGCACTCCGCTTGGAATAGGTTCATGGCGTAGGAAGCTGATGGCACGATCAAGAAATCCCGGCTTATAGCTCCACAGTTCGTGCAGTCTCTCTAACTCTCTTTCATTCAGCTCGACACGTACTTTGGATGGGCTCTCGACATAACCCCACAGAAACTTGCAGCTCTGATCTACATCCAAAACCAGGAGGCGGCGCAGATTATGTGCGGTTTGCTCGACCTTGGCCCAAATCTCTGGATGAGCGGCAACCAGTGGTCTTACTAGTTGAGGCTGCTGCAATACGATCGACACTGCCATTTCCAAATTAGTGACTAACCGCTGGGTGTCTCCACAGAACGCGCGGTCTCCGAATTTGCCCAGCGGTGTGTGTCGATACCATTTCTCCAAATCCGTTAACATATCGATTAGGTCAGCACCCAAAATCGTGTTAACACGCATGTGACCTTCTTTGTTAACTTCGTAAGAGAGCGCCAGGAAAGCTTGGTTCGGGGCATCCTCTTCCGCTTGCTGATCTTGGCGCGATCCGGCGCTGGGGTAACGCACCTTGAGCGCAGCTAGTCGACCCTCGGAGTAAGTCTTAACCTCCCAAAGTTTGAAGCTTTCAACTTCGCGCGAGATCACAGATCTGAGCTTTCGAAATATCTTGCGGCCGCGCTCGTCAGGCCGAAATCCTGCAAAAGGCCATTCCTTATTCTGATTGGCCTGCTGCTCAGCATGGCGAATCATTTGCTGCTCAATCGCATTGGGCCAGATCTCTCGAATATTACTTACTCCGAAATAACCGCGCGTAGTCATGACGTTGCCAGCCAGAAAAGTGACATTGGCACTGCACTCATCCTCATCGTGCATTTTAAACCAGTTGGTGGCGTGCCGCCGGAGGAGCCCTGCCGCAGCCAGTACGCTCCCCAGAACTACCAATAAATCAACGGTAGATTGTCCTAATATCTGATAGAGCGAATCTCGCAGCCTGGTCGCAAAATTCGCCGAGGTATGAGCCGCGACCGGTGGTGATACCTCGGCCAGTTTCTTACGCAAGCTGTCGTTTTCTACACTCAGGCGTGAAAGACGAAATTCACGCTCTTGAATCCTGAAACGAGCAGGGTCGCTGGGCGCAACCACAGTGGCGGCCCCCGAATCGGCACGGGGCGGGGAAGGTTCAGGCACCTCCTCTGACAGCGCTGGTCTGCTGCCCAGCAAAACGGCCAGCAGGGCCCCGACGCGAAGCAATCGTACCGCCGCCGGCGAAGAAGGCCGAGCCGCAGGAAAGCTTTCTCGAGGATCTATTCCTCCGATGCCAAGCGAGTCGCCAGACGCCGTACAATCTAAGTTCTGATTCACACACCAACTCCGCGGGTATTATGGCCCCGAGTCTTAAGAGTGTAGTGTGGCTCTGCTTCTTACTCAAAACTGCAGACACCTGTTCCTGCCCCGACTTAAGGTCTTACAACTCTTCGAATTCGCAGGTTTTTTGGGAACCTCCCCACCGGCAGCAGAACCTCCCTTAGATGGCATTTGCCCAGGCTAGGGAAATTTAGCTGCAGATGCTCAAAGATTCTCTCAGGAATGCCGTCTTCCTCTTCCGAATTACAACTCGCGGAAAACCGATGAAAAAAAGTTACTTGCTTGCTTTCACCCTGATCCTTACCTGCGGTTGGAGTACTACGGCGGCCCGCGCTGAGACCTTCCGCTGCGATCCGGAAGAACTGAATGCTTTGTTGGTTTGCGCTGCGGATGCAATGGATACGTGCTACGAAGCGGTGCCAGATTGCGCCGAGGACGATGTAGCGAAATCCTCGGCGTCCAACGTTGTGCAGAGCCAAATCTACGAACAGTGCTGCTTCAAGAGCAGCAAGGGGGCGAAAATTGCCTGCTTGAAGTCCGCGAGCTTAATTCTAAAGCTGACAAAAACCATCTTGCCAGCCAATGTGCGTAACGACGCGGCGGCTCAGATTAAGACCATGCTGGACTTAGTAAAAAGCCGGGGCGAGTGCGACGAAGATGATTCAATCGACGATCCGGGCGCAGAATAGCGGACGTTCCTGCAGGCACGAGTTTACTGTCGCGCAGCCAATTCGGGGTGACAATCAGCGCAGTTCTGAAGGGCCATCCCACACCCCACCGGCAGCTCGTGGCGATTCTCGGAAACGGGGGGCCAGAGAATATGCGTCTCGTGGAAAGCAATCCCTGAATATTCTTTAATACAGCTTTTATCTCCGGAGCTCTGGGATGAACAGGAGTGCAGCCATTTGAATGAAACATTAAACGCTGCCAATGGATCGACCACCCGGGTCATCTCAATATATTGGTGCTCCTCCACCTTCCCATCATCACACATAGACTGCGCCGGGTTCTCACTAAGCTGTCCCTCGCCCGAGATTACAAAGCCGGAGCCGGAGCGTACTCCGCTATAAGACCCAATCGCCGGACAAAACTCGCCAAACACTCCCGCCTCGGTCTGCCTTATCTGCAGGAACAAAACGGGACCGCTGCCGGGCCCATCACCGGTGCAGGTATCCTTCACCAGATTAAGCGTGATCCGATACCAGCCGGTGTAGTCCTGAGACGAAATCGCCGCTCCGAACTGCGAGAGAAACCCGTCACGCCTAGCGTCGGATGCTTTGCGATAGCACTTGTAGTTGCCTGAGGACCTACGACCGGTTCTTTGGGGTCGATAAGAGGCGCTGGCGGGGTCGGCGATGATCTTAGGACAGGCAATCGATCTCGATATGGCACGTTCTCGACGCGGGGCGGCCGCAACGTCGGACCCAGACGCCAATAACAAAGACCAAAGAATTATCAGGACTCTGCCGTATTTTGCCATATCGGAGGCTAGAAACCGCCCAGCCCTATTATAGAGGCAAAAGAGATCTAAGTCGAACTGCCGATTCAACTACATTTGCTTGTATTACACCGATTCGAGGAGGACTTTCCTCAAATCCAGTCACCGCGCCTCAGCCCAAGGCTTGCGCCAGATCAGCAACCAGATCCTCAGCGTCTTCAATGCCTACCGAGAGACGGATTAAGCCATCATCAATGCCGAGCTTCTTTCGAGCCTCAGCAGGGATGCTGGCATGCGTCATGATCGCTGGATGCTCGGCCAGCGATTCCACTCCGCCCAGAGATTCAGCCAAAGAGAAGATTTTGAGCCGCTCAAGGAAGCTCTTCGCCGCTGACAACCCGCCTTTGATGCGGGCGCTTAGCATGCCGCCAAAATCGCGCATCTGTGCCCGCGCAATATCATGATTGGGGTGTGACGCCAGGCCGGGATAATAGATCTTCTCGACTTTGGAACTGCTCTTAAGAAAATCGACAACCTTACGTGCGTTATCGCAGTGCCGTTCCATGCGTACCTGCAATGTCTTAGTCGAGCGCAGCGTCAGAAAGCAGTCCCACGGTGCAGGCACTGCACCAACCGCATTTTGAAGAAAATACAACCGTTCGGCCCATTCGGAGTCATTCAACATTAAGGCGCCGCCGATCACATCCGAATGGCCGCCAATATACTTGGTTACAGAGTGACACACGATATCAGCGCCCAACGTCAGTGGGGTCTGGAGATAGGGCGAGGCAAAAGTATTATCAACCAGCACCCGGCAATTGTGGGCCCTGGCCATCGCCGCAATGCGCCCGATGTCGATCACCTTAAGCATCGGATTCGTGGGGGTCTCGATCCAAACCAATTTGGTCTGTTTGTTAAACGTTTTCTCAACCGCCGCGAGATCGCACATATCCACGGTAGTGTGCGTGATCCCCATCCTCAAAAAAACCTTATCAATCAATCTAAAGGTGCCCCCGTACACATCGTCACACAGCACCACATGATCGCCCGCGTTCAGAGAATGAAGCACCGCCGACATCGCCGCACATCCTGAGGCGAAACAAAGTCCGAACTTCGCGCCCTCTAGCGCAGCCAAATTTTCCTCCAGTGCAGTACGGGTGGGGTTAGCGGTCCGACCGTAATCATAGCCTTCCACAAATGTGCCCGGAGAGGCCTGCACATAGGTTGAGGTCTGATAAACCGGAGTCATCACCGCATTGTAGGGCTTGGCCGGTGGCTGCCCGGCATGAATTGCCAACGTCGAAAATTTTAGTCCGTTAGATTGTTCTTTCAAGTTTTCCCTCCGTATCCTTGCATACAATTGTCAAGTTACCGCGGCTTTGGAGACGAGGCAAACACCTCCTTAGCAGTAAGCGCTTTTATTGCGCATCAGGCTGTTGGCGGGTTTTTTCTAGGCTTTTCCGAGACAAAAATGATAGAATTTTCATGCCCTGCAGGGAAAATCCAATCCTAAAAATGATAGGAACCACATGAGCCAGGCTGCACTCAAGGAGGAATTTGGTGTGTTTAGTAATCCGTTTGATACCGTCGTAGAAGCCGCACCAGATCCACTTTTCGGCGTTAAACAGCAATATTTAGCCGACCCGCGGCCCAACAAGGTAGACCTGAGTGTGGGCGTCTATTACGCCGAGTCCGGACGTCTGGAAAAGATGGCGGCTGCTTTGAAGGCCGAGACCTTGCTGCATGAAAAATTAGCAGCAGGAAAGCTGGTAGATTACTTGGGGATGCCGGGCACGGAAAGCTTCAGCACTCGCGTAAAGGAACTCCTAATTCACGGCAGCAGCTGGGTCGATCCCGAAGCTGTGGTCACGGTGCAGAGTTTGGGTGGAACCGGCGCTTTAAGGCTCGCGGCAGATTTTCTAAGCCGGCATCTTAACACGAAAACCATCCTGGTTTCGGCACCGACCTGGCCTGTTCATATCAGTCTGTTTGAGCGCGCGGGATTCAAGATCTCTCAGTACCCTTACTACGATTTGAACAGCCATCGGCTGCTGCCCAGTGAAATGCAGGCCTGTTTGCGGGCAGCGGCGCCGCAAACTGTAGTGTTAATGCATGCAGTTTGCCATAACCCAAGCGGGCTGGATCTAGATCTTCAGGGTTGGACTGAAGTCGCTCAGATTTGCGAAGAACGTGGCCTGGTTCCCCTGCTCGACATGGCATACCAGGGCTTGGGCCTGGGACTGGAAGCCGACTTAGAAAGTATTAAGGCCTTTAGTCGACGCGGCTTGCCGTTCCTCGTAGCGCAGTCGTTCTCTAAGAATTTTTCGATGTACAACCGCAGAGTCGGCGCTCTGCACCTATTCTGCCGTTCTGCAAAACACGCCTCAACAGTCCTTTCGCAGCTAAAAACCGACATCAGAAATAATTATTCCAATCCACCGATGGATGGCGCTGCGATCGTCGACCTAATTCTTTCCACTCCGGAGCTAAGAGCGCTTTGGATGAAAGAGCTTAATGAGATGCGCCTGCGGCTGGACCGCAATCGCAATCAGCTTGCTGCAAAGCTTGCCGATGCCGGTCATCAAGAGCGTTTCGCCCATTTTTCCAAGACGCATGGAATGTTCGTAATGACTGGTTTGTCAGGAGTACAGGTCACGAGACTTAAGGATAACGACGGCATGTATGTAGTAGGAAATGGCAGACTCTGCTTGTCAGCGCTGAATCTCCAAAACATCGACGCCGTTGCAGCCGCTATCAGCAAGGTCCTGGCATAACCCGCCCACGCCCGCCAGGGGCCTGCCCGCTAGCAGCACCCCCAGGATGATCTCCATCAGGCGCTTTCTGAACTCATGCGCCTATTAACTGCATAGCCCTGTCAACCGTTCAGACTCCCGCGCCGTCACCTTTAGGAACCGAATATTGAGACCGAAATAGGCGTCTTTTAAGAGGCGCAAATTTACAGCACTCCAATTGGGCCTTGAGATATTTTCTGAAAGGAATGGAAAATGAAAAAAGAAATGCTAGCTATTATGGCTTTGGGACTACTACTGATACCTGAAATCAGCAGCGCCGAATCGCGCTCCTGGCATCATCAAAGCAAACACCACGACTATTCTCATTACAAAATTCCGCCCGGTCAGGCGCGCAAGTATTGGCCGACTGGAGGTCACTACCCAGTCGCGCCCCAGAGACCGGGGTACTCCAACCACTCGGAATGGCGGCCTGGACCTTTCTGGGGCAATCCAGGATGGTTTGGAGAGCGACCGACTCAATACAGACAGCCGGCGTTTAACTCCGGTGACGGAGCAGCTTGGGACTCGCGCGAGTTATGGCATGGAGTACAAAGCGGCCAGCTAAGCGCTCGCGAAGTGCGAGATCTGAAGGACCGCCAGGCTGAACTGCAGCGCGAATATGCGCGTTACCGAGCAGATGGCTATCTCTCCAGCGCCGAGCGGCGGGATTTAGAGCGGGATCACGATGCTTACCGCAGGAGCCTCAATCATGAGCTCAATGACGGGGAGCATCGCTATTAGCAATTAGTAATTCGGAAATGAAAAAGGTGTTTCCGTAGCTGGGGGCGGTTAGACCACTCTAGGGTAGCTAACCGCCCAGCTTTCAAAAGGAAGTTACAGCCCCGTGATTATTCTATTGTCATGAGACATGACAGCATAGACTGCAGATCCATGTCGTTACCATGTTCACTATACATGTCGAATGATTTTCCCTTCACCAAGGTGACACGGGAATTATAGAACGCCAGGTCTCCCCCACTAAGCGTATCCTCCACTCTAACATTGATATCGCCATCGATAAGCCCATTCGCATCCGGAAGGTTCAAACTCAACAGTACGTTGATCCGCTTATTTGGCGAACTAGCCTGAAGCGTAAGAGAGCGAGACGAAGGATCCCCGCTCGCTGAGCAGCTAAGTCCCATCTTCTTCTGCCCGTTATTTACATTCCCCGGAGCAATCTTGGTACAAACCTTGAGCGGCATTCTATTTAGAGCGGTTGCTAATTCAATTCCGTCTCTAACGAATCCGCAGTCAATATTTACTACTGAGCCAATACGCGGACTTGCTCCTCCGCCTTCGCCAGGAAAGATCGATATCGCCTGGGCCGAGCCAGTGAATAAAAGTGCGCCAACAATGATTAGAAGGCCGGACTTTAGATAAACGTCCAAACGTCTCATGAGAACCTCAATATTATAACAAAAATAGAAGCCACCAGTCTAAACTAGCTCATGCTCCCTGTTAGCCCAATCAGCGATCTAAGGGTAGTTGCTTCCAAAAAAGTGAAGGCATCACTGAAAAAAACAAAGAATACGAAATCTTCTCAGAGCAGAGCGTCGATGCATGCGTATAACTTGCTGATCCCAATAAACCTCAGCAATGCTGCGTTCGCGCAGCTGGCTGTAGGAGCACGAACTGCCATGTGATTCAGGAACGCTAGTTATACTGTGCCCTCAGCGACTGATGGTAATTCCTCCATCTCGCTATTCCCTCCTCTTATAAATAATAACAGGAGCCCTATTCGTAGCACGGATTTAATCGGCCCTTTTTCGGCCTTGCTAATGAATACGAATATATCGAGTGTTGGCGATCTTGCAGGCTAACTCTACAAATTTTTCCTCACGGTTCTCACCCTCTCCGTTTAAGAGTCTCATCATCTGCAGCTCATCAGCACTAGAGGGCGGTGTATATACGCCCGCATCACTTAGATAATGCAGCGTCTCGTAAAGGTGCTTTAGCTCGGTCTGATATCGTCGTGCGTTTGTTCTCACCATTTTCTCCATTGCTTTAATACTTAGATCATTTTGGTGAGGAGTAAAATGATCCCGAGGAACAACCACCGTCATTACATGACGGCGCTCAGTTCTGAGGAGGCTTAGGGGAATTTAGAGCGCCTTCCTTCTGTGCACTAGAAAGAATTACTGTTCTATCAGTCGGCAGGGCCGAGGCAATCTCTGAGGCTTGACGTCGATCTGTTGTCTGGTCTATGAAAGCGCCGACCTCCGGCGATGCCTTAGGTCCGAACGCGTCAAGAATTACGCCACGAGTACCATTATCGGTTTCAACCGCATAAACAACCGAGAGATCCTGGGGATCGGAAGCCCCTTCAAAACGATATATTCCTAGTATTGCGGTCCGCTGCGGCGTAAACTTTTCGTCAGATTCTGAGCAAAAGAGCTCCCCCGCTTGTACCTTCAAGGTGTTTTTAAACCCCAATTCTTTTAGCGTTTCGATTAGGGCCGAAAGGCTGCTTGGAGGGTCGATTCCAGCTTGATCTGCTAGCAACTGCGTAGGAGGCCGGATCTGTTGCATCTTGGCATCTTTAGTAGCACGCGGCACCACCGGGCTCGCATGATCTGGCTCATGAGCCACCATCGCACGGTAGCGAGTTAGGCAAGTATTTGTGATCAATTTTTGCTAAGGTACACCGTGTTAAACAGGGACAAAGAAGCTAGGTGAGTCAGGATTCTTTAAAGATGAGTTGGTGGGGATTTATAAAATCCATGCCGAGCACTGATCGCATCGCCGCCGCCTGCGGCATCGGCTGCGTCGTTTTTGGATTATTGGCCGCTGCTCACTGTGCTTATGATTTTCCGATCAGTCTGAACGCCAGTATGGAGATCGCCCCGATTCAATTTAACGGGGCGCTCTGTTTAGCCATGCTGGGTGTAATGCTGGTCGATCTGACGAGACCGCTCCATCGCTTCGCCTTGCCGCTGGGGTGCGCGGTCGGCTTGTTGTCCGGAATCACACTACTCGAATACATTCTAGCAACCGATCTAAAGCTCGACGAGCTTTTAGTTAGCGCTCCGCCGTTTGCCGAGGGCTCCGCTAATCCGGGACGAATGGCTCCCAATTTTGCGTTGGCCTGTTTTTTGGCCGCGCTTTCTCCGCTGCTGCTACATACCAAGTTAGACCGCACTCTGGTGGCGCCGCTGATCGGCATCCTTGGGGTGGTGCTGTTAGGCATCGGCGGAGCAGCCTTCTTTGGACATATCGCCGGTGTGGAAGCGGGCTACGGCTGGGGCAAGAACCCACCCATGTCGCTCTCGGCGGGGAGTGCCGTGGTGATTCTGGGACTCGGAGTTGAGGCCATTTCCTGGCTGGATCAGGAAGCTTTTGGCTTCAATCCGCTGCAGATCTGGCGCTCGATTACGCTGCATTCGACCTTGGGAGTTCTAGTGATCGCTCTGGTGACTTCCTGCTTGGCGGTTTTGCCTTTCTATCAGCAGATGACGACCCTCGTCGATCAAAAAGTTGCGGATCTGTCGCAGAACTCAGCAGAAGCCATCGGCGATCTTTTCAAAGAGATGCGCGCTAATGCGCGCTTTGCTGGGAATTATCTCTCATTCTCAGGGCGAACGATTTCGAGAGATCTCGGCAGTCCTGACCCGTTGTGGCAAAGCTTGCGACTCAATTTAGGCATCGAAGGGTTTGCGCGACTGAACGAAGAGGGCCATCCGGTTGTGACGATTGGTCAAGGTTTACCGGAACACTACAACACCTGGCGCACACCAGAGGATGGAGTTGCTATCGAGGGGCCTATAGAAGTCAACCGCACTGCGCGTTTCTTAATGATTCATAGCTACCGCGCTGGGAAGAGCAAGAAATTAGTAACCGATTTCTTCCTTACCAATACGGACAAGGCCAAGGCGGTTTTGCGTCGCGTTCCCCCGCAGCTAGATCGTGTTGAGCTTTTTTTTGCTACTCCGGAGCGGGAGATCATGCATCTCTTTAAGGTCGACAGCGAATCGAGCGACCTGACTCTGTTCTTGTCGGCGCAGACTAACCAAGTTGCTCACAAAATCGGCACACGGGCACAGACCGAGGATTTGGGCATAATTAAGCCGCTCATATCAGCCGCCAAACCGTCATTTGTCGCCTACGCGCGAATTCCCGAGACCGGTGCGTTTGTGGTAGCCGTTGCCAACGCACGGCGGCTGTATCAAACCGTGAATTTTCAGCTGGGAGAGTTCTTTCTAGGCGCGGTAGGGCTAGCGCTTTTGGGTTCACTCAGCATCTTTTTTATGGTCCGGCGGTTAGTTAACCACGCCCAAGAGCTGCAACTGCGCACCAAACAGGATGAAAACCGCATTCGCCACTCCCTTAAAGAGAAGGAGATCCTGTTACGCGAAATCCATCACCGCGTAAAGAATAATCTTCAGGTTATCTCCAGCGTACTTAAGCTGCAGTCGCGCGAGCTGCCCAACGGCAACGGCGCTGACGTTTTCGATGAGAGTCAGTCCCGCATCCGGTCAATCTCGCTGTTGCATGAGCTTCTATACCGCGGCACAGATCTAGGGAACGTCGACTTTCAGTTATATTGCGAGCGCCTATGCGCAGAATTGCTGAGGTCGCACGGCATGAGCGAGCGTGTGACGCCTAGCGTGCATGCGCAGGGGGTAACGATGGATCTTGAACGAGCGATCCCTTTCGGCATGCTGATTAATGAAATCGTCACAAACTCGCTAAACCATGCATTCCCCGATGGCCGCCACGGCACGATTTCGTTGTCGATCGAGGACATTGGAACAGAGGGCATCTTGCTGGTGATCAAGGACGACGGTATCGGCTTTCAATCACGCCAGAGTAAGCCGAGATCGCTGGGGCTGCGCCTAATTGACATGCTCGCCAAGCAGCTCGATGGAACGGTAGATCTCGATACCACTACTGGCGTGTCTTATCGAATTGTTCTCGCATACAAGAAACCCCGCAAATTGGAGGAGGTCCGCATCAATGAATAGAGTAATGATCGTTGAAGATGAAGCTGTTACCGCGCTGGATGTAGAAGATACATTAACGCATTTAGGCTATCAGGTGGTCGGCAGTGTCGCTACCGGAGAGGAGGCCGTCGGACTCGCCAAATCGGAGAAGCCCGATATCGTGCTGATGGATATTGTTCTGAAGGGCGCAATGGACGGCATTACAGCCGCCCAAGAGATTTGGGAAACACTTGAGGTGCCGATTGTGTTTCTAACCGCCTACTCTGACGAGGCAACACTGGGTCGCGCAAAGTGCGCAAAGCCGTACGGCTATATTCTCAAACCTTTCGATGAACGACATCTCCAAACCGCCTTGCAGATTGCACTGAATCGGCGAGCCAGCGATAAAGAGGCAACCGACAGCCGCATCGAGCGTCAAACGGAGGCTAGACGGCCTAAATTCGAGGCCTTTGATGAGGTGCAGTTTGGCAAGGGCAAACTAACACCGGCTGAATTTGTTCACCGTGTCGATCCCTTTAGGACGCTGCCGGAGGCGGAACTTACGGCTCTGGTTCAAGGAGCGGTCTTCAAGAGCTATGATGCTGGAGCCTTAGTGGCTTCCGAAGGCGATCATACATCAGAATGCATTATCCCTGCCCGCGGGCGTTTCGTATTGGTCAAAGGCTCGACCAGCGGGAAAGAATTGGCGATAGGCTTGCTGCCTCCGGGCGACATCTACGCCCTGATCGTGGCGCTCCAGGATGCTCCGCTACCCTTTACTATCCGAGCGCAGCGCGCTTCTAGCGCACTTGCTCTCGATACCAAGACCGTTCGAAGCATGCTCGAAACAAGAAAGGAGCTTTACGAGGATTTCGGGATCACGATGGCGGAGAAATTGAGAGCCATGGAGGATCTTTCAAGACTACTAGCGCATGAGCGCGTCGAGGTCCGCATAGCCACCGCACTACTTTCGGTGGTACGGGACTTTGGTCTCCTCAAGGATGAAGGCACGAGTTATGTAGTTGAAATGACTCGCCAAGAGCTAGCTGATCTAGTAGGTACCACCGCGGAGACTGCGATTCGGGTCACCCGCGCCCTAGAGGATGATGAAATCCTGGATTTAACTACGCCGGCGCGCATCAGGATCATCAACATGCAAGGATTGGAAGCTCTCGCGGTGCAATAATCAGCCCAACAAGAGCGTGCTCCCCCCTGCTGGGGGGGCTGATTTACATGACCCGAGTCATATCGCAACGGGAGCCGCTTCGCGAAACTCGAGACGCTGAGAGTTTTTAAACAACTCAGGAAAGGAGAGTTGAATAGTATGTTACGTTGGGCATTGATCTTCTTAATTGTCGCGCTGGTTTCAGGGGTTTTGGGGTTCGGGGGAGTTGCCGGCACGGCGGCCGGTTTTGCGCAGATCCTCTTTTTTATATTTGTAATTCTATTTCTGGCCTCGATCGTAATCCCCCGATTACGCCCCCCGGTCAAATAGTAAATTCAAAAACTCACGCAACTTACTCGTGACGGTATGACCCTGCCGTTTCCCCGGCATCTTGCTGAGCATCCGTAATCTCCTTGGTCGCCTCTACCTTTTCGTTGTCGAGCTCCTTTTCAGCTTCGGCGATTTCCTTGGTAGCTTCCACTTTCTTTTGTTGGACTGCTGCTGGCCCCTTGGTGCCCGCTGCCGCAATATCTTCAAGCGCCTCTCGCTCCACCTCATTCACCTTATCCTGGGCCTGTGAAATCTCACGCTGGGCTTCCTTGCGCTCTTCGACGACCTCCTGATGAGAGCCCTGACAGGCAGTCAACAATGGAAGGCATAGCCAAATTAAAAACGGTACTCTCTGCATATTAATTCCTATCGGTTTAAAGATGAACGCTTCGAAAACCCAGCGTGCCTGACTACTAAGCGATCTTACGCAGGAAGATGCCCAGCAAGATACCTGCTCCCGCTGCAATCGCCATCGATCGCAAGGGCTCATCCTTAACATGAGAACTCATGCGCTCAATCTGCTTAGAGCCATTCTCCTTCACCACTTTTGCGGCGCGAGAACCGAGCTCATCGGCGTAGTTTACAGCTTTATCAGCGAGCTTATTTATCGCCTGCCCTCCGGCTTCTAACTGTTCTTCCCCAGCCTTGAGCGCTTTCTTGCTCCAGCCGTTCTCTTCCGCGACCGTTTCGTTTTTCATATCCACTCCTATTTGATTAAGGTTCCTAACAGTCATAACTCGTAGGCTAAGATTGCTCTATGACCACCGTCAGCAATGGTACGGACTGCGCGCTGTCATGCCGGGTCTATTGCCGTCGTGACAAGATGGCGGGCTATTAAAGGAAGCCATTTCTTATGGATGACGCTACTCAAATGGGGGTCAACGGGACCAATACCCCCAAAATTTTGCAGTTAGGAAAATGGGGAGTCTCCGCCGAGCAGTTCAAGGTTGCCGGATCGGCTCTGAATGAATTTCTTGCCGCAGAATACATGATTCTAGCTCCCCATCTCGTACGGGAGTCCTCCCAGCTTGTGAGAACGGTGCTGTTAGCAGCAGCGGCTGCCGGACTCATGTTCCTTGGAGCGCTTGCTTTATTGGTGACGTTCGTGCTCTTGGGAGTCACGATCTGGCCTGAGGTGCCTATGATTATAGTGTTCGCGGTGGCTGCGTTTGTGCTTTTTGCAGCGGCATTTTTCATGCGAATCTGGGCTAATCGACGGCTTATGCTGCAGGAGGGCCGCATCATTCAGCTCTGGAGAACGTTACGGGTAAACCGCCAATGACAACCAAATTTGATGCCTTTAACGGCAATCCACAGCTACGAGAACAGCTTGACGCTGCTAAAACCAATCTCATCGTTGAGGTGGATAAACTGCTCGGCAGTCTAGAAGAGGTACCCCGCAGGTTGGGAGATGCGCTGCACGATGAAATTAGAGCATTTGAGAAAAAATTCGACCCCCGCGAATGGTTCGACTCTAAAACCTTGGCCTACGTTATTGGCGGAACCCTTCTGACGATCCTGCTTCGCAAGCGGATGCATAAGTCCAGTACGGGTGCGGGCGTAGCTTCTGACGGCGGCACAACAACCGCACGCCACTCAATCATTAGCGCCGGCTTAAAAGGTGCCGCTTCAATAGCGCTGCGGCTGGCCATCCAATCAGCCGTCGCCGCGCTACGAAGCAAACCGAATTCGGGAAATCAGCTAGCGAACCTCGACCGGAGCCGACGCTTCGGCATCAAAGGCTAAACCGCATTGAAAAGCCGCGAGGGCATCAGCTCTCGCCAATATTGCGCTTCCTGGCTGGGTCGCTGCAAGCGCATCCGCCGTGAGCTTTAATTCGGCATCCGCGTTGCCGTTGGGGTTTCGTGCAAATACCAGGTCATTGGCATCTAAATTAAACACCAAAAAGGACTCCCCGGTATTACAGTTGGCCAATAAGGCACCCACTGGATCATCCGGCCCACCAACAAGATCCAACTCCGCACTACTATCTCGAAATGCGAGGCCTGCCGGCAACCGCAATACCACCGCCACAATCTCTCCGTCGTCAAAAACATCATTTGCCGAAAACGAAAAACGGGTTTTGACAACAGTGCTCTGCCCGACATTCAGAATCGGAGTTTCCACATCGATTCGGGTCACGGTTGAATCAGCTGAGCCGCCGTTGCTATCACCCCCGCAGCCGTTTAGCCCTAACATTAGCGTCAATCCCAGTGCACAGATCAGCGAATGTTTCATAGCGCTCCCTCCTGAATAAACATTTAACGACGGCGCCGATAATCTCGGTCCTCAGTCTCATGCCCGATCACTCCGCCGGCTAAAGCTCCCGCCGCACCACCCACCACAGCCCCGGTGGTGCTGCCGGCAGCACCACCTACCAAAGCACCTGTGCCACCACCGATCACTGCCCCGCGTTCGGTGCGATCTAATTTGTCCCAGGTGGAGCAACCTCCAAGGAATAGGAAGATCAAAAGAAGAAAAGCGCTGATTTTAATATTCATAAATTTCCCTTACGTAATGCACGGATGACAGGGCGGCGCTCCGCGAGCCGCCGCCCTATAAATTGAGCCTTTATCCAATAGTTAAATTATTGTTAACCCGTTCAACGCCTTCAGTATTTTCGGCGATCTTGGCTGCCAGCTCTTTTTCTGCGCTGCTAGGAACCTTCCCCCGCAAGGTAACGACTCCTGATTTGGTATCAACGTTAATCTCCAACCCATGCACATTCTGGTTCACCAGAAATTTGCTCTTGATACTGGCCGTCGTAGTCATATCAGTAATGGTTTGCCCAAAGGTGCGATCATCGCTGCTGCGTGGGCTGCGCCTTGCAATAGCTCCCTTTTCCGCATCAACGACGATGTTGTTTTGCACGCTTTTTACTCCGTTAACGGAACGGGCAATTTGCTCGGCCAGATCCTTTTCTATGGGGGTTTCTACAGTTCCTTTTAAATACACCACCTGGTCTCGCACATCCGTATCAATATCAAAAACATTGAGATGTCTATTCAGAACGTAGGTAGTAATGAGTTTGGTCTGAATCCAGGTATCGGATACTTCGGG
>JAIBBU010000042.1 GCA_019694515.1 Oligoflexia bacterium | reverse complement strand
TTCTTCCGCCCCCGATCAGCGTTTTCAACCTCAGCCACTTTGCCGCCCTTCAGATTTAAGAAAGCCTGCATCTGCTCGATCAGCGCTTCATAGTCCTGCGGATTGCCCATATTGAGGCGATACTCGTTTAGTACCTTAATCTGCATATCATCGCGCCACATGGCCCAGGCCTGTTTCGAAACCTGGTCATAAATGCGCTGCCCTAATTCTCCGGGAAACGGCGGTTTTTCAAGCCCCGGAAGCTCCTGGCCAAGCTTAATGCAGTTAACTTTACGCTCCCCACTCATAAGACCCCTCTAAAAGCGGCGAATGGTTATTCGCCCGATCGACCGATGCAAAGTGTTCGTAATATAGCGAAATTACTCAAAGACGCAACGTTGCAGATTTTACACAAGTTCTACAACCCTGATACAAAACCGTGACAACTCGGTGTCACGGAACTGACACACTCTCTCACATAAGGTTGCAGTTCAGGGTCAGATTGAGAGCTGGCTCTGGCAGATAGGAAAACGTGACTACTTGTGAGGGAAAAATGATTGATCAGCGCAGTGATGCCGAACTGGTGCATGACTTTAAGCAGGGTGATAAGAGCGGTTTTGTAACTCTGCTGACCCGCTACAGCGAAAAGGTGCATAACCTTTCGATGCGCATCTCGCGCAATCCGGAGGACGCCGAAGAAATTCTGCAGGATGTCTTCCTCACCGTGTACAACAAGATTAGTTACTTCGAAGGAAGGTCCGCTTTTTCAAGCTGGCTCTACCGCATCACCGTTAACACCTCGTTCATGAAGTTAAGAAAGCGGAAGCAGCAGGCCGCGATGCCGTTAGAAGAAGCTACTAATAGCGGCAGCGAAGAAAATCTCAGTATGCATCGAAGCGACTCCTCCGATATCGGCTATCTAAGCTCTCGCCATGAACTGCGTGAGAAGCTGGAAGGAGCGATCAGCAAACTGCCCGAGGAGTACAAAGTGATCTTTATCTTGCGCGATGTGGATGGACTGTCCAATCAGGAAGTGGGAGAAATTCTAAAAATCTCAGTTCCCGCGGTTAAGTCCCGACTGCACCGATCAAGACTGATGCTGCGCAGAAAGCTGCAGCGGTTTTACGACGATTACACCAACAGCGAGCAGATAAGTTACGGTAAGAATGCCCCCTGCGAAGAGTTCAAGCAGGCGGCGTAAGCGCACGAGACTTTACTCGCCGGCATTCGACAGACGAGGTCTACGAAGACATGGCTGGTATTGCCTGCCTCACCGCAGCATGAGCGGGGGCGGGCAATCCTTCGCTGTCAGGTATTAACATCGGATCTGCCGCCTCCACCTTCGGTCACAATCGGCCGGGCGGCACTTAAGCTGGATTTACTCGGGCTGATGATCCAACGGGGTGGAATGGCGCGGGTCTGCAAGGACCGTCTTACGCAAATCAGGAAAGCCCGCGGCCTCAAGCTGCTCGGCCAGCTGGCCCGGTCGTCCAGCCCTACTTACCCGGTCCAGGAAGCTCGCAATACGGCGCTCTTCCTCGGTCAAGTCAGGGTTAGGAATTGGATTTAAACCAGGTTCGCTCATACACATATCCTCGCTCCAAATGTTGGCCTTCGCTAAGCCGCTGCTGCGCTGCGATAGGTGGGCCGTGTGGCGCTCGCGTTGCGCTTTAAGCATCACGAGATCTAACCCCTCCCGACCTATAAGATGGGCTCCAGCAGGCCTCCTAATTATAGCCCGAACTTCAGACTAAGAAACATCGCATGTTACAAACCGTCCCCCACGCGCCTCTGAAAAGATCGATCGTGCTTTGACTAAGAATGCAAACTCCCTTACCTTAATGCGTCTGTCCCCGCTGTTTGCTGTTTCGCTAATGACACCTGAAGATCCAAGAAGTCCCGCCGTTTCCGCTGCCCTCCCCGATATCGATCTGTCCCTCCAGCGCTCGCGCCCGGTGGGTCCGCGTCTAGAACGCGCCTTGCGGGCTGTCGATACCGCCTTTACCAAGCTCTCTAAGGACGACGACAATTTTGGGGACCAGATTGCTGCGCTTTCGATTGCTCGGCTAGTGATGCGCATGCAGCCGCGCAGTTTCAACATTCTCGTGGGCACAGCGGCCAAGGGCACGCCCTTCGAGGAATTCCTGAATGTGGTGCACGATCGATGCAGTCGAGCCTTTGCCGCTTATCGAAGCGGCTACCCGCAATTAGCAGGAACCCATACCACCATGTCAATCAATTGTTCGCAGCCATTCTTCGCTAGCGAATTCCGCGCTGAACTTCGCACAGTCGTCCACCCGATTGAAAGGCTGATTCGACTCACCGAGCGGGCTCGCAAACAGAGCGCTGAGTTGGAACAGAATGGACGCGCCACCAGGGAGTCGAGAATTCTGCAGGCCCAGCTAACCTATGCGCTCCTGGAGTTCAAAGATCTTTACAAGATTCTGGAACGTACCGTGGTCCTGGCTGCTGACTCTAACCTCACTCCGATTCAGCCCGAGACAAAGCGGCCCGCAAATGTCGATAGAATTGTTTCCGCCTACGCGAAACTGCTGCAAAAAATTTTTGGAGATGACAAGAACCCAGGATTGGCAGGCACGCTAAAACAGTCCGCCACGCAGGCGCTAGACTCGCTGTGCTCCTCTCGGCCTGCCGATCTGAAGCTGGTTCGGGCTGTGCCCCCAACAAGCAATCCACCAACTGTGCAGGCCGCTGTCCTGTTTGCGAGTCCGCATCTCCTAACTTCCGAGGAACGGGATATCTGCGAGACCTATCTCCTCGAGCAAGGCTTAAGTTCGGAAGTCGCCAAGCTCGCCGCCGGAAGGCTGTCAGTCGAGGAGTTGGACCGGCTTGATCAACGCATTAAACGGTGTCCTGCCGGCACGCTTGCACTGCTGGACCGTAGCATTCCCGGCTTTATTCTAATGCCCGAGGCGGAGCGCACGCAGCTATTGGGAAATAATATTAATCTGTTATGGAGCGCTGCGGCGCTCGAACTTGACCTCTCAGCTTACGGGAGTCTCACGAGCTTGGCGGCAGCTGTAAGTGCGGGAAGTCCGTCCAACAACATCAACTGGAAAGAGCTGCTTGCTAAGCCCTATTTTAAGCAAGTGGAGGATCTCCTGGAATTCAGTAAGATTGAGGGATTAAATTGCAGCCTCGCCGCGCTTTTGCTTGACCGCGTTTTCATGGAGGGTCCTCGTCCACGCCTTCCTTATCCCGATCAGATTCGAACGCGGCTAATTGCAGCGGTACCGGAGGCATCGCGATATAGCCGCGCTGAGGTCGATCGTACCGTGGCGCTTCTTACGGAGCATAGCCTGGTGCAGCGGCAGCTCGGGGGAGCGCTCATGATCAATGAAGATCCGCACTGTCTCCTGGAATTTAACCGCAAAGCCGCGCTAAACACTTTGCTGAGTTATAAACGGCTAAACCACGCCGGTCTCCGGATAGTAGGAAGCTCGGTCGAACTAGTGCGCGTTTAGCAGCCTGTGAAGCGCTGCCTCGGGTGGTAAGGGAATGCCCCAGCGCGGGAGGTCTGTCGCTGCCGTAAATGCTACGTATTTCGAGAACAGAATTCCTGTCATTGCGAGCGAAGCGAAGCAAACCCTAACTTTAAGCCGTAATGGTCTCTGGACTGCAGACGTTAGGAGAACATTTCTACAGATTTCCCAGCCAATAGTCGTAGCCTTAATGCTCGTAAGAAACTTTTACGATTATCTAGAGACAAAGCCCAGATCGACATAATGTTAGGGGTTGCTTCACCCTCGCCAAGCTCGGGTTCGCAATGACAGAAAATCTGTCCTTGTATTGAGTACCCCATTCCATTGCCGGCTGAGCGCAGCAGAGACGGGAATATTAACCTTGGATTATCTTGCACCCACACCCCGACTTGACGCCCCCGGGGCCCCCAGAGCTATCCTGTATCCACTTTCTGGGGGTATCTTATGGCCGCAGCATTGGTCGGAATTATCATGGGTTCGCAGTCCGACTGGGAGACGATGCAGCATGCAGCAGCGGTTCTGGAAAAGCTCGGAATTCCTTTCGAAACCAAGGTCGTTTCAGCCCACCGCACACCTGATCTATTGTTCGAATATGCGGCCTCAGCAGCATCACGCGGGCTCGAGGTGGTGATCGCAGGGGCGGGAGGCGCAGCACACCTCCCCGGAATGGCGGCATCGAAAACTTGCTTGCCGGTACTCGGAGTGCCTGTTCTTACCAAGAACATGAACGGCATGGATTCTCTTCTCTCAATCGTACAGATGCCTGCGGGCGTGCCAGTCGGCACCTTGGCGATCGGTGAGGCCGGAGCCAAGAATGCAGCCTATCTAGCTGCGGCTATATTGGGCAATAAGCACCCTCAGATTCGCAGCCGCTACGAAGAGTTTCGCCAAAGGCAAACCTCCGAGGTTCTCAGTCAACCTGACCCAAGAAAGAAGTAGATTGTGGTAGCAGCACCCGGCTTTAAAGTGGGAATCCTGGGTGCCGGACAGCTGGGCAGAATGCTGGCGCAGGCTGGGCGACCGCTGGGAGTAAACTGCAAATTTTGGAGTGACCGCGAAGAATCGTGCTGCGCCGGCCTGGGAGAGATCGTTGCCAGCCGCTATGAGGACGAGCTTCTGGCGCGCCGTTTCGGTAGCGGCCTCGATGTGGTGACATTTGAGTTCGAAAATATTCCGGCTGAAACTTTGCGCACGCTCTCGGAGCATGCACGTACCGCCCCGCCGCCACTGGCTCTCGAAGTTTCCCAGGACCGGCTTAAGGAGAAAGAATTATTTAGATCGCTTGGAATGCAGACCGCGCCTTTCGTGGCAGTTAGCGATCTGCCAAGTGCGCACGCCGCAGCCAACGCTCTAGGCTTCCCCTTGATTCTAAAAACTCGGCGTTTGGGCTACGACGGCAAAGGACAAGCGCTGGTAAACAGCTCCTCCGAAATCGAGACCGCCATGGCGACGCTCGGAGGAGTCGATCTGATCGCCGAGGGATTCGTCCGATTCTCACGTGAGATCTCAATGCTGGCGGCCCGAAATGGCACAGGCAAAATCGCCTTTTATGATCCAGTATTGAATCTGCATGCTGGAGGAATTCTGCGTTGCTCGATTGCGCCCGCCCCCCAAATCTCCGCAGAGCAGCTCTCGGCCCTGCGCGAAAATACGGTTCGACTGCTGAACGCCCTAAACTACATCGGTGTGATAGCCATCGAGTTTTTCGAGGTAGGGGGCGGATATTTAGCGAATGAATTCGCGCCGCGGGTACACAACTCCGGACACTGGACGATCGACGGAGCCAAGACCAGCCAATTCGAAACTCATCTGCGCGCGATCTTGGGTCAGCCCTTTGCCCCGACAACTACGCTGGGGAGAAATGCCATGCTGAACCTAATCGGCGCCCTACCCGCACCTGATTTTTCAGCCGGTCAATCAGTATACCTGCATCTTTACGGCAAGACTCCAAGGCCTGGACGCAAGGTCGGGCATATCAATATCAGAGCGCCCCAATACTCAGATCTAAGCATGAAAGTGCAGGAACTTTGCACCGTGCCCGGCGTCTCCGATGCTAGCGCGGAGATCGAAAGTTTCTGCGCTCGCTACCTGGCATAAGCCCGCGAGTGCGGTTGTTTTAACGAAACATTCCGCTATACTTATCCGCCATGTCCCTAGAAAACCTCCACAACTCAATCAAGCGCCACTTTGTTCAACTGGTTAAAACTCGGTTCGGGGTCGAAACTGGTGATTTTCAGTTCAGCGTTCCCCCCGATCCCAAGTTCGGCGATTTGGCCCTGGGGTTAGCCTTTAATCTCGCCAAAGCACTCCGTAAGCCACCCCCGGTAATTGCCAAAGAGATCTGCGCTGCTTGCGGCAGCATTCCCGGAGTCCGAGAAGTGCGGGCGGAGGGACCCTATCTAAATCTGTTCCTGGATCGGGCTGTGGTGCTGGAGCTGCTGCTCAGTGCCGAACGCGGATCGCAGAACGGCGACCTAAAAGTTATCGTTGAACACACAAATATTAATCCGAACAAGGCCGCGCATATCGGGCATCTTCGGAATTCGGTGCTAGGCGATACCTTAGTAAGAATGCTGCGCCATCTTGGATATCCGGTTGAAGTGCACAACTATATCGACGACACCGGTGTGCAGGTCGCCGATGTCGTGGTCGGATTCGAAGAGCTGGATAAGAAATCTCTGGATCAGGTTAAAAAGATCGAAGGTAAGTTCGATTACTATTGTTGGGATCTCTATACCAAGGTTGGACAATTTTACGAAGCCGATAAAGCCCGCGAGAAGTTGCGCCAGGACACACTTTTAAAGATCGAGCATGGCGGCAATCCCTCCGCTGAGCTGGCTCGCCACATCGCTGATCGAATCGTGGCCTGCCACCTCAATACGATGGAGCGACTGGGCGTTGAATATGACGTGCTGCCTCGCGAGAGCGGCATCCTGGCGCTTAAATTTTGGTCAAAGGCGTTTGAGCTGCTAAAAGCCAGCAAAGCGATCTACCTCGCCGAATCCGGCAAGAACAAGGGCTGCTGGGTGATGCTCAGCACGGACAAGTCCAGCTCCGGCGACGCAGAGGAACAGGAGAAGGTGATCGTACGATCAAACGGCACCGTCAGTTATGTAGGCAAAGATATCGCCTACCAGCTCTGGAAGATGGGGCTGCTGGGATTGGATTTCAATTATCGTGAACTGCGAAAATATCCCGACGGAAGAGCACTTTGGGATACGACCTCTGAGGCTGGATCGCCGACACATCCGAAGTTCGGGGGCGCCAAGCGAGTTTACAATGTCATAGATAACCGGCAGTCCTATCTGCAGAAGATCGTTAAACAGGGGCTGAAAGCGCTGGGCTACGAGAAGGAATCAGATAACACCATTCATTTTACCTATGAAATGGTGGCATTGACTCCGGCCTGTGCGGCCGAGCTCGGAATCTCCCTATCCGCCGAAGACCAGCAGCGCAGCTTTGTTGAGATGTCAGGACGCAAAGGTGTCGGAGTCAAAGCCGATGACCTGATTGACCAGCTGATCGCACGCTGTCGTAAGGAGGTCCAGGCCCGAAACCCCGAGCTGCGAAAGGAAAAGATCGAAGAAATTGCCTCCACCATTGCAATCGGGGCGCTGCGCTATTTCATGTTGAAGCATGGCGAAATACATGTGCTCGCTTTCGATTTCGATCAAGCTCTCGCCTTTGAAGGCGAAACAGGTCCGTACCTGCAAAACGCCGTAGTACGGGCCTCCAGCATTCTTAGAAAACTGGATGAAGGTAAGATCGCATATCTGAAGGCGCTCACTGAATACAAGAACCGCGTCGGGGCGATCGCTGCTCAGATCGACGATCAGCAGTGGGAATTTCTGATGTCGCTCGCCAGGATCGATAAGGTAGTAGCTGAGTCAGTCGATCGACTGCAGTTATCGGCGGCTGCGAAGTATGCCTTCACCCTGGCTCAGAAATTTCACAATTTCTATCACCACTACCCGATCCTAAAGGAGGACAACCCTGCTTTGCGCGAAGCTCGGCTGTTTATTGTGCTATTTTTCCTTGACCGGCTGCAGCGATTAATGCAGCTTCTGGGAGTCGAATCTCCTGAAAGAATGTAACGTATGACTGAGACAAATGAGCTCGGCGCTCACGGGGTGGTCGTAAGAGGAACTTCCGGCTGGCGCCAGGAGCCACATAGTCCTTCACTTCCGGAGGCACACTCCTCCGTGCCCATACCCCACAGCGCCGGTTTTTGGCGGAAGCTTTTTGCTTTCACCGGTCCCGGTTTGATGGTGGCTGTGGGCTACATGGATCCCGGCAATTGGGCTACCGATCTCGCTGCAGGAGCACAGTTCGGATACACCCTCCTCACCGTTGTCCTGATCTCCAATTTGATGGCGATTTTGCTGCAGCATCTCTCCCTGAAGCTCGGCATCGTAACCGGCCGCGATTTGGCACAGGCCTGCCGTGATCACTACAGCAAGCCCGTCACGATCCTGCTCTGGATCTTGTGTGAAATTGCGATCTCCGCATGCGACCTCGCGGAGGTAATCGGCTCGGCGATTGCGCTGAATCTGCTCTTCGGATTGCCCCTGGTATGGGGGGTGCTGATTACCGCGATGGATGTGATGCTGGTGCTGTTCCTGCAGTCGCGCGGCTTCCGCACGATCGAAGCGATTGTGGCAGCTCTGATTTTGACTATCGGCGGATGTTTCTTCTACGAGCTACTAGCCGCGCGCCCCGAATTTTACCCGATCTTGTCGGGCTTCATTCCGCGTCCTGAAATCATCACTAATCCCTCGATGCTCTATATTGCGATAGGCATCTTGGGCGCAACTGTGATGCCGCATAATCTGTATCTGCACTCCAGTATCGTGCAGACCCGTGCCTTCCGTCGCGATCCGGCCGGAATGCGGATGGCTGTTAAATACGCCACGATTGATTCTACCTGGTCGCTTTTAAGTGCTTTCTTCATCAACGCCGCAATTTTAATCGTTAGCGCCGCGGTTTTTCACGGCGGTCCGCATAGCGACGTTGCTGATATTGGGGATGCCTACAAACTGCTTTCGCCGCTGCTGGGCGACCCCTGGGCTAGCGTGGTATTTGCGCTCGCGCTGCTGGCCTCAGGACAAAATTCGACTCTGACCGGAACAATGGCGGGGCAGATCGTGATGGAGGGATTTCTCAATATTCGCCTGCGCCCATGGATTAGGCGCCTAGTGACTAGACTAATCGCAATCGTTCCGGCCGTAATCGTAGCGGCGCTGTACGGCGAACATGGAGTGGGCTCACTGCTGGTACTCAGCCAGGTTATTCTGTCCCTGCAGCTCAGCTTTGCGGTGGTGCCGTTGGTGCTCTTTACCGGCGATCGCCGGAAGATGGGAGACTTTCGTCCCTCGACCGGTCTGCTGACGCTAGCGTGGGTTACTACATTCGTGATCGTTTCCCTTAACTTATATCTGCTTTTCCAAACTGCCCGGGAGTGGCTGAGTTGATGAACACCAATCCGACCGCGCTCTACAGCAAGATCTTGGTGCCGGTTGAAAATTCCTCGACCGACGCGGTGATTCTCGACCACATCAAGCCGCTTGCCCGCCTATGCCGCTCTAAAATTCTTTTAGTGCATGTAGCGGACGGGTTTGTGGCGCGGAACCAAGAAAAGCTGAATTTAAGCGATTCTCAAGAGATCGAGGACGATCGCAATTATCTAGCCCGCCTCAACGCCGAACTAAGTAGCGAAGGGTTCGAGGTGGGTAGCGAACTATTGCGGGGAGAGCCCGCCGATGAGATCCTTAGTATCGCCTCGGCCCAGCATTGCGATCTTATTGCGATGGCCACCCATGGCCATAAACTCATCGGAGACCTGATTTTAGGCAGTGTCGCCGAAAAGATCCGCCACCGCACCGATCTCCCGGTGTTAATGATCAAAGCTCCCAAAGAATGAGCTAAATGTCCTTTGGAGCGTGAGGGTTACTCATGGCCCTTGAAACGCCCTGCCCCAATGCTTACCTAAGATCAGAAGGCGAGCGCGCTCATATTTAGGATTAGCGCACTCGGAAAAAATGAATTTTTTTGGAGGATTATATGGATTTTATTCCGGTATGGTCATCTTTCAATAGTCCTAGCCGTCGGCGTCCAACTCTCCGTTCTAGGCCATGGCCGTGGAGTTCCTTAGAAGATCTAATGGAGCTTACCAATTGGCCGACTTCGGAGACCCACGCCAATTTGGCAGTACTTCCGATTGATGTTGAAGAGACTGACAAGGAGTACATTCTGCATGTTAACGCTCCAGGCATGGAGAAGGAGAACATGGAGATCACCCTTGAAGACAAGGTTTTGACTGTGACTTTCAAGGAAACTAAGACTGCTGAGAAGAAAGAGAAGAACTATCTGCTCAAAGAGCGCTTCGAGGGCGCTGCCTCCCGAGCGATAGAACTACCCCTAGCCAATACTCAGGGAAGTGCAGATGCCACCCATACGAATGGAGTACTGACCATTAAGGTGGCAAAAGCACAAAGCTCAGTGGCAACAAAGGTTACAATTAAGTAACCAGCCGTCATGCCGCTGAAGGTGTAACTGGAGTCTGGCAAAGGGGCTCCAATATGGGTGCCGGGAGAAATTTGGTGCTCCGCGTAAGAGCCGCTTCTCCCGTGCACCCATTTTCGCATGCTTTTTAGGAGTCGCTTGCGCCGCAATACGGGAGCCGCTACTAAACAGAGATGCGACTCTTTACTGCGATCGAGATCGATGACCCATGGCGCCGCACACTCGCCAAAACGGACCCGCTGCTGCGAGCAGCACCGTGCAAAGTTTCGATCGTGCCGATCCAAAATTTACATATCACCTTAAAATTCATCGGAGATGCGGAGGAGAACGGGCTTGCCTCGATTAGGTCGGCGCTTCTTGATGCCGCCTCTAATTCGGTCCGATTCATCCTGAAATTGGGTGCGCTCGGCGTATTTCCCGAAGAGGGTCATCCCCGAATAGTCTGGGCTGGCGTGGATGGCGACCTGGAAGCGATTCGCGCCCTTCACGCCAAGATTGAAAATAATCTAGCGGCGTTCGGCATCGAGCGGGATGACCGGTCCTACACTCCTCATATTACGCTGGCAAGAATCAAGGGCGGAGCATTCAACCGCGAGCTCCTTAAGGGTTACAAGCTGAATCCGCTTGAACTGAGGGTACACGGTGTTACGCTCTTCGAGTCAAGATTGAATAGCCAAGGCTCGGATTATCGGCCGATCGAACACTGTGCGCTAATATGACTGAATATGACTCGGCACGTGAGCTTGATCGACGCCGCCTTGAGGAGCTGGCGGTTAAGATTAAGCTCGGAACGAGCACCTGGACTTATCCCGGATGGAAGGGGATCATCTATTTTGACCAGTATAAGAATGAAAAGGATTTTAAGGCGCGGTCCCTCGGCGAATACGCGACTTACCCGCTCTTTAGAACAGTCGGAATCGACAGCAGCTTCTATACGCCATCCTCTTCGAAGCTGCTTCAGTCGTACGCGGCCCTTGTGCCAGACAATTTCAGATGGATCTCTAAGGTTTGGGAACGGCTGACCGTTCCCCGTTATCCGCTGCATCCGAGGTACGGTAAGTACGCCGGCGAACTGAACCCGGAGTTTCTAAACCCTGCCGTCTTCATCGAGAAGGTACTAAAACCCTATCAACTGGAGGAGCTCTCACGGCATGCGGGTCCGTTTGTTTTTCAGTTCCCCACGATCAATCGGGAGTTGCTGCAAAATCTGAAGTTCCTTTCTAAACTGGATAGCTTTCTGGCGGCCCTCCCCAAGCACTATCGCTACGCCACGGAGATTAGAAACCCGGAACTGTTAAGTCCCGATTATTTTGCAATCTTGAACCAGCATGGTGCTACACACTGCTTCAACCACTGGAATTACATGCCACCGCTCAAAACACAGATGCACAAGGCGGCGGAGGCTGGAGGACTCAAAGCCGATTTTTATGTAGCTCGAATCCTGACGCCGCTTGGAGTCTCTTACGAAAATGCGGTTAAGTTATTTACCCCATACGACACGATCAAACGCCCTAATCCGGAGATGCGAAAGGACGTGGCGCGGCTAATCTCCCGTGCATTGGAACGGGATGTCGAAGCTTATATCATTATCAATAACCGAGCGGAGGGGCATGCGCCCGGAACGATTCGGGCCATTTTGGACGAATTGGCTACAGCCTAATCCCCGAGCGGCTCTTTGGCTGGCACGGACTCACTCGTCGGCTCCGCTGCGGCTGGTTTAGCTCCCAGTCCAATCACCCGCTGGACATGCCAGGCGTCAGCCATCATTTTGACAGGCCTGTCGCCCGCAATAGAGTTAAGAACGGCACGCTTCTCACCCGTTGGCGAGACGTCAGCCGTTTCGATCTGACTTACAACAGCCCTGAAAGCACTGAGTGTCTCAAAAGCTTCCGCTGAAAGCGGGCGATCGCGATCAGCTCCCTCTGCTCGTACAAAATGGGTCAGATACTCATTATAACTATGCGGCCAATCGGCGGCCTGTTTTTCCAAAGTTGAGGGCTGATCGGATGGAGAGTGTGACATGAAATTACCTCTTTAAGAGCCTTACGAGAAAAGAGCCCGGTCGTAGTGCCCTAGATTGTAGAGGCTTTGAAGCTGCTACTCAAATGTTCCGGTCAACAGGGAAATCCACTTAGTCACGCTGCGGTAATTGCCAATCCGAGCGGAACAAGGGCGATTTGTTTTCGAGAGTCCGGCCGAAAAGGGACTTAGCCCGAGCCGCCTTACATTTTGTTGCCTTTTAAGCATAATAAGGAGGCAATAGTAACGAGATCCCAAGACCCCTATGGAAGTTGTTGGCAGCGCTCACCCTGAGTCACACATCCCCGCAAAAACCGCGCAAGATTCTTCTGTAGCGTTGACGGGACAAACCCAGAGCCCTGAACCCACGGCGAGCTTTCCGCCCCGATTGGCTAGCATATTATCAACGATTGGGGGACTGGCACCCGTTGAGGCGGCCAGGGTCTTTGATCGCGAAATTGCTTCAAGGCCCCCGAACTCCATCCTGCCTAACAGAGATGCAGATGTGGCCGATCTTGAGATATACCTTGGCAGTTTAGCCGAACCCGTTTTTGTTCACGTGATAGCTGCCAATCTGCAGCGAGTTCTGAGCCCCCCTGCACAAGCCATCTGGGGAGAGGCACAGGAAACAATTTTGGCCAGGCGCGCTTCTTCTATATTGCAGCGTGTTCTAAGGGAGCTGTCTCGCGAGGAACTTGAGCCGGTGTTGAAACCAACCGTGCAGGCAATTCTAGATTACCGATACGCGGAATTAAAATTAAACCTACCGAAGATTTTTGCTGGAGCGCTGAATTGGCTTCATACCCGGAGGTTAAATCAGATTGGTCCTGCCATTAGGTCGGCAAAAGCTGAGACGATCATTGAGTCACTCGGGAATTGGACCGACGACAAGTTGCTGCGGGAGAGGATACTCGAGGCCTACCTGCGCATCAGCACATGAACAAGCCCTCGAAACCCGTGGCGTCGACCACTCTGCCTCTTCAAGACAGCCGCGATCCTATTCCAAATCGGAGAGTCGCAATTTGAGCCTGACGCGCTGATCGTGTGACGCTACCGTGCCATCCGTCCCCCTCTCTTCCAATCAACGCTGTGACGCGCGGGCAACGCGTCTGATGTGCGATTAATGCGGCTTCTTCATCTCGACAAAACGGACGCTTCCCAAGTCCGCCGAAACCAAGCCCCCGGCGGTGCGAGTAAACTTAATCAATTCTTGCTCAGTCCTTCCGACCGGCAGCACCAGTCTACCTCCCTGCTTTAGCTGCGGGGGCAAGCCTCGCGGCACGCTGCCCGGACAAGCTGACACGATGATCGCGTCAAAAGGCGCAGCTTCACGCCACCCCTCAAAACCGTCACCACATCTCAATTTAGCCGTGTATCCGAGGTCACGAAGAGAGCGTTCAGCGGCGCGATGCAGATCTTGATCGATCTCAATGCTGAACACCTCTGCTCCTAACTCGCACAGCAAGGCTGTCTGATAACCCGAGCCGGTTCCGATATCGAGCACCCGATTCTTGGATTTAATCTCCGATGCCTGCAGCATCAGCGCCACAATGAAGGGCTGCGAGATCGTCTGCTGCGGACCTAAAGGAAGTGGATGGTCGGTGTAAGCTTGAGCACGATATTCGAAGGGCACGAAAAGGTGTCGAGGAACTTTGAGCATCGCTGCCAAAACCGCGGGATCAGAGATCCCGCGAGCCTTGAGCTGCTCTTCGACCATTTGACGGCGCTGCGCGCCAAAATCCGGTTCCGACATAAGCGGAACTCCAAAATATGGCGCCAGCCTAAATGACTACGCTTCGGAACCCGCGTCCGCCGCCGCAGTACCCTCCGCAACGTCCGGCCACAGCGCGACGATGTTTTGGCCCGGAATGACATACACTCCAAGCTCATCCCCCGCCCGGCTGAAACCGTAACGAACGGCGCCACCGTTATCTCGAATCAGGTCACGACAAGCCTTATCCTGGCCGCTAAACCAGAGCTGCTTGTACTTGTCTAGTAAGCTGCTGTCATCGAGAAGCTCGCGATCGATCATCGCCAAGCAACGAGTATCAACGAAAACCGTGCCCTTGCCATCAGTGGCAAGCTGTTGAATCTCTTCTGACTCAGGCTCATCCCCTTCCGGATGAACAACGATCGAATAAGCATACGGATCACGTTCAATACGGTAGCGATCAGGGGAGACCTCCACCACGATTCCACCGTAATCACGGATTACCTTATCCTTGGCATCCGGCCCCTCATCGATGATGGACTTCAAGCGATCGATGAATTGTGGGTTAGCGAGCATGAATTGATCGATCAGCACCAATACGCCGCTCTCGATCGCGATCCGCTCACGTTGATTCCCTGAATCTGCCGACTGTCGGGGATTATGATGACGTCCTCCGCGTCCACGTCCGCGACCATGCCGACGACCACCGCGGCCTCCGCCGCCGCCGCCTCGACCATTTCTGCCGTATCCGCGACCGCCACCTCCGCCGCCGTCACGGTTGCCATCACGGCCACCGCCGTCTCGATATCCGCCGCCGTCGCCGCCACGTCCGCGACCGCCTCGGCCGCCTCTTGAACGAAATCCTCTCTCTCTGCGCATAAAAAAAGTAGTTAGATAAAGCTCGTAAACGCCCTGAATAATTGGGCTAAAGCAGCTAAGGGTATATGAGCTGCAGATCGATTGCAACCGCCCGAGCCACTATAAGCCACTCTCGGGGAAAGAACCACGGCAGGTTCCTTAAAGAAAGCTCACGGATAGGTCGATATTTACCCCTTGGATGCCGAAATGATGCTGAACGAGGGTCAACTAACCGAACATACTGAAGAAGGGTTTCAACCCGGGGTTTGCTACGACGGGGATAATGTCCGGCTGGAAGGGCTTTATCCAGATGAGCTTTCAGCCTGGCGGGCCAAACGCGTCTGGAAGAGCGCGCTCGAGTCGTACTTCCTTCTGGAATGTGAGAACGATATTGAATTCGACGTTCAATCTGACCCCACCGGCTCCTGCTACAAACTGCTTTGCGATTTCAAAACCGCCTGTGCTCGCTATGCATTTTGGCGCATTACGAACGGCCAAACACCGGAAGCACAGTACCTAATTGAAACGGCGCATATACCCGATTGCGATGCGCGCAAGTACGATTTCCTAACTGCCGCCGATCTCAGGCCCACTCAAAAGAACGAACCAACAATGTTAGCTCCGGCCAACAATCGCGCAGCCGCCGTTTCCATACTGACCATGGTTAAGCGGCTGGTTCATATCCTTGGCAACAAGTCCCGTTTCTAGCTGCCCAATTTGTTGGATTGAATCGTCCACCACAGATGAGTATTACCTAAGTTACCGAAGCTCCTAGCTTATTGTTGCTCTTCCTATGCCCTACCGTGCCCTAATCAATCCATAACTATATTGTTAGGCTGTCGGTGCGGCCAAATTTAGCGCACCAGTACTCAGGTAGGGATCGTATGGCTCGGCTTACAAACTACGGCAAATACATTCTCTCGGCCGGAGAGATTGGTAGCTACACCGTGTGCCCCGAGGCCTGGCGTCTCAAGACCATTGAACAGGTGCAGCGGGCTCCGCAACAAAGCGTCGAGGATGGGCAACGTCTTCACACCGAATGGGCTGCGCACCTTGATGAATCGATCGATCTTGCTCGCATCTTGAAGTGGATCGTTCTGATCGTGAGTCTCGCAATCGCCGTCTATCTAGTGAGCAGGTGATGGATTCAATCTCACCCGCCATACGACACTACCTCGAGCGGTTGCTTTCGGATTTAGCAGGGCTCGATTCACAGATCGTCTACCTGATGATGATTATCGTGGTAAGCGTGATCGTACTGGACGCGATTAGTCTTGGACTCCGAAAAAAACGGCAAGCGATTGGGCTCCAGGCCAAAACTCAAACGGTGAGCATCGATGGCAGCAAGTCCGTGCCGGTGCGTAACTACGTCTCCGAGCTTCAAGGATTAGCCGGCAAGCCGGATGCCTTGATCTCTGAAAATGGCTTTCTAATTCCGATTGAGCGCAAACCTCTCGCTCGCAAGATTCACGATCGCTATGTCGCGCAGCTGCTGGTCTACATGCGGCTCATCGAGGAGTTCGAGGGCAAGAAGCCTCCCTACGGTTATCTTATTCTGGGCCCGAGCTGTCGCCGTATCCGCATTGATAACACACCCGAACGGCAACGCTGGCTGCAGGGAATCGTTGATGAAATGATGACCATTTTGGCCCGGGAAAAGACAGCTGTAGCAGCTCCGCATCCGAGAAAGTGCGTCAAATGTGATGTTCAAAATTCCTGCAACTTTCGCTTCAAGCGTGAAGAGCAGGTGGCCGGGGAGATCGTGCAGATCTCCAGAAAGACCGGGTAAGCCCCAGTTACATACCCTCCTTCCCCCCAAGAATCCTCCTCAAATAAACAATTGTTGGTAGCCACCGCGGTTGTATAATTAAGCGGCATTTCTATATCCCGTTACCATTATGCGTAGAATTCAATTGCTTGCTCTGCTCCTTGTAATTCAGGCTGTAGTCACTCCCGCCTACGCCGACACGCCACCAACAGTGAAGCTCGGGTTCATTACCGATCTAAGCGGCGTGGGCGCTTATTGGGGTACTCAGTCCCGGGTCGGGATTGAAATGGCGCGGGACGAGATCAATTCAAAGGGTGGAAATTTGGTGGTTGAGTTCGGGGATCATACCTTTAAACCCACCAGCGCTCTCTCCGAAGCCCAGAAGATGCTAGAGCTGGATAAAGTCGACGCTCTCTGGGTTGAGTTTGCACCCACCGCAGTGGCAGCCTCCTCCGCAGCAACTCTCCGCAAGAAGTTATTCCTAAATAATTCAGCCGCCACCTCAGTTCTGAAAAGTAATCCTTATGCTTTTAAGGCCTACCTGGATTATGAGCGCGGCTGCCGTGAGATCGGGCAGCTTTGGAAATCGCGAGGAGTGAAACAGGCCGGAATGATCAAGCTTAACGCCGAATTTGCGGAGCTCTGCCTTAAAGGCGCGCAATCGGTGTTTCCGGATCTCAAAGTTGTCAGCTATGACTTTAGCGCCGACGTTTCGACTCAGGTACTCCGCATGAAAAGCGACGGCATATCCGCGATCTTCAACGTGGGTTTGGAAGCTGACATGCTGAACATGCTCAAAGCTTGCCGCAATTTAGATTATCATCCGCAAATCGCTGTGGCTGAACCGGACGCGCTAACCCCGCTCGTGATCGAGACCTTTCCAGACGTGCTGGAAGGGGTCGCCGCGTTCGGCTTTCCCCCGATCGACGCCGCCTTCCTGGCAAGACTATCTGAGAAGCTAGGCACAAAGACCCCCAAGACCCCCGAAGCCGCCGCTATGGCCTATACCCATGCCCGGCAGATCTATACCGCCGTGTCGAGCTGCCCCAATCGCGAAATCGCATGCATCACAGCCAGAATGGCCAACATCGGAGCAGATTCGACGATGCAGTTCGTGGGATGGAAGAATCGGATTGCCGACTACAACTTCCGGCTTAAGGAGTGGCAGGGGGGCAAGTTGAAGGTGGTGAAGTGAGCGGGCGCGGCCGGAATTAGTCTGCGGTTAGAACTTACCATCTTTTTGGAAGTGGGAGGATCTGCGCGAGTAACACCAACTATTCAGACTTACAATGAAATTATCGAATTGTTGGGCTCGCCGACTCCTTAAAAAAGTTGGTATGTACCACCGACGAAGTCTGGGTGGAGACTCCTTTATCTTTCACCCCGAAGAGCATGTCATTTCCCTTTCTGATATACTTCGAAGAGCCAACTAAGGAGACGTAATGAACTTAGGGAACACTCCAAATCCCGATCCCAGCTACCACGCTAATCGGGACACTTCGGATCCGCACTATCAACCCCAGCACTTCTTGACTGATCTATTGCGGACTTTGCCCCCCCTAAAAGGTTCCAAGTACCTTTATAAAAAAAATACACGGCGAGGGTTTCGGCGCTATGGTCGAAGTTCGGTCATTTCTCGTGGAGAGTAAAAAAACTTAGAGGGCCTTTGACCTCTCGCTAGGCGATATCGCCCGCGGTCTCTGGTCTAATAACCGGCCTTAAGTAAATTGGCTCCTTATATAGAACCTTCATGGAGCTATTCGCCGAGGTCTTTAGATAGTTTCCGAAAATCTGTGAATTTTACCGGTTGCCGCTTCTGGTAAACACGGTGGGGCCGAATCCACTACTTAAATCCAACATTCCTTTTAGCTCCTCCGGACCAACGGTAAATTCACCGGGACCCAAATGGTTATCGTAGCCCTGCAATCGCACATAATACCAAGGAGATCCCGCTTTTGGGGCAGGATAATTAAACACCCTGACTCTATCGTCTAACACAACGGTTTCGGTGGTTTGTGTGAATCGGTAGCCCTCAGAAGTTACAGGGAGGGTATATGTATCAACGGTCCTCAACGGAGCCGAACTAATCCCGTCATACCAGCGGATAGTTCCTAATAGCTGGCCGCCGAACGTATTCGGATCCTCTGTAGAGCCTGGAATGTCGACTTGCTGATAAACCGTACGTCCGGTGGCATAATCGACCGCTAAGGTTTGAGAGCACACTCCAGCAGGCAAACGAAATTCATTAAAAGGCTTCAATTGCAATGACGCGCTGATATACAAAATAAATTCTGATTGAGGAGCATGAAGTTTGGGAACATTTCGAGCTGTAAGCTCCCTGCTTTTAAGCTCCTGTATCGGTCTGCTCAACATATCCAGAGTTAAGGGCACCAATCGACCGCCATATGCCATCTCCAGCGTCGGAGGACTCTTAGACGGAATTTCCCTCTCCCATAGAATCTCCCCAGAAGCCGAATCAACCGCGCTGATTTGATATCCGCTTCTGGTGCGAGTTCTTACAAAGTCAGTACTTGAGGGCCCATTTTGAAAGGTGATCAAGACTTCGCGGTCCGGTTTTTTATCAGCTTCGGCCGTAGCGCCATTTCTAGCTTTAAACTCGGCAGCAACCGCACGCGATGACGCTCCCGCCGAAAAAACAAGAAAGGCGCAAAGCCCCGCAGCTCCTATTACCCCTGCCGGACTATTTTGGGAACGATTCATATCTCACATAATATCAGCAGCTAGCCCTCGGAGCGATGGTTTTTTGTCTCATACTATTAATTGCCAACCATCACCGATCAGCTAGACTTAACTAGGTGGAACTAACTGTTAGACCTATCGCTCTTGATTTTCCTGACATTTTTAAGTCGGGGATTCCGCTTGAACTTATCGAGCAGCGCATAATATCGACCCTGCCACACGCAAGGCCTCCCGAAAGCGAAGAGCTAAAAATGCCTCTGCATTGGTACATAGAGGCTGTCCAAAAAGTGGGGTGTAAGTAGCGAGAAAGAGTAGATACAGAGGGGGCGAAAGCTGGTAGCAAGGAGGTAGAGGAGATTACTTTGAAGAACAAATTCCGAGTACCAGCGAGCCGAGAACAGATAATGCTCCTTCCCCGTACAGTGGAAGAGTATGTGCCTGGGGAAGATATAGCGCGTTATATAGATGCGTTTGTTGAGGAGCTTGATCTGTCGAAGATCGAAGACGGGTATTCGAGCGAGGGGCGTCCTGGGTTTAATCCTGCAGTTCTGGTGAAGATTTTGGTGTATGGCAAACTGCGTGGTGTGCGCTCATGCCGAGAGCTGGCGAGGGCTGTGACCGAAAACCTAAAGTTCATTTACCTTGCCAGCGGGGAACGTCCAGACTTTCGCACGATAGCGTTGTTCCGCAAGAGATTTCACCGAGAGCTAGCGCAGATATTACAACAGACAATAGAGATCGGGCTTGAGTCGGGCGCGATTAACCTTGAGCATGTGGCGGTAGATGGGACATTAATTCCGGGATTTGCAAATGCCGGCTCGTTCAAGAGCCCTGAATATTTGGCAAAGTACTTGGCGTACCTGGAAAAAAGCCTTGAAGAAGATATTAAGCAGGATGACTCCGATGACCCGGACGATTTTACGCCGCCACCGTTACCTAAAGCACTGCACGACCGCAAGGAGCTTACCCGTAGGGTAAGAGCGGCTCTAAAGCAGCACGTTCCTGGGAAAATTGAAAAGTGCTCGATCACCGACCCTGACTGCCGCAAGGCTTGGCGGGGACCTGCCTACAATGCGCAAGCAGCGGTAGACGAGCATAGTCGAATGGTGGTCGGAGGTTATGCCACCAACACCGTCACTGATTCAGCGGAGCTGATTCCTGTTCTGCAGGATCTTGAACAAAGGGCCAAAACTACCCCGAAACGCGTCAGTGCCGATGGTGGCTACAAAGCGCAGCGGAACTTAACCTATCTGGAAGAAAAGAAAATTGAGGGTTACATCCCCCAGGCTCGACCACAATGTGGGGAGTTTTCATTGGCAGATTTTTCTTATCAGCCGGATTCTGACTCCTATACCTGTCCGGCAGGGCGGCGCCTGGTGCGGCGGTTCGTTCATAACTCTAAAGGGCGCTCTTACAGAGCGGTCGATTCGTGCGCTGACTGCCGGCTTAAACAAAAATGTCTTCGTAAAACCGCCCTCGCTATTGAACCCGAGCGTCGAAACCTTTTCATTTCCCACCGCCAGCCGCTAATTGAGCAAATGCTCAAGCGTGTCGAAAGTGACATAGGGCAACGAATGCGAAAGAAGCGAAGTTCCACCGTCGAGACGCTCTTTGCTCACTTGAAATACTTGCGGAAATTCACTCGGTTCACTTTTCGCGGTCTCGCTATGGTGAACTCAATGTGGCTCTTCGAACTAGCAGTCTACAATATTGAAAGACTCCTCAGAATTACCAGGGCTGGCGCCACAGCCTAGACCTTAATCTCCTCTCTACTCTTCAGCCCCTACACTCTCTGCCTGCTAATTCACTCAAAATTTCTGAGTTTTTGGACAGCCTCATACCAACTTTTT